>CAJUKS010000005.1 GCA_910587405.1 uncultured Alphaproteobacteria bacterium
AATTGCCGATGAAATCTCCGGCGATATCGCCGATTGTACCATTATTATAAATCGCCCCGCCCTGAATCGGAGTACCGGAACCGGAAACAACAAAAGCATAGTTATTCAAGAAATTTCCGTTAATCGTATTGATGACGGAATTATTGTTGTAGATGGCACCTCCATATGTATCTCCGTTCCCATTAACAGTCTTAACATAATTGCCGATAAAATCTCCGGTAATATTACCGATGGTACCATAAAATCCGGAAATAGCGCCGCCTTCAGCAGCTGCCCCTGAAGCATAATTGCCGACAAAATCTCCGGTAATGTCACCGATTTTTGTATTATAAGCACTATAAATTGCACCACCTTGACTTTGATTATTTGTAGTTTCAGCATAATTTCCGATAAAATGGCCAGTAATATTACCAATGGTGCCATAATTATCAATTGCGCCGCCAAAGGCATTGTTATTTGCGTTTACATAATTTCCGATAAAATGGCCAGTAATACCATTGATGGTACCATAAAAATTATAAATTGCACCACCTGAAGCTGAAGTACCATAAACATGATTATTGATAAAATCACTACTGATGTTGCTGATTTTGGCATTATAATTAGAATTATGGATAGCACCACCCGAGGCTGAATTACTTTCGCTTTTCATAAAATTACCGGCAAAAAGACCGCTAATCTTATCAATTGTATCCGCATTACCAACTGCACCCCCATATTGTCCTCCATCGGATACAAATTGAATATCTACAAAATCAGCATCAATATCGCCGGTTAAAGCATCTTGGTGTGTATCATAAACCGTTCTTCCTTCCGGTTGGGTATAAGTATATTTAAAATACTTTGTCTGATTGTTCGGCAGTTGAACTGCAACCACGTCGGTAGCGTCTTTTTGGTCTTCCTCGACCGTGGTCCAGCTAATGTTCTTTGAAGTTGCAAAAGTCTCCGGTTTCAGGTCGATTTTGTAATATTTGGTGGTCAGGTTACCTTCCGCGTCCGCTTCCTGTAATGTGAAGTTATAGTCGTTTTCCGAGCCTTCGGAATAGGAAAACGCGCTGTTTTGTTCCAAAGTCGGGGTTAAAGAAACGGCAATTGCAGGCGTACTCAAAAAAGTAGTCACCGTTAACGCAATTGCCAAAGATGTATGTTTGGTCATTGTACACAGTCCTCATCTAAATGCATTTAAACGATCGTTTTTTTGCTATGGCCGAACGCTGATAAAAAATTTTGCAGAAAATAAATAAAATTGTTGATTTCAAATAACTTACAATTGATTTTTAAAAAATTTCAACCTACACTTAAGGTGTATCAAAAAAACGATCCTTTTTTTGATACACCTTTATAAACCGATTTCTTTCGTTTCACTCAATAAAAAAACGTCCTGAAAACAGGACGTTTTTTGTATCAATCGGCCAATTACTTTAAACAGAATCTATTCTTCTGTTTTTACTTCAGCTTCCGCTCCGTTTTCCGACTCCGTATCGCCGTAGCTCACTTCAATACTCATCGGTCCCCCGTTGCGACGCAGCCGGATTGCAAAATCAATAATGTCATCCCCCATATCAATTCCCCACGGCGAACTTGTTTTGTTTCCGCCGTGAAAAACCATTCCGCGCCGTCCCAGCGTATCCGTGGCAAAATCCGGCAGCAGCCATACCCGATAATCCCCCCAAATCGGATAACCGCCCGGCCACTCGCCGCGTCCAAAATACCCCTTAAACTTTTCCCATGCCGAATTATCGTCATAGCGTTGCATCTGCTCTGCCGAGGCCCACCATCTTCCGGCCGGAATCCGACTGTTCTCAATCGTCCGTTCCGCCTCAAAAATTTCAAATTGCCGATTCCAGTTATAATTCGGCATATAGGCAAAAACGGCAGCGCTCAACAACGGCAGCACCGATAAAATCAACGATGTTTTGCGAAAACGCCGCCGCCACAACCACACCGCGGCAACCGGCAATACAACCAAAAACAACAAATAGAAAACATTAAACCACAAATAAACTTTAGGGTCCGCATACATCCATCCCCATTGCGGATATCCCCAGTAAACAAATTTATCCAGCACATATTCCTGATAAAAACTATCGGCCGTCATCGCCAGATAAATCAAATCAAACAAACAAAATGCAACAAAAAAAACGCTCATTGTCACTTTTTTCATCCGTCAATCTCCAAGAAAAAATAGTCATAAGTTTTGGCAAAAATAACATTCAGATAAATCACCAGCGGCGAACCGACCGCAATCGACAGCCAATTTCCGATTCCCAGTTGCTGCCCCGCCCAGGTCAGGCCGGCAAACAACAATTCGAACGTCGCCAGCAAAAAAGCCATTTTCCAATAATTGCCCCGCGTTTTTGCAAAGGCGGATTTCATCGAAGCGCTGCGCCCGATCAACGAACTGATCCACGCCATCATCGGGCGATAAAAAACCAACGGCGCCGTCAAAGTCATAATTACAACCGTAATCCCGTCCACCACCCGGGTATCTTCCATATATCGTTTCAAATACAAAGTATACTCATTTGCCCATTCCGAACCGATTCCGAAAAAAGGCGGAATCAGCGGCAACATCAAAAGCGCCGTCACCACCAAAAAAGTGAGGGCCAGCATCTTGGTCGACGGAACCAGCGTGTAAAACAACTTAACAGTGGCGAGATAAGGCTTGCGTTTAAAATAAAAACGAAAAAAGAAACACCAAAAAAGATAATACCCGACCAGCCAGGGCAGAAAGAACACGTCATGCCAACCGTCAATCATCTCAAAACCGGCAATCAAAAACAGCATATGCACAACCGAAAACAACGCTATGTTGCGGCAATTTTCACACATATAAGAAAAACTTTCCCGAAACAGTTCTTTCAACGGGATTACCTTAATATCGGCCATAATCACTATCCTTTTGTTCAGTATACAGTATGATTAATCGGATTAAAACGCAAGCGCATAGTTTCCCATAGCTGATACTTATCACCATATTTTTGCGCCAATATGGCATAATAAGGCTCACAAATATAAACCGCCCGTTTGGCACTTTCGGCTACCGTACGGAAATGAGCGTCATTATTGTAGCGCGACTTATCCACAATTTCAACCTGCCGCAGAGAACCGTCATGGTTGAGATAAGCCAAAATTTCAACGATCATTTCCTCAATACCCATCGCCCCCGGATCCAGGTTCCAGCATTGACGCAGCCGTGCGGCGATCGCATCGGTCTCCGAAATTGTCATTTCCGAGAAATATGACCCCGCTTTTCCGCCCTCAATGCCCATGTTCGCCACCTTTGTCCCCGTCTTAATCGAAGCCGTGGTGTCGCTTTCGTCCAAATTCTTTTCCAACGCATTAACCGAATCCATCAGGTTTTTCAAAGCGCTGACTTGCGGCAATTTGGGTTTATCGGCTTTTTTCGGCTCCGGCTTTTTGGGTTGCGGTTTTGTTTTCGGCTTCGCCGGTTGCGGCGGCGTCGGCCGTTTCGGTTCCGGCTTTTTATCCGGCAGTTTTGGCTTTGAAGGCTGCGGCGGCACTACAAAATCCTGCTTCGGCGGCAAAGGCGCATCTTCGGCGGGCGCCGGTTCTTCTTTCGGCGTTTCGGTCAGCTTTTTTTCCGCTTCCGGTTGCGGTTTGGGCTCCGGTTTCGGCTGCGGCACCGGCGGCACGTTTTTGGCCTTCGCCGGTTTGTCTTCATCGGCAAATTTGGCTTTGGCGGGCAAATTCGTCATTTCCGAAATTTTCACCTGTTCCAAATCCACCATAATCGGCACCTGATCCAACACCATATCCCGACGCCAAAACAACGGCAAATCAACCGCAAAAAGCAGAATTACCGCGGCATGGAGTGCAAGAGATTTATACAGAGCCGATTTCATTTTCTATTTCTTCTTTACCGTCCGCTGAGGTTCGGGATCGGTTTTCAATCCCACTTTTTCAAATCCGGCGTTTTTAAGCATCGCCATCAACCCGATCACCCGCCCGTACTGAGCGTCGGTATCGCCGGAAATAACGACGTTGATTTCCGGATTTGCCTCCCGCACCGCCGTTACTTTGGCCACAATTCTGTCGGCCGGAATCTCTTCCGTACCGATATAATAATAGCCTTCACTGTCCACACTGATATTCAACGAAGTTTCTTTTCCGGTCAAATTGCGCCCGCCCACTTTGGGCAAATTCAGCGCAATCCCCGAAGTCATCAGCGGCGCCGCCACCATAAACACCACCAGCAGCACCATCATCACATCCATCAGGTTGGTAATGTTAATCTCGGCATTGCGACGTTTGGAACACCGGGCCCGTTTATGATCGGACGAAACAAAATATACCATTATTCACCTGCCATATCTGCCTTAATCGCCGTATCGTCAATTTCCCGCGACAAAATGCTCGAAAATTCAGCCATAAAATTCTCCAACCGGTTGGCATAACGATCAATATCCGAAGAAATCTTGTTATAAGCCACCACCGCCGGAATAGCGGCAATCAACCCGAAAGCAGTTGTAAACAACGCCTCGGCAATACCGGGCGCAATCGCCGACAACGAATTGCTCTGCGTTACCGCAATCGCGTTAAAACTGTTGATAATTCCCCAAACGGTCCCAAACAGACCAACCAACGGCGCGACCGATCCGGTCGAAGCCAAAAATCCCATCCGGGTGTCCAACTCGTCCAGTTCCTTGTCCATCGAAACCGTCATCGCCTTTTCAATCCGCTGCTGCAGCGAAACGCCGCGCAACCCGCGATCGGTTTTCGATTTCAAAATATTCGTTCTTTTCCATTCCCGCATTGCGGCAACAAACATCGCCGACATCGGATCCGACGGACGATTGCCGATACTGTCGTATAAACGGTCAAGCGAGCCGCCCGACCAAAACTTGGATTCAAAACTGCGCGAACGCTGCTTAACTTCACGCAAAGCTCTCACTTTTTCGATGATAATCGCCCACGACCAAACCGAAGCCGCGATCAGTCCGATCATAACAACCTTGGTTACGGTGTCCGAGCTCCATACCATGTCCCACATCGACATCGGACTGGCTGCGTCTGCTAAATTCTGCGTATCCATTTTCTACCTCATTTCAACAATTAAATTCAGGCGCCCGGCAAAAGCGCCTACCTTTTGGCAGGAAAATAACACAAAATCATAAACAATCAATTAACCCCTTTCTTTTTTTATAAAAAAAATTGACTGTCCGCAGGATCGGATTATAATGCAGCCGATTTAAAATTATTAACACTATTAAATTGACATGCATGAAAAAACTCTTGTTTTACCTGTCCGCCGTCTGTTTGTCCGCCTTGCTTTTTGCCTGCGGCAAAATAGACACCCCATGTGAATTGATTGATTCGGCCCCAACCTGCAGCGTTACAACCGACAAGAACATTACCCTGATCCGCAACGATACGGCAACCGCTTATATCCTTGCGTCAACCGCAGATCTGTTTGTTCCGACAAACAGCCTGATCTGCCGTAATCTTCTTTCAGACAGCTGTCAGGTTTACATCTATCACTGTAAAGACGGCTTGGTCGCCAGTCAAATCAACATTGACGACGCCCGCGCCATCCGAAGTTTTCTGCGTTCAAGCAGCTATTCCGCTTCCGAAATTGCCGGTCGTTGCGGATGGACGGCTCTCGCCGCTTTTATCGTCGGTTGTATGATCTACTTTTTCCGTAAGAGTGATTTCAAGTGGTTTTTGGGCTTTGTACCGATTCTGATAATCGTTTTTGCCAGCCTCCCGGAACAACGCGTCAGCTTTGCCGGGGAAGGCGTTCTCGCCGCCGTCAGCGGCAAAATCGTTCAAACCGGCAGCCAAACGGCAGTTTTGTATCAAACCGATGACATTTGCACCGGCTGCCCGTTACAGCTCAACCGGCAAATTTTCATCTATCGTTACCAAAACCTCTTTTTTGCTTCCCACCGCCATTTTGCTCCGGCTACGTTGGCCTACTCGGAAACCATTCCCGAAACATGGGGCATTTATTTGGTTTGTTGGTTAATTTCAGCCACCCTCGGCTGCCTGTCATCATGTTTTCTGCATCGGCAACGGTACAAAAAACGCAAGGATCGAACTACGCCGCCGACAGCGTCCTGAAATGCTCAACCGAAAACGTTTTTTTCTTACCTGACAAAAAAGCTCTGTTCCTTAAGAACAGAGCTTTTTATTTAATCCGCTAACACGGCCGCCGCCGTTTTTTTCAACTAAAAAACCGGCCGGTAACCGCTTGTCAGGATCAGATCTGATCGCGCAGTTTGGCAATCACGTCTTCGGCGGGCAACGGGCGATGGGTCAGAATACCTACATCACGAAACATTTTTCCTTCGTCGCTTTCGTAGTATTCGGCCAATTTGTTATATTCTTCGTCAATGATGACAAAGCCCTCTTCGCCGAAAAAGGCTTTCATGTAACGCCCGTGAATATAATCCAAAAATTCACGTTGTGCCCAAAAGGACGCTTCTTCTGCCGACATCCGCCCCGGAACATGTTGGATTATACCCATCCGGAACGGGATCGAATTGTCATACAAAGCTTTGACAACCACAGCTTTTTCCAAACCGCTAATGTTAATTTTGATCATTTCTATGAGTTTTAAATTAATAATTTTCTAAAATACTTAACAACAAATTTAGTATGTCATTTTTTCTCAATTTGTCAATATGGTTCAGTTTTTAATCAACGGCCTCGGTCGCCGCTGGTTCCGAAAGCCGATCTTTTTGCAGCATGTCGGCAGGGATCCGGGTCGGACGCATCCGCTCAAAATCAAAATAGACCGCCGTCACGGCAATTTCCGTCAACAACTCTTCGCCGCGGCAGATTTCCTGCCGAATTTCCACCGCCGCCCCTTTCACTTGCGTTACTTCACAACTCACCGACAAAAGGTCTCCCAAATGCGCCGACTTCAAATATTCCGCAGCCGCCCGCCGAACAATAAATCCTTTTTTTTCCCGGGTCGGCTCATCAACTTTCCCTTCGCCCAGAGCCCGCAAAAACTCGGTTCGTGCCCGCTCGGCAAATTTGAGATAGTTGGCATAATATACAATGCCGCCGGCATCGGTGTCTTCATAATAGATCCGTACCGGAAAATAAAATTTATTTTCCTCAAACAAACCTTGCGGCGCTTTTACTTCCGTCATTCTCAACTTCTCCTGCTATTCCGGTTGTGTTTCAAACAAATCGTCCTGCTCATTATACAAACGCACGTTTTTCTGCATTTTCGGCACTCCCAAATATTCGCAGCCGATATCGGTGATGACACGGCCGCGCGGCGTCCGCTGCAAAAAACCGAGTTTAAGCAAAAACGGTTCTACCACTTCCTCAATGGTGTCTCTCTCTTCCGACAACGCCGCCGCCAGCGTATCGGCGCCGACCGGACCGCCGCCGTAATTACGGGCAATACAGTTCAAATAACGCTTATCAAACGCATCCAGTCCGAATTTATCCACATTCAGCCGACATAACGCACTGTCGGCAATGGCGGCGTCAATACTTCCCGCCGCGGCCATCGCGCCGAAATCCCGTACCCGGCGCAGCAGTCTCCCCGCCACCCGGGGCGTTCCGCGCGAACGGCGGGCAATCTCATGAGCGCCGGCGGCCGACATCGGCACATTCAACAAACGGGCCCCGCGCAAAACGATCTTTTCCAAATCTTCCGGCGAATAAAATTCCAACCGCAGCGGAATCCCGAACCGTTCGCGCAACGGTGTCGACAAAAGCCCCGAACGGGTCGTCGCCCCCACCAGCGTAAACGGTTGCAAATCGATTTTGACCGACCGTGCCGACGGTCCTTCACCGATTATCAAATCCAACTGAAAATCTTCCATTGCCGAATACAATACTTCTTCAATCGCCGGATTCAGACGATGAATTTCATCAATAAACAAAACGTCATTGGCTTCGAGATTAGTCAAAATCGCCGCCAAATCACCCGATTTAGAAATCATCGGCGCCGAAGTCGCCTTAAAATTAACATCAAGTTCTTTGGCAATAATTGAGGCCAGAGTGGTCTTTCCCAGTCCGGGAGGTCCGAACAACAGAACATGATCCAACGCTTCCCGGCGCATTTTCGCCGCTTCGATAAAAATTTTAAGATTTTCGCATACCTGACGTTGGCCGACAAATTCCGACAATGCCGACGGACGAAGATTTACCGGCGCCCCTGCCGTTGCCGTTTCATCCTCCGGCAGCTGATGCGGTGTTACAATTCTTTCTTCCATCAATTACACTTCCTTGTTGGCAAATTCTTTAAGTGCCAGCTTAATCAACTGACCGACATCGGCATCGGGCCGGCTGCCGGCAGCCAGATGTACCGCATGATACGCTTCCAACCGCTGATAACCGAGATTAACCAACGCCGAAATGGCATCTTCCGCATTCCGGGCATTATCCTCCGCCGCTGTTACCTGAGACGTACTGCCGTCGGCAGCAATTACGGCAGCCGGTTCCGCCGTATCGGCACTTTGCGGCAACCCGACTGTCTTACCCTTCAATTCGCTGACAATCCGCGCTGCCAATTTAGGCCCGACCCCGCTTGCACGGGTAAACGAAGCCTTGTCCTGAGCCGCCACCGCCTGCGCCAGTTGAGCAGGAGACAGAACCGACAAAATGCTGAGACATACCCGAGCGCCCACGCCCTGTACTTTGGTCAACATCAAAAACCACTCTCTTTCCATCTGATCTGCAAATCCGTACAGACTGATGCTGTCTTCCCGCACCACGGTTTCGATCCATAAACAAACTTCTCCGCCTCGCACCAACTTAGAAAGGGTGCGGTTGGATGCAAAAACCAGATACCCGACCCCGTTCACATCAATAATGACGTTGTCTTCTCCGATCGTATCCGCAATACCGCGCAATTTTGCTATCATCTGTTTTCCTCATTACCAATTATGAAAATGAGATTATAGGAATTTTACTATGCCCGCAATCCTTTTTTACATTTTAAGAACATAGGAATTTTACTATGCCCGCAATCCTTTTCACCTTCGCGAAATAACTAATTGCCGACGCTTACAACTTTAAACTCTGCTGTCATCTGTTTTCCTCATCACCAATTATAAAGATGAGGTTATAGGAATTTTACTATGCCGACAATCCTTTTCACCTTCGCGAAATAACTAATTGCCGACGCTTATAACTTTGTGCACACTTACGAAATACACGCCACTTTTTCCGTGTTTTTTCTTCTCTCACGCCTGCTTTTCCCCCCCTCCTCTTCACTCCCACATCCACTTTTCCCACCCTTCCTTTTTTCCCCTCTGCCACCCTACTTTCTCATGCTCTCTCCTTTCTTCCTCAGTTTAGCTTTTCTTCCCCTACTTCTTCCCTTTCCGTACCTCAATTTTCCACTCCGTTCTGCACCTCCTTTCCCTTTTTGCACATTTCCGCTTTTTCCCTCTCTACTATTGTTATTTCAACTTTTATCCCTTTCCTCTCTCCCTGGTTCTCCATCTTTTCCCATTTTCCTTTTTTTACCTTTTCCCCATCCACTCCTGCTTCTTTCAACCTTCTCACTTTTTCTGCTTCAACTTTTCATGTTCTCTCCTTTTTTATGATCTCAACTTCACAGTACCTTCACTCCCACGTACACTTTTCCCACTTTCTTTTCCGCACTTCAATTTTGCCATACTTTTTCCACCCCGCCTTTTTCCATCCCTTCCCCTTTTTCTCTCCTCGCTTTCTCACCCCAACTTCCTTTCTCCTTCCTTTTCCGCACCAACTTTTCCCTGCCACCTTTTCTTCCGCTTCTGCTATCTCGCTTTCTCATACCTCCATCCCCTTTCCATGCCTCAATTTTTTTCATATCCTTCCCCATTTTCCTCACCCCGATGTTTTCCCCTTCCCCCCATACTTACGCCCCCTCATGCCTGCCGTCTTTTTTACGCTTCAAGGACAGGTGAAGAAATCCAAAAATACAATTTTTTATTGCACAATTAAAACTTTTAGTTTAGATTATTTCGCGGTACACGGAATATTTTCGTTACCCGTAAGTATCTGAGTGATACCGGGCCTTCAGCAGCTCGTTTCAAACCGGTGTAAGATATAGCACCGACAATCCGCCGGATTACGGCAGAAATATATCCCCGCATAGTCGGGGAGCCTTAAGTGTATGTTCAGAAATCAGCCTATCGGGATTTTAAAGACTTAAGGGATCATGTTTGATATGGTTGTTGAACTCCCCGACCACCTTTTTATTTCAGGTGATTTTATTTTGAAATATTTTACATAAGGATATTAAATGACTGGGCAAACTAAAAATTTTCGCAGTAAAAAACACGATGGTTCGGCCAACCCGATAGATATTTACGTTGGCAGACGTATACACGACCTTCGAACTTCCAAAGGCTGGAGTCAAACCCAGCTGGCGTCTTTACTGGGAATCACTTTTCAACAAATCCAAAAATACGAAAAAGGCCTCAACCGCATCTCCGCCAGCCGGCTCTGGTATACGGCACAGCTGATGGGCGTATCGGTAGACTACTTTTTCAACGGAATCAGTGTCGAACTATGGAAAGAAAGTTTCAAACTGCTGCCGCCGTTATGGAAAAAACTCGATTTAATCGTGTGATTTTCATGTATGAATGGCTTTCTTGAATATTTTATATTCAACCCCTTTCGGTTGATTATCTTGCCGAAAGAAACAACAGCGAAAGCTTACCACCTTAAATTGGTAAATTTCTGCTTCCTTAATTGCCGCAACGATTAACGCTGCGGCAATTTTTCTGTCTTTTTTCATATGAACAGCCGTCTCTGACCGTTTACTTGCCGACAAATTCCCGCATGAACAGAAATTCTGTCTCGTCAATACTTGCATCTTGCTCTCGACAACCGAGTCTAACGTTTCGCAACCTGCCATGCCGTTGCATACGAACAACGCTCCGGTATCAACCGCTTTCCAAAACCGTTGGCCCTCATTTAAAATGCGCTGCTTTCATTTTATACCGACAACACAACATAAGATCATTACTCCGTCTCTCTTGTGTTCCGCCTGCTTGCCCCAACAGACACGCCGCGCTCTTCGCTCTTTCTAAAATTTCCGCTTTCACTCTCCACGCAAAACAGCCCTTCCGAAAGACCAAACGCTCTTGTTTTTTGTCCTTCTCTCAAAACCCTCGCCTTCGCTGCTTGCATTCTTGGCCTATACCATCCGTTTTTTCGTTCTTATTTGTGAGTATTCATTTCCGAAATGATATTTTTCATTCCTCTGTTGTTAAAATGGCAAATGGCAATGGCCAACGCATCGGACGAATCGTTATTCTTCGGACGACAGCCCGGCAATAAGATCTTAACCATCGTTTCCACCTGATTTTTAGCGGCTTTTCCAACCCCGACCACGGCTTTTTTAATCTTGTTCGGTTCATATTCGGTCACCGTGATTCCAAACAGCGACGGCGCCAAAATCACAACTCCCCTCGCCATCCCAAGCTTAATTGTCGACGTCGGGTTATCGTTCAAAAACACTTGTTCAATGGCCGCTTCATCGGGACGATAAAGCGCCAGCACTTCGTTGAGAGTATTGTGAATGACTGCCAGCCGGTCGGCAATGCTCATCTTGGCGTCGGTCTTAATAAAACCGTCGGCCACATACCGCATCCGGTTGCTTTCCACTTCAATGATCCCCCAGCCGGTGGAAGAAAGGCTCGGATCCAAACCTAAAATTCGCATATTGTTTTCCGCAAATTCAATAATCTTTTATACTTTAAAAAACAAGAGGGGCGTTGCCGCCCCCTGTCTTATTTGACTAAGCTTCAAGCGCTTTCATCACCGTTTCCGAAAACTCGGCGTTGTGATAAACCTGCTGAACATCGTCATCATCCTCAAGCGCTTCCAAAAAGTCCATCAGCTTTTGAGCTGTTTCAACATCGTCAATATCGGTTTTAACAACCGGTTTCCAGTCAAGCCGCGACGCCGACGGGGTACCGAACTTAGCTTCCAACGCTTCGGTTACGGTTCCCAAATCATCCGGAATGGTTTCAATTTCATGAAACTCTTCATCCGAGGCCACATCGTTGGCTCCCGCTTCCAACGCGCTCTCAAACATCGTGTCGGCATCAGCCACCGCCGCCGGATACTTAATATAACCAATTCTCTCAAAATTAAACGCTACCGACCCGGTTTCGCCCAGAACGCCGCCGCGTTTGCCAAACACGGTCCGAACGTTGCCGGCAGTACGGTTACGGTTGTCCGTCAGCGCTTCGACGATAATCGCCGCTTTTCCGGGACCGAAACCTTCATAACGCATGCTTACATAATCGTCGCCGCCGGCCGTCTGAGTTGCTTTGGCAATGGCGCGTTCGATATTATCTTTCGGCATGCTTTCGGCACGGGCTGCCTGAATAGCAAGACGCAAACGCGGGTTTTTGTCCGGCTCGGGCAATCCGCTTTTGGCTGCAATGGTAATATCACGGGCAAGTTTGGCAAAAACTTTGGCTTTTTTGGCATCCTGAGCCCCTTTGCGGTACATAATGTTTTTAAACTGGGAATGTCCAGACATTGTAAAATCTCCTACAATATTTTTTTATTTTCGTTAATCAACTACAATCATGTATTCAATCTTGGCGTCATTAGCCTCAAATACTCTGATTTTTATGCCGCGGATATCAATTTCTCCGGGACGGTTGGGATAATTATAGTTAACAAATTCGCCCGACTGCCCGTTGGTCTGATCATATTCCATCACGGTGAACACAATGCGGTTCAGTTTCACTCCGGCATATTTGATCTCAAACCCCCACGACATTTCGCTTTGGACGATTTTGCTGGTCGTTACCGGTTCAAAGCGGAAGTTTTCAGGCGTAATCTGATATTTGGTGTCCAGCAGCTTAAGCTTATCGCTGCGGATAATTCCGACCCGGTTCAGGGGTTTGCCGTCGTTGGCAACCAGAAAAACATCCTTGCCGTCCGGATTAGGAACCAGCGCATAGGCCACATCGTCAATTTCAACCCGGCCGATCACGTCATATTTTTTCTTGGCTTCAATCAAAATCGGACTCAGACCGGAAACAAACGACGCGTCTTTCGGTGCCACAATTGATTCCTGAGTATAATAGTTTCGGGTATACGACTTGGTATCGGCGATAGAATAACCTTTATAAGCGGTCAGCATCTTATTTGGCGCAAAGTTTGAATCGGTCACGGTTTCCGTTTTAATCAACCGCGGCCCGTCCTCGTCAAGATAATCAATATCATAGCTGCTCAAACCGGCCACAAAACTGTCGCGTTCGGGCCAGAAAGAAATGTTGCCGGCATAAATACAGCCGCTCAAGCTCAATACCAATCCTAATACTTTTAGTGTTTTCATTCTGTTTTTCTCTTTAAAAAATTTTGATAATTTTTAACTTTTATATACTATAAAGTTTATTTAGTAAACAACAGATTATCATTTATAGGACATTTTTATGGAGAAACAATCGGGCTGCAGCTGGCAGATTATTTTTACCCCCCAACCGGAAGAAAATCCGTTGTTGGACAGTTTTACCGAAAACTTCTTTCAGGTTTGCGCCTGCAATTATACCGAGGACGGAAACGTCGAATACGTCGGCTATTCGCCGTCACCGGTCGACGAGGCGGCCATGCGGGACGCAGCCCGCGCCCAGGGATTGCAACTTCCCGCCTGGCGCAGCGAATTCATCCCGGCCGCCAACTGGCTGACCAAAAACGTCATCCGTTTTCCGCCCCTCGAAACCGAAGACTTTTACATCTACGGTACCCACGAGGATACCCCTCCGAAAACTTCAAAAAACGTCTTACGGATCTACGCGGCTACGGCGTTCGGTTCCGGCCAACACCAAACCACCCGTTCTTGTCTGGAACTCTTGAGCCGCTTATACCATCAGGGCTTTGTTGCCGCCAATCTCCTTGACATGGGATGCGGTTCGGGCATTTTGGCTCTTTCGGCGCTCAAATTGTGGCAAAATGCCGCGGCCACCGCCGCCGACATTGACGAAGAAGCGGTTATCGTTACCTTGCAAAACGCTGCCGACAACAACCTCGGCCACCGCATTACGGCAGCGGCCGGCGACGGATACGCCAACGATAAAGTTTTGCAAAATGCACCTTATGACCTCATTTTTTCAAACATCCTTGCCCGTCCGCTTGCCGAAATGGCACCCCGGCTTTCCGCAGCGCTCAAAAGCGACGGCTATGCCGTTTTGTCAGGATTTACCGCCGATCAAACCGACTGGGTCGTCGGCGCCCATCGGGCATGCGGTTTAACCCCGGTCACCGAAGTCTGCCGTGAAAACTGGCGCGCCGTCCTAATGAAAAAAGAAAACAACCTTTCGGGAGAAAACAAATGACCCTTGCAGACGTTCGTGAACAACTCCGGCAAAAGCAGGCCGAAGCGGCGATCATCACCCGCAACAATCAGTTTATCGGACAAGACGTGAGAAAAGACGAAAACCTCATCAGTGCCTTAACCGGTTTCAACGGTTCCGACGGCCTGCTGATCGTCACCCTTGACCGCGCCTTTTTGTTTGTTGACGGCCGATACGAGCTTCAGGCCGCACAACAAACCGATCCAGCCGAAGTTGAGGTCATATACCAAAAAAACATTTCCATTTTCGTAGCCGCTTCCGGCTGGCTGAGACAACATCAGCCTTCAAATGCAACCATAGTCTACAATTCATGGTGCCTTTCGGCCGAAAACCTGGAACGATTTCAAAAGATGATGCCGGAGGCCCGTTTTATTGCCGATGCCCGTCCTATGTCGACACCGGCGGCTCAAGTTTTTAACCTCCCTCTCAAATACAGCGGCAGCACCTTCTCCGAAAAACTGGCCGCAGTGGGCAATTTTCTCAAACAACGCGGAAAAAGCGCTTGTTTCTGCGCTGCCGCCGACAGCGTTTCATGGCTGCTCAACCTGCGTTCCGACGCTCTCCCCGAAAGTCCGGTATTACGGGCCATGGCTTTGATTACCGCCGACGGACAATACCGGCTTTTCGGCGAAAATCTGCAACTTCCCGACAATTGCCCGTTCCGTTTTTTACCGTTCTCCGCCATCGAGTCGGAAATTGCAGCCTTCGCCTCCGAAGCTTGGTTGATGGAATTTAACAAAACGCCGGCGCAAGTCCTTAACATCATGTCCCAACATCATATCGTGCCCGCCAACATGAACGATCCCTGCCAACAATTAAAGTCGGTCAAAAACAAAACCGAACTCAACGGCTTTAGGCAGGCTCACCTGCATGACGGCATAGCCGTATGCCGTTTTCTGTGCTGGCTCGATCATAACCGCAAACCGATAAGCGAATGGCAAATCGTCGAGAAACTGCGAAGCTTCCGCCAACGACAGCCGTTGTTCTACGCCGACAGCTTTGCCACCATTGCCGGCAGCGGCGCCAACGCCGCCGTCATCCATTACCAGCCGACACCGGAACATAACGACCTGCTGACCAAAAACTCCGTCCTTCTGCTTGACAGCGGCGCCCAATATTTTAACGGCACCACCGACATCACCCGGACAATTGCGATCGGGCGACCGGCCAAGGAAATCATCCGCAATTACACGATTGTCCTCAAAGCGCATATTGCGCTGGCTTCGCTCACTTTTCCCGCTAATGTCGCCGGCCAAAAAATGGATACCGTCTGCCGCAGCGTTATGTGGCGCAGTCACATGGACTATGCTCACGGCACCGGGCACGGGGTCGGCCATTTCTTGAACGTTCACGAAAGCCCGAACAATTTTTCCTGGCACGGTTCACCACAGCCTTTGCAAGCCGGCAACGTAACTTCAATCGAACCGGGATATTACAAAGCCGACTGTTACGGTATCCGGATTGAAAATTTAATGTACGTCGCGCCGATAAAAAATTCGGATATGATGAAATTTGAATTTTTAACTTTAGTTCCCCTTGATAAGCGCCTGATTGATAAATATCTTCTAACCGGAGAAGAACGTACCTGGATTAACAAGTACCATCAAACGGTATACCGAAAGATATCCCCTCACCTCGACAACCGGGAAAAACAATGGCTGCAAAAGGTATGTTCTCCGCTTTAACAAGGAGGAAACGTCATGAAATTTTTTTTGTTGACTCTGCTCTTGCTTGCTTCGGTTTCGGCCCGGGCCCAGCAGTTGCAGTATGAAGGCACCGCTGCCCCCGGTGAACCGCTGGAACAATATTTTGCCGCCGAAGACCAAAATTACAACAAATCGATCATCTACGTCTTTTACGACAACGACGCCTGCTACGATTGTCCGCAGACAATTGATATGATCGAACAGATATACAACCGTTATTACAAAGACCAATACAGCTTATTTGTCATTGATTATCAAAACGATGACGAATACAACTTTATCGAAACTTATAATTTGCATCTTCCGCTGAGTGTCGTGCTGGTACGCATCGATGACGGCGCAACGTTCGGTTTTGAGAAACTGGACGACCTGCCCAACCGAATTTCCGACCCGGAATCGTTTACAACCTACTTTCGTTTCCGCGTCAATTCCTTTCTCGGCAACAACGGATAATGCTTTTCCGGCCTGTTAAAAAAGCCCCTGTGTTCAGACCGGGGCTTTTTCTTTTTTCAGGATCAATACGGATCCGAGAACAAAGGTTTGCCGTTCAGCATCTTAATATTCTGTGCTTCCATCACGGTCGCAAAATTCAGCTTACCGCTTTTGATAATATTTCGCACCTGATCGGCTTGAGAAACGTTTGGATTGGTAAACAAAGAACTCACCCGCAGCTTTTTCGGCACCCCCACCAGCACTTGATGAATGCACCCGAGCAAACTGCCGGCAACCAGTTCATATGCCATCTCTTCGCTGATGCCGCCCGAACCGGCATACTTGACCAACGCATTTACGGCATCGGGCACGCTGTTGGCATGAATGGTCGAGAAAATCAGGTGCCCCGACATCGCCGCCTGCAATGCCAGACAGGCAACTTCCGGGGTCCGGATTTCTCCCAGCAAAATGTAACGCGGCGCCGAGCGCAAAGCCGACTTCAACCCTTCTTCCCACATGCCGCCGGGCGCGGAGGTCTGCTTGCACAACCCGAAATCTCCGCTCGGACATTGATAAATACCGTCCAACGGCATTTCAATCGGGTTTTCGATCGTAAAGGCATAACCGCCCTCGCGAGTCAAAAATTCCTTTAACAAAGAAGCCATGGTGGTGCTTTTCCCCGAACCGGTAGCCCCCGAAACCAACAGCAACCCGGTCGCCTTTCCCAGCGAACACAGATGGTTGGCCAAAATCGGCGGAAAACCCAAATCCTTAAAATCCGGCACTGTCCGCGGCATTTTTCGCACACAATACTGAACGCCGTACAAAGAAACCGTCCGCTCCACCCGGTAATTATAATTTTTATAAATGATCAGATAACTCGGTTCACCGTCATAGCCTTTTTCTACGGCCGCCAGAAATTCTTTATAATCGTCAAAAGTCACCGGCTTCAAACCGTAAGAAGTCTTTTTGCTCCACACAAAAGCTTCCTTCTGCGGTGTAATGTAAATATCCGAAAACTCTTCGTCATTAATTGCTGCCATTTTATTTATCCTGACCCAAAAAACACATGTTCACCCCAAAAACAGACACTTTCCCCATTTGAACGATTATAATCAATTTTTTTGTTGGTGGCTATTTAAATTTATGTTACAAATACATATTGACAAAGCTGTTAGATCAATTATACCCCCTATCGTTATAACAATCAGCACATATGGTGAAAAATATGCAGGATATGACCTCCGGCAACCCGCTAAAATTAATTGTGAAATTTTCCGTTCCGCTTCTGATCGGCAATATTTTTCAGCAAATGTACAGCATCTCCGACATCATCATTGTCGGCCGTCTGATCGGCATTCAGGCGCTGGCGGCCGTCGGCGTTTCGGCACCGTTGTTTTTTATGCTGGTTTTAGTCAGCATCGGTTTCACCAACGGTCTGACCGTCATTGCCGCCCAGCGGTTCGGCGCCCGCGACTACCGGGGCCTGCGCCGTTCCGTCACCACCGCCACCGTCCTAAGTTCCGTTTTTACACTGAGCGCCAGCGCAATCATGCTGCTTTCACTCGATCACCTGTTTCGGATTATGAACGTGCCGCAAGAGATTATCCGCGACGCCAAAGACTTCATCAGCATCATTTCCTACGGCGTCATCATGATCGTGTTTTTTAACCTGCTTTCGGGCTTTATGCGGGCTTTGGGCGACAGCAAAACGCCTTTGTACTTTCTGATTTTCACCACTTTGCTCAATATCAGTTTCAACATCTTGTTCATCTACTGGTTCCGCCTCGGCGTCAAAGGATCGGCTCTCGGCACCGTCTGCGCCATGACGGTTTCGGTCATCTGCTGTTTATTTTACATCGGCAAAAAATTCCCGCTTCTTCATCCCAAAGCCGAAGACTGGAAACTCAACTGGCAGTTCAGCAAACAGCATCTCAAAATCGCCGTACCGATGGCCGTCCAGTTTTCCATCATTGCCATCAGCGCCGCCATTACGCAAAGCGTTTGCAACTCTTTCGGCCCCGATACCATTGCCGCTTTCACTTCGGCGATGCGGGTCGAACAGCTGGCAACTCAGCCGATGGTATCTTTCGGCGTTGCAATGGCGACCTATGTGGCACAAAACTTCGGCGCCGGCATGATCGGCCGCATCCGCCGCGGCGTTTTCGAATGTTCGATGATCTCCCTTGTCCTCAGCCTTTCTCTGGCTGTCGTCATGTACCTTTTCGGAACCCACATCATCGGTATTTTCGTTTCCGACGAGCACCATAACGTCATCGAAATCGCACAAACCTACCTCAACATCAGCATCCTGTTCTATTTCTTTCTCGGCCAGATATTTATTTTCCGCAACTCTTTGCAGGGAATGGGCAACGCCGTCATACCGATGGTCTCAAGCATTGTCGAACTCGGAATGCGGGCTTTTGCCGCCATTTACCTGGCCGCCCGGCTCGGATATGTCGGCATTTGTTATGCCAGCCCGATTGCGTGGATCGGCGGATCTGCCGTCGTCAGTCTCGGCTACTTCTGGGTTATCCGCCGTACCGGACAGCGTTACCTTTACCGGCGAACGGCTGACGTTAACGCCCGCAGCCGCATATAAACGCACCCGCTGCCAAAACCAGCCCGATTCCCAGCGTCAGCAGACAAATCAGCAGCGAGCGTTCGTCAACCAGAATATTGCTCAACAAAAGCTCAATGTACTCATTATCGTCTTCATAATTGTCTTCCAAATAATGCGGCACAATCTTACCGATGCCGCCTTCAGATATCTGCACGGTCAGATACCCGAACTTTTCAATTTCACCGCGCGTTTTCTGTCCCGAAGACATCAGCGTCACCACCGGAATCCCTTGCGTTTCTCCTTTCCAGTATTGGTGAATATGCCCCGCTAAAATCAAATCAACCCGATGCTGCAGCAAAAGTGCCGTCATGCGCTCGGTCGACCTGTCGACATAAATTTTTTTCTTCCATTGCGGTTTTGACAACGGCGGCACATGGGTATAGACAATACAATACTTGTAGTGGGGACGAATTTTTTCCAACACGTCTTCCAACCAAGACAATTGCGCTTCATTATATTTCTCTTCCGAAGAATCCAAACCGATAAACATCACATCTCCGTAAGAAAACCAATAATAAAGCGGACCGAACAGCATTTTGTACAAAGACTTGTCCTGCCGCCCGAAATGATTGGCAATCTCATGATTTCCCGGAATCATGTAAAAAGGAAATTCTAGTTTTTCATCAAGCTCGGAAATAATCCAGCGAAAATGGCTGATATTGCGATAACGCACCAAATCGCCCAAATACAAAATAAATTGATTTCCTTCATCCTGAGCCAAACGTACAATTCTCTCAATCGGTGCATTTTTCGCACCGCTGTCGCTGGCAACCGCAAACGAAAACGCCTTGCTTTCCGGCGCCATCACTTTTCCGCCCGGCGTAATATAATTGTTTTCGGGCGGAATGGCAAAAATTCCAATTGCCAAACTTCGCACCGTCAGAAAAATCAACGCCGCAATTATAAAAGTTTTCGCCGCAGCCATACCGATACGACACCTGCTGCATTTAGTCATAATTTCAGTTCCTCGCTTTCACATCGGTTCAATTTTGTCACATCCTCCGCGATGATGCAAGCCGAAAAAACTGTCTAATCCGTAAATCGTTATATTAGAGTTAACTCTAAAACAAACATTTTATTGACATCCGGTCTCATTTATGATTAGCCTGAATTCAAGGAGGAAACAAATGGGATATTCTATCGGACAAGCAGCAAAAATGACCGGTCTCACCGCCCACACGCTGCGCTATTATGAAAAAGAAGGGCTGTTGCCGTTCCTCAAAAAAAACAGCTCCGGGTTGCGGGTATTTTCCGACAACGACCTCGGCTGGCTGGCAATGATCGAATGCCTCAAAGACACAGGCATGCCGCTGAAAGGAATCAAGCAATACATCGATTGGTTTATCGAGGGCAATTCTACCCTACCGCAACGCTTGGAAATGTTTAAAAACCAAAAAATCAAAATCGAAGAACAAATCGCCCTTTTCAACAAACACCTGCAAAAAATAAACTATAAAATCAAACTTTACGAAGAAGCGGTCAAAAAAGGCAGCCTTGAGCTTGCGGCCGCCGAAAAACATTTGAGCGAAGAAAAGAAACGCCTCTACGGCCCGGATAAATAAAAAAATCATATACTGCCAAATAAGCTTCAGCCTGTTCAATAAAACAAAAAGCACCATAACGGTGCTTTTTTGTTTTATGTTGCCGACAGAGAGACTCGTTCTTACTCGTAAGCTTGGCTTCGCCGGCGCCAACTCGCTTCGGTCACCGCTATGTAACGCTTGTATTGCTTCGCTTCCTCGCTCACAAGCTAACATACGCGTAAGCTGCGTTAAAAATTGCCCATTACTTTGGGCAATTTTTTGCCTCGCCCCGACCCAAGTGGGTCGGAAGTTCGAGCTTCAGCCTGTTCAATAAAACAAAAAGCACCGTAACGGTGCTTTTTTGTTTTATGGTGCCGACAGAGAGACTCGAACTCCCGACCCACTGATTACAAATCAGTAGCTCTACCAACTGAGCTATGTCGGCATTATTTTTTCTGCCTTATATAACGCCGACAAACGTTTGTCAATAAAAATATGGCAGCGGAAACATTTTCTACCAGCTCTCAATCCACGCGATCCCCTGCAGAATTCCGTAAGCCAACACCACATAACGAAACAACTTGCCGCAAAACATCGAAACATTGACCGTCAGCAAATTCGCCCGCATCATCCCCAACACAAACGCCAACAAATCCCCTACCGCCGGCAAAAAGCAAAAAAAGGCCGACATCGCGCCCTTACCGGCCACAAAATGCTGTACTTTAACAATTCTTTCCCGTTTAATTTTCAAATACTTTTCCAACCATTCGATTTTTCCCAGATACCCGAGATAATAGTTGGTCATGCCACCCAGCCAGTTGCCGACCGATGCCGTCACGACGCAAATCCACGGATTAAAACCGCTGCCGATCATTGCGGCAAAAACCGCCTCGGAACTCATCGGCAGAATCGTAGCCGCCCCAAAACCGATAACGAACAGACCGACATAACCATATGTCATCATATTTTCCAACATTCACCTCTCCCCAACCTTCATTATGCACATTTCCGGCAGAAAGTAAAATTCTTTGTAAGCCTCTCTAACGGAAGGATTTTGCCGAAATCCCCATACCTAAGAATATAAACTTTTGTTATTTATCTCTGCATATCCGTAAATATAATTTGCATAGATATAACAATAAAATACACCTTATTTTGCTGCACTTTGACATTATCTAACAAATAAAGGTGCAACAACAACAAATTTAACTGCTATATTTATAAGGATTCATAATGATATACGGATATATTCGGGTCAGCACCGATAAACAAACTACCGAAAACCAACGATTTGAAATCGAGAACTTTGCCCAGAAAAACGGCATTGCCATCAACCGTTGGTTTGAAGAAACAATTTCCGGCGCCACCGACTTCCGACAGCGCAAACTTGGAAAATTGCTTAAAAAGCTGACAAAAAACGATATCTTAATCGCTTCGGAAATTTCGCGTCTGGGACGTAACATGCTGCAGGTCATGACAATTCTGCACTATTGTCTGAGCGCCGAAGCTCAGGTCTGGACCATCAAAGACAACTACCGTCTCGGCAGCGACATCCAGTCGAAGGTACTCGCTTTTGCCTTCGGTCTTTCGGCCGAAATCGAACGCAACCTCATTTCCCAATGTACAAAAGAAGCGCTCAGCCGAATAAAATCCGAGGGTAAAAAACTCGGGCGCCCGTCGGGCCGCGGCAACAAAAAGC
Organism: uncultured Alphaproteobacteria bacterium; assembly: GCA_910587405.1. Taxonomy (GTDB): domain Bacteria; phylum Pseudomonadota; class Alphaproteobacteria; order RF32; family CAG-239; genus JAFUYI01. Next base: position 22,287 of record CAJUKS010000005.1, read on the forward strand.
TGAAACTCACCGATGTCGAAGAACGCATCAACCGTATGTTGGAAAAGAAAATTCCCAAGGCGCAAATTGCCCGACAGCTCAAAGTCGACCGCATGACGCTTTTACGCTTTCTGAAACGACGCCAAAAACGTATTTTCTCCGAGGTAGCCGCCGCCTGATATACAAATAAAAGCAACGAATCGTCTTTTATTTGTTGAAATCTGCAAATTATCTGATACAGTACTTTTTGTGATATATTTATTCACAAAAGTTTTAATAACCAAGGAGACTTTACATGAACTACAGAACTATTCTTTTGGCAACTGCAACTGTTATGTTTGCCGGTGCTGCCAACGCCAAAGACATTACGGCACCGATGTACCTTCCGGGTACCGGCAAAGTATTGTCCAACACTTCGGTACAATACGATCGCATCAAATTAAAACATAATGGCGGCGCTGCCGAAGATTTTCGCGCTGCCGAAGAAATCACCTACGGTGTTACCGATGACTTTGCCGTTGTGGCAGAACTCGGCAACCAGTTTGACTTCAAGGGCCTGACCAACCAAGAATATAATAACGACCACAACTTCGATTATAAAATCGGCGCCAAATACAATATGCAAAACGGCAATTGGCTGGCTCAGGTCGGCGGCTCATATTATACCTTCAATCCCAAAAGCTGGTACGGCCATCGCAATACGGATTCCAGATGGTACAAAGAAGTTGAAGCCAACGCCAAATTAGGCTATTCGATGCAGGATGGCTGGACTCCGTATACTTCGTTCACTGCCACCAGCCCGATTGATCAGGCTGACCGTACCATGGAATACTCCTGGTTCAACGGCGTACACAAAACCGGCAACAAATATTCGGTTGACGCCGGCATCCGTTACGATTTCGTTCTCGACGGCACCAACACCAACACTTGGTGGGCACAGGCCGAAGCCAACTATTTTGTAAAAGATAACGTTACCGTCGGTGTTTTCGGCGATTATTATCTGGGCGGAAATTACAGCGACCTGGTTGATTACAGCTACACGCTCGGTGTCAACGCCAAAGTATTGTTCTAATCAATACTTTCTGAGAAAAAGCACTGCTCCGGCAGTGCTTTTTTTTCGCCGGCGCCACATTTTTTCGTTTGTCATAAAAATGCTCTGAAGGGCGTCGACCAAAGTTCATATTTCAAACTCCCCGAAAACGCCCTATCTAAATTTATTATTCTTTAATCTTTCCGTACGATAATGTTTTCGTTCCGCATAAGGAGAATTGCCATGAAATCAAACAGCCTCAAATTTACCCTGATCGCCGTTGTTGCCGTCGCTCTGTACATCATCTGGCCTTCGCTTCTGCCGGTCGGAAATGAAAATGCCGCCGTTGCGGATATTGCCATCCCCCAAAACGATCTTTCCGATAACGAAACGGAAATCCCCTTCGCTGCCGAAACGGTTGCTCTCCCCGAAGAAACGGTCCGCTATCTGCAAAATTCGTTATTATACGGCAACTATTATAACGAAAACCAAAAATTTGTCGTTTATTTCACCGATATTTCCTACCCATCATCTTTTCTCCCGGCTTTGAACAATCTTTCGCAGAACAAACCCTACAGCGAAGAGTACGCTTTTATTCCCCGCGGTAAAAACACGACCGGACTTGCGGCAGCGGAAACCTCGGCCGATCAAACCTTTGTCGGCTTATGCCGCCAATTTTGCGTTATCAACCCGCAACGCAACGAAATCTTCTATATCGACGGTATCGGCACCGAAGACGCACGCGAAATCGGCAATATCTTTGACGGCTTGGAAAATTGGTAGCGATACGACAGCCGTTCTGTCCACAAACAAAAAAGAGAACAGCCTGCAAGCCGTTCTCTTTTTTCAGCATAAACCGCGATTAAAATCCGAGAAATTGTTTAAACGCGTCGTTAAACCACTCGACCGGAACAATCTGGTTGTCTTCGCCTTTTACAAATTCAAAATAAGGCGTCACATCCCATCTTTCCCAGGCCTTTCCTTCAAACAAATACTTCTTCATACATTCAATAAAGGTCTCTGAGCCTTCAATCATAAACATATGAACATAGCGACCGTCGGGATTACCGGCAAAAAGCCTGTCGTTAACCGGATCGGTAATCATCTTGTAACTGTTACCGTGAGCGTACATCCTGTAATTATGCGCATATTCGGAAGAAAGAAAACCGCTCAGCATATTCATAATCGGATAATACAAATCGGTGTCGGCGACGGTAATACCGACCACATAATAAATTCTTTTTTTCATAATATAGCGTTTTTATAATAATCGTTGTCTGTTTTTACCATATAACAAAACCCTCGCAATGTAAAGGCCGATTTTACTCCCGGCGTCGCTGTTCTCACAAGATGCCCCGCTTTACCCTGTTGACGAAGCGCCGTTTACGCATTATATTAAGGTTGTCAATAAATTTAACAGGAGAAACCAAATGGGAAAATGCAACAACCCGAATTGCCAATGTGAAGATTGCCAGTGCGGTGACAACTGCCAGTGCGGCAAAGACTGCAGCGAAGGAACCGGCAACTGCGGCAACAACGGCAAATAAACGCCTGAACGAAACTCCGGCCGGGATTGCCCGGCTTTTTTTATTTGCGTTTTCCGCCTTTCCGACACCACAAGTCCAAACACCGTTTTCAACCGATGAGATCGCCTTGCCTGATCTCCTGCATCGGATAACGGGGCTTCCGATATGGACGCCGATCCAACGATTCCCGCGATATCGAAACGGCATTCGCTTTTTTCATAAAAAAGAAGCAGCGGTCCGAAACCGCTGCTTCTCACTTTTGTAGAGTCAATCAAACTTTCTTGGCCAACTCAAAAATTTCTTCGGCCGAACGAATCTCCACAATCCCTTCCCGGTCGATTTTTTCCCAAATCGGCCGTTGATGCAGATTGGCAAACCACAACGGGTAGGTGACAATACCGCGTCCGGCGGCCGCATTTTTCGGATGATCATCGCAGAAAAAACTGACATGATAACCTTTCGCCGCTTCTTCCAACGCAGCGGCCTTGGAACTTCCGCGACCGGTATAGATGATCCGGTCGAAGACGTCGCCGAAAATACGACTGAGATTACTTTCGCGCTTACAGGTAATGTCTTCCCGGTCGGTCACGCTGGTAATGATCATCAAATCAAAATCCAACAGCTTCAGCTTTCTGACCAGTTCCGGCATGCCGTCAACCGCCGAGAGTGCACCCATAGCGTCCGAATTGTCAAAATATTCGCCGAACTGCCGATAGGGAACCGGATCGCGGAGATAATCGGCAATAACGGCATCCCACTGGCTTTGGCTCAGCTTTTGCGAGGTAAACTCTTCGTATACGCCTTTCATGGTTGCCCACAAATCCAACAATACGCCGTCCACATCGAAAATAAACAGTTTTGCTGCCATAAATAATACGATTTAAAAAGTTAAACACAAAAATCACAATACAATATATTTTTATCTCAACCCTGATTTTTTGTCAAGAACCACTGCTGCCCGCCCATCGCTGTTTTCCTCCATCCCGACCGCTTTTCCCTCTGTGCCTCAGCTATCTTCCCTTTTCTGCCCTGTCTTCCTCTCCCTTCCCAACATCCTTTTCTCCTCCCCCTATTTCCTCTCTCTTTCTTCCCCGCCTTTCTCTGCCATCATCTCTCACATCTCCAACCTCCCCTTTCCTGCCCGCCCAACCGTTTTTTTCCCTTCCGATCCGACTCTTTTCCCTCTTCTCCATTCTTTATCCCGCTTTTTCTCCTCCGATACTTCTCTCTCCTTTCCCCCTGCATCGACCTTTTCTCCCCCCCGATCCGGCCTTGAAGAAGATATCTGCTATAATTACGACGACGATAAAGAAGAACGGGCGGAGACCCGAAATATCCCCGCAAATGCAGTGAATGCGGAACTGACGAAACATGTTACGTCGACTATGATTTTGATTAAACAGGAACCTTTCTCAACCTTTGAGCCTATTATCCCATACCATCCGAACATCCCGGGGGTTTTCTTGCAAAAAAACTCTTGATTACAATAAAAGGGTATCCTGTAAATCCGGCTTGCAAGACCTCGCTATCAAATTAGAAGGCAAAACCCGGAAAGGACGAACATCAAGTCTGCCGGTTTTTTTATTTGTTTCGCTTTTTTCTAAGCCCGCTTCAAATACTACCCCCGGTCATCCTAACAAAAACAACGTAATCAAACTACCGCAGATTGTCATCTTTGTCCTCATATTCTCCCCACATAAGCATCGTTTCACCGGCCAACTCCCGGTATTTCTGAGCCATACGACGCTCTTCCGGCGTCATACCGGCCAACCGATTTCTGTAATTGATATCCCGAATGAGCGTAATAATCCATCCTAACATCTTCGACAACAGCTTTACGGTTATTTTGACGAGCCGAAGGATCGCTTTTTTCATTAAAGACGGCATTGATCTTTCTCCTTTTTTCCGAAAAAAAACATACCAGAAACAGCAGCAGCCGTCAAATCCGTTCTCCTGCTTTTATCACTTTCGGAACATGTCAATGGATTGTCCTCAACCTTTGCATACGGTTCCGTTGCGTTCACTCGCCGTTCGGTTCACCGCCGTTCCGCACCCGCCTTTTGCTTATAGCCAAACCACTTTCCCGCAATTCAAGTCCAAAGCACATTAATCAAACAATAAAAAACCACCCCAAAGGGTGGTTTTTTATTGTTTGGCTGCCCAATTCGTACAATGTTCGAAAAAATATTATTGATTTACAAATATTTTTAGAACATCGTTCAGAAATAATCGCAATGAAAGATCAGCTTACACTAATTCGCCAAAAACTGGCAGCATAATTTTATTTCCCTTCCCGCTTCAGATCCACGCGATTAACCATATCACGTCTATAAACCCACAACTTTGTTTGCTGTATTTTCATTTTCCGCACACCTCCAGTTCCTGCCGCAACTTGTCAATCCGGCCGATCCACTCCCAAGTGTTCGGAAATTCCGAATAGTTAACCTTTTCCAACTCCGCCGCCACTCTCTCGCCCGCCACCGGATACACCGGACAAGACGGATTATAACTTTCCGTTGCGCATGAGCTTAAGCAGATCATCACGGCCGGCATTAGGCCGGCTCTGAATAACCGCCTTTTTCTTTTCCACATATTTGATCACCTCTATTTGCTTCTCTACTATCTGCACCTTGGCCCGGCTTTCGCCTACTTTTTGCCCTACCCTATAAAAGGCAAAACAAAGGGCGGCAACCATTACACAAGTCACCGCCCAACGGATCAACCGGTTTACCATGTTAGCCCCGATAATCCAAACCGCCAGGCACATATCGCCAATACGGCCAACACGCCCCACAACAACCAGTAAATCCGATTGTCTTCCAACGCTAATCCGATCAGCCATCGCCAGAAACGATACCGACAATTTTTATGCTCATTTTCCATCAGGCGACCCCCTTATAAAATAAATGATGACCGCAAACATAACATGGCTTCATCGCTGCCGCCCAGTTAGGTGCTTTGCAGGCTTTGGGATTAAAATAATGAGTGGCGCCGCCGGTAAAATCTTCTTCGCTCTCCGCTTCGCGAATCAACTCAATATACGGTTTCAACTCCACATAAGTCAATTGCAGCATCTTGGCCCGGTTAGGGTCATTAAGATTCCAGCAGGAATACTGCCACGGCCGTTGACAGGTAGCGGCAATTGTTTTGCCGGCATACCACCGCTTAGAGTTAAAACGATTAAAAACAGTATGAATAACTGCCTTTTGTCCTTCTGCCGATTCTCCGCGCGCTTCTCCCCATACCGTCCGCGCCAAAATCAAAATATCCTCTTCGCTCACTGTTTACCTCCGTCTTTTCTTTTTTCCATGTAGATATCAATTTTGGTCGTCAACCGAGCCAACAATTCGTTCTGCCGGTTGATCGACTTGGCCAACTCGTCTATTTTGCTGTTAAACAAAACCTGACTTTTTTCCAGTCCTTCAACTTTTGCTTCTGTTTTAGCCTTCCACTCGCCGATCCGAATAAAATTCCACAATACTCCGATCAACGCTGCACTGCCGGTAACCAAAGCCCAATCCATAAAACAAACTCCCATAAAAAAAGAGGGCATCTCTGCCCTCAGTTTAAGTTAACGTAAATCAGCGTCGTACAAAACGCCCGGTTCGCGACGAACGTCCGCGATATTCCAAAGTCTGTCCACCATCTCCGCCGTCGCCGCCGCCACGCCGGCCGCCGCGTCCGCCGCGGGAGACAGCCTCAAGCGAATGATACTGTCCTTGGTCATCAGAATTACCGCGAAAATTCCCCCTTTCATAATCATCATAATAATTCTCCTGATCGGAATCACGCCGCGGCATGTAGTCCAACGATGAAGTCCATTTTGAACCCCAGTCGCCAAAATCAACCACTACCCACAACAGCCATCCGATAGCCAAGGCTTTTACAATATTCTTCATGACTTATCTCCTCTCAGCATATAAGTTGCAGCCAACATATATGTAGCAGCCTCTTCTGCACACTCGGCATCTTTGCGCATGGCACATTGAGTTAAAAGCCAAGTCGCACTGGTGGTATATTTCTTAATGTCCCATTTTTTGTCGAGGTTGCGTTTGACTTCCTCACGGATCCGCCGCATATATTTAGCAAGTTTCTCGTCATCAATCGGCATCGTTTTGTTGTTTTCTTCCATCATCTTCTCCTTTCTCTTTTCCCATGACCGGATAAGGTTTAATATCAATCTTCTCACTGTAACTGCACTCGCCGCTCAAAAATGCGGTAGTAAACTCATTGACAAAGCTTTTCATTTCCGCCTTGTAAATGTGCATCTTGCGCAGCTGGTCGGGACTGGTATTCACCCATGCGACCGGAGATTGAGGAAAACCGATAAACACGAGCCGTTTCGGCATTTCCAAAGTGTTTGGCGTCGGCGGCAAGAAACCGCTGAAGATCAATACATGCGACCAGTCGTTCAACTTCTCGCAACTGTAGTTGGTAATATTCACTCTTTCAAACGGGAAGGCGACCGCGCTGTCAGTCGCCGACTTGACCAGTTCCCAAGTCTCTCCCATCACAGACAGAGTTTTTGCCGGTTCGCTATACCCTGTCATGATTTTCTCCCCGAATGCTGAACATCAACTGCAGCGCTGCCGCCGCAACATGCTGAGCCGCCTTATAGGCTTCTTTTTTACCCAGTTTGCCGTCTTCTGCACGTTCTTTGGCTTCCTTATACTCCTTGATTTCCATATCAAGGATTTTTTGTTTGCCGCCTTCTTCGTGTTCGTAAAGTTCCCATGTGGCCGGCTTGTCCTCCAGTGTTTTCTCCACCCGGCAAATATCCTCCCGCATAGGATTGTATTTTATCAAGTACTTTCTCATCGTTTTTCCTCTTTCCTGTTTCCGGTTGGGGGCTTGCGCCCCCGGTTAACACTAGGCTGCTGCCGTTGTCGTTGTAGGGCGCAGTCTGTCGATCGCTGCCATCAATACCGCCGTCTGGCCGTTGACCATGTTGGTGGTATAAACCTGGCTCTTCAACGCCGCGTTGTCCGCTTTGGCGTCGCAGAGTTTAGTTTGCAGATCCGCAATCAGATTGTTCTGAATCAGCTGACGCGTCGCGCAGCCTTCTTCGGCAATCAATTTTTGGGTCTGGCAGCAACAGTTCTGGTTTTGGAAACCGACATTATTAATTGCCGACACAATCGCGTTGGTGTTCTGGCAGTTGTCGTGACCGATGGTCGAAAAGCCCTGCATCATCGCCAAATTCGTGCGCGAACTCTGGTCCAGCGTCTGATAACCGACGTTACACAACCCGCTTGACAAGTTCATGTTCATGCCGTTGATCGAATTCTGAATCGAATTGATGCCGTCGTTGATGATCGAGGTTCCAACGGCCGCACCGCAGCCGCAGCCACAACCGCCGTTACCGCCGCCGCGGTTTCCCCAACCGCCCCAGCCGTCACCGAACCAAGAACCGATCAATGCTCCACCAAAAGCGCCGAGAGCTGCACCGCCCCAGCCTTCACCACCACCGAGGCTTCCGCCTACTGGTAAAATATCTGTCATTGTTTTTTCTCCATTAATATTAAATCAACGAAGAAAGATCCTTAAAAATAAACGCCGGATACTTTCTTCAGTATCCAGCGTAAACATCACAAAAATAAAATGGAACCTCATCGATTCTCATTTGCAGGGCAGTCTACAAGCCAAGCTACATAAGCGCTCAAGAAGATAGAGGACATCTGGAGGGCATTGTTATACCTTCGCGAAATCGTTTTAGTATCGCATCCTTCATTGAAAGCAATCTGCTTTTGCGGAATCTTCAAAACGTCAACTTCAACCAAAATTTTCTTTTGTGCTTCCTGCAACGGTAAAGAGCCGATCAGACTGACGGCTCTTTGTTTTGATATCCGTTGAAAAATATGTTTGGCAAATTCCTTTTGTACTGTATTCCTCATGATCGCTATGACCAAAGATCAAACCACTTTGCAAACTCCAGTAGTTCAATATCAGGAAAATCCGCGGCTTTTGGAATATCACGCAGATATTGCCGATACTGCCGATACATCTGCCGCCTTTCATCGGTTACCGGATAATCCGGCAACATATACCTGTCTGTCTCTGCCAGCAGCCGATCGCGCATCTCACGAATTTCAGCCGCCTTTTGGGCCTCTGTTTTGGGCGGAATTTCCACAATCGTATAATCTTCAATCGTGTAGTGATTCCTCTCATTACACCATGCCGCTGCTTTTTGATAAGTTGCCGCTGTTACTTTATCACCTGGCTTAAACATATTTTCCTCCTATTTTCCGATTGTAAACCATGAAAAAGATTCATTATCGCTTGTTGCCGCCACCGCTTTTGAAACCGTCAAACCGGTCAAACCGTTTACCGCTGTCGCCAGCGTGCTGTTTGCCGATGCACTGCCGGAATTATAAATGGCAAATCCGCGAAAATAACTGACATACGGTATCGGCAGCGTAATCAGTTTTGACTTATTGCCGTTGCCCCAGCTGCCGGCACCCCATTGAAGAATCACGCCGTTGCTGAATTTAATGTAATTATCGCCGCTTTCGTTGCCAAAAAACAAACCCGGCGCAAGGTTACTCAAATCGGTTTTAGCCAAACCCTCTAAATTGACATTGCTGTCGACGATTCCGGCAATTACCGCTTGTCCTTCCGCCGTAAGGTTGGACAAATCCGTATCGGCCAAACCTTCCAAGCTGACGCTGTCCGCCGCAATACCGGAGATTACCGATCGTCCGGCCACCGTCAAATTGCTGACGTCTGTCTTTAACAACCCGCTGGTATCAATATTACCGCCCCCGTTGTTGTCACCGCCGGTTGACGGTCTGGCACCGCCCGCATACAAAACGTTATTATTATTCATTTTCTACCCTTTCAATACAAACGACCGACGGCCCCAAGCCGTCAAAATCACGGATGTACAAATCACCGTCCACTTTCTTGAACATCAGTTGCGCTTTAGCCGGAATAATTCCGCCCTGCTCTTCCTTTTTCGGCACCCGGTCCAAAACAATATATTCCAAGTCCTTGTACAACGGTTGAATCATAAAGGTACCCCCGGCAGACGCTTCGGAAACAATCTTCCATGTGCTGTCGTATTTCTTGTTGGCCACAAACATTTTGTTTTTCTCCTTCTTACAAAAAAAGCCAGAGCAAAAGCCCCAGCCACATCACAATTAAAAACTTCAACATTTTACCGATCCGGCGTTATCGGCGGCGGCAATTCCCCGTCATTGCCCATCACCCACGTGCCGTCTGCATTTTTATAAACATGCGCCGGCAGGCTCAAATCGGCTACCGCAACCGCGCGGTCATATCCTTCCGGCAACACAAACGAGTTATCGGGAGAAAGCAGATAAAGCGGCGGTTCGGTTCCGGTCAGAAGATACATCTGCAATTCAACCGCGCGACCGTCATCGGTATAATTAATCAAATTGCCGCCTTCCGCATACGGCTTCATAATCAGCGTCTGCGCTTCAACAATTTGCCCTCCGTCAAAATACGGCTGTGTCAGCAGCCGCATATAGTCATCGGCATACGCCGACACCGTCGGGGTCATGTTCGGACTTGCAAGCGTGCAGCGGACAGCACCGACCACCGCATAAAACAGCAGTTCATAGACGGTGAGATAACCGGAATCTTTGGTCAGAAGATAATACTGATAGGCCTGATCCGGGTTCACCGTAATAAAATCCGCCGGTTGATAGGCACCGCTGTAAATCTCCGACCATAACTCGCTGCTCCGATCGGTTTGAATAGCCGGGTTATTGCTTCCCCGGAGAGTCAACGAATAACTGCTGCTTTGATCACCGCAATAAGCATAAAAACGCGACAATTTTACCGGCCGGTCAAACTTGAAGAACAAACCGTTGATCATATTGCCATTGGTGGCCTGATTGCGATCAAAATAAGCGGCAATTGTCTCCGTATCGGTGAGTTCATAAACGCTGAAACTCAATTGTGAGGCCTGATAAGCAGCCGCATCGGTAAAAATATACTCCCGGCTTTCCGTTGACGGCAGCTGCGGAAAAGCCTGCATTGTTTCGCTGTTCTCAAACACATAGGCCGCCGATACGCCGCTGCCGTCAATCTCCGCAATTTTATCCGCATATTGCCGAAACGTCACATCCTCACCGACTGCCACGCCCTTTTGCACAATCGCTGCCCGGATCGCGCTTTTGGTCCCTTTGATATATTCGATCTTTTCAACCACGGTTCCCATCAAATCACCTCCCCGTTAATTTCATCGGCCAGCGTGCCCAGCGCATCGACGGTCGCTTGCACTTGGTTGGCCGCTTCAATGGCCTGATTCGCCGCTTTTTGTGCCGCGTTTTTATAACCAAGCACCGTTTCAATAATGTTTTGCGGATCATCACCCGAAAGCGGATCAACCAACAACGCGCGCGACATCTGCTCCTGCAGTTCCTGCAAATTCATGTAAACGCCGTCAAACGAAACCTCCACTTCTTCCATATCAAACAGTTGGCCGTTGATATAGTCGGCTTCCTGCAAAAACGGTTTTTGCCGCAAAACAGCCAGTTTGACGTTTTCCGCCGGCGGATCCGCAAACACCAGTTTGCCGCTCGCTTCAATACCGGAACCGGCCACCGTATAATCGGTTCCCTCTTCCAAGATGACAATATCGTCACCAGAACCGCAATAAACTTTCAATTGCGCGGTACCGTCCTTGTTGTTAAAGAACTTAAACGGCACCGGAAATTCGGTCGTCACCCCGTCGGCTATATAATTAATTTTACTTACATCAGACAGTAATGTCACTTTTCCCTCCATAAAAAGCCGCCCAACCGGCAGCCGGTTACAAAAAAAGGAGAGCAAGTCATTGCTCTCCTCAAAACTCACTTCCTAATCAGGAAATAAATTTTTATCTTACGGATGATAATAATAATTTTTACTATCATCTGCTTTCACCTCCGTTTCGCAAAATGCGATAAGGAGTTTTAATCCATCTTGACAAATATGTTAAAATGAATTACTCTATAACCATTGAGGTGGAGTATAGAGTTTAGACAACTCGTTATCTCTGGTTAAAGAATTAAGTCCGGTGTTCCAGCACCGGACTTTTTCTTTATAAATTAAACGTTATCCGCTGTCAATCAGCTTATTTTTTTAACCTCTCTTCCAACTCCAACATCAAACTGGTTGCAAAAAAGGCAAACCCGGTTCTCATCTCTTCAATTACCTGCGCTTCATAATCCGATAGCCGATATTCTTTCCGACTCAGACTTTCTTCATTTAAAACCTCACGAACGGCATTTTTGTATAATGAGACAAAACGATCTTCCTTGGTCGGCAAACTCTCTTTCCTGCCAACCTGACGGTAATGTTCCTTAACCTTGGTCAGTCCTTGGGTGCGATAAGCCATATAAACGTCTATCAGTTCTTTGCGCACCGCTGCCGCTTTTTGAGTCCGCGAAAACATACAGATCAAAAGCGCCTGCGGCTCATTGAGATAATATTCGGTTATTTTCCTAAACAAACATCCGCTTCTTCTCGTTTCACGCACAACGTGAATCGCACCAAACCCGCATAATTCCTCATAATTATTTTCAATCACCCCACGAACGTTTAAAGGTTGTGATAGCCCTAATCTTTGCGCCAGAACAATATCTTTAATCCTTGGTTCATTTTCAATTATTGACAAATCGTCAACCGTGAGACAAACTTCTTTACTCATGGCAACCGCCCTCCAACAGTTCAACCACTTCTTTCAATTTGGCCAGCACAAAACTCAAGGTACTTTTCAGCACCTCATTTTCAACTTCCAACTCTTTATTTGATTTTTGCATCTTTGTATCCTTTTCCAAAAGAATTTAGGCTGGGGAAGTTGGAAACATGTACAAAGTCATGCAGTACTTATTCAATATATTCGTACTCTTCCCCAATAATTAAAAACAAAAAAACGCAGTCTGTCGGGTGCGTTTCCGCTTTGCATACAACCTTTCCACGGGTTGGAGCCTCCACTCATCTATAATAATACACAAAAATATATGAGCTTGTCAATCAAGAAAGAGGCTGAAATTACTTTCAGCCTCTTGTTGTTTATTAAAAATAAACTCTCGCACCAATAGAAAGTTCCTGTATATCATCCACATAATCAGAATTAAGCCAAACAATTCGTCCCATTCCTCGTATTCCGATATATTCGTTAATGTTATACTGTAACCCCAAACCTGCTCTTGGAGCAAACTTTTTCTCACTTTCGCTGGCCAGCCCCTTAAGTTCCGCCTCAAACTCATATTGTCCGGCGCCCAAAGCAACCAAAACCTCCAATGAACGGAACTGAGTTGGAATATAAAAATTCAAATCAGCCCCATAAGCATAGAAGTTTGTAGCAACATTAAAGCCGTAAACATCTTTCTCGGCATCATCAGACTTTTGATAAAAAGCTTCCAAACCTATGTATTGACCAAATCTAAGCCCTAAAGATACATTAAAAGAATTAAACCTATGACCTACATAATCTCTAAGTAAATCATCTCCCACGAAGACATCGGAATATACATAATCAAGTCCGACCGAGGGACGGACAGAAAATGTACTGACATCTTTTTTATTATTAAAATAAGAACTACGACTATTATTATAATAACCGTTGTTATTATCGTTATAATATTCATAGTCAGCGTGAGCGGAAGTAATTCCCAATAAAAGAACAGTTAAAATAGTTATATATGTTTTCATATCACCACTCCTTAATATAACAAATTAATAATATACAACTAAAATTAATTATCAATAGTTTTATTCATCTTCGTCAAAATCGCGCAAAGCATACGGCGACCAACCGAGCCACAGCATAATTTCCTTGCCCGGCTCACCGGCTTTGGCATAATCACCGAAATTGTTGATAATGTCCAACGGATATTTAACCGGTGCCCCCAACACTTCACCGGACGATTTTCCAAACTTTTGCAGAACCTCAATCCAGTCTTCCGCATCCAAATCGCCTTCAGCCATTTTTATCACTTCTTTGATAATATCTTCAATACTGCCTTCAAAAGGAACAGCATCACGAACCCGAAGCCCTAAGTGGTATCCTCCTTTCTCTCCGACGGTTGCATCCCACAATCCTTCCAAAGCCTGATTAAGAATAAAAATACCGTTAAACGAACCGAAAAATCCGGCCCGCAGCTGAGCATCTTTATCCCACCGAAAACCGTCGGCAACAAACTGAAAAAGCATCGGCAACAAAAAATGATAGATAAAAATTGTTTTTGCTGCCTGTTTTTTGCTCATCCTTCCGGTAAATACTCCGCGCAGTGCGTTGATCTCCTTACGCAAATACTGATTTTGCGAACTCTGAAACATCGTGAACGCTCGCAAAAAAGAATTGCTTTGCCAATAAGATTGTTGGCTCATCCGTCCGGACTGTTGGGTTTCATCCGTCACTCGTTCAAACGTGTTCAAGGCTTTTGCTTTAGCTTCGGCTTCCTTCATCCCTGCAGCCAGATTCTTTTTTAACTCTGATTTATATAAAGCCCAGCCACCGATATAAATGGCTCCGCGGTCACCCAGTTTAATGTTTGCCATCATCAATTCGCGCAAATTGATGTTTTTTGCTTTGTTTTTAATCAAATCGGTCTTGGACAGTTCTTCCAAATCACGGATGACGTTGGCGTCTCTGGTTTTCATTAGAGTCGTATTTCCCAAAGTTTCCACCGCTTCTTTATAATGTATTGCAAAATCGGCAACGCCGGCAACAAAATCTTTTGCCGACATATTTTCCCAATAAGCGGGAAGAGAAGTCAGCTGTTTGATTGCCAGCGCCGGTTTAAGTGCCAAAACAGAAACGGCATAATTTGACCGTAACCGGTTAAAAAATTTTCCCCATCCCTCTGTTTTCATCCGGCCGTTGTTGGCAAAATTTGAAATTTCATAATCAATTCGTTTCTGCATCTCATTGCCAAACAAATTTTTGACAATTGTCTTAATTTCAACATCTCCAAACACGGCATTAATATCCTGCAACTTATCGGAAAAAGCCATATAATGGTTTGAGTTCACAATATACGAGTTCAAAGCATTAAAAGCGCCCTTGATTTTCAAGGCTCCCGCTTTGGCCGTTCGTTGCTTAACTCCCGAAAATCCGGCATAGCTGATCATGTCTCCGGTTTCCACATTCACTCCGCCGCGCTCGATCGATCGCGGAGAATAAAATTGCCGCTTACCGAGACTGATTCCGAAGTGCTGCTCATAAAAGGCATTTATTTTTTGATAATTTTCGTCATAGAACTCAAACAAAGCTTCCGCAACCGCTGCATCATCCGCGGTCAGATTATTGTTTACTTCTTGCAAAAAATCTTCATTAAACTGCAAAATTTCATCTTTTAACATCATCTCGTGTGTTTCCGGATCTTTCGCTTTCATGTAAATATCAATCAACTGATCCTTGGTAAACGTTTTTTTGCCGCCGCTCCATTCAATTGTATATTTCTTTTGCAGTTCACTGTTAATATAACGGTTAACCGAAATTGCCCGGTTGTTGTTTCCTTTCAGGGCTTTTTCCAGTTTCAGGGAAACATTTTCGCCGTCATCGGCAATTCCTTTATGCATAGCTTGCTCTGCCTCAAACACATCCATATTTTGGTTAAGCAAACTTTTCCCCATGGTTGAGCTTTTATCATTCATTGACAAAATATCCATCAACCCGTTCCATGACATCTGACTGCTTCCAAGCCGATTGACAAAAGCTTTCAAGCCGCTTCTTTCCTCTCGCCAATTCAACCTGCCGTTCCCGGTTAATACATTTTTGGCTTCATCAATCAAGCGTTTTCGTCGTGCTTTTTTCAGTTCACCGGTAATCGCAGCTGACAACCGACCGCTGTTATAGCTGTCAGAAATAGCATCGTACACATCCAAAAGATTATTCATGCTTGCCCGGTTAGCGGCAATCGACAACAGTTTGTTTTCCCAAACCAATGCGTCCCGATTCCCTTCCGCGCCTTCCACATGTTTGTCCAGATTTTCAATCACCTTTTGATTTTCAGCAATTTTTTGCAAGGCTTCGTCTTTTGTTAGGGCCAAAGTTTCCCGAATATGGTCAAACTCCCGGTTTAACTTAATATCAGGGAAACGCCCGACCAACTTTCCGCCCTCATTGCGCGGCTTTGTCCAATTCACCAGACGTTCTATCTTGGCCCGAATATCTCTTTTATATAAATTACCATTACTCAAAGCCTGTCGATATTTCATATAATCATATGCTGTTTTCTCCTCATTGTTGATGTTTCCGCTGGCCTCAATAACTTTCAGTTCCGAAGCAAAACCGACGGCGTCAAGTTCATTGTTTTTCAACCTCCCAACCAAATCATCCATATCCGCTTTGCTCATTTTGCCGTCAGACAAAAGCTTCATCGCTTTATTAATCGTTTGCGGGCTGATATTTCCCTGTTTTAGTTTTTCCCTCATGTTAACCCCGCTTTGCTGCATGGCAAAATCAATTTTCCTACCGCCCAGCATATCATCAAAGGTTTTACGGATATTATCATCCAAATCCACATTCAAAGCTTTAATTTCCCCATAAACACCGCGCAACCAACTCTTAAACCGACGAAATACTTTTTTCAAAAGTGTGTTCGGTGAACGTCCGTCCAATAAATAAGCCTCAAACGAACGAGCGAAATATTCGTGCTGTTCCCTATTCAGATTACCGTCTAGCGCTCCCACATAACGATATATCGCTTGCAACTGCGCTTCCGTTTCCGGGTTATCGGCAAAACGGCGCATATCGTCCAAAAAGAAATGCCCCAACTCGTGAACAACGGTTGAGGCATCGGCAGTTTGAAAAAGTTTTATAATTGCTTCTCCGGTATCCGGTCGCCGGGTAAAACTTCCTCGCGCCCCCTGCGGGCTGTTTTCTCCGGCCGTTTCCCGCACCGACGCAACTTCAAGGTTCAATTCCCGGTCACTCGGCATTTCCATCTGATAAAACTTATCAAGCACCTGCACATCATCAGGATTGAAGATTACAAAACACCGCCCGTCTTGCTGCCCCTCATAGGTTATGCCTTTGATACCGTGCTTTTCTAATATCTCTGAGGCTGCTTGTTTAGAACCTAATACATTAGTAACATTATCGTAAATATATTTTCCGTTGGTATGTTCACTATCCCATTTTACACCAACCTCTTTGGCCACATTACGCAATGCTTTTTTTACAAAAGAAGACTGTTCGTTAAGCGGTTTCTGTTCATCAAGCAAATATGGGTTCTCGGGAACATTCACCTCATGAAGTTGTCCCGCATCTACCAATTTTTCATCAAATTCTGATAAATTAACTTCATCAACTATGGCTAAAGCTTCTTTCAACTTCGAAACATTGCCATATTCTTTTCCCTTTTCTATTTTTTCAACTTTTAATTCTAGCCATCGTTTAATTTCATTATTTGTCGGAGCAAAATTTGTATAGATTGTATATAAAGGCGAAGAAAAGTTGATCTCTTTTCCTTTATAATATACAGCAGTTCTCTCATCCGGTGCAAATTTTCTTCTATATCTCTCAGCAACATCTTTATTTAGAGCATAATAAAGTCCCCAACCATGCACCTGCGCCCCTTCTCCGGTACCGATTGCCTGCAAACTCGGCCTGTCATAGTCAACTCGGCTGCCGGCATACGCTGTCTGATAATAAATGTTATCATTTTCATTGATAAAAGTCTCAACATCTTTCCAAGAAACACCTCTCGTTCCATAAATCTTTTGTTGTTCATTGTTAAAACTAAATCTAAAAGTCGGCAATTGTCCTTCGTTTACAGCCTTTTTTAGTGACTTCAGCCCGTTCTGCCGATAATAAGCGATGTACTCTTTAGGCAAATTTTCTGCTACATATTCTTTGCGGGCAGCCTCCTGCTGCTCTGACTTAGCCAACCTTTGCTGCGGCTGCTTTAGAAACTCTTGCCAGCGCTCGATAAATTTGTCCTTATTTGCACCATAATAAAATGAAATATCCGCCGTATCGTAATTTGTATCATGATCGGAAAGGCGGATTCTAAATACTTCCCCATCCTTTGTTTCGCCGCTGATATAAGAAGAAATGCCCCCAACACGGTTAATGCTCATTTGCAGATCCGCATATTTGACGTCATCTCGAATCATACTCCGCACATCTTCGGCATACTTTTTATATCCGATGTATGGTTCGCTTGCTTCTATCTCCCGATAGTCCGGCCATCCAAATTCCGCACCCGTCTGATATAAAACCCCAGTTTCCGTATCATATCTTGCTGTCTGTGCTTTTTCCCCCGCAAACTGATACAACGTATCATTGACTTTGCTGTCTATCTCTGTTATAATATCTTTGAAGCTTCGGTTAGTATTATTACTAATAGGGTTGTCTGATATTTCAGACTGCTGACTGACAATAGCGACAGAGCGTTGGTTTTCACCTTCCTGAGCTGTTGGTTGACTGGACAGCGTGTCAGCGGCATTCGCATCAAGAGACTGGCTTTTGCCGGTCTCTTTTTTCATCCAGGTATCAATGCTTTTATCCGTTCCCTGAAAGGCTGTTGTAATAATATTACGTCCATTTCTCATATGCTCAAAAACAACACCGTATTTTCCGTTTGGCGTCGCAATTTTCACTAAAACCGGTTGCCCGTCAAATCTCGGCTTGTCAGAAACAGCAAAGTTTTCAACACTGTCAATATTATTTAACACATCTTGCCAATTACCGGCTGTCATATTATGCTTTTGATCATGGGCAATAATATCGCTCATAACATCAACTGTGGTACCGTCAGTCATAACATGGCTGAAATATCTTTTTTTCTTTTCGGGGTGCTTCAGTATATCATCATAAAATTCGCCAAAATCTTTAATCGGACTTTTATACATTGATTGTTCCAAGTTTTGTTCCGGTCGCCTTTCCAGATAAACGGCGCTTCCCTGCTCACCGTCTTCAATTTTTAACTGCCACCGTTGCAAAATATCCGTTGCCGATTTTCCTTCATTGACGGCCAAAGTAACTGCCCGCGCCGCAATAATTCTGGCATCGGCATCCGCTTCCGCATTAGGGCGTCCCGCCGCCGTCAGGTGTTCATAAAAATTTTGATAAACCTCGTTATACTGGTTTCTGGCATCAATCATCGGCGCAACAATCTTAGCCCATTCGTCAATTTGTTCGTCCGTCACCCCAAACCGCTCTTTCATCACCTGCCGGCTCACCTCCGAAATATGCTGAGCATCAATCCCTTCCGGCATTGTGTCCGGGTCTTTTTCCTTGTTTAAGAGCTGATCAAGGGTGTCCATTGCCGGTGCCCCTTCCTGTAAAAATGTCTCCTGCAACAAATCTGCCGTTGTTTGCGCTGTCTGATCATCAATATTCGGATTATAGGCTCTCACCTGCTCTTTTATCTGCTGGTTCCACTTTCTCATCCGACGGTTGTAAAGTATTGTACCGCCGGCACCAAACCCGGCACCGGTAATGCCGCCGACAAAACCGGAAAATAACCCGTCTGCCCAGATATCGGCCTGCGTCTTATCTTGCCAGCCGATCGCATTTCGGTACTCGTCCCCCAGCACATTCTGCACGGTTTCTTCAAACGGTCCCTCCGCCAAAAAACCTTTTGCGGCAGTCTTAAACACCGATGAGTGGCGAGCAACGTTTTTAACCGCTGTTTTAACCGGTGCTTCCACGGCTTTGTTCTTCAAGATCTTCTCAACCGAACCGATAATAGCGTTTTTCATTGCTTTGGAAGCCGGTGCCGTTCCCACTTTGGCAATTCCCATCATCGCAAAATCACCGATTCCCTCCAATGCTCCGTCAAAAGCTCCCAAAATATCAGAATGCAAATCGGCGGTATCAAAATCCTCTCCCTTTTCCAATGCTTCCTGAAACGCCTCGCTTTTCGAAGAATCGAAATACGCCTTACTGATCATTCCGGCTGCCATGTACGGATTCTTTGTTATCAACGTGATGGCTGCCCCACATGGATTCGAACCACGATTAACGCAGTCAGAGTGCGCTGTCCTGCCGTTAGACGATGGGGCAATTGTCTAAAACAGGAATTGTTCTATGTCATTTGAAAACAAATGTCAATAATAATTTTAAACTTTGAAAAAAATTTATTCACTTTCTCCAACATGTTGCCTTTCTTTGTGGGACTTGTCTCCTCCGACGGCGTTGGTCTTCTTAAAAACTCAGCTCCGCTTCCCGCCTATCCCGCCAAATCCAAACGGCCCACTCTTTTAAACGGATCAAATAACAAAAAGTATACAATAAAACGTTGATTATTTATCTACAGCTTAGAAAAAAAGCATTATTGTGTCAACATCTTATTATAACAAAATAAATTAGAATCAACTCTGCATTTTGCGGTGCAGTAAAAAAAGGAACGTTTAAATGCAGCACTTCTATGAAATCTTTGTTTTCCGCATACTACACTCCCAAAAGCCTGAAACTTGTTTTTCCGGGTATAAAAATATCATTTTCTTTCGGACATATTCCCTGGATCAAACGCCTTATTAAACCGGATGTGTCGATCATTGTCCCGGTTTACAACGTTGAAAACTATCTGAGACAATGTATGGACAGCATCATCGGCCAAACGCATACCAACATCGAAATCATTTGCATCAACGACGGTTCTACCGATCATTGCGGCGCTGTTTTAGATCAATACGCCTCTCAAGACCGCCGCATCACAATCATTACCCAACCCAACCGCGGCTTGTCGGCGGCCCGCAACGCCGGTCTCAAACGGGCAAACGGCAAATACATTTTGTTCGTCGACAGTGACGACTGGCTTCACCCTCAAACCGTTGCCGAACTGTACCGGCAAATCAGCAAATTTGCGGCTGATATTTGCGTTTACGGCTTCCGTTGCAGTCACGAAAACAAATCCAACCTTCCGCTTAATTATTACGGATTGTTACCGGACAGCACCTTTACCTACGAACAAATTTCAGAAAAAATTTTCGGCTGGGTCAGCGTATGGTCAAAGATGTATCGGCGCCGGTTTATCTGCCGCCATAACTTGACGTTTCCCGAAGGACTTATCTTCGAAGACGTTATTTTTCACGTCCGCTCTTTTGTTTATGCTTCAAAAATTTGCCAGCTTAA
The DNA here is from genome assembly GCA_910587405.1 of uncultured Alphaproteobacteria bacterium. GTDB lineage: Bacteria > Pseudomonadota > Alphaproteobacteria > RF32 > CAG-239 > JAFUYI01. The sequence goes on from CAJUKS010000005.1 coordinate 42,865, forward strand.
CCGGTCTCTTTATTACTACCGAACCGACAACCAAACATCGATAATGAACAGTTCTGCCACCGACAACCGGCTTCTTGATATCCTTCAGTCCGTTGACATGGTGTATTCTTTTCTGAAAGACGCGAACAAAATTACGGCAATGAAAACACAATTCTGTTTATTTATGATGTGGCATCTCAGTTCGCATTTACAGCGAGCCGCAGGGCCGATAAAAAACCGACTTGCCGCAGAAACGCTTGCATGGCTGAGCCGCCACGACGACATACGCCAAACAATGATCGCCGATCCGATTTTACAAAATTTTTACACCCGCCTGCAATTAAAAAACTGACGAAAAACTCCGCTTCCCTTCCTCAAATAATCAGAATATCGTTTTTGTTTCCTCTACGGCCCGAACGTTTCCCGTCCAAATCAGCATCGTACACACACCTGCTGCTCACATGCCCTTCCTCGTTTCCTCTGTCAAATAAACAATTTTTGTCTCAAAACAAAAGGCGGCTGATGCCGCCCCTCGTTCCCAATTACTTTTTATCTTCCAAATCGGTTTTGATGTGCAGTTCTTTCATTTGCTGTTCGGTCACAAAGTTCGGCGCCTGCATCATCAGATCCTGTGCCTTGCCGTTGAGCGGAAATAAAATCACGTCGCGGATAATCGGCTCGTCCAACAGCAGCATCACCAAACGGTCCACTCCGTAAGCCGAACCGGCGTGCGGCGGCGCCCCGAATTTGAAAGCGCTGATCATGCCGCCGAACTTGTTGTCCACCACGCTGTTGTCATAACCGGCAATCTCAAACGCCTTGTACATGATCTCCGGTTCATGGTTGCGTACCGCACCCGACAACAATTCCACGTCGTTGCAGACAAAGTCATATTGATAAGCGAGAATATCCAGCGGATTTTTGTTGAGCAACGCTTCCATCCCGCCTTGCGGCATCGAAAACGGATTGTGCGAAAATTCAACCGCGCCGGTTTCTTCGTTTTCTTCATAAAACGGAAAATCGACAATCCAACACATCTTAAACGCGTTTTCATCCACCAACCCCAGTTCTTCCGCCACTTTATTGCGCAGCCGGCCGCTGAACTTGTCAAACCTGACGCCCGATCCCGCCATAAACAATACGGCATCACCGTCTTTAAGGCCAAACTGCATTTTCAATTCATTCATCTTTTCTTCGCTCAACAAGCGGGCAATGCCTTTGGCGCCGGCAGCCGCCAGAGCAACATAGGCAATTCCGCCGAAACCTTCTTCTTTGGCATAAGCATCCAACTTGTCAAAGAAAGAACGCGGTTTGTCGGCAATCCCGGCAACCGTCATCGCTTTAACGGTTTTGCCTTCTTTGACCAGATTGTCATAAACGCCGAACCCGCTGTCACCGAAGAAAGCCGTTGCATTCTGCAACACCAGCGGATTGCGCAAATCGGGCTTGTCGGAACCGTATTTCATCATCGCCTCACGGAACGGTATCCGGACATAAGGCGCCTGATCCACGGTCTTGCCGTTGGCAAATTCGTTAAAAATCGTCCCCAGCGTATGCTCAATCACCGCAAAAACATCGTCCTGAGTGGCAAAGCTCATCTCCATGTCCATTTGATAAAATTCGCCGGGAGAGCGGTCGGCACGGGGATCTTCATCACGAAAACACGGCGCAATCTGAAAATATTTGTCAAAGCCCGAAACCATCAGCAGCTGCTTAAACTGTTGCGGCGCCTGCGGCAGGGCATAAAACTTGCCCGGATTAAGCCGCGACGGCACCAGAAAGTCGCGAGCGCCTTCCGGTGACGATGCGGTCAAAATCGGTGTCTGATATTCGGTAAACCCCTGTTCGCGCATCAACTCGCGGGAACGCTGAATCACTGCCGAACGCAGCAAAATGTTTTTGTGAATACGCTCTTTGCGCAAATCCAAAAAGCGATATTTCAGGCGGATTTCTTCCGGCGCATCATCCTCAACCGCAACCTGAAACGGCAACACTTCGGCCTGCGAATATACCACAAGTCCGTCAACCTTAATTTCAATTTCGCCGGTCGGAATGTTTTTATTAATGTTTTCGCGGATCACCGCTTCACCGTCAATACCGATTACCGATTCCGCGCGGATGTTTTGAATCTGCTCAAACAGCGGTGACGCACTGTCAAACACGCATTGGGTAATGCCGTAATGATCGCGCAAATCGACAAAGCACAAATTGCCGAGATTGCGTTTGCGGTGTATCCACCCTGCCAGTTTAACCCGTTTGCCGGCATCCGATGCTCTCAGCTGCCCGCAGGTAAAATTACGATATTCGTTCATTTGAAAACCCCAAATTTGATTAACATGCGGCTTATATTAGGGCAAAAAGAAACAAAAGCAATAAAAAACTCACATATCCGCCATTAAAACAATCTTAAACATATGCTGTTAAATTAACCGCAAAATCAATAATGGAATTAGATATGCAAATAATTGACAATACCGCAAATCTTGAGCAGTTATGCAATCGCCTGGCCGCTCATTCTTTTATCACCGTCGACCTGGAATTTATCCGCGAAAAAACATACTTCCCGCTTTTATGCCTGATTCAGGTTGCAAGCGAAACCGAGGCCGCCATCATCGACCCGCTGGCCGAAGGAATCGATCTCGGCAGTTTTTTCTGCCTGATGAAAAATCCAAACGTTGTCAAAGTGTTCCATTCCTGCCGTCAGGACGTGGAAATTATTTTCGAACTGTCGGGCATTATTCCGCAACCTTTGTTTGACACTCAGGTGGCCGCAATGGTATGCGGCTTCGGCGAAAGCATCAGTTACGAACGTCTGGTCAAAGCGATTCTCGACATCGAACTCGATAAGACCGACCGCCTGTCCAACTGGCAGCTGCGTCCGCTCGACGAGCACCAACTCGAATACGCTGCCGGCGATGTTACCCATTTGATCAAAATCTATCAGCACCTCACCGAACAAATGACGCGCCTAAAGCGTACCGGCTGGATTGACGAAGAAATGCAAATTCTCGGTCAGGGCACCACCTATATCATTCCGCCCGAAGAAGCCTGGCTGAAGATCCGCCACCGCTCCCACAATGCCAAAGTGTTGTCGGCTCTGAGGGATCTCGCCGCTTGGCGCGAGATACGGGCCCGTGACAAAAATGTTCCCCGTCAAAGCATCGTCAAAGACGATTTTCTGATTATGATCGCCACCGCCTGTCCCAAAAACAAAGAAGAGCTGCTGAACATCCGCGGTATGCGCAAAGACGTTGCAACCGGTCGTCTGGCTGACGAAATTCTTGATGTGCTCGAACATATGAAAGTTGATCCCAAGCTGGCCAAACAAACCCGCCACGACAATATCAACGGCATTCCCGCGCTGGCAGAACTTCTGAAAATGCTCTTAAAAATCGTTGCTCAGCGCGAAGGCGTGGTTCCCCGTCTCATTGCCGGAGAAACCGAACTGCAAAGACTGGCCGCCTTCAAGGACAAAGACAACCCTGCGCTCAGAGGCTGGCGGCACAAAATATTCGGTGCCCGCGCGCTCAAACTGCGCAACGGCGAATTAAATATCCGTTACGACCCCGAAAAAAAGGACATCGAATTTATCGAAATCAGTCGTGAGACGCGCGGCGAATCCGATCATTAATCGCCAGCCCGATTCCGTATTCGGGGATCGGTGCCATTGCCAACGTCCGTCCGCCCGCCGTAGTATCCGCCTGCCGCAAAAAAGCAAACAGATTGGCGGCCGCTTCACGCAAATCGCCGCTCGGACTGAGATTCAAATCGCCGTCCCTTGTGCCGAAACCGATATAAAATTCATTTTCCTGCGGCTTCTCGGCATTGATCCGCAACCGATGCCCCGGCGCATAATGGCGCAAAAGCTGTCCCGGCGCACTGGGACGATCAGGTTCGCCGTGAGAAAGCAATACCCTTTCTCCCAAAAAGTCTTCAATATCTTCTCGCGTGGTCCCGCCGGCGCGCAAGATCACGGCCGTCGTCCCGGTCACATCCAAAATTGTCGATTCGACGCCGACCGGACATGAACCGCCGTCCAGAATCATATCCACTTGGTCGCCCAGACCGTCATACACATGCTGTGCCGTGGTCGGACTGACCGACTTGAACAAATTCGCCGACGGCGCCACAATCGGCACTCCGCTTTGACGGATCAAAGCCGCAGCCACCGGATGATCGGGCATGCGGACAGTTGCCGTCGGCAGCCCCGAACAAGCCAAATCAACCCCGGCGTGCGAACCGCGCCGTTTCAATACCATCGTCAAAGGCCCCGGCCAAAAACGACGTGCCAACGCCCACACCCGCTGATCGGCTTCCACATATTCGGGCAACGCGTCAAAATCGGCAATATGCGAAATCAGCGGATCGAAAGTCGGACGTCGCTTCACTTCAAAAATCCGCGCCACCGCCTGCGCATCATAAACGTTTGCGCCCAAACCATACACGGTTTCGGTCGGCATGGCAACCAAACCGCCGTCCTTAATCACTTGCGCCGCTTTGGCAATATTATCTTCATTTGCCTCATATATGCTTTTCATCTTCGTTCTTCTTTACTGGGTTTTAATTACGGCCGCCTTTGCCGCCTTTAATATACTTGCCGGTTGCTTTTTTGCTTTTGCCCGATGTTTTCTTAGACTGTTTTGCCAGCTGATCATTGAGCCTAATCGACATCTCGGCAATTTTATTTACATAAATCAAATTACTGTTCGACGGACACATTGGCGGAATGTTTCGTTCGGGATGATCAAAATCATGAAGGATACAAGTTTCAAAGTCAAAAACGCAGGCCGCATGTTCGGGCACCATAATTTTTTCAAAATACAAAGCGTCGTCAATGATTTTTGCTCGTTCCAACCGATGCAGCCAACGATGGAATTTTTTCTCAATCAGACACAGTTTGTTAAAATCATTAACTTCGCTCAAACTTGAAACATCGTTTGGAGAATAAACCGGAATGGTGTGGTGACGGTCAAATTCAGGTCCCTCGATTCGGTCGCCGTTTTCGTCCAGAACCACCACGCCCCAGGCTTCCCCTTTTTCGCGCATTTTTTCAACCAAGGCGTCGGTATATCTTTCGTCCACCCCCCCCCTGGCCAACATATGCCGAAACTCGCTTTCTCGGGCGTTTATAAAGGCTTTAATAAACGAATTTTTCTTCCGAAAATCCACAAATTCTTCCGCACAGTTGTTGCGGACAAAATCGCGAAAATCATTGATCCGCATCGCCTGCACCAAATTCGGCGGCAGTTGCATCTCTTCCATCCGGATACGGATAAGCTCTTCAATCGAATGGTAGGTCGGAAAGCTGTTCATATCAGCCCATGCTTTGTTTCTCTGTAAGGCTTTGACATAGTCCTCGGACGCATAGCTTTGCACGCCGGCATTCTTAAGGGCATAACGGTAATGAAAGGAAAGGTAGCTTTTGTCCACGGCATAGATATCGCCGTTGCAATCATCCCGGATCAAAAGTTTATATTCCGGTTCAATCGGTCGTTCCGGCGTAATGGTGCAGGAATAGTTATTGTTGTAAATGTAATGACGCAGCCCTTCGCGTAACTTATGCTTAGCCTCGCCTTCCGGCAAACGCTTCAAAATTTCCATCGCCGTATTCAGCGTTTCGAGAACAAAAACCCGATACCTGAGATGTTCCACAAATTCCCGGCGTTTTTTATTGGCCACGTCAGTCGCTCCTTGTCAATTTTGTCACATTATACCCCAATTTTTTTTAAAAGTCTAATCAATATTAGGAGTTTTTTATCTTTTTGCCACTATATTAATTTCAATTCAACCTTTCGGCGGCGGCACAAGATACCGTTCCGCCGCCGCATTTTGTTTCAAGGAGAAACCTTATGACCGAATTCGCATTTCCCGCCGGTTCGAAATTTTCTGTCGGCACCAAAGTCATTCTTACTTCCGGCAGCAATTTCAATTCGGCAAAGTTTTTGAGCGCCGAAGAGCTGTCTTCCCTCAAATCGGCTGCCCGCAATCAACAATTTGAAGGCAAAGTCAGTTCCTTTGTCGAAGTTTACAACGGTAAAACCCGGATTATCGCCGCCGGTACCGGCATCAAACCGACTGCGCTTGAACTACAAATCCTCGGCGGCAAACTGTACAAAAAAATCAATGCCGAAGCCACTGTTGCCGTTTATGTCCCCAGTGACAAAAAAGCGTCTCTTTCTGCAGCCGAAACCGCTTACAACCTGGCGCTCGGCATTGAACTCGGCGGTTATCGTTTTGATAAATACTTCACCAAAAAACCCGAGGACAGCTATCCGAAATTGGAAAAAGTCGAGTTCTTCAGCGAAACGCCGATCGATACTCAGGGTTTCAACGCTTATCAGGCGGTTGCAGCTTCGGTACGCTATGCCCGCGACCTCTGCAACGAACCCGCCAACCACCTGACGCCCGAAATTTACGCCGCTGACATCAAACGTCTCGAATACCTCGGCATTGACATCACGATCCTTGACGAAGGCAAACTGCACGATCTCGGCATGGATATGCTGCTCTCAGTTTCCAAGGGCTCCGTCAATTCTCCGCGGGTGGCGGTTTTGCAGTGGAAAGGTGCCAAAGACCGCAAAGAATTCGATCTCGGACTGGTCGGCAAAGGCGTCACCTTCGATTCCGGCGGCATATCCCTCAAACCGGCGGCCAACATGGGCGATATGAAGGGAGACATGACCGGTTCCGCGGTAGTGGTCGCCGCCATAAAAGCAGCCGCTTTGCAAAAGCTGCCGGTTAACATTGCCGGCGTGGTCGGCCTGGTTGAGAATATGCCTTCCGGTTCGGCCAGCCGTCCCGGTGACGTCGTCGCCTCCATGTCCGGACAAACGGTCGAAATTGTTAACACCGACGCCGAAGGACGTTTGGTATTGGGTGACTGTCTGTGGTATATTCAGGAAAAATTCGGCGTTACCAAAATCATCGACGTTGCCACTCTCACCGGTTCAACCATGATGACATTCGGTTTTGAATATGCCGGTTTATTCTCCAACGACGACAAATTGTCGGCACAATTGGAAAAATGCGGCGAGCTTTCCGGCGAAAAATTATGGCGCTTGCCGGTAAACGCCGATTATGACAAACTGATAGACTCGGATATCGCCGATATGAAAAACACCGGTCCGCGGCTGGCCGGCGGTATCACTGCCGCCTGCTTCCTGCAGCGTTTTATCAAACCGGGCGTTAAATGGGCGCATTTGGACATCGCCGGGGTCGACAAAGACGAAAAAGGCCATCCGCTCACCCCTAAAGGCGCCACCGGCTTCGGCGTCCGCGTCCTCAACCGGCTGTTGCAGGAAATTAAATAATCCGGCTGTCGGCCGCTTCTCTCACCCGCCGTCAAATGTTTTGACAGCGGGTTTTTATTCTCTTGTCCCAACTCACCGGCGGCAAAAATACGAAAAGTGCGGAAGAATAAATCTTCCGCACTTTTCTTAACCTTCAAACACTGTTATCGGCAACGATTTTGATATTCCGCCACGGCATCCAGAAACTGCTGTTCCTCCATCCACCGTCCTCTGACAAGGATCTCAGGCGACACCAGTCCCTCCGCAACCAGTTTATAAGCCGCATTAAGCGTGCTTTCCAACTGCTGTTTGTCCCAAGCTGCCCCGCCGGCCCCTTCGTCATAGGCATCCAGCATCAGCGTGCGTACAATCTTAAGCACGGCCGAGACCTGTTCGTCGGTACCGCACAGTTCTTTCATTACATTCGGATACGAATAACTGAGAAATAACGGTGCCAGAACTTTGAACTTGTCCGGATAGCAACCCAAATCAGGCAGCGCAAAACGTTGTTTGCCGTGCTCGCGGAACAAATGAGCCACACAGTTGGCCAAAGTCAGGTCAGCCAGCTGCATTTCCAATTTGTCATAACTGAAAACGCGCAGGTTCTCGTTGACATAGCGCCCCGGATACTGCTCTGCAATCATACCGCCGGAACTCTGTACGCCTTGCATCGCCGAGGACCACTTCTTCGGCTCAATATCCGCAATACGCACCCACACATCGTCAACGCTCTGCAATCCGAACGACAGTTCAGTCGCCACTCGCATCTGATACAGCGGATAAGTCACACAGATCAAATTGACCGCATCCTTCACATGATGCTGCAGGAGCGTTTCTTTGATCAGCTCAATGTTTTCCGCGGTCGAAGTGTCTTTCGGCGTCATCAGCAGTTTGCGCAGCAGCCCTTTCGGAATCCCCAGCAGCAGCATTTGGCGCAGATACATCCGATATTCGGAATTTTTGCGGATTTTGAACTGCGGACAGAACTCGGTCATGTTCTGATTGTCTTGCAAGCCCAAAAACATCACGCCGTCCGGAAGCGCTTTATGGGCGCGAATATAGCGATAAACCGCTTCCGCCGCCTTAACCGCACTTTCCGGCGCACCCGAGAAAACGACCAGAATATCCCGGCGACCGCCTTCGTGCCTCGGAACATGCCGATAGTCATAAGAGACCACGTCTTTATTTCCGTAAACAAGCACCCGGCCGGTATGCCCTCTTCCGAACCGTTCGGCCACAGCAATGACCTCCAGTTCTTCTTGACGCAAGCGATAACGGGGAACCGTCTCCAAACCGGCACAAGACACCGTCCGGCGACACAATTCCTTCACCTGATTCAAACTCGCGGGATTGTTCTTGAGATTATCCCATACCCAGCGAATGCATTTTACCCAGTCGCGAAATTCTTTTTCACTGTGGCCGCGGGCAGCAAAACCAGGAAAATTGTCAAATTCAAAGGACACTTCCCGATGAGTTCCTTCGATCACCGCCTCAACTAATTTTTGATAACAAGTTGTTGTATTCATATGCAAAAAAATTAAATAAATAATTCAATTTAACAATTCAGTATAGACCGTACCGTCCCATTTCGTCAACTGCGAATTGACAAGAATCTATTGATCGCAAATCTTAACCGTAAATAACGTTCCTTTGCCGGGCACGCTTTCCACGTCAATGCCGCCGCCGTGCCGCCGCGCAATATCCAAGGCAATCGGCAACCCCAGCCCGGTACCGGGAATTTTGCGGCTGCGCGCTTTGTCGGCGCGATAAAAACGCTCAAAAATGTTTTTCAAATCTTTTTTCTCAATTCCGATTCCCTGATCCTGCACCTTGATCACCACCTGCCGTTCCTCACGAACCGCCGCTACCGTTATTTTGGTATTTTCAGGGCTGTACTTGATCGCATTGTCAAACAAAATAAAAAGCAGGCGGCGGATCATTTCCTTATCCGCCCTGAGCTCTGCTGGTCCCGCAGTCAGGTTAAACAGCCGGATGTTTTTACGCCCTGCCAACCCGTCAAGAATATTGTCTATCAGCGGCCTCAGTTCAAAAGATTCCGGATAGATATCCAACTGGCGGTTATCGGCACGCGCCAGCTCAAGCAGATCCCGAATCAAATCCGACATTCCCAGTACCTCTTCTTTCATCCCCGATACCAACGCAGGTTCCAAGTGCTTCATTTCCAGAAGTTCCAGCGAAGACAACATCACCGCTAGCGGCGTCCGCAACTCGTGGGAGGCATCGGCAACAAATCTTTTTTGTTCTTCCAGCACCGCAATAAACGGCGCCAAAATCCGATCTGCCAAAATGTTGCCGCCGATCCATGCAATCAGCAGCATAAAGAACAGTGTTGCGATCAAAACGTAAATATACTGCAACGACAACAACTTAAACGGCGTCGTATTGATTAAGATAATTACTCTTCCGTTGGCTGTTTTTCCCGACAGGACATAAAACTGCCAACGGCGCCCCTGCTCATCATGAAGAGAAAAATGTTTCAATTTTCCGTCCACGGCATATTTCAGCATTTTGCGCCGCGAGGTTACATCCACCTTTTTATCGCTCGGATGTTCGGCAAACACCAGCCGGTCGCCGACGAACCAATAAGCATAATTGTACATCGAACCGATATCGGATTTAACAGCGGTCTCCCGCAACGGCGACGCGGCTGTCAACCCGGACTTTTCGGCCTCGCGAATTTCCGTATTCAGGGAATCGTACATGGCGTCGGTAATTACTTTCTGCACCGCATAACGACACATAACAAAACCGCCGATGGCAAAACACAGCAGCATCACCGCAATAATGGCGGTATATTTATAGACCAGGCGCAGCCGGATTTTTTGCGTCACTTTTCAATCTCCAACACATAGCCGACCCCTTTAACCAGCTTGATTTTAATTTTATCCGAAATTTCCCTGATCTTCCGCCGCAAAATATAAATATAAGCATCCAAACTGGCCGGACTGATCTCCGGATTGTCTGCCCACACCTTATCCATGATCGTCTCGCGCAAAATCGTGCGGCCGCTGTTAACAAATAAAAGCCGAAACAGTTCAAATTCGCGGCGGCTCAGCTTGAGTTCGCGTCCGGCTGCGGTAACCGTTCCGCTTTTGTTATTCATCTCAATACCGGCTTTGGTAAACACATCGTCCATAAACGGACGCCCTTTGCGACGTCCCAACGCATTGACTCGGGCAATCAGTTCTTTGTTTTGAAAAGGTTTTACCAGATAATCGTCGGCACCGCTTTCCAGACCGGTGACGCAATCGTCAATCCCTCCGCGGGCCGTCAGAAAAATAATGCCGCCCTGATAATTATACTTGCGCGGATTGCGCAATAACCGGCAAATTTCAATTCCGCTGATTTCCGGCAGCATCCAGTCTAAAATAATCACGTCATAACTGCTGGCCGCCGCTTCTTCAATCAAGTCCATGGCTTCTTTGCCGTCTTGCGCCCATTCGACCTCAAAACCCGAAAGCTCAAGCAGGCTTTTGACCAGCCCGCCCAGTTTAATGTCATCTTCCGCCAACAACAGTTTCATTAGCATCTCCCACTGTCTTCAGAGTGTAAAAAGCACAAAGCGGTTTTGCAAGCAAAATCTGAACATTATACGTAGATAAATAATTTTTTATGTTTTCTTTCAGATTATTTTCAGATTGAAGCACTATAAGAACTTTCAGAAATAAAAAAATACCCTGAAACGCTGACTTTTAAAACCTTTTTTCCGGTAAAATTTTATTTTACAATGCAATCAAAGGTTTAAACGGAAGATCGGGGTGTTGTTGTTTCGTTTCATAATCCTTCCGGTTTAGGCCGATTGATTATAGTGGTTTACGAAAAGATGCCCGGGCAGAACAAAATTCTGCAGCGGTTGTGCGGACAAAAATGACCCGAATCAATTTTTATGTGATGTCTCTTTTGGTTATGCACTTTTCAAGTGCGCCTGTTCGAACGGTTTCTCAACCGCAACCGTTCGAATAGTTTTTTAAACACCGTCCGTCGTCTTTTCAATAATCCAACGCCTGCAAATATTGCTTGTCTTTTCGGCTTCAAACTTCTAACATGGACTGAACTTCACTTCCGGCATCGGCAGGAAGCATTTAACAGACTGCTTTTTTCCACTTTTACCTTTCAAGGACGTCCGGACAGATGAAAAAAAACTTTTTGCATGTTTCGTTTCCCCTCTTCAATCTGCTGTTTACTCTCATTTCTTTCTTCTGCTTCAACATCATTTTCCTGCGGAAACTTTTATCCGTTACCGGTTTCGGACTCCCCTTTATTATTGTGATTCTTGTTATCCTCCTGTTGCTGTTTATCGCTGCTGACCTTTTGTTATGGCCGCATACAGCCAAACCGTCGGCCATTCTGATTCTGTTCCTCAATGCCTTCTGTTTTTACTTTATGAACACTTATCACGTTTCCATCGATAAAATCATGCTGCTGAACGCATTTCAGACCGACTTGGCCGAAGCGTCAGATCTTCTCAGCTTCAGGCTTTTTCTCTGTCTGCTGGTTGGCGCGCTGCTTCCTGCCCTGCTGATCAGCCGCATTCACATCCGCTTTTTGCCCTGGCGACAGGAACTGCGCCGTCGCCTGACCCGAGCATTCTTTTTAATAATCGTCATCGGGGCGGTTATTTTTCCAAACTACAAATATACGGCCCAGTTTTTACGCAACCACCGCCGTCTCAAATACGATCTGCTGCCGGTTAACTATTTCGGCGCCGTCATTTCCGCCGTCCAAATCATTTACAAAAAACATCATCCGTTGGTCCGCATCGGTACCGATGCCGTTTTTTCCCCTTATTGGAACAATCACAAACCGCTGTTGTTGGTAATTGTTATCGGCGAGACTGCCCGCGCCCAGAACTTTTCACTCGGCGGTTACCCGCGTGACACCAACCGGGATCTCGAACCCTGGCGCAACCAACTGTTGTATTTCGGCGACACTTCGGCTTGCGGCACTTCGACGGCCGTTTCCCTTCCCTGTATTTTTTCCGCCCAACGGCGTCGTACTTTTAAGCCCGGCAGCGAGGCCTATACCGAAAATCTGCTTGATGTTTTTCAACGCGTGGGCTACCGCGTTTTATGGCGCGAAAACAATTCCGGCTGCAAAAACAATTGCGATCGTGTCAAAACCGAAACCTTTTGCAGCAATTACGCCTGCAAAGACGAAATTCTGTTGAAAGACTTTATCCCCACGGTCAAAAGCCTGCCCGGAAACACCGTTATTGTCCTTCACCAACAAGGAAGCCACGGCCCGGCTTACCACCGGCGCTATCCGGATCATTTTAAACGCTATACGCCGGTTTGCACCACCGCTGACCTCAGCCGCTGTTTGCAAAACGAGATCATAAACGCCTATGACAATTCGATTGCCTACACGTCATATGTACTGGCACAAACCATCAGTCTTCTCAGCCGGCTTTCCGCCGATTACAACACGCTGATGCTGTTCGTTTCCGACCACGGCGAGTCTTTGGGCGAAAAAGGGCTCTATCTGCACGCCGCCCCTTACATCATTGCGCCCCGCGAACAAACAAAGGTACCGATGTTGATTTGGCTTTCTCCCGCCAACGCCGAAGCTCTTAAAATTGATCTCTCCTGCGCCCGCAAAACCACCGCCGGCCGCCGTTCCCATGACAACATTTTTCATACTTTGCTCGGCCTGGGCGGGATCAACACCGCCGAATATCGGGAAAATCTTGATATTTTCGCCTCGTGCCGCAAAAAATAAAACCGGGCTCTTTTCTTTGTCCGAAGAGAACTTATATCTAAGAGACAAAAAAGGAGAAAGATAATGAGCCTGAATCATGTTTATACCCGGCAATCCAAAATGGTACGGGCTTTGTGGAATTTTCTGACCAGTCCTACCGGCGCTTTTCTGATTGCCGTTTCGGCCATCCTGATCGGTTATTATCAGTTTTACATCAGCCGTCCGATCTTAAAATACACCACCCAAACCACCGAAATATCCACTTCGGACGAAAACGACGACTTCAAAATTCACATCAACGGCAAAGATTACGCCCAAATTTACAAAACCACAGTTACCTTGAAAAACAGCGGCGAAGACGCGTTATCCGGCAGCGATGTTTCGGCAATCGGCCACGACCCAATCCGAATTCCGTTGCCGCCGCGGTTAAAAATCCTTTACTACGGCATTAACAACAGCGAAACGTCTTCCGACGTTTCTGCCAAACTGATCAGAAAAAACAATGCCATTATTATCGAATTCAACTATCTCAATCCCGACAACCAAATCGCCGTCAATCTGTTCAGCACCGACAAATATCAAAACTTTGAAATTGTCGGTTCAGCGGTTAACGTCAATAAAATCACTCAGGCTTGGAGCCCGGCACAAACCCGCAAGTTCATCATCAGGCTGATTGCCGGTCTGATCCTGTTTTATGCATTGTTTATTTACCTGTATGTTCGCCGGCACAAACCGCTGCCCCGGATCTGAGCCGCATCCGCATTTTTCGCTTTTTGCCGAAACGACGCCCGATGCTTATTCAAAAGCATCGGGCGCAAATTTCGCATCACCGTTTTGTATTGTTCTACAAATCCGCAATAACGGCCATTGAGACGATTTCATCCGGCATTGCGACCGCACCGTTCGCACCGGCGCCCCGCTTGATCATATCGACATATTCCATGCCCGAAGTCACCTCGCCCCACACCGTATATTGCCCGTTAAGCCACGGCGCTTCGGCAAAACAGATAAAAAACTGGCTGTCTGCCGAATCCGGATCCATCGCCCGCGCCATCGACACCGTGCCGCGAAGATGAGGACGACGGTTAAACTCCGCTTTCAGCTTTTTGCCGCTGCCGCCGGTACCGGTCCCGAAAGGACAACCGGTTTGCGCCATAAAGCCGTCGATAACCCGATGAAACTTTAAACCGTTGTAAAAACCTTCACGAACCAACGCCTTAATTCTCTCCACATGGTTCGGCGCCTCGTCGGGAAACATCTCGATAACGACATCGCCGTTTTTCAAACGCAGCAACAATGCGTTTTCCGCATCTTTAACCTGATACTTGGCCTTTTCCTTTTTGGCCCGGGTCGGACTCTTGGTCAATTGCGGCGTCTGGGCCGACTTCAATCCTTTTGTATCGGCTTTTTTCAACTGCGCGGTTTCGGCATTTTTCAACAATTTTGCCATAACATACCTCTCATCAAATTATCATCTGTCATTTATATAGGGATCGAACAACCAAATAGCAAGCAACTATTTTAAAACATAATCCAAACGCTGTTCAAAATTGAGACCGTGCGGATAATGATTGCGGATATTCTTCAAGATATCCCGCAACCCGCGACCGTTGGCAATTTGAATCGCCAGTCCGGGACGGGCATTCAGTTCCAGCATCATCGGTCCCCGATATTTGTCCAGCACGATATCCGCGCCCAGATATCCCAAACCGGTCATCTCATAACCTTTGGCGGCAATCTCGAGATGCTGACGCCAAAACGGCACCTGCAATTCCATCAGGTCGGCGCCGGTATCGGGATGATAACGGATCGGCCGGTCATGCGAAACCGCCGCCACCGCGCGACCGGTTCTGATATCAATGCCAACCCCGACGGCTCCCTGATGCAGATTGGCCCGTCCGCCCGATTCCCGGGTCGCCAGCCGCATCATCGATAAAGCGGGAAAACCGTTATATACAATCACCCGCACGTCCGGAATCCCCTGATAACTGAACTTTTCAAACTGAGTCGAAAAATGCACCATTTCTTCCAACACCGCCACATCATATTTGCCGCCGAGAGAGTACAATCCGCTCAAGATATTAGAAATATGCTGATATACTTCGTTATAAGTCAAAACCTTTTCCGAAGCGGTTACAAAGTGATTCTCATCATAGCTTTTTATCACCAGCACCCCTTTGCCGCCGCTTCCGTGCGCCGGCTTAACCACAAATTCTTTATAATCGCGCACCAGCGACAAAAACTGATCGACTTCATTTTGCACTTCGATGACACCGATCAGATGCGGCGTGTTAATCCCGACCGTTGCCGCCAGTTTTTTTGTCTGCACTTTATCGTCCACCAACGGATACAGGCGACGGCGGTTGCTTTTGGCAATAATTTCATAATTACGCCGGTTCATTCCCAACACCCCGGCGGCACGCAGCTGGGCGGGAGTTGCAAAATTCCTCAACCAGTTAAACATGGCGAGCGCCCTTTTTGGCAAGCGGCGCAAACCGGGTCAGTTCGGTCAGGCGATAGCCGGTATAAGTTCCCAGCAGCATCACAATAAACAAAATCACCAGATTATACTCGTTAAAGGCAAACATGATATGACGGATGTATTCGTTAACGATCACAAAATAAGTAATCACCGCCACCAACACGCTGTAAACGATTTCTTTGGTCGCGTTAACGGCCCCGTCTTCTTCCCAGGTGATTGACGCGCGTTCAATGATCCATGCCATAATGATAATCGGGAAAAACAGCGCCGAAGAAGCAATTTCCCACTTCCATTGATAACCGACGATCGCCAGAGCCTGCATAATCAAAATCACAAAAATGACCACGGCCGAAATACGCGGCACCAACAACAGATTAAGACGCGACAGCGCTGCCCGGATCAACAGTCCGATCCCGATAATCACCGAAAAACAAATCAACCCCGGCCAAAATCCGGTTTTAACCAGCGACATTGAAATCAGCATCGGCGTAAAAGTCCCCATCGTCTGAATTCCCACCACATTGCGCATCAAAACCACCGTCAAAATCGCCAGCGGAAAGATCATCAGCCATTTAAGGGCATTTTGCTCATTAAGCGGCAGATTATAAATCGAATAGTCAAACCAGTTGCGGCTGTGAGACAATTCGGCGCGATGCCCGGCCATCCGGAACGACGAACGGATCGACTTCATAACCGAGAATTTGGCAACCGAATCCGTTCCTCCTTCCAAATCAACCAACGACTGATTACCGCGCTGAAAGATAATAAAATCACCCGGCAACCCTTTTTTTCCGGTTTCCAGATTATAAACCTTCCACATCCCTTTGTTATAAACTTCCAGCATAATGTCCGGCACCAGCGTTTTCTTGGCTTCGGCAAGCTTAATCCCGCGTACCATCCGCCCCGACACGCCTTTCAAAGCCAACAAATCCAAAACGGCCTGTGCGGTTGCTTTCGGCGTCCGCGGCGCCGCAACAAACGATTGTACCGTTTCATCAGGCGGCGTTTGGTTAAACAAAGCGATAATCTGCTGAACTTCGTCCCCTTCCCGGGCCGCCGCCGTCTCCAGCAGTTGGGCAGCCAGCGCCGACGTCTGTTCGTCCATTACCGGCTTTTGGGGTTTTGCCGGCGCTGCCGCTTCCGTTTTGCCGCGGCTGTCAACATTATCATAGAGCAAAATGCGATAATAAATATCCTGCGGTCTTTTCCGAGGCGCTGACGAGACAATCACCCGATCGCTTTTCTTCTCAATTGTATATTTCGGTGCGACGATATCTTCATCAAGAATCTTAAAGCCGTCAATTTTCCCCGGCCGCGCCAGCGAGACCGTAATTTTGCGGCCGTCCGGAACAAAACTGACATGTTCCTCAATCGTCCATACGTCGGTGGTCTTGCTGGGCGTAAAGTTAAACCCCCAATACATCACTTTATAGTAGGTGCTGAAACCGGCATAAAGCAGCGACAACAACAACCCGATCGTTAAAAAGGTCCTTACTGATTTCAATTTTTTTAACATACGCAGTCCTCAACCACAAATAATGCCGGCTCAGCGCAGGGTGTTGGCAAGCGAAGTGTCGACGATTGCCCGGCCGGTCAGGATGTTGCGTCCGATCAGCCCCTGATAATTAAAGCGGTCACGTTCCGCCAGCGAAAATTGTTCTTTAATGATTTCATCGCCCATTTTGATATCCATCACCACCACAATCCGCTCTTCGCGGCCGTTGATGCGCTTAACCTTGGGCTGACGTTTGATTTTCTTCTCAAAATGATGCCTCTCTCCGCTTTCCCGGTTTACCAAATCGAAAGCCACCCATTTTTCGCCGTCGCGTTCAAACAAACGGTGATTGTCGGTATCGATCGAAGACGTTTCGGCACCGGTGTCAATACGCGACAAAAACGGAGATTTCATCGGCAGAAAATAAACCGGTTCCACCGCGCCGATAACTTTCAACTGACGCTTTACCGGCTGTGGTTTCGGTTTGCTGATTTTGCTTTCCGGCATTCTCACCTCCACGCCCGGCACAATTGCGGGCCTGATTTCCTGCCGGTTTTGGCAGCCGCTCACAACCAACAACGCCGCGGCAAAGGTTATCTTAAACAAAATATTAGCCATATCATCTCTTTGATGTATTGTTTTTAATGTATCTTTATTTATCTTCAAATATATCCAAATGTAAAGCAAAAAAAAATTTACTGTGATCACTTTTTTAATGACTTTTTTTCTAAAAACCGCTATATTTGTACAAAATTGAGAATCATGATCAGAATGAAGAAAAAAATGCCGTCCGACAAAACAAAATCCTCTAAAATTTTGAAAATAAAATTCCGCAAAAATCTCTACCGCCTGCGTAAGTTTTTCGCCGGACTGACAATGGCGGGAACAGTGGCATCCTCCCCGCTCAACGTTCAGGCTCAGGATAATATGGAAAAACCTTCCCGCAGCCCGGCGGATACCGGCATGTTTGTCGCTGACAATCATGCTCCTCTCAACGCTTCCGTCGGAGCGGAAGAAATGCTCGCTTACGGCAGACTGATCGAAGTCGATATCCAAAATGAAATCAACCAACGCGCCGACTGGTTAGTCAACGAGTATCTGAAAGCCACCTCCAAGCATCTCAAAGCCATCAAAAAGGCGACGGCAAACGGACAAAAAACGACTTATGTCAAAAACAATTTTTTCAATATCGTTTATCCCAACGGCGGCCTGTCGGGCAAAAACAACTATTGCATCACCGCCATTAACCGCGCTTTGATCGATGCCAACCGTTGCGGCGATTTCAACAAAGTGTTGCCGCAGTATGATACCGAAGGTGCGCAGGCCGTCGAATGCAATCGTTTCATCGCCTACCTGACCCGGAAAGGTTTTGGGGACTGCATCCGGCAAGGTACAATCAATACTGCCGACCTTGAACCGGGAGATATCGTCATGACACCCCGCGGCGGCGGTTATTTTCACGCCACCACCTACATCGGCAACGGCAAAGTCCGCAGTTTCAACAGCGACGGAGAATGGGCTTTGAAAAAACGCAGCGGCATCGTGATCAAGCTTCGCCATATCGCGCAAAAAGCAATTTTGCTCGAATTGCAAAACAAGCGCCTGATTGATGTTGAAAAAGGCAACCCGCAGGTCGTCCCGATACAGGACGCCCAGAAAATGATGCAGTTTTTCTACAAAGGGCGCAAAACAGATAACAACGGCTCGCGGACAATGGCTGCCCTTCGAATCCAGACCCCGCATTACCTTGCGGCGGCAGCAACCCGCCGTTCCTACACCGCACGCCGGAACGGGTGGGAAATATAAACAAGTTCAAAGCCCCGGCATTGCCGGGGCTCTCTTTGACACATTGCCCTTTTCCGTCTCAGAAAAAGAAACTGGCACGCAGACTGACCACGGTATCATAATCCGATTTTCGGTTAAGAGCCGGATCAATGTAAAACTGAACATCCGGCGTCAAAGTCATCCATTTCGATATTCCCCAGGCCCAATAGGCTTCCACCACCTTTTCGCTGCTGTGATAAATTTTATCGCCCACGGCGGCTTCGTCAATTTTGTTATAGGCAAAAGCCAATCCGATCTGATCCAGCGGATTGCGATCAAGCGGATTATTGTAAACCATACCCAGCACCCAGGACTGGTTAATTGTGGCCACCGACCCCGAAACACCGTTAATGCGTCCGAATACCGCCAGTTTTTCGCCGATATTCTGATTAACGTTAAGCGACCAGCCGTTCGTGGTCTGTTGCTGTTCTTTTACCCATGGCTGATTATATAACAAAACCGAAATCTGAGTTTCGCCGACACCTTTAATCGTCGGGGTATAGGAAACATAACCAAAGGTGGTATAATGTTTTTCGTCAAGATGATTGACTCTGACACTGATGGCATCGACGTTCGTCGCATCCTGAGCCCCGACGGCAAACGTCCATTCCGAATTCGGAGTCGCCTGCATATAGGCACCCACCCCGGCGGTCGAATACGTTGAGCTGGCATTCTGTGACAAAGCAAAATTGATAAAGTTCACCTGCTGGTTGGAATCATATTGAGTGCCGTCAAAGTTATACAGCGGAAACTGCCCCGCCGCTACGGTAAGCCATTTCCATGAACCGCCGAGCTGATAACTGTAATAAAGTTCGTCAAACTCGTTTGACTTGGTGCTGTAGTCGTTAATGTCACTCACCACACCGATGTTACTGCCGATCCGGGCCGCCGAAGAACCGCCGTAACGGACAATGTTGTATGCAAAATTCAGGGTTCCGGTTCCATACTCGTTGTCAAAAGTCGTCCAGGTAAAACTCGGATAAATCATCGTTTGATAAGCGGTTTTGCGACCGTTCGGCGCGCCCCGCTGCGGCATATAAGAAACGTCGACCGAGTAGTCAAAGCCATATTTTTTGTTCAAATAATCCTTAAAATCGGCATAATCCTTGCCAAAATCGCTGAACGAAAAATGCCGACGCGGCTGTGACACGTTATCCGGTTGGCGGGCTCCGCGCGGCAGACTGGCAGCGGGGATCGCCGAAGCGGCAGCGGCATGCGCAAAAAACGTTCCGATCAGGCTGCCGATTAACAAATACTGTTTTTTTGTCATTATCTTTCCCTCTTGTCCGAAATTAAAATCTTTTTCAATTTAAATGCAAAAATCAAAATATAAAGGACAGGCCTGCGCTTTTACATCTTTAGTATAACCGCCGCTTGAAAAAAACGGGGCGCTAATTACCTCATAGCCTGTAAAAACACAAAACAATTTTTTATAAAGGAGAAACACTATGACAGAAGGCGTTCGTTACCCGACCTTGGCATTTCAAACCGGCGGCGTCGGACAGGCTGATGAAGGAATTCCGCCGCAACCTTTCGAAACTTTCTGCTACGATTCGGCTCTGTTGCAGGCCAAAATCGAAAACTTCAACGTCGTCCCCTACACCTCGGTTCTGCCGAAGGAATTGTTCGGTAACATCGTACCGGTCGACAAAGTCGTCAACCAGTTCAAACATGGTGCGGTTCTGGAAGTCATTATGGCCGGCAACGGCGCCAGCCGCGACAACCATAAGGCAATTGCGACCGGTATCGGCGTTTGCTGGGGCAAAGACGACAAGGGCGAACTGATCGGCGGCTGGGCTGCCGAATATGTCGAATATTTCGATACATATATTGACGATGACATCGCCAAAACCCATTGTGAAATGTGGCTGAACCGCTCGCTGAATCACGAACTCGAAATCCGCGGCGTTCAGAAACACAGCGAATTTCAACTGTACCACAACTACCTGAACATCACCCAGCAGTTTGGTTACAGTCTGACTTGCCTTGGCTTCCTGAATTTTGAACATGCAGATCCGGCCAAGGTTTAATCGGCTTTGATGAAGACAATTGAGTTTGTCAGATCTCAGTTGTTTTGAGAAGCTGATCCCGAACGTGAGGCGGAACAATCTTTAACCGGTTGCTTCGCCTCCTTTCGTTAGAATCAATTTTACAAAAAAGGATGTAAAAATGACTGATAAAAATAATATTTTCCACCCGGATGCAGCGTGCGGCAGTTCGGGAATCCGTACCACCGCCGCTGCCGGAAAAAACGACTTTTCCCGAAGCGAAACACTGTATGACGGCTCTCACAACGATAGTGTTGCTGCCTCCAACCATGTTTCCCATCCGGACACGCCGCAAAACTCATCCGGCGGTCTCGGCGTTTTTGCCTTAGCGGCCATTGTGGTCAGCTCTATGATCGGCGGCGGCATTTATTCACTGCCGCAAAACATGGCGGCCGGCGCCTCGGCCGGTGCGGTACTGCTGTCATGGATCATCACCGGATTCGGCGTTTACTTCATCGCCAACACCTTTCGCACTTTGTCAGTAGCCAAACCGAATCTCACCGCCGGCATTTATATGTACAGCCGCGCCGGATTCGGCCCTTATGTCGGATTCACCATCGGCTGGTCATACTGGTTGTGCCAGATCTGCGGCAACGTCGGCTATGCCGTTATCACCATGGATGCGCTCAATTACTTTTTCCCGCCCTATTTTGCCGGCGGCAACAATTTGGCATCCATCATCGGCGGCTCGATTCTGATCTGGGGCTTCAATTTCCTGGTTTTGCGCGGTATCAAACAGGCCACGCTGATCAATGCGATCGGCACTGTAGCCAAAATCGTTCCGTTGCTGCTGTTCATTCTGATTACGCTGTTGGTTTTCCATCACGACCGCTTTGATTTCAACTTCTGGGGTGAAAACACCCGTACTCTCGGCGGCCTCAGCACTCAGATTAAAAGCACCATGCTGGTTACCTTATGGGCTTTCATCGGTATTGAAGGCGCCGTCGTGATGTCAAAACACGCCAAAAGCCCGCAAACCGTCGGCAGAGCGACCGTTCTTGGATTTATCGGCTGTCTCGTCATTTATGTCCTGCTTTCGCTGTTACCGTTCGGCTATATGAGTCAGGCCGAATTGGCCACGATTCCCAACCCGTCAACCGCCGGCGTCTTGGAAAAAATCGTCGGTCCTTGGGGCGCCTGGCTGATGAACATCGGACTGCTGATTTCGGTTCTGACCAGCTGGCTGGCTTGGACGATGATTACGGCACAAATTCCGCAGGCTGCAGGTGCAAACGGAACCTTCCCCCGCGAATTCGCCCGCGAAAACAAATATCAGTCGCCTTCGGTTTCGCTGTGGGTCACCAGTATTTTAATGCAAGCCATCATTTTGCTGGTCTACTTTTCCAACAACGCCTGGAACACCATGCTCAGCATTACCAGCGTTATGGTGCTGCCGGCCTATTTCTCAAGCTGCGCCTATTTGTGGAAAATATGCGAAGACGGCGAATATCCGGCCAACGCCTACATCCGGCGTTCCACCGCTCTGATCTCGTCGGTGCTCGGCTCGATTTACGCCCTGTGGCTGATTTACGCCGCCGGCCTGAACTACCTGTTAATGGCCGTTGTCTTCATGGCGGTCGGTATTCCGGTCTTTATCTGGGCGCGCAAACAATCGGCCCCGGATCAAAAAGCCTTTACCATCGGCGAAGCGGCTCTGGCCTGCCTGTTGGTTGTGATTGCGCTGTGGGCACTTTATGCCTTTTCACGCGGAATTGTCAATCTCAACTGACACCGGCTCAAATCATATTCCGCTTTAAAAACGCAACAAGGAGAACGGTCAACCCGTTCTCCTTGTTCGCCATACTTGAGAATCACAATTCTTCCACGATCTGCTTAAACTCCCAGGCCTTGCCCCAGCCTTTTTTCATGAAATGCGCGGTCGCAGCCGAAAAAAGGTCCTGGAACGTCACCGACATGTCCGCATCATTAAAATGACGCCGGATAATGCGATAATATCCACAGTGGCGCAGCAGGTTCCAGAATCCGCGCTTCGAGAGTTTGTCCACCCGTTGCTGACAGCGCTGAAGAAAAGCCATGTTCTTCTGAATCAGATTTTTCATCCCGTCGTTAGGGCTGAAAACGATCATCGACTTGAGCAGCGTCCAGTCCTTTTGGAAATCGCTGAGAGGCACAACCGACGCCAGAGAACAGGAAGTTCCGCTGGGATCGATGTTCTGCCAGAAACCGGCATTGATAGTGTAATCCATGGCAGCCTTCATCCGTAAAAGCTCTTTGACATACTGCACAAAGCGCTGCACAAAAAGGTGCTTGTTCTCTTCCTTAAAGATTAAGCCCAACTCGCCGAGTTCGCTCAATTGAAATACGCATGGTAACATAATATATAAGATTAAAAATTGTTCATAGTGAATATGATACGTCAATTAGACAAAAAGTCAACCTTTATTATTTCTGTCCGCCGATTTCTTGCGCTTGCCATTGATCTGCGGTTCCGCTCACGTTGTAATAATCGCTGTGTCCGCCGTTGTTGTCCGGCATTTTCAGATCTTCCGGTATCATCAGGATAACCCGATCTGCCCCGGCCAATCCCGCCGGCATTTTGACAAATTGCCGCAGCATCAAATAAACTCTCATACCGCCATATCGAAACGGATCCCGATATTCTTGCGGTGACACACCATCAATAAACGAATATCCGGCAGCTTTAATCGCCGCAATATCTTCTTTGCCGACTTTCCTTATTTTGCCTTCTTCGATCAGTTGTTCCAACCCGGCTTCTTCGGGCTGAATACCCAACGACAGAAACTCGCCGTCAACAATTTGCGGGCTGTACTCATAAGCCGATAGTTCAACTTCTTCGCCCACCGTCGGCTGAGACAAAACCTGCACGTTTTTGAGCCCGATGTTCAGTTCCTCCACTGCAGCAACAATTTCATCACTCCCGTAATAATAGTTCAGGCAGCGGTCATTGCTGTCATTCATACGATTGCCGTGGCGGTTTTTAGTCTGCACTCCAGCTTTCATACCGCGGATCATCTGCTCATAATGGCCGCCGGCCAACACGGCCCGCAAATCGGTCTGCGGGGTGGTATAAATGTTCCAGATCATCGGATAACTCGAAGACAAAAGCAAAACCACGCATTTTCCCGGCCGATTGATTTTAACGTCGGTAGAATAAGTCAAACTTTGATCACTGATAAACAGGTCTTTCTCTTTCTTGCTTCCGTTGTACGAACTGTAAGCATAAACTTCGCAATCATCATCGATATTCTTCAACTGGCAGCGAACCGGCTCCTTCTCCTTAAACTTCTCCGAATATTGCTTTTTATCAAACCACTGTACGGCTTTGTCATAAACATCAAGCAAACAGCAGCGGTTTGTGCATCCCTGCAAACGATAGGCGGCATAAGCGATATAGGCGTCGGCTGCCCGTTGTTCATCCTTCTCTTTCACTTCCGCCACCGCTTTTTTGAGATCCTGATTTCTCTGCCGCAGTTCATCATCGGCACAAATTACTTTTTCGGCCATATTCGCGGGAAAATTACAATCGGCAAATTGCGGTGCCTTTTTGAGCGGCAGCATCATATAAGCACGCGAAAACATATCCGGTTTTCTTGCCATATCTTTAAATGTCTGTTCCAGCTTAAGATCTGAAGGCGGAATGACGCCGGGTGCCAAAAAGACATTTTCATGCTCGGCCCCTGTCGGCATACGATCAATGTTTTCGGTTATCACATAACCGTCCAGTCCCTGCCCGGCATATTGCCACAAAAATTTGTAATCCGAAAATTTGAGATAAAAATTTTCATTATCCAAATTAACCACACCGTCGTTTTTCATCCGCTCAATATCCGCCGCTGACAATTTGCGGGCTTTGCGGGCCTCAATCAACTGTTGCCAGCCTTCCTCGCGCGGACGCAGCCCTTGCGCTTGCCGGACACCAACCGCACGATCCGAAACCGCATATTGATCAAGCGGCGCGTTATCGCCGATCTTGCCGTCGTAAACCACATTGATCCGACCGGCCTCTATCTGATGGCGAGCCAAAAATTCTTTGGCTTCCTCCGCTGTCATATATCGATTAAAGCACATCTCTGCATTTTTTGCCAAATCGCTTTTCAAACCGATCTTAACCGCCGTTTTTTCCGGATACCCACGCACCGTCTGATAATCATCGGCACCGACAAAGACCTGCCGCAAATCCGTATCTTTTGTCGCCAGCAGATTCCATACCCGCGCATACTGCGAGGACAAAAACAAATAAACACATTTTCCCGGACGATTAACCTTCACCCGGCTCTCAAAAGTGTAATAATTGTCGGAAATCGATTCACTCCGGCTGCGGGTGCCGGTATCTTTTTCGCTGAACAAATAAATCTCACATTCTTGAGGAATTTCAAGCCTGCCGCATTCTTTAACACTTCGCGAAGACTGCAAAATATCTTTAAGCGCGCCGTAGCCTTCGTTCAGACATTTTTGATCGCGGCATTTGGCAATTTGCTGTTGTTTACTTCTCAGGCGTTCGCGTACCTGTTCCAAAAAATCCGCCTCCGTTTTGAGACGTTCCGCCACACGTTTATTTCGCTCCGCTTTTACAGCCGCATCATTTTCCCCGCCGTCCGACTTCTCTTGCAGCGCCTTCAGGTTTTGAGTCGCCTCTCGGATGCGAAAGGACAGCTTTTCTTCCGCTTGGCGCACCTCGTTATTCATCTTTTTCAATTCCGAAGACAAACACACGTACCGGTCCGTTACCAAGCTCCATTCACTCTGATTACAGTCCACCGCAGCCCCGGCCGTTTCTGCCAACAGCACCCCTATGACCGCCAATTTTAACACTTTTTTCATCCGCCGACCTTTCATTAATAATTTTCGTAAAAACATTTTACCTTCGTGATAAAAAAAAGCAAAAAAATTATTTTTGCCAACCGCCGCAATAAGACTTGCAACAAAGCGCTTTATTGATTAAAATTATTCGCCGTGAGGAAAGAAAATGCAGGAAATGTTACCGGAATTTACCGTCAGTGAAATCTCTTTTGCGATCAAACGCACGATGGAAGACGCTTTTGCCCGCGTTCGGGTCAAAGGTGAAATTTTCGGCTGCAAACGCGCCGATTCCGGCCATTATTACCTGTCTTTGAAAGACGAAAACGCCAACCTTTCCGCCGTCTGCTGGAAAGGAATTGCCGCCTCACTGCCGGTCAGGCCGGAAGACGGACTGGAAGTCGTTGCCACCGGCCGCATTACCACTTTTGCCGGCAAAAGCAGTTACCAACTGGTGATTGAGCAATTGGAAGTGGCCGGAACCGGCGCCTTGCTCAAACTTTTGGAAGAACGCAAACAGAAATTTGCCGCCGAAGGCCTGTTTGACGCCGCCCATAAGAAAAAAATCCCATATCTTCCGCGTACGATCGGCGTTGTCACCAGCCCCACCGGCGCGGTTATCCGCGACATTATCCATCGCATCACCGACCGTTTTCCGTCCCGTGTCATCGTTTGGCCGACCTTGGTCCAAGGCGAAGGTGCGGCAACACAAATTGCCGCTGCCGTCAACGGTTTTAACGCTTTGCCTGCCAACGGCCCGATTCCGCGGCCCGACCTGTTGATCGTCGCCCGCGGCGGCGGCTCTCTGGAAGATCTGTGGTGTTTTAACGAGGAAATTGTCATCCGGGCGGTCTACAACTCCTCAATCCCGTTAATTTCCGCCGTCGGACACGAAACCGACACCATGCTGATCGATTATGTATCCGACCTGCGCGCACCGACACCGACCGGCGCCGCCGAATTTGCGGTACCGGTCAAAAGCGAACTGAACGCCGCGGTTCTCACCTTGCAAAGCCGTCTTGCCAGCGCCGGCAACCGCTATCTGCAAGAACGACGAAGCCTTCTCGACGGGCTCAAACGCGGCATCCCCAACCTGGAACAGATTTTAGCTGAAAACATCCAAAAACTCGACGACCGGATTGACCGTTTGCATCTGAGCTTTAAAAATTATCTCGAAAATCGCAAAAACCAGCTCAGTTTAAATGAAATTAAACCTTTTTACATTACCACTATACTCGACAAGAAAAACGAAAACCTGCAAAACTTAAATCTGCGGCTGGAGTCGGTATCTGTAGAGTCGGTTTTGAAACGGGGTTTTGCTTGGATTAAAAACCAACGGCAAAAAACCGTTTATAATGCAACTGAGGCCCGCAAAAGCAGCAGTCTGGAAATTGTGTTTGCCGACGGTGCGGTCAAGACCCGGCCGATAGTGAGGAAAAATGAATTACAAGGCGATCTGTTTGACAATTAGCCTGCTGGCGGCAGCAGCCCCGGCAACCGCATTGGAACTGTGCGGAGATTTCAATCAGGGTGAGATCATCATCGGCAAAACCGAAGACGAAGCTTCGACGGTAACGTTCAACCAAAAACAATATCCGATCACCGAAGACGGCTACTTCATTCTCGCGTTCGGCCGCGATCAAAACGCCGAAGCCGAATTGCAACTTTCATACCCTCACGACGCTTCCGTATTCTACAAACTCCCGGTTAAAACCTATCAATGGGACATTCAGCGCATTAACGGCGTTTCGCAGCAAAAAGTAACTCCCGATTCTTCTCATGACGCCGAAATCGCCCGCGAACAAAAAGATGTGCGCCGTTCGCTTACCAACCTTCAACCCGGCGATGACTGGCGCCGGGGCTTCATCTTGCCGGTTGACGGACGTATCAGCGGCGAGTTCGGCAATCAGCGCATTTTCAACGGCATCCCCAAAAGTCCGCACAGCGGTACCGATATTGCCGCCCCCGAAGGGACGCCGGTCAAAGCTTCCGGTGCCGGCAAGGTAATTTTGAGCGGCAAGAACTATTTTTACACCGGCAACATGGTAATTATCGACCACGGTCAGGGGCTGCAAACCATCTACGCCCATTTGAAAGAAGCAAAAGTCAAAACGGGACAAACCGTCAAACAGGGGCAAATCATCGGCCTGGTCGGTCATACCGGCCGCGCCACCGGACCGCACCTGCATTGGGGCGCATCGCTCAACAACGTACGTTTTCGCCCTCATTCTCTCTTAAACCTCAATCAAAAAGCATGCCGGAAAGTCTCCGGTCAGGATATGGCTGAATAAACATGACAAACTTACAAATCATCATTCTTTCTGCATTGCAGGGCTTCACCGAATTTTTGCCCGTCAGTTCTTCGGGGCACCTGATTTTGCTTTCAAAATTAACTTCTTTTCCCGATCAGGGGCTGGAAATAGACATTGCCGTCCATGTCGGTTCCATTCTGGCGGTGATGATCTATTTTGCCCGTGACATTTATGACATGGCCTGCGGTCTGACCGCCGACCTGTTTAAACGTTTCCCCAAATTGCAAAATCTTTTTATCCGGATTTCCACGCCCCGGCTGAAAGATTTTATTTTAAAACAACTCCCCGCCTACAACCCCAAATTGTTTTGGCTGTTGGTTGTCGGCACCGTTCCGGCGGTCATTTTCGGACTTGCCTTGCATCATTTCGGCATGGAATGGTTGCGCAGCACCAAAATCGTCGGTTGGAACATTTTGTTGTTTGGCATTTTATTGTGGATTGCCGACCACCACTCGCCGGCGGTACGCAAAATTGACGATATGACCTTTAAAGACGCCTTTTTAATCGGACTGGCGCAGTGTCTGGCGATGATCCCCGGCACCAGCCGCTCGGGCATCACCATCACAACCGGCCGCTTTCTGAAGCTGGAGCGCCGCGAAGCCGCCAAATTCTGCATGCTGCTGTCGGTTCCCGCCATTGCCGGCGCCGGTTTGCTGGTCGGTTGGGAAATTTACCAAAGCGGTGACTACGCAAACCTGCATTACGTCTTAAGCGGAATCGGTTATTCGTTTGTTGCTTCGGTCGCTGCGATCTTCATCATGATGAAATGGCTCAAAAATTACACTTTCCTGCCATTCGTTCTTTATCGCATTGCGTTGGGCGTTTTACTGCTTTTGCACGCCTACGGACAACTTTAAACCCGGCGTCAGCTTAATCGATCGCTTCCGAAGCCTTGAAGTTATAGAGGGGGACAATCCGGTCGGTAATTTCCACCGTTTCGCCGATGGCGTCAATAATCACCTGCATATCCTTATAGGCCATCGGAGATTCGTCCAGTGTATCGGCCCCAACGCAGGAACTCCAAACATTTTGCATTTTTTGCCTAAATTCATCCACATCCAAAGTCTTGCGTGCCTGGATGCGTGACAAAACCCGCCCGGCCCCGTGCGGCGCCGAACAGTTCCATTCCGGATTGCCTTTGCCGACCCCGATCAACGAACCGTCCCGCATATTCAGCGGAATAATAACCCGTTCCCCTTTTTGCGCCGAAATGGCACCTTTACGGATAACCATTTCCCGCTTACCGGTAAATTCAATATAATTATGATGGGTAAAAATCGATTCTTCAACTCTCCAGCCCATATGCGAACAAATCTCATCGACAATCACCTCATGATTGCGACGGGCAAACACTTCGGCAACCTTCATATGTTCAACGTACAAGTCAAGATCGTTGCCTTCCAAATAACACAACTCCTTAGGCAGCGCGCACTTTTCCTTATACGCCTTCAGCCACTTTGCCTTTTGGTGCGATGGCACTTCGCTCAAACCTTTTTCGCGCCCTTCGGCCACTTTTTGCTTATAAGTTTCTATCGCCTTCGCCTGATGAAACTCACAAATCTGCTTGCCGAAATTGCGCGAACCGCAATGAACCAACAACCATAAAAAACCGTTCTTATCACGGTTTATTTCCAAAAAGTGGTTTCCGCCCCCCCAAGCTGCCGATCGAGCACAAATGCCGTTCCAGACGTTCAAGATCGCCGATCTCTCGGCATACCCGTGCAACGTCAGCCCTAAGTTGCTCATCCGCCAGCGCCGAAATATTTTCCCGCACCGCTCTTCCCGACGGCACATATGCCCGAATGACCTCATCCAGACGCGAAAAGTCTGTCTCGCTCACATTCAACCGATAGGTTGAGATCGAACAGGAAATATCTACCCCGACCAAATTCGGAATAATTTTATCCTTAACCGTTGCCGTAAAACCGACCACACAGCCTTTTCCGGCATGACAATCAGGCATAATCCGAATTTTAGAATCTTTGAAAACCTCTTGCGAACAAAGGGTTTTCAGCTGATTGACGCATTCTTGTTCAACCTGATCGGTCATTACCACCGCATGATTGAATTTTCCCCTTACTTCTGTTTGCATCTCGTTTCTTCCTTTAGTTCGTCCGGCAACGTCTTATTTTTAACCACCCCGTCTTTTTTCTTTTTTCGCACATCCGTCGCCAAAAATCAAGTCCCCTGCCGTCAATTACTGACGCACTTGACTTTTTGTCCAAAACATATTACCCTTAAGGTAATTTCAATTAAATTAGCAATTATTTTGTACCGATGTTTCAACAGTTAGACCCGGTTTTCAAATTTATGCAAAATAATGGCTTTTAAACCGAGTATTAATTAAAAAAACACAATAATTATGAAAAAGATTATCTGGATTATGCTGCTTTCCCTGAGTGCCGCATTTATCGTCACCGGTATGTTTACCATCGTTCCGGCCGGAAGTTGTAATGTTCCGAAAATTCCCTACAATACTCTTCAGACAGAAAGTGTCGGGAAAACGGTTCACGAACTCCGTTCCGGCAACATAACCACACTGAGTGCCGAGCCGGTACAATGTTTCAACAGCGAGGCCTATCGTTTCAATATCTGCTACGGTATCCAGAACCGGCAGGAAATTTCGGAAACGGTTGATCTCGAGTTAAAACTTCTGATTCGTCAGGCTGTTGCCGAATTTTCCGGGAACCGGCTTGATGAACAAAAGCTCGGAGAAAACGTAACCAGAGCGTTCAACCGGAAATTCGATACCGATGTCACAATCCTGACATTGGTCGTAGAGTAAGGTCCGGAACGTTTTAATTTTAATCGTAAGGCAGCCCTCAAAGGCTGCCTTATCGTTTTCTGAGCGCTTTTTCACTTTTTGCTTGCCTTTTTCGTCTGCAACGGCCATCATGTCAACATGACAAAAACAAAATTCATTATCCGCCCCGCCCGGCATGAAGACGCTGCCGCGATTGCCGACGTCAACATGAACACCCGCCGGCGTTGCTATGCTGCTTTTATGCCGCCGGAATTTATTGCCGCCAACATTGTCACCCCGCAAAGAATTGCCAACTGGCAGCAGCGAATTGCCCAAAAAGACTTTCTCTATCTCGGCGAAACCGAAAACGGAAAAATTGTTGCTCTGGCGTGGGGCTCTCCGTCTCATAACCCCGAAATCCCGATACCGTTCGAACTCCATGCCTTATATGTTTTGCCCGATTGTCAGGGCTGCGGTCTGGGACGCCGGCTTATCGAAAAATTTGCCGAATACGCCGGTTATCGGCCTTTTTATCTGTATATGCTCAAAAATAATCCGGTCGCCGGTTTTTATCGTCATATGGGCGGCATCCGCCATCCCGAATATGACATTCAAAAAACATGGCAGTCCTTTATCCTTGAAGAAGAAGCTTTTTTCTTCCACCCGCAAAAAAAAATATAAAAGCTATTGACTAATTAAAAAAATCCGGTTATTAAAATATCCGTTGCCCTGATGGCGGAATTGGTAGACGCGCAAGTTTCAGGTACTTGTGACCGGTTTGGTCGTGGAAGTTCGAGTCTTCTTCAGGGCACCAATCTTCACAAGCTCCTGTTTTTGACAGGAGCTTGAAGTTTTTAGACATTGATATTTCTACATTTTTTCCATCTAATTTTTTTACTTTTCTTCAAATCCGTCAATTCATTGCGATTCTTCTTCAGCTGATAATAGGCATCGCCGCGCGTTCCTACATACTGTCTCTTTAAACAAATTGCCGAAGCAGACTTCATGTCTTTATCAAAATGAATTAAGGAAAGGAATTTATAACCGTTTTCTGATAAAATACTGCAGCAAAAAGCCTCCCTTGGTGAGGGAGGCTTTTTTTAAAGAAGACATTGACTGTCTTATGATCATGTTCACGAAGCGGCGGAAGCAGTTTTCCGGTACAGGCATTTTCCGTTAAGGTCCATACCGATCACTTTGGTTCCGATCCCGCGCAGGAAATGGAGGGTAATCTCGTCTCCGGCTTCGGGTTTTCCATACTTCTTCTCCAGTCCGAAATGCATAATTCCGCCGGTAGGGTCTTCAGCGGTGATGCTCCACTTGGTTTCGGACATACTCTTCACTTTTTGAACAGTTACTTCCATATTGTTGGTAATTAAAATAATAAAACTCTGCCTAAAATGTACAAAAAAAGTTTTTTTGTGTCAAGCAATTATATTCGTCGATTGACGTTTTTTTAGCCACACTTCCGCCTTTGATACTTAAACCTGCTTCTGTTTCGGCAACGGTATTTATATGGACATCGGCATTTTTTTTGCTTATATTATAATCATGACAGAATATCATTTAGCCGCATCACTCCTCAATTGGTACCAACATCACGGACGCAGCCTGCCCTGGCGGGTCAAAGGCGGCGCTCATCCCGATCCTTACGTTGTTCTGGTTTCCGAATTTATGCTGCAGCAAACGACGGTCAAAACCGTACTCGATTATTTTTCCCCCTTCATGCGGCGTTTTCCGACCGTCGAAAGCTTAGCCGCGGCCGATTTGGAAGAAGTTTACCGCTATTGGCAGGGACTGGGCTACTATACGCGGGCACGTTCCCTGCATACCACGGCGCAAACGATCGTCAAAGATTTCGGCGGCCGCTTTCCGCAAACCCGCGAAAATGTGCTCAAACTCAAAGGGATCGGTGCCTATACCGCATCCAGCTTTCTTGCCCTCGCTTTTAACCTGCCCGAAACCGTTATTGACGGCAACGTTATCCGCATTATCTGCCGCCTGTATCATCTTACCGAACCGGTAGAGCAGATTCTGCCGCTCATCCGTGAAAAAGCGCAAGCCCTTACTGATCCGCAACATCCGGCCGACTATGCTTCGGCGATTATGGATCTGGGCGCCGTTATCTGTACCCCCAAAAAACCGCAATGCCTGCTTTGTCCTTGGCAAAACGCCTGTTTATCCCGCGGACTGCCGGAACTTGAACAAATTCCCGACCGCGCCAAACCGGCCAAAAAAGAAAAAAACGGCAGCGTTTACCTGATTTTTAACACCGCGGGCCAAATCTTGATTCGGAAACGTTCGGAAAAAGGGCTTCTTTCCGGTCTCTACGAGTTTCCCTGGACCGACGAAGGCACGCTTGGGTTTAACGATGCCGAAGACAGCGGAGAGGCGGTTTCTCATATTTTCACCCATATACGTCTCAACCTCAAGATATACATTGTACATACCAACGCTTCGCCCGTTGCCGACGGACGGTTCGTAGATATCGAAAAACTGTCCGACTACCCGTTCTCAACCCTGATGAAAAAAGTTTACGCCAAATCGTTACCGTCGTTGTCTTCGGTTTCGGACGTTTCCGTATAATTTTTAAACAATGCAAAAAAAGCGTTTTTCTCCGTCACCGGAGAAAAACGCTTTTTTTACTTTGAGAATGTTACTTCACAGCCAAAGCCCAGCTCAACAGCTGCGGATTAGCTGCAATCAGAGCCTGCGCCTGATCGTTCATGGCCTCTTTCGGCTCATACTTGAAGATGCGCGAACACATACCCTGATCGGCTTTGCTCAGGAAATACACGATCGCTTCGGCAGAGAGATGACAACCGCCATTATGATGATATGCATCATATTGCCAGACGTTCATCATTTTCTGCGCTTCCGGATACAGCACATTTCCTTTGACGAGATAGCATCTCCATTCGTCACCGCCGTCATTTTTAGCCGCCGTGTTTCTGACCATTTGACGCTGCGAAAACTTCGACAGAGCCTCTTGCATCAATCCGGCCATATTCCGGCGGAATGCCTTCTCACACTCGTTTTCTTCGCATGAACAGATTTCGTTTTTCATCGCAAATACTTTAGCGATCAGACGAGTCGACAGGCCGTGACGCTCAACGCAATCCAGAAACAGGTCTCCCAGTCGGTAACGGAGCAAAATCTCCATCATTTCTTCCGAAGGGGTATATTTGTTGATATACACCTCCAGAACACTGGTCAGCGAATGGCTTGCCAGAAACTCAAACTGTTTTCCGTCAAGCTTTACACCGGCATTCACCATCAAGACGCGAACAGCATTGCCGTGAGCTTTCTCATGGTCACTGTTCCACAAAAGCTGTTTTGCTTCGAAGCTCATGGCTTTGATTGTCTCAATCTGTTCTTCTTCACCGTTGACGGTAAAAAAATATTTCACCTGCAGTTTGGCAGAATAATCGCTTATTCCGCGTACGTCCATGAAATGTTTTTTCCAATACATCGGCAGAACAGCCACAAACGGCGCATAAAGACAGTGCATAAGGTCCATATACACCGGGAGATCCCAGTCATACAGACTTTCTGCAGCCTTGCGCGGTGCCAGCAGGGTGTACGGGACAAAGAAGAGCGGATTGAAGAAGATGAAGGTTATTGCCAACAAGGCAATAATGATCACGATCCCCTTTCCGGTTTCTTTCAGTACGCGACCGGCCCACTTGAGCACGCTCCATGCTTTGTTTGCTACTTTGTTTGCACTCTCTTTTTTGTTGTCTGAATTTGCCATAAGATATAAATTTAATGGCGCCCAAGTCTCCGATTGGGTTAAAATTATTAAGCTGTCCGAGAGACAACGGCAGAAAACCGTCCGCACAACTGCCTATTTGCAAAGTTACTTCAAATTCGGCCATAATTTCATCAATCGTCAGTTTGAGCAAAACCCAAAAACAACAATTAAAAATCAACCTAATAATGAACATACTCTTAAATAAACAGGTTTAGGATATCACTTTACGAAATTTTTGTCAAATATATAAATCCATAAAAAACGCCTGCCGGGATAACCTGACAGGCGTCTCTAAAATTCAACCGCTTTAATCCAACCCGACTAAACGGCGCGCATAATCGGCAGCACAAAAGCGATCCAAATCATCAATTCCCTCGCCGACTCCGATATAATAAATCGGCGTCGGATTCTCCCCGGCAATTGCCGCCACCATTCCGCCGCGCGCGGTGCCGTCCAGCTTGGTCACAACCAGCCCCGATACCGGAACGCATTGTTTAAACGTTTCCACTTGCGACAAAGCGTTTTGCCCGGTCGTCGCATCGACGGTCAGCAAGGTTTCGTGCGGCGCATCGGGAATAACTTTTTGCATTACTTTGACGACCTTTTTTAACTCGTCCATCAACCCGTTTTTATTCTGCAACCGGCCGGCGGTATCAACAAACACCACATCGTCACCGGCTTTTACGGCCTCTTTCAAACCGTCAAAACACAACCCGGCACTGTCGCAGCCGTCCGCTCCGGCAAAAACGCGCACAGCGGAACGTTCTCCCCATACCCGAAGCTGTTCAACCGCCGCCGCCCGAAACGTATCACCGGCAATCAGCGACACCTTTAACCCTTCCGCCTTAAACTTGGTTGCCAACTTGCCGATCGTGGTCGTTTTTCCGGCACCGTTAACACCAACCATTAAAATCACAAACGGCTTTTTGCCGCGGTCAAGTTCCAAATTCTGCTCGCACGGCTGCAAAATTTTCTGTAATTCGGCTGCAAGGTTTTCTCGGATCTCCTGATCGGAAATTTCCTTATCCTGACGAATTTTGGCAAAACCTTTGACCACTTCCGCGGCCGTTTTTACGCCCATGTCGGCAGAGATTAACAGTTCTTCCAACTCATCCAGCGTTTCCGCGTCTAAATGTTTTTTGGTAAAGATTCCGCTAATGCCGCCACCGATCTTCTGTGACGATTTTTTCAGTCCCAACCCCAGTTTTTCCAACCACTTAACCATTAACCGTTTCTCCTTTTTCGCGCAGTTTTTTCGCCCGCTCGCGGCGTATTTCCACCGGCACTTGCGGCATCAGCGCCGCCGGTGTGCCCGGTCGCTCCGAATACGGAAACACATGAAGCCGCTCAATTCCCGCCTCATCCACCAGCTTAAGCGTGTTGGCAAACGCTTCATCGCTTTCGGTCGGAAAACCGCAGATAAAATCGGCGCCGAACGTTGCTTCCGGTCGCACGGCGCGGATCTTCGAACACAAACTTATAACATCTTCGCGGCAATGACGGCGGCGCATCCTTTTCAACACCAAATTGTCACCCGACTGCACCGACAAATGAAAATGCGGATAAATGTTTTTATATCTGCCGACCAACGCAATAAACGCCTCATCCACTGCCGCCGGATCCAGCGACCCGAACTGCAGCGACGGCAAAGCCGGAAAAGTTTCGACAATCTTACTGACCAGTCCGCTGAACGACGGCCGGTAAGAACACGCGTCAACGCCGGTCAGACAGATTTCTTCAAATCCCTGTTCCAGCAAAACGCCGATCTGTCGCAAAACGTCGGCTTCGGGAACCGAACGGTTGTTGCCGCGCGCAAACGGCACAATACAATAAGTGCAACGGTGGTCGCATCCCTGCTGAATTTGAACAAATGCCCGCTGCCGCCCTTCAAAGCCGGTAATCAGAAAATCGTCATATTTGTCATAATCAAAAATATCGCCGACCACCGTCTTTTCGCAAATCTCGCCGACAATATATTTCTCGAGTGCGGCTTTTTCACGGTTTCCCAACACCAAATCCACTTCCGGCATGCGGGCAAAAGACTTCGGATTGATCTGAGCGGCGCAACCGGTTACCACGATTTTCGCCTCAGGGTTCTGTTTGCGCAGTTTTCGTACCGTTTGCCGGCATTGTCTTTCCGCCTCACGGGTAACCGCGCAGGTGTTGACAATCACCAGGCGTTCCATCCCGGCAAATTTTTCCTTTAAAATTTCAGATTCGTAGCTGTTAATCCGACAGCCTAAAGTTACCACTTCAACCATTGTCTTTTTCCTCATAACTCGCCTGAATATAGGTAATAATTCCCGACTTGGCAAGCATAAACGGCTTTGAGGTTAAATAAGCGTCCCGGCAAACTTTCCGGCCGCATCGCTCCATATCGCTTTCTACGGCATAACCCGGCTTTCGATATCCTTGAAATACTGAACGTTTTCCGACTTCAGTTCACTGGTGGCGGCTTCGTCGCAAACCACAATGCCGTAACGATGCATCTGCAAAATGCTGACCGGCCACATATGGTTGATCCCGCATTCCACCGCATGATGAAGTGCCCGTGCCTTTTTGGGACCGGTAACCAATATCATAACTTCTTCGGCATCCATAATAGTGCCGACGCCGACCGTCAGCGCCATTGTCGGCACTTGGCTTTCGTCACCGTCAAAAAAGCGCGAATTTGCTTTGATTGTATCCTTGGTCAAAGTTTTAACCCGAGTGCGCGAAGATAAAGAAGAAGCAGGTTCGTTAAATGCAATATGTCCGTCCTCGCCAACCCCGCCGATAAACAGATTAATCTTCCCGTAGCGACGGATTTTTTCTTCATATTCGGCACATTCTTTGCCGAAATCGCGGGTCATACCGTTCAAAATATTAATGTTTTCGGGACGAATATCAATATGTTTGAAAAAGTTTTCTTCCATAAAATAGTGATAGCTCTGCGGATGCGCCGGCGGCAGTCCGATATATTCGTCCATATTAAAAGTCACCACATTTTCAAAAGAAAGTTTTCCTTCTTTTACCATCTCGATCAGGTGCCGATACATCCCGAGCGGCGTCGAACCGGTCGGCAGCCCCAAAACAAACGGTCGTGTTTTGGTCGGCCGAAAAGCCTTAATTTTAAAGGCCACATAATTGGCCGCCCACAAAGAACATTCGTCATAGTCGTTTTTGATAATCACTCTCATAATTTTTTCTCCCGTATAAATTTGCCGCCGGCCATTGTATCAACCAGGTTAAAGTTCTTGTCCATAATAATCAGATCGGCGTCATATCCGGGAACAATCATTCCCTTGCCCGCCTGTTTCATAATCTGCGCCGGATTGACCGACGCCATCCGGATTGCATCTTCCGGACTGACGCCATATTCGATCAAATTGCGAAAACCGTCGTACAGCGTAATCCCCGAACCGATAATCACTTCATCGGCCTTGCGCTTGAAACATTTGTCAAAATAAAAATCGGCGTCCGCCGGCGGTTCGGCATGGGCATATTTCAAAGCGTCGCTGATCAAAACCAACTTGCCGATCGGCTTGCTTTGCATCAGCAGCTTGATCAAATTCGGGTTGGTATGAACGCCGTCACCGATAAACTCGCACGAAATCTCCGCATGAATCAGCCCGGCCCCCACCACGCCCGGTTCGCGATGATGCAACGGCCGCATCGCATTGAACATGTGGGTCAAATGCATAATGTTAACCTGCATCCCTTCAATCATCTGTTCATATGTGGCATCGGTGTGCCCGGCCTGCAGGATAATGCCGCGTTCAATACAATAAAGCGCCAGTTCCCGCATATTTTTCAATTCCGGCGCCACCGTCATATTGATAATTTTGCCCCGCGCCGCTTTATAAATACGCTCCATCAGCCCCAAATCAACCGGAGATATGCCCTCCGCCAGCTGACCGCCGATTCGCGCCGGCGACAAAAACGGCCCCTCGAGATGAATCCCCAAAATCTGCGCGCCGTTTTCACGGCCCATTGCTTTCAAAACGGCCTTGATTTTTTTCATCAGATCCGCTTCGGGAGTTGCACCGATGGTCGGAATAAACGAGGTTATGCCGTACCTTGCCAAAAAAGAAGACATTCCGAGAATTGAACGGTAGTCGCCGTCATCGGTGCTGAAACCGCCGCTGCCGTGAATATGCGTATCCATAAAACCCGGAATCACGTTGGCACCGAGCAAATCAATTACCCGCACTTTGGAAGAAAACTTTTTTTGCTGAAACCTTTTTTCGTTATAGACATCGGCAATTTTGCCGTCCTTGATATAAATCGCACAGTTCTTCATGACCGAAAAACCGGTATATACATTCGCATTATGCAGACATACGGCGTCATCCATGCCCTAACACTCCATAATTTTTACAACTGTCATTATGACGTGACCGTCCGCTTTTGTAAAGCGCAAAAGATCGGAAAAAAATATTTTGTTTAAGAGATCTTCCCTGTAACAAACTTTCCCTCAACTTCTGCAAAATACAACTTTTGTTCGCTCCCCTCCCAAAGCGGCTTGGGAAACATAACCTTCAAACCGCAAAAAAAAGAGCGGTCTTTCACAGACAGCTCTTTTTTTTCATCGTTGCATACAGCTTATCGCTTCCAGCCCTTCATCCGGAAAACCGAACGCACAAAGTCCGCATATTGTCGCAGATCGGGCAGGAACCACAACAAGAAGGCTAAAACGAACAGTGCGCCGGAAATGTAAAAACTCCACAGCGGAATCTCCACAAACAGCCAGACCAGACCGACACATACATGTGCAATTGTCGTATATTCATACAGTTTTTTTGCACAAACATAGCAAATATGCCAGCCGCCGGACCACCGGTTGTCACTCAACTGAAAAACTAAAGTGACAAAACTGAATACGAATGCCAGCAAAAAGCAAATAAGCATCATCACAAAGTTCATAGGCTTTAATTTTAATAATTATTCAACATTTGTAATTTTAGACACAAAAATCATAAAAAGCAATAATTTTTTAAAATCGTTCCTCCCTCTCCGTCGATTCCAACCGTCCTTTCTCTTCCACTCCTGCCTGTTCTGCTCCTCTCTTTACCGACCGCTTTCCTCTTTTTCTTCCTGCCTGTTCTGCTCCTCTCTTTACCGACCCATTTTCTCCTTTTTCTTTATCTTCCCCTTTACTCTCCATCCCTTTCCCCCCCTGGCGCCTATCCTCTACTCTCTTTCCTTTGTCTGCCGTCTGTTTTTCTCCGTTTGCCGCCCCTTGTTCTCTTCTTTTGCTGTTCTTCGCCTCCTTCAGCCCCGGTCCTCTTTTCAGTTTTCTCTCCTCCTGTCCGCCGCTTGCCTCAACATTCCTCCGCCCCTGCCCCCGTTTTTCCTCTTATCATCGCCGGCCGTTTTTCCTTTTCCCTGTCTCTCCCTTTTTCCGCACCCCGCTCACCATTTCTCCGCTTTCATACAATACAAAATCGAACAGTACGTTTCTTTTTCCCATCATTGAGCGCAGCAGCCGACAAACAATACCCGCCGTTTTAAAACTAAAAAAGCACCTCCGAAGAGGTGCTTTTTTTTGCAGGTTGGCTTATTCGGCTGCAGAAGGATCGTTTTCTTCAACCTTGTATTCGGCCATGTGCTCCAGCAGGCTGCGTTTTTCCTTAACGTTTTCCTGAGCCTTGTTAAGCAAGGTCTCATAACGTTCCGGATTCATCTTGTTAACAACCTGGAACCGCGTTTCGTTCGACATATAGTCGGACAACGGTTTCGTCGGCGCTTTAGAATCCAGCATCAGCGGCGCTTTGCCCTCACGGATGTTTTCCGGATTGTAGCGGTACAACGGCCAGCTGCCGGTTTCAACCGCATTCTTCTGGTGTTCCAGACCGTCCGCAAGGTTAAAGCCCTGAGCAATACAGTGCGAGTAGGCGATAATCAGCGACGGACCATCAAAAGCCTCTGCTTCGTTCAAAGCCTTGATCGTCTGCATATCGTTGGCACCGACCGAAATCTGAGCCACATACACGTTACCGTAAGACATCGCAATCATACCAAGGTCTTTCTTCGGCAAAGCCTTACCGGCGGTTGCAAACTTGGCCGACGCGCCCATCGGGGTCGCTTTCGACTGCTGTCCGCCGGTATTGGAGTAAACGCCGGTATCCATAACCATGATATTGATGTTTTTGCCGGAAGCGATCGCATGATCCAAACCGCCGAAACCGATATCATAGGCCCAGCCGTCACCGCCCAAGATCCAAACCGACTTCTTAATCAGATAATCGGCCAGTTCGTTCAAATGCTTGGCTTCTGCACTGTCCAGAGCCGCCAGTCTGTCGCGCAGAGCTTTGACGTTGGCGCGCTGGTCATCGATTTCAACATCGGTTGCCTGCGGATTGCTCAAGATTTTTTCAACCAACTCGGCACCGATCTGGTCTTTCAGTTCTTCCAGCAGTTTTTTGGCAAAAGCCGTCTGCTGGTCAATTGAAAATCTCATTCCCAAACCAAATTCGGCATTGTCTTCAAACAGCGAGTTTGCCCAAGCCGGACCATGACCTTTTTCGTCTTTGGCATAAGGTGTGGTCGGCAGGTTGCCCGAATAAATCGAAGAACATCCGGTTGCATTGGCAACAACCATCCGGTCGCCGAACAACTGGGTCAGCAACTTGACATACGGCGTTTCGCCGCAGCCGCCGCAAGCGCCCGAGAATTCGAATAACGGCTGAATCATCTGTGTGGTCTTGGGCAGGTTCTTGGCAACTTCAGTACGTTTAACGTACGGCAGCGTTTCAAAGAACTTCCAGTTCGCAACCTGTTGTTCCAAATGATTTTCGATATGATCCATGTTGATGGCTTTTTTCGCCGGATCTTCCTTATTTTTGGCCGGGCAGGCAGAAACACACAGACCGCAGCCGGTGCAATCTTCCGGCGAAATTTGCAGAATAAACTGCTTGCCGGCAAATTCCTTGCCTTTGTACGGCGCCGATTTAAAGCCGGCCGGTGCGTTTTTCAGTTCTTCTTCCGAAGCAACTTTCATACGGATCACACCGTGCGGGCAAACCAGCGAACACTTGCCGCACTGAATACAGGTGGCCGGATCCCAAACCGGAATTTCGGTCGCAATGCAGCGTTTTTCATACTGAGTGGTTCCGGTCGGCCATGTACCGTCGACA
Organism: uncultured Alphaproteobacteria bacterium; assembly: GCA_910587405.1. Taxonomy (GTDB): domain Bacteria; phylum Pseudomonadota; class Alphaproteobacteria; order RF32; family CAG-239; genus JAFUYI01. Next base: position 84,406 of record CAJUKS010000005.1, read on the forward strand.
ACTTCCGCAAAAGCAGATACCGGAAGCTGATCGCCGCGGTCGGCAATCAATTCGGCCGTCAGCTTCTGAACAAATTCGGGAGCGTTGGCCGGAACCGGCGCCTGACGGTTGAAAGTCGAGGTAACCGTTGCCGGATATTCAACTTTGTGCAGGTGAGCCAGAGACGCATCAACCGCGGCAAAGTTCTTTTGAACAATGGCATCGCCCTTCTTGCTGTAGGTCTTTTTAATGGCGTTCTTAATCTGCGCAATCGCTTCGTCTTTGGGCAGAATGTTCGAAATGGCAAAGAAACAAGCCTGCATAATGGTGTTAATGCGCTGTCCCATACCGGTTTCGCGAGCAACTTCTACCGCATTGATGGTATAAAAGTTCAGTTTCTTGTCGATAATTTCCTGCTGAACTTCGCGCGGCAGATGATTCCAAACTTCCGAAGCCGCATACGGTGCATTGAGCAGGAAAGTCGCGCCCGGTTTGGCAATTTTCAGAATGTCAACCTTGTTCATGAAGGGGAACTGGTGACAGGCTACAAAATCTGCTTTATTGATCAAATAAGCCGACTTGATCGGATTGTCGGAAAAACGCAGGTGCGAAGTGGTCATCGAACCGGACTTGCGGGAGTCATACACAAAATAACCCTGCCCGTATTTACCGGCATCTTCGGCAATGATCTTAATCGAGTTTTTGTTGGCCCCTACGGTACCGTCGGCGCCCAAACCGTAAAATACGGCACGAACGACGTCTTTCGGTTCGGTATCAATTGAATCGTCAAAAGCCAGCGACTTGTGGGTTACGTCATCGGTAATGCCGACGGCAAAACCGTTAATCGGTTTGGCGGCAAACCCGTTGTCAAATACGGCTTTGACCATACCCGGGGTAAATTCTTTGGACGACAGGCCGTAACGACCGCCGACAACTTTCGGCATCTGGGCAATCGCGCCGTTGGCAAACGCCTGGGTCAACGTTGCAACAACATCCAGATACAACGGTTCGCCGATCGAACCCGATTCTTTGGTACGGTCAAGAACCGAAACCACTTTAACCGACTTCGGCAAGGCCTTGAGGAAAGATTTTTCCGGGAACGGACGATACAGGTGAACTTTCAAAACGCCGAGCTTGGCACCCTGAGCATTCAGATAGTTAATGGTTTCTTCAACCGTTTCGGCGCCCGAACCCATAATAACGATAACCTGTTCGGCATCTTCGGCGCCGGTATAGTCAACGATGTGATACTGACGGCCGGAAATCTTGGCAAACTTGTCCATTTCCTCCGCAACAATTCCTTCAACCTTGTCATAGAAAGGATTGCAGGCTTCGCGACCCTGGAAGAACACGTCGGGGTTCTGAGCGGTACCGCGGATAACCGGAGCTTCCGGGCGCAGAGCGTGCTTGGCGTTGAAAGAATAATCCACGCCTTCCAGCATCGCTTTCAAATCGTCATCGGAAAGCACTTTGATTTTCTTAATTTCGTGAGAAGTACGGAAACCGTCAAAGAAATGCATGAACGGAACACGCGAACGCAGAGTCGAAGTCTGGGCAATCGCGGCCATATCGTGAGCTTCCTGCACCGAGTTGGAACACAGCATTGCAAAACCGGTCTGACGGCAGCTCATCACGTCGGTATGATCGCCGAAAATCGACAAGGCATGATAAGCCAGCGAACGCGCGGCAACATGCATGACAAACGGCGACAGTTCGCCGGCGATTTTGTACATGTTCGGGATCATCAGCAACAGTCCCTGCGAAGCGGTAAAGGTGGTGGTCAGTGCACCGGCCTGAACAGAACCGTGGCAGGCACCGGCAGCACCGGCTTCCGACTGCATTTCCTGAACTTCGGGCACAATCCCCCACAGGTTTTTCTGCTTGGCGGCAGACCATGCGTCAGCCCATTCGCCCATCGGCGACGACGGGGTAATCGGATAAATAACGCATACTTCGTTCATACGATGGGCAACCGAAGCGGCGGCTTCGTTACCGTCCATCATTTTCATTTTCACTTCTGACATTTTATTTCCTTGTTAATGTTAACCATGTTTAGAAAAAAATTTCTGCCATTCCTATACCACGGCAGAAAGCAAAAATCTATCAAAAAATAACAAATTTGAAGATATTTTTATTTGTTAACCTATTCTTTGTACTTTTTTTCTAATATGATAAAAAACTGAAACATACGAGAGACAACGCCAATGAAAAACAACCTGTCCGCCCTCATTTTTGTCCTGCTTGCTGCCGGCTGTTCCGCCGCGCCGGTTGACAAAACCCCACAAACGCAAAACGGCAAACTCTATTCCTGTATGCTGGAACGTTTTCACGAATTGAAAGACGACGGCACGCTGACTCAAACGAGCGACGACTGGGCTTTGGCCGGCGAAATCCAGCAGCAATGCATCCGCAGGCTTGACATGCCCGCAGACAACTTTAACACTTTGCAGGGAATGAACGTCGGCGTCAGCATGATCAGATCCATGCGCTGAGTTTTACCGCCTCACAGGGCCCGGAGCAAGGCTTATACCGCTTCCAACAAATAATCGGCTTCTATCCGCAAATCTTTCATATAGGCGCGCAAGTCGTCAAATTCGCCTTCGTCCGTCATATTTTTGTAACTGATTCCCGAAGTCGTCAACGCGGTTTTCAACCCCAGACTGGCAGCCCCCAAAATATCGGTTTCCAACGTATCGCCCACCATCAGGATTCTTTCGGGTGCAATATCTTCATATCCCTCCAACGCGGCAACAAACATCTCCGGATACGGTTTGCCGAAATATTCCGTTTCACCGCCGACTTCCTCATAATAACGCGCCAGACTTCCCTGACAGACGACCGGTTCGTCATAGCCGCCGACATAAGCGCGCAAGTCGGGATTGGCACATATCAGCGTCAGTCCTTGAGCGGCAAATTTCCGCAACTCGCGCTTGAAAGGCTCAACCGTCAAAACATTGACCGCCTTTCCTTCCCGCCGGACTTTCGGAATACCGATAAAAACAAAATCGGCGGCGGCGGGTTCGCTGACCTCAACATAACGGCTGCCGGCAAACAAAGCGGCTTCTTTTATTCCGTAAACATAGTATTTCAGCCGCCGACGGTCAGCGGAAAAGCAACGGTATGCCAGCTCTCCCGACGAAAAAATCCGATCATAATGAACGCCTTTTTCCAAACCGCGGGCCGACTGACTCTTTTCCATGGCTTCGACCCGTTCGGTTCCGTTGGAAAGGATAACCACCTTTTTGCCCGCCTGTTTCAACGCCGCCAAATGCGCTGCCGCGTTTTCATATAAACGGCTGCCGTCCCACAACACGCCGAAAACGTCAAAAACAAATAAATCAAAATCGTTTTTCAAAGAAAGAACATTTTTTAAAGTTGTAATATTCGCTGGCATTTTTTATTTTTCCCGTTATCATCAGTGGGCAAGGAGAACATGTTTATGGCCGATTATACTCAAGACTACTTATTAGACAAGAAAATAAAGATTTTTCAACCGAACGACGGTTATCGGGCCTCTTCGGATGCCGTATTTTTGTCTTCCCTGCTTGACGGCGCCGCCCCCGGAGAAAGAATTCTCGACGTCGGTTCCGGTACCGGAGCGGTTTCGCTGTGCCTGGCCCACCGTTTTCCCCAAACCTCAATTGCCGGAATCGAAATTCAACCCCGGCTGGCGGAGTTGTCGGCTATGAGCGCCGCCGCCAACGGTTTTGACAAACTAAAATATATCAACGCCGATATCCGACAGCCGCTCAAAGAACTTGCCAACGGCAGTTTTCATCATGTGGTCACCAACCCGCCCTACGCCGATCGCGACATGCCGTCGCCCAACCCGAGCAAGGCCGCAGCCCACAACCTTCAACAGTTCGACCTTTCGGCGTGGATTGCCTTTTGTTTGAAAATGCTGCGGCCGCACGGTTATTTTTATATTGTCAACCGTGCCGAAGCGCTGGATCAAATCTTGGCTACTTTATATAAGAAAGCGGGCGCCGTCGTCATTGTGCCGCTATTTTCCAAAACCGGGCAAACGGCAAAACGCGTTTTGATTTCCGCCCGCAAAGATTCCAAAGCGCCGACCCGCATTCTCCCCGGCTTAACCGTTCACGACTCTTCCGGCGCTTATACCGAACGCGCCCGCCGTATTCTGCGTGACGGGCAGTCTTTGTTCTCTACGGAACCAGCTCTGCAAAATAGACAATCCGGTTTTCGCCGGAATCAATCGCTTTCTGCAGCGCCGCAATCGCCTGACCGACCAACGTCGCCTGACTGACCGCATCACCGTCAAAAACGCTGACACCTATATTATACGCCAGCCGATATCCGTGAGATCCGACAATAAGCGGCTGCGACAACAGCGCGGCAATTTTTTCGGTTTCAATTCCGATTTCCGCACTTCCGCCGATATTCGGCACCATAATCCAAAAATGATAATTAATCCCGCGCGCCACCGTATAATTTTTCGGCAACGCCTGCTGCAACATATCTGCCACCCGGCGCAAAATCTGTTTTTGAACCGCCTCATCACCGGTTTGCGGCAAATCGCGAACAAAAACGCCGATTACCGCAATCTGAAATCGGCGCATTCGGATGTCTTTCAGCAGTTCTCCGGTCAACGCCGTCTGCAAACGGTCTTCAAACAAATGAAAACTGGGCAGCCCGGTCAGACGGTCAAACATACACCCTGCACTTCCGAAAGCGGTTTCCCGGTCAGACGACGGCCGTTCGCCGTCCGAAGTTTCCGGCATTTTTTCATTGCGGGAAAAAACGTCCGATATCGTTGTGTCCGCCATGACACATCCTCCGTATTAAACTGTTTGTTATTGCATGACTTCCACCGCTTTACGGATTTTACGGATCGAATTGAGCTCAATCTGCCGTACCCGTTCTTTCGAAATGGCATAAGATTTGCTCAAATCGTCCAGAGTAATCGATTTTTCATATAAACGACGTTTAAACAAAATGTCTTTTTCACGCGGATTAAGACAGCTCAACGCCTGATTAAACAACTTTTTGCGATAATTCATCGTTTCGGTCCGGCTCAGCCATTCTTCCTGATTCGGCTTGGTATCGGCAATAAAGTCCAACAATTCGGATCCGTTGTCCGAGGAAGAATCAACCAACACGTTCAACGACCCGTCATGAGACTTCAGCCGCGTGTTCATATCCGTAACTTCCTGCATGCTGACGTCCAGCGAACTGGCAATGTTTTGAATCACGTCCTGCGACATTTCACGATCATCGGTAAGATTGAGACGGTTTTTCACCTTGCGCAGATTAAAGAACAATTTTTTCTGGGCGGCCGTGGTTCCGATCTTAACCAGCGACCACGAATTCAATACATATTTCTGCACGGCGGCCCTAATCCACCATAACGCATAAGTTGAAAAACGAAACCCCTTGTCGGGATCAAATTTGTCAATCGCATACAACAAACCGATGTTTCCTTCGGAAATCATTTCTGCAACCGGAAGTCCGTATCCGCGAAACTTGGAAACAACCTTAACCACCAGCCGCAAGTGAGACGTAATCAGACGGTAGGATATTTTGGCATCGCGGGTACGAATATATTCTTTAGCCAGATTATACTCCTCTTCCTGCGACAAAATAGGGAATTGTTTAATGTTTTGCAAATACCTAGATAAATTAACCTCCGGGGAAAAGTCCAACCCGTCTAACGAAATCTGATTATCCATAAAAAACCTCCTGCATATTGGATTATCATTTGGAGATGATCTAAAAAAATTCAACCTCTGCGTTAGTTGTGTTGTAAACTGAATTTCCTTTTTGGAGAAGTACTTAAAATTAGTTAACCGATAACTAAAAGTTTGTACACTTCTCATTATTGCGCTCAAAAGTTGTAGAAGGCAAATAACATTGTCAGATCAGAGAGCAGACTTCCAAAAGCTGCCGCATATCGGACGGAAAATCGACCGCAAACTGCATAAATTCTCCGGAGCGCGGATGAACAAAACCCAGCGACGCCGCATGTAAAGCCTGCCGCGGAAACGCATTGACATAATTTTTAACCGCCGGCGACAGCCCCCGGATCTGCGTTTTCCCCGGTTTGACATATACCTGATCCCCCACCAGATGACAGCCGGTCGATGCCATATGCACCCGAATCTGGTGAGTGCGGCCGGTTTCCAAATTGCATTTTATCAGACTGACGGCATCACCGAGACTTTTCAGACATTGATAATGGGTTACGGCCGTCTTGCCGCCGCTTTCCACCACCGCCATTTTTTTACGGTCAAACCGGCTGCGGGCAATATTGCCGCGCACAATTCCGGCAGCCGGCCGCGGCATCCCGTACACCACCGCATAATAAGTCCGCTCAATGCTGTGATCAAAAAACTGAGCCGACAACCCCTGATGGGCAAAATCGTTTTTGGCAACCACCAGCAAACCGCTGGTATCCTTATCAATCCGATGTACAATTCCCGGCCGTCTGACGCCGCCGATCCCCGACAGGTTGTCGCGGCAATGGTACAACAGGGCATTCACCAGCGTCCCGTGATATGCGCCCGGCGCCGGATGCACGGTCATCCCGGCCGGTTTGTTGACAACGATCAAATCGTCATCTTCATAAACGATTTCCAGTTCAATATTTTCCGCTTCGGGTTCAGCTTCGTTGGGCGGCGGTACCATAATCGCAAAACTGTCGCCGCTGTGCACTTTAAAATCATTGTCGGTAATAATATTGTCGTCCGAACTCACATAACCGGCAGCAATCAGTTTCTGCAACCGCGAACGCGACATTCCGGGCACGGTCTCGCGCAAAAAACGGTCCAGCCGCATCCCTGCCTGGGCAGCTGAGACCGGTGCCGAAAAAAATATGTTGCCGTCATCTACATTCATATTTGCGAAAATAAAATTTTTGTTATATAATCTGATAAATGTATACATGGTATTTGCCAAATTGCAAGGATTTAAGTTGATGCTGAAACTCAGACTGATTAAGGCCGCCGTCTTGTTGATGACCTTTTTGCTGCTTTTCGGCACCGTTCTTCTGATCGCCCGCTTTGCCGGACGCATCGGCGGGCGCGGCGAAACTTCCGCCGCAATGCCGGTTTCGCTGCAAGAACCCGACGGTTCGCAAATTGCGCAAATATCTTCCGGTCCCGACCGCCTGTACATTTTGGTTCGCGGCGGCAACCGGCCGGACCGCATTATTATATTCGATCCCCGGACACAGCGGAAAATTTCTAATATCAACATTAATTGAGGTTACAATGAGCGAAGATTCCGAAGACATCATCAAAAGACTGACCGACGACGTTCCCGAAGGCAAGGCCACTTTTCCTTCCGATCAGGACGACGAGTTCAACCTGCTTCTCGACAATTTTATTCAATCGGAATTGAAAAATATTGAAGAAGAAAAAAACAATACCCGGATCATGCTTGAAGAACCGGAACCGCAGCCGATTAAAAAAGACGCCAGCGACGACGAGGTTGCCGACGCTTTGGAACTGGCCGAACAAAAGCTCTACACGGCTTACCGCAATTATGTCGACGCCATTCAGGCCATAGCTTCTTCTCACGGCCTGGAAGCGCCGGTTTTCCACATCAAGGCACAAGTGCTTTACCCGCGCTACACGCCCAGTCTCGGCAATCTGATCAGCATTGACGTGTTACAGGGCTGGGACACCATGTTCGAGGCTTTCCCCGACGACATCATCAAAATCAAGCCCAACGCCTCCGACGAAGAACTGCTTGATTTTGCCGAACAGCACAGCGACGAAAATCTGCAAATGGCGGTCGTTTCCTATGTTGAAATTCTGTTTGAAATCGAAGGCTGCGAAATTGCGTACGAAAAACGCCTGCTCGAATACGAACATCGCAAAATCGAAGAAGAAATCATCGAAGAACACCGCAAACGCGGCGAACGCGCCCGCAAATACATTCAGGCCATCGAAAAGAAAATGTTTCCCATTAACGCCGAACGCCTGGTTCACGGCTATTTCAAAACGGCGCTCAAAGATCCCGACGGCTCTTTTCAGGCCCTGACCACCAACCCGGCTATCTTTTCGCCGATTGAAATTGACAAAATCAAATCGCGCTTTTTCGGCCTGATCAAACCGACGCCGCGCGACGGACTGATATACAACCGCAAAATCGGGGACTTTTTAAAGAAACTGAAGGTTTAATCCGGCAATTTGTCTACAGAAAAATATAGACAAAACAAAAAAACGATGTTACTATAAATACAGAATTAGATTTAACAAAGTCTAAAAGAGGATAAAGAGATGGCACCAGAACAAACAACACCCCCTCCGGTCGAAAAAGACCAGTCTCAGCAGCAGGCCGCCGCCGTCAAAACGGGCGAAGGCAGCTCCAAACCTGCCGTAACGGTCAATCAGGGGGCCGAAAAAAGAATTGCAGAAATCAACGAAATGTTGAACAACAAGGTTCTGAGCGTTGACGAACGTACCAAATTGGAAGCCGAACGCGACCAGCTTAAAGGCAGCGATGCACAAGGTGCCACCAACCAGAGAAACGACGACGACGTCAAAGGCGACGACGACAAAAAGAACAGCTTCAAAGAAGACGACATCATTAAGTACATGTACAACGAATGGATGATCGCCCTTTTCTGCTGGGCCGGCGGCAAAATCGAAAAAGCCGCGGGCACCGCTTATGCCCGCTTGGAACGCCGCATCATCGAAGCCGGCATCAGACATCGCGCTTTCGTCAAAAAAGCCAAAGGAACCAACACTTATAAGACTTATGAGAGTGTTTCCGAAATGCGCAAAAAAACCAGCGATGAAATTAAAAAACGCGATCACGGAAGACTCAAAACCGTACAAGACATTGCCACCGCCATCGGCGAAGGCCGGATGACCGGTGATTCCGCTTCCGACGTTTTGGCTTTGGCCAAATATATGGGTGTTGACGCCGCAAATGTCAAAGAAGACTCCCGCACCAAAGAAATCATCGAGATGTCGCTCAGACACAAGGCAATCAAAGACTCTCTGTACCAAACCCTCGGCATTTCGACCGAAGAGGTCACCCAAAATCCAAACTTGGTTCAGCAACGTATGAAAGCCCTGCAAAAAGACAAAGGGCAAAAAGAGCTTTTTGACAATGCAAAAAGAATCTATACCGACATGGTCGCTTCGCAGAAAAAGCTTTGCGAAACCGGCGGTCGTTTTGCTTTGCAGGAAAGCCGCCGCATCACTTTCGAATCGACGCTCGATCAGTCTGCCGTCCTGATGGCAGAAGCCCAAATGCTCGACGCGGCCGCCAAAGACGGAAAGGCTTTTGCAGGCAAAGATCTGACCGAAGTCTTCAAAGCGCAAACCGAAACCGCCCGCGCCTCACTCACTCAGGTAACCGAAGCGGAAAAGAAAAGTTATATTGCCGGAACCAACCTTCAACAGATTAATACGGCCGCACCGACCGGGACGATGCCGATTAAAACCAACGTCATGGGTTCTATCGAAGATTATCGCCGCCGAGCACAACGGGCTTCGGAAGCGTCACTGGGCAACATGCTGCATTTACGATTTGCCGAAATAGGTGCAAAACCTCGCGAAAACGTTGCGCTTGCCAACCTTCATACCAGCCTTACCAAAAAGAAGGGGCAGCTGCGGGAAGAAGAGATCAATCAAGATTATCAACGCGGACAGCAACTGGAAGAAGCATATGCTCCGCGGCCCGGCCCGCGCAATATGAACGAAGAAGCCTCCGCCCAGGCTGCCGACGAGCAGGAACTGCAGGCACGCAGCAACAACGTTGACCATCAGCTGGAAGCAAACGCCGCCCGTTGGAACCAACATATTGCCAGCCCGATTGCCGGACGTATCGCGATGCTTAAACGTGCCAAAGAAAAAGAACTGATCGCCGAGGGGGCAAGAACCAACTTCCAAGGCTGGAGAATTGCTTCCCAAGTCAAAGAGATGTAAACATGAAAAAGTTGGCACAATACCTGCGGCTGGCTCTGATTATGGCCGGATGGACGGCTTTGTACGTCTGGATCATCAGCCTTATTATGAATTATTTTTGGCATTTTGACATTTTTCAGAAACGTTACTGGGAAATCATCGGCGATTTTTGGCGTGAAGGCGGTGTCATCGACCAACCGTCCGAATACATGTTCTTATTCACTTTGCTGATGATCATTCCGGTTTGGGTCTGGGGATTTAAAAAAGCCAAAAAATTATCTTACGTCAAAATTATTTTCTTTCCCGTTTTTTGGTACCACGACTATATCGGCCGCAAGTATGCCGGTCAGCCGACACATATCGTACTGAAAAACATGGGCGGCGGCAAAGTCAAAAAACAGACGCCGCAGCAAATGATGGAGGAAATGATTTCCAGCCGGATGCCTCAGGCAAAAGAAAAGAAAGATTTGAATTCCAGCAAAATACGCAGCAATTTTGAACAAAAAAACCGTAATTTTCACGAAAAGATAAATTCCGGGGATTCCTAATCGCAGGATGTAAAACACTTATTAACCATCTTGCGGTTACAATGGGTAAAAATTTTATGGAGACTTAGTTGAAACCCTTACTGATATTGACCAGAATAATAATCGTCGGCCTGTTGTGGAGTGTTTTCTTTATGGAAAGCATTCGGGTTATTATGCTCCGTAACTGGCATTTTGACATCCTCAACCTCGAACACTGGAATATCGCATGGGATTTGTGGCTCAATTCTTGGGTCATCTCCGAACCGAAAGAATGGGCTTTTGTCCTGATCATCATTTCTTTCATTCCGTTGTGGTTCACCGGTTGGATTGCGCTCAGCCTGATATCCTGGGGAAAACTGGTTTGGTTTATTCTCACCCTGCCGTGGAAACTGTTTAAAAACTTCTTCTATAAACCGGTCAAAATCATCACGACCAACACCGGCGTCACACCGATCAAACGGAAAAAATCCTACAAGGAAATACGTCCTCGGGCCGTACGGGCGATCGGCAGCGAACGCAGCGAGCTTTCGCCGTCGCCGATTTCAATTCCGACGGTTACGCCAAGTCTGGTCACACCGAAAATGACGGCAGCTCCGCAACCGGTTTCCGTTGCCGCAGCATCGACCAAACCCGCGCCTAAGAATTTTGAACACGCTTTGTTTAAGTTTGACGACAATTTTGACGATCTCGATTTTGACATCGACGCTTTCGAAATCGAACCCAATAAAAAAGCGGCGGTTAAAAACGAAACTTCCAAACCGAGCCGAAACAATTACGACGATAACGACGAAGCGCCGCGCGAACGTCGCGAACGCAAGGAGACCGAACGCCGCAGCGAACGTCGGGATGAGCGTCGCGACAACGATGACGACCGTCGGCGCGACCGCGATTCAGACCGCCGTGACAGCCGCCGGGATGACCGTCGCGAAGACCGCGGACGAGACCGCGATAACGAACGTCGAAACGAACGCCGCGACGATCGCAACCGTGACCAGCTTAAAGACCGCCGCGACGAACAACCGCGCGACAGCCGTCGTGACGAACGCGAAGACCGCCGCGAGCAGCGGAAAGAACGTTCTTCTCAGGCAGCCGTTCCGGCAGCGGCGCCGGTCCGTCAGGCCAGCGGTTCATGCATGGATATCATTAAACAAAAAGGTTACGAAGTGGTCAGCCGCGTTACCGTTAAAAACGCCGTTATCGACTATGTAGGCGTTTCCGGTGATCGCATCTGTCTGTGTATGCTGGATCGTGAACCGGGCGACTGGCTGGCTGACGAAGAACGTTTCAATGACGAAGAACCGTTATGGTTTTCGGAAAGCTCGCACCGGATTTCCCCGGTTCGCAAAATTGACTTGGCAAAACGTGCATTACTTGATAAACTGGATAATGCGGAAATGAGTTTTATCGTTGATGCTTTTGTCGTCATTCAGATCGGCAACATCATCAACGCCGAAGACATGTTTGAAACCTGGGACGACCTCGACATCAACGTAACCCGAATCGATCGCGGTACCCCCAAGGAGATCAAACTGTTCGCCCGCACCCTTCCGGAAGCCGAAAAGCCGATTGCCGCTTCAAAGCTTGACAAGGTGCTAAAACTCATCCGCAGTATGAGCTAATCAGAGGTGAATTAAATGGGATTACAAAAAAGAGGCGAAGAATGGGAAGAATATGACCACGCCGTGCAATGGATGTCGCTGACCGTCATCATTACGCTGCTCGTTACTATTTTTCTGGCGGTAATTTCGATGCCGCTCGGTTATATTATCGGAAACGGAATTTCCAAAGAATCGATCGACAACGTCGGCAAATTTTTGGGAATGATATTTAACGATCCGTCTTATCTTTTCTCGCGTTACTGGAACTGGATGCGCCAAATCGGCAACTATCACGGCACCTTCAGCTTTTCGCTGTGGTTGCCGGTTCTGCCGATTCTCTCGCTGCCGATCGGTCTGATCATCGGTGCCGTTACCAACCCCTATCGTTTTCAGTCCAACATCCACGGTTCCGGCCGCGTTGCAACACTCAAAGACATAAAATCGATGAAACTGTTGGACGGCTTTTGCATGGTCATCGGCAAGTTCAAGGGCTATTACCTGAAATTGCCGGAAACCTTGTCCACTTTGTGCTGCGCACCTCCGGGTACCGGTAAAACCGCCGGCGTGGTTATTCCGACTATTTTCAATTCCAAAGGCCTCAGTCTGGTCATCAACGACCCGAAGCCCGAATTGTGCTATACCACTTCCGGCGCCCGCGCCAAAGAAGGTCCTGTATTTATCATCAACTGGGGTGCCGAAGACAATCCGGCCGAAGGCTTGTATTACCCAAGCTGGAATCCGCTGTCGCCGACCGCATTGCCGGCTCCCGGCCCGGGTCGTGACATGTATGTCGACTCCATGTGCAATATTTTGGTGGAAGACCCGAAGGGCGGCGCCGATCCGCACTGGTCACAAACCGGACGTGCCGCAATTACCGGTTTTATTCACTTCATCGCCTCCAAATGTGAAAAAGCCCGTGCCAACGACTATTTTTTGGGCCGGGTTTACGAAGGCAAACTGGACGAAGAAGACAAGCAGGTTCTTGAAGGTTATTACGAAGAAATCAAAATGCACAATCCGGCAGCCGTCCGCGCCATCAACGACTTGCGCAACAACAGCCTGACGGTGGAAAACTATGTGCCGATCGGTACCTGGGATCTGCTGCCCGAAAAATGGGTCGGACGCGAAGCCTGTATCGCTATGATCATGGAATGGCTGACCGAAGCGCAAATCAAGCAGGGACAGGAAATCAAACGCCGTCTTGCCGAAGGCGACCAAATGGCCGCCATGGCAGATCCGATGCGCGACTTGCTCGATTCCGCGGTGGAAGAAGCGCGAAAATACGGCTATGCCCAACGTGCCTATACCGAGCTTTCAACCTTAAGCAACATGCCGGATAAGGAACGCGGCTCGGTTATGTCAACCGCTTTTGCCGGCATCGGCGTTTTCAAAAACTCGGCCGTCGTTTCGCGAACCAGCTTTTCCGACCTGCAATTTAAAGATCTGCGCGGGATGAAAGATCCGATCACCGGCGAATGGAAACCGATCTCGGTTTATCTGTCGATTAACCAGGTTGACGCCCGGGCATTGGGCGTTATCAGCGGCATTTTTATTGAATTGATGTCTTCCTACCTGATTTCCAACCCGCCGAACTACGTCAACGCCACCGACGGCAAAATGGGACCGTTCCCGACCCTGTTCGTCCTCGACGAGTTTCCGCAAATGCCGAAACTGAAGGCGGTTATTGACGGTCCGGCGGTCGGTCGCGGTCAAAAAGTGTCATACTTGCTGATCGGACAAGATCTGGGCCAGATTTCGGGCAAATACGGCAAGGACGACCTCGAAACGGTTATCTCTACCACCGCCTGCAAAGTTATCTTGTCCCAGAACAACGAACAAACGGCACAGCGTTTTTCCAAAATGGTCGGTAACAAAACGGTTCAGACCTCTTCTTATTCCAAACAGGAAGGTTTTTCCAAACAGGCCAACCCGTTCTCGAAAAACGTCAGCTACCAGTTGCAAGGGGTTTCGGTTATCACCACCTCGCAACTGCTCAGCTTGCCGATGCTCAAACAGGTAGTCCTGTATCAAAGTTACATTGACCGGCCGATCATCGCCGATTCTCCGCGTTATTATCTCGACCCGAAGATGCGTGCTTTGTCAAAATTGCCCCCTGCGCCCAACGTTCCCGAATGGATCGTTGCCCAGCGTGAGGATATTAATGACAATATGCTCGAAAAATTGGGTCTCGATGACGATGAAGCCTAAACCAAGCCCCGGTTTCCGGGGCTTTTTTTAGACACGGCAGCCGTTTCTCACGACAGGCTTTTTCTATGGACAGCCACTGTTTAATCGTAAATATCGTCAAGCATTTTCAACAACTTGGTGGCGTTGTTGTTCTTGATCGAATAATAAATGGCCTGAGCCTGCCGCCGGGTATCGACAATTCCGGCAGAACGAAGCACGGCCAGATGCTGGGAAAGGGCAGATTGGCTGAGGCCGATCATCTTTTCCAGATCACCGACCTTGCGCTCGCCGTCCCGCAGAATATACATAATTTCCAGACGTTTTTTATTTCCCAGGGCCCTCAACATTTTAGAGCCTTGTATCACAGCCGGATTTTCCATTATTTTCCTCTCCTTGAGATCTAGCGGATTATAGAGATATCGGTTATGGTATGTATTTAGTATTGAAATTTCAAAATTAAACTAATAATATTATTTATTAATAATACAAGGAGCCAAATAAATGTCAGCAGAAAACAACGGCGAACTGAGCTTCGAAGAAGCGCTCGGACGCCTGGAAAACATCGTCCGCGAACTCGAAGCCGGGCGGATTAAACTTGACGATGCCGTCAAAGCCTATGAACAGGCGGTTAAACTCAAGAACTTTTGCGAACAAAAATTGCAGGACGCCAAATTAAAAATTGAAAAAATAGAAATCACACCCGACGGCACGCCCGTTCTTACCCCTTTGGACAAGACCAATGACTGACGATGACTTTAAAACGGTTCTCACCCGCTACGCAACCCGCTTCAATCAGGAAATCGACCGTTTTTTCCCGTTTCCCGAAGGCGAAGAAAAACGGGTTGCTCAGGCCATGCACTATTCTCTGACCCGAGGCGGCAAACGCTTGCGCCCCTATTTGGTTTTTGAGACCGCCGCCCTGTTCGGCGTTACTTTTGAACAGTCTCTCTATACGGCAATGGCGCTTGAAATGCTTCATACCTATTCGCTGATTCACGATGACCTGCCGGCGATGGACGACGATGATCGTCGCCGCGGTTTTCCGACCTGTCATAAACAATTTGACGAAGCAACGGCCATTATTGCCGGCGACGGCCTGCTGACCTACGCTTTCGAAATTATGAGCCGGCCGGCCACGACCCCAAATCCGGCCGTCCGCTGTTACCTGATTGAAATGCTGGCCAACGCCGCCGGCGCTTTCAACGGCATGGTGGCCGGACAAATGCTCGACCTGATTTGCGCCGCCTACAGTTCCGGACGCCGCGATACCGAAGAATTGATCAAGCACATTGAGGAAATGAAAACCGGACGTTTGCTGCGTTATGCGGTCGAAGCCGGTGCCGTTCTCGGCGGCGCAACCGAACAAGAACTCCGCGCCCTGCTCGCCTATGCCCGCCGGATCGGCATTGCGTTTCAGATCACCGACGATATTTTGGATGTTACCGGAGACGAACGAACGATGGGCAAAACCTTGCATAAAGACGAAAAACAAAACAAATTTACTTTTGTCAGCCTTTACGGCTTAGACACCGCTCGCCGCATTGCCCGCGAACTGATCACAGCGGCCCGGCAAGATCTTGAAATCTTCGGCGACCGTGCCCAACATCTAAAAAATCTGGCCGCTTATATCATTGAACGTCAGCATTAGAGGAGACTGCCATGAAAAAACTGTGGACTATTGTGACTTTGCTGGTTCTGGTTGCTTCCGGCAGCCGGGCCCAAATCGAATTTGAAGAAATCAAAAGTCGCACTCAGGAAAAACTGCATGTCACCGGCTTTTTCGACTATTTTCCGTTCGGACAATACGAGAGCAATGTCTATTCGGGGGTTTTCAAACCGTTTATTGAATATTTTTCCGATCACGGTCAATACGTGCTTGACTATCTTCCGGTGAGCATGAGCTACGAGGACACCATCCGCGAAGCTGCCAAAGGCGAAGCCGACGTTGTTCTCGGCATGTATGCCGAAACCAGCCTTTACACCGACCTCAAGTTCATCTATCCGGCTGCCATCGACAACCCGGTTCACATTGCAATGCTTCCGTCAAAAATCGGCAGCCTGCATTCGCTGGAAGACCTCAAGAAGATGAAAGGCGCCATTCACCGCAAAGAACGCTTCAGCGGTTATGTCAATGACAAACTGAAAGATTTTCAGATCGAATATGTTGATAATTCATACGATCTGTTCGGCAAACTGATCCGTGGGGAAATTGACTACATATTTACCAGCATTTACTTCGGCACCATCGAAGCGGCCAAACTTGGCCTGCGGCCGCAAATAGCCTTTTCCAAACAAAGCATCTGGACCATACCGGTGTTTATCGGCATTTCTAAAGCTTCGGTCCACCGCGAATATTTATCCCATACCTTGAGCAAAATGCTTGAGAAACCCGAAATTCGCGAAAAAATTAAAAATGACATGATCAATATCGTCACCAAGGTAGAAGAACAATATAACGGAACCGTCCCCCCGGCTTATGAATTGCCAAAAAATATGGACAAATAAATAATATTTGACAAAAAGACGGAAAGCGCTATAATTAATATTATTAATATACAAGGATAAAGCTCATGAGTATCAGTCTTCCCTTCGGCTCTCCCAACGCCTCAAACACCGAATATGTCAGTTTTAACGACGCTTTTGAAAAAGGCAGCCCCGTTGATCGACGCAAAGCCGAAAAACTTTTGGCCAACATTCATCGCGGCTTATATAACGATACCTTCCCCATCCCCAGTGAACAGGAAAGTTTGGAGTATTGGCTGGGCAATTTAAAATCCGGACGCGAAAACGGACAGCAACTGCTGACCGCATTCGGCCGCAATCTCGACTCGCCCAACCCGGAAATCATGGGTTTTATCTGCTGCCGGGTATTGGCAGACAGCAATTGCGGGTTGATCGACTACGTCATTCGCGCCAAAGAATATAAAGGGCAGCTCAGCGGAAGCGAAATGTGCGAACATGCCGAAAAAGGGTTGCGGGAACTTAATCAAAAAATCAACAAACAACCTCTCAAAGCCATTTTCTGGGAAGTTAACGATCCGGCAAAAATTGCTTATGATGAAAACGACCCCAACCGAAATATGATAGACTGTATGGCGCCGCAAAAAAGAATAGACCTGATTGAAAGCCGTTTCGGATGCCAAAAACTTGGTTTCGACTATATTCAAGGCCCGCTTGATCCCTGTTCCACCCCTGACGAAGTAGCAGACGGCGTCTGTGAAGAATTGCTGCTGT
This sequence comes from uncultured Alphaproteobacteria bacterium, assembly GCA_910587405.1. GTDB lineage: Bacteria > Pseudomonadota > Alphaproteobacteria > RF32 > CAG-239 > JAFUYI01. The sequence goes on from CAJUKS010000005.1 coordinate 101,812, forward strand.
ATCAATACAAAGCACAAAAATATACCGATGTTGCCGCCCCCGATCTGGAACGGTTTATCGTCAATTACAACAAAGCGACCAACCGGGAAAGCAATCCCCGCAATTTGAAATACCCGTCCATCAACCGGATGATGAACCAGCTCAAGACAATGAAAGAACAAAACATACCGATTATCGCCGGCAAACAAACAGAACAACAAAAACAAGTTTTGCAAAATTGTAATTGTGAAAATCCGCGCCCCTCGTCTTCCAGACAATTTGGAGTTACCCGCCCGGCGGCATACGGCGCTTAAAAAAACAAACGTCAAATATTCTGTTACACAGAGTTCTTGACCTGAGGCAAACAAGTTGCTAAATTATAACTCAGATTTGTAAAAACATTCGGGGGTAAGATATATATGGTTCTTTTGATACATCATCCGGTATCTGCCGTATCGCGTAAAATCCGCCTGTTGATGGCGGAAAAACGTATTTTGTTCGTATTAAAAGAAGAAGAACCGTGGAATCTGTCTCCCGAAGTATATAAACTCAACGTAGCCGGAGAGTTGCCGATTTTCATTTTCGACGGCAACGTGGTCTCCGGCAATCACGCCATTACCGAATTTCTTGAAGAAGTCAATCCCGACTTGCGGCTGATTAACGGCGACGCCCGCCATAAGGCGGAAATCCGGCGCCTGACCGAATGGTTTGACGGCAAGTTCGCCAAAGAAGCCGGCCGCAGCCTGATCAACGAAAAAATATACAAACGTTTCAGCAAAGGCCTGGCACCCGATTCCAAAATATTGAAAACGGCTCTCAACAACCTGAATTTTCATATGGAATATATCGACTGGCTGTGCGAATCCCGCAATTATCTGGCCGGTGACACTTTTTCTTTGGCAGACATTACAGCCGCCGCACATCTGTCGGTTATCGATTATCTGGGCGACGTTCCGTGGGAGGGCTATAAAAATGCCAAACTGTGGTACTCCAAAATCAAATCGCGTCCCAGTTTCAAAGAAATATTAAAGGACAACATCAAAGGAATTCTTCCTGCAAAACATTATGCCAACTTGGATTTTTAGATATGAAAAAAATTTTGCTTCCTCTTGCCGCAATAACTCTTCTGGCTTCTTGTTCCTCCTGGCGCGAAGGCGACGGCCAAATCGTCTACCACTGGGAACGTTACAACACCGGCGTCGAAAAATTTGCGCGCGACCATAACTATTGTATGCATCAGGGCGAGGCATTTAAACTGCTTCCGCGTTTCAAAACTTTGTTTCACTCCATGTTTTATTCCGAAGAAGAAAAACTGTTTGTCCGTGCCGATTGGAATGCCGACCGCGGCATTTGGGCCACCTATGTCCCTTACACCGGTGCCCAGCCTCTGGTTGTCAACTATCTGCGTGACGACGCCGAAGTCGATCCGGCCGACTACAGCAAATGCATGAGAGACAGAGGTTATACCATCCGCAACTACGACATCCCGGAAATCACCAACATCCGGCTGCACGGACGCCCCTCTATCTGAGTTCAATAACCGCCGCCGACCGCTTTATAAAAAGTAATCACGTTATGATAAATGCCGCCTTTCGATTCGGCGAGGTTGTTTTGTGCTTCCAGGAGATTCTGTTCGGTCATCAGCAAATCGCTGAATTCGATCAGCCCTTCCTTATATTTGTCTTTCATCGAAACCAGCACTTTCTGCATACTGCGCACCGACCGTTGCAGTGACTGATAACGTTCATATTCCTTACGTACCGAAACAGTGGCGTTTTTTACTTCCTCGACCGCCGTCAGCAGCGTATTTTGATAAAGATAAACATATTCTTCCTTAACTTCTTTATTGAGTTTTACCTGATTGATCAAACGACCGAAATTAAACAGCGGCAAATTGACCCCGGGCGCAAAACCATAAGCCGCCGACGAAGAAGAACCGATATCCGAAAACTTTCTGGCCTGCCAGCCCAACATGCCGCTGAGACTGACATTCGGAAACAATTCCGCCACCGCTTCTCCGATTGCGGCATTGCGGGCAATCAGAGCATTTTCGGCCATCCGCACGTCGGGACGATTGCGCACCGCATTCAGCGGATAATTATACAAGTTCTCCACTCTGAACACAAAAGGCTTTCCGATCAGACCACGACGGGGTCGTTCCAGTCCGGAAACGCTTCCCGGCAGTTCTCCGGTCAAAACGGCGAGCGCATTTTTATAGGCTTCTTCCTGTTGTTCCAGCGCCGGCAGCAGCGCTTTGGTCGTCTGGACCGCATATTCCGCCTGATTGAGAGCCGCGGTATCGGCTAAGCCGTTGTCATACTTTCCTTTCACCGTCTGATAAATCTCCTGCTGCAACCGCAGATTTTCTTTCGTAATCCGCAATTGTTCCTGCACCGTTCTCAAGCCGATATAGTCACTGCTCACCTCCGCGGTCATCGAGAGCATCACATTGATCAGATTGTCGGCGGCAGCGGCATAAAGTGCCCGCGACGCTTCGTTGAGCCGTCGTCCACCGCCCCAGATATCAATCTCCCACGAAGCGTCAAGCCCCGCTTTGTAATAATCTTCAACCAAACGCGGCGTATTCTGTCCTTCGGAAAGATAATTATAGTTATAACCGCCTTCGGCATTCAACTGCGGCACAAATTTGGCTTCGTTGATCATCATCGTATAACGTGCCTGCTTAAGTTTGTGCACCGCTGCTTTCACGGTCGGGCTTGAAGTTATCGCTTTATTAACCAAACCGGTGAGCGTCTCATCGCCGAACTGTTCATACCAGCGTACCGAAACCGGAAACGTATCCGACTGCTGCAACGACAACGCCGCGGCCATTTGCTCTTGACCGTAAAATTCCGGCCGCGCATAATCCGGTCCTACCGTACAGGACATCGTAGCCAGCACAGAAGACAAAAACCATATTTTTCTATTCATTTTTCCCTCCCTGCCCGTCATCAAGGGTAATCCCGTCCGCCAACTTCGGATCCGGTTTAAACTTATAGCCGCCGGACCATTCCTTAATTTGTTCAAACAAAGCAAAATATGCCGGAATAAAAATGATACCGATTACGGTTGCCGCAATCATGCCGTAAAAGACCGAAGTTCCGATCGCAATCTGACTTGAAGCGCCGGCACCTTTGGCAATAATCATCGGAAACACGCCCAAAATAAACGTGAGCGCGGTCATCAATACCGCCCGAAAACGTTCCGATGCCCCTTTGACCGACGCTTCAAGAATACTGGCGCCGTCTTCCCGATAAGCTTTGGTAAATTCCACAATCAAAATCGCGTTTTTAGCCGCCAGACCGATCAGCATGACCAAACCGAGCTGAGCGTAAATACTCAGCGGCTGTCCCATCAAATGCAATCCGGCCAACGCGCCCAAAATAGCAAAGATTGTCGAAAACATGACCGAAAAAGCCAGCATCCAGCTTTCGTAAAGCGCCACCAAAAACAAATAACAAAAAACCAGTGCCAGCATAATCAGAAAAATCACCAGCCCCGAGGCCTCCACTTCCTGCAGACTCAATCCGGTCCACGCAATCGTATACTCGGTGGGCGAAAGCGTTTCCCGCGCCGTTTTCTCAACGGCGGCAATCGCGGTTCCGGTACTGGTGCCCTTGGCCGCTTCGGCGGTTACCGACGCATCGGTATACTGGTTATAACGTTTAATAATCTTGGGCATCATGACCGTCCGCACATCGGCAAAACTGCCGATACGTATCATCTGCCCGCTGCCCGAACGCACATACATGTTTTTCACATCTTCGATCTTGCCGCGATACGTATAATCGGCCTGAATGATCACTTTGTTCACCTGCCCGGTCAACGTAATATTGTTGACATAGCGCGAACCGAGATTGTTTTGCAGGGTAGCAAACAATTCGGCCACCTGAATCCCGTAAGCTTCAAGTTTAGTTCGGTCAATGTCCAAATAAAGATGCGGCGCATCGGCGGTATAAACGCTGAAAGCATAAGCCAGCGAAGGATCACTGTTCAGTTTGCCCAAAAACTGCTGCAAATGCTCAAACATCTGGTTAGAACCGATCTCCTGGTTAACCGCCAGAAATTCCAACGACAAACCGCTGCTGTTACCGATTCCCGGAATGGCCGGCGGTGCAAAGAAATTAAGGCTGACATCATTGCGCCCGGCGAATTTTCTCGTCAATTCCGCCGTGATCGATTCAATCGACAACTGCGGCGAAGTTCGCTGTGCCCACGGCTTGAGACCGATAACCCCCATCGCGACGTTTTCCCCGGCACCGCCCAACAGGCTGTACCCGGCCACGCTGATGAAATACTGCACGCCGTCAACCTTCATTGCCCCGTCGGCAATTTGCGCCAGCACCCGGTTGGTCTGGTTGATGCTTGCGGTATCGGGCAATTGCAGGTTGGCAAAAACAATCCCCTGATCTTCTTCGGGCAAAAAAGAGGTCGGCGTCAGCTTAAACCCGACGGCCAGCACCGCAATCGTTATCGCGGTCACAACGACGGTTACCATGAGCTTGGAAGAAAAATACTTAACCGCACCCAAATATTTTTCCTTGCCGCGATCAATAACGTCGTCAAACCATTTGAAAAAACCGCGCGGCTGTTCCTGCTCGTCGCCGCGCAGAAAAATAGCGCACAACGAGGGGCTGAGCGTCAGCGCATTAAACGCCGAAAACACGATCGAGGTGGCAATCGTTACCGCAAACTGCTGATAAATCTTACCGGTAATCCCGGCCATCAGGCCGACCGGCACAAAAATCGACAACAAAACAAAAGTGGTGGCAATGATGGCGCTGCCGATCTGCTGCATCGCCTTGATCGCGGCGCTGTGAGAGTCCATTTTTTCATATACCATCAAATACTGTACCCGTTCCACCACGATGATCGCATCGTCAACCACTAGCCCGATCGCCAAAATCATCGCAAACAAAGTTAAGATGTTGATGTCAAACCCCAAAGCATAAATCACCGCAAAAGTCGCGATCAGCGAGACCGGAATCGTAATCAGCGGAATCAGCGTCGTTTTGGCTTTTTGCAAAAAGATGTAAGTGACCAGCACCACCAGAGCAAAAGTAATGATCAGGGTTTCGATAATTCCGGCAATCGAAGAACGAACATATAAGGTCGAATCATAAGCCACCTTCAACTCCATATCATCGCCAAATGTCTTTTGCAGCGCCGTAATTTCTTTGCCGACGTTATTCATAATGTCCAACGAATTTGAACCCGGCGTTTGACTCAAAGCCATAATCACCGCCGGCGCATTGTCAAACTTAGCGTTCATCGCGTAGGTGTCGGCGCCGAGTTCAATCCGGGAGACGTCCTTCAAGCGGACTATGCCGCCGTTTTCAGAAGTGGCGACCACGATATTGTTAAAATCGTCGACCGTATTAAGCAAACCTTCGGCGGTCAGCGACAATACGAGGTTGGTTCCCTGCGGGCTGGGCGCAGTGCCGATGCCGCCGACCGAGGCCTGAACATTCTGGCTTTTGATGATATTGACAATATCCGAACTGTTGAGTCCGAGCGACGAGATCTTTTCGGCATTGAGCCAGATCCGCATGCTGTACTGCGGACCGAAGATCTGCACATTGCCGATCCCGTTCACCCGTGACAACGGATTTTTCAAATAAGCGTAGGCATAGTTGCTTAAATACAAATCGTCATAAGTGTTTTGCGGCGACCGCAACGCCAACAGCGCCAGCATATTCGACATCTCGGTCGTAACTTCCAGCCCTTCCTGCTGTACGATATCCGGCAATTGCGACATCACCTGCTGGATTCGGTTCTGTACTTTAACCTGCGCAATATCGGGATCGGTGCCGATGTTGAAAGTGATTGTCAATTTGTAACTGCCGTCGTCATTGGAGCTGGAAGTCATATACAGCATATTCTCTACCCCGTTGATCTGGTTTTCGATCGGCACCGCCACCGTATCGACCACCACTTGAGCGCCGGCGCCCGGATACGACGTGCTGACGACGATTTGCGGCGGCGTAATCTGCGGATACTGGGAAACCGGCAACACCGCAATCGCCAGTATGCCGAGCAAAACCATGATAATCGAAACCACGCCGGCAAAACGCGGCCGGTCAATAAAATACTCCGAAAACATCAGTTTTTCTCCTCTGCCGCAGCGGCGCTTTTCAACGTGATTTTAAATTTTCCGGCTTCGTCTTGCGAGTTCATGCGGTCAAGAACAATATTGTCTCCCGGCTTAAACGTATTTTTCAAAACATAGTTGTTATTTCCGTATTCGCTTAAGATTTCTGCCTTTACCTTACTGATGCGGTCACCGTCCGCCACATACACATAATTGCCGTCCGGTTCAAGGTAAACCAGATTTTTGCGCACCACGATTCCGCGATATTTCTTCTCAACCAACACATCAACGTAAGCGTTGGCCACCAGCAGCTTGTCGGGGTTGGCAAAATCGGCGTAAACCGCTATTGAATTGGTCGCCCGGTCGATCTGATTGTCGGCATAGCGAAATTCTCCCGCCTGCGGATAAATCTTTCCGTCCGCCAGCTTCAGCCGAATATTTTCGCCTTCAAACATTTCGGCGCGTCCGGCTTCGTCCAGATAATCCTTATCGGTAATCGAAAACACCACCCGGATCGGATTATACTGAATTACCGACAACAAAACGCTTTGCGGCGAAACGTAATCCCCGACCGAAAGCGCCACGTCTCCGACCACACCGTCAATCGTCGCCTTCACAATCGTATAATTGTAATTGACTTCGGCCTGCATACGGGACGCTTCGGCCTGAGACAAAGCGGCCTGCGCCGATAAGTAAGAAGCTTTGGCATTGTCGATTTCGGTCTTGGAAACCGCCCGCGTTCCCGCTTTTTGTATCCTCTGGTAATAAACGTCGCTGTTATTGTAGGTTGCCTGAGCCTGAGCCACCGACGCCGACGCCGCATCCAACTGCGCTTTGTACTCGGCCTGATTGATAACCAGCAAAACGTCGCCCGACTTCACCTCCGAACCGCCTTTGACCCTGATATCGTCAATAAAACCGCTGATATACGGCCGCACGCTGACATCGTTTATCGGCGTCACATAACCGATATAGCCCTTGTCGACCGTCACTTCTCGTTCGGCCAACGGGGCGGCGGAAATGGTCCGTTCCGAAGCCTCCGGTTGCGGTTCGGGCGTTTTTTGATAATGATGCCATCCCCAATATCCGATCACGATCAGTACTGCAAAAAGTAAAACAGAGAACCAGCTGGTATCTTTTTTTCCACCGTTTTCGTTCATCAGACGCATTCCTTCAATTTGCTAATTTATAACTAAAATATAAATAATGAAGGCAAATGCTAATTCAAGACGCTTGCGCTCAAAAATATCCCCGCATTTTAATTAATTTTTTATATATTTTCTCTATTTTATAAGAAAAACTCTTTTTCATGGAAAAGTATCGATGTTTACCGTTTTATTTTCGCTCGATCCGTTGATTGCCCTCCGGATTTTTCTGGCATTTCTGACCGCATTTGCCATCGTCATCGGGGGCGGCAATCGTTTTATCGCATGGCTGCACGCCCACCAGAATCAGGGACAGCCGATTCGCGAAAACGGGCCGCAAAGCCATTTGCTCACCAAAAAAGGAACCCCAACCATGGGCGGCATCCTGATTGTCGCCGCAATCGCGGCAGCTGCCCTTTTATGGGCCGACCTCGCCAACGTCTTTGTATGGCTGTGTTTGGCGGTTCTTCTCGTTTTTGGATTGACCGGTTTTGCCGACGATTATGTCAAAGTCAAAAAACATACGCCCGACGCGATGACCGCAAAAATGAAATTGTTCCTCCAATTTGCCACCGCGCTGGCCGTGGTATGGATCGTGACCGTTCAAACCCCGCCAAGCGTACGGTTTGGCGTTACCATCCCCTATTTTCACGGTCTGCTTAATCTGGGCTGGTTCTATCTTCCGTTTGCGATGATTGTTATCGCCGGCGCCTCCAACGCCGTCAATCTCAGTGACGGACTGGACGGACTGGCAGGCGGACTTTCGCTGATTGCCTTTTCCGCATTTGCCCTGATTGCCTTTGTCACCGGCATTCCGGCCCTGAATACGGTTTCCGGCGTTTTCATTCCCGGCACCGCCGAAGTCGCGGTCATATGCAGCGCCGCTGTCGGGGCCTGTCTCGGTTTTTTGTGGTTTAATTGCGCGCCGGCCAAAGTATTCATGGGCGACACCGGCTCGTTGGCGCTGGGTGCTCTTTTAGGCACCGTCGCCGTGATGACCCGTCACGAAATTCTGTTGGCTGTCATCGGCGCGGTATTTGTGGCCGAAGCCTTATCGGTAATGATTCAGGTCTTTTGGTACAAACGCACCAAAACCCGGGTCTTTCTGATGGCGCCGATCCATCATCATTTTGAACAAAAAGGCTGGAAAGAAACCACCGTTGTCATCCGCTTTTGGATTATTGCCGTGGTGGCGGCAACAATCGGCCTGTCATCCTTGTTGTTTTAACCGGAGAACGCCCTTGCTGATTTTTTCGCATAATAACCGCAGCCTTCTTGCCAACTGGTGGTGGACCGTTGACAAAGTCCTGCTGGTTTGTATCAGCATTTTGATTGTTCTCGGCATTTTGCTTACCTTTTCCGCCAGTCCGGCCGTGGCTACCCGCATCGGATTCGGCAGTTATCACTTCATTAAGCGGCATCTGTTTTTTGCACCGCTTGCCTATATGGTGATGATTGCCCTTTCGATGCAAAAGCTCAAATTTATCCGCCGCGCTTCGTTGTTGGGCTATCTGGCAGCAATCGGTTTGGTTATTCTCACCTTTTTCTTCGGCGAAGCCAACAAAGGTGCTTCCCGCTGGTTAATGATTCTGGGTTTTTCGATTCAGCCGTCCGAATTTGTCAAACCGTTTTTCATCGTCACTGCCGCCTGGCTTTTTGACGGTCAGAAGCAGCACCCCGAATTTCCCGGCAATCTCCTCTCGACCGGATTATTTCTGTTCACGGCCTTATTGATCGTCCGCCAGCCCGACATCGGCATGACGATGGTGATCACCGCCGTTTGGCTGTTCCAGTTTTTCCTGAGCGGCATGCCGATTTTGCTGCTCGGCGCCGCCGGATTACTCGGTCTGGGCGCCGTCATATCGGCTTATTTTATTTTTCCGCATTTCCAAATCCGTATTCATCAGTTCCTCGCTTCAGGCGGCGAATTGAGCTATCAGGTCAAAAAATCGCTCGAAGCTTTTCAAAGCGGCAGCCTGTTCGGACGCGGTCCCGGCGAGGGAATCGTTCGCTCTGCCATCCCCGATGCCCATACCGACTTCATTTATGCGGTCGCTGCCGAAGAATACGGCGTTTTCCTGTGCCTGAGCATTATTGCCCTCTATACCGTAATTGTGATTCGAACCATGATTATCTCCTGCAAAGACAATAACTTGTTTATTATCTTATCTGCTTCTGGACTGGCTGCTTCTTTCGGATTACAATCCATTATCAATATGGCTTCAACCCTGCACCTGATGCCGACCAAAGGAATGACGCTGCCCTTTATTTCCTACGGAGGTTCTTCGATTATTGCCACCGCCGTCGGTATGGGCATGCTGCTTGCCATTACTCGTAAAAACGTTCATGCGGAGGATAAAGATGACATCTAAACACAAAAGCAAACAAAAACCGCTGATCATTCTCACCGCCGGCGGTACCGGAGGACATGTTTATCCTGCCGAAGCTCTGGCCGAAGAACTTACCCGCCGCAAATATCGGCTGATGCTGGTCACAGATCGGCGCGGACGCAACAATTACCGCGGCCGTTTGGGCGAAATCCCCAACCACGCAGTCTGGGCCGGCGCCTTAATGGGCAAATCCAAATGGTTTAAAATCAAAAGCCTGTTCAAAACCGCGGTCGGCGTTTTGCAGTCGATGTGGATCATTCTCAAAAACAGGCCCGCTTGCGTCGTCGGTTTCGGCGGATATGCCTCCTTTCCCTGCTCCATGGCAGCTATTTTGCTCGGCACCGATTTGATTGTTCACGAACAAAATTCGGTTATGAGCCGCACCAACCGTTTTCTGGGACGCTATGCGACCGTGGTGGCCTCCAGCTTCAAAAAAACCAAATATGCCCCCGGCGGCCGCAAAACCGTCCTGACCGGCATGCCGGTCCGCAAAGCCATCAGCGAACTCTACACCGCTCCTTACCCCAAGGTCGGCAAAACGCTGCCGTTCCATATCCTGGTTCTCGGCGGCTCCCAGGGCGCCAAAATTTTTTCCGAAGTTATTCCGCAAGCCGTCAAAAACCTTGAGGCCAAACAACAAAAAAGAATTGTCATGGTTCAACAATGCCGGCGCGAAGACCTCGACGAAGTCAGCCACGCCTATCAAGATGCCAAATGTTCGCTGACACTCTCCCATTTCTTTGACAATATGCCGGAACTGTACGCTCAAACTCACCTCATCATTTCGCGTTCCGGCGCCTCGTCGGTATGTGAAATCGCCGCTGCCGGCGTGCCTTCGTTACTGGTACCGCTGCCCACCGCCGCCGATGACCACCAAACTTCAAACGCCGCCGAGTTCAAATCAACTCACAGCGGATTTGTCGTCGCGCAGAAAGATTTCACCCCGACGTCTCTCACCGCGATTTTAAATGACGTGATGCAAAATCCGCAGCTGCTTAAAACAATGTCGGAAAACACGAAGAAATTTGCAATTACCGACGCCGCCGTCCGATTGGCCAACCTGATCGAAAACAAAATTGCCGCTTTGGGCAAAAAAACGGCGGAGAAATAACATGTTCCGATTTCGTCTCAAATTTCTCAACCGTGATCCGCTGGTCAACATGCTGCCGGAAGTACGCGGCCGCTATCTTCGCAATATCAGTCTTTCCCGCCATACATGGTTTGGAGTCGGCGGCGAAGCGGAAATCATGTACATTCCCGAAGATGCCGACGATCTGATCCACTTTCTGCGCCATAAACCGCGCAATGTTCCGGTCTGCCTGATCGGCGGCGGTTCCAACCTGTTGGTTCGCGACGGCGGTGTTCCCGGCGTCGTTATCAAACTTGACCATCCCAGCTTCAAAAAAGTGACGATAGGAGACGGCGTCATCACCTGCGGTGCCGGTTTCCGCAACGCCGACTTGAAAAAATATTTGCTGAAACACCAACTGGGCGGGCTGGAATTTCTCTGTTCCATTCCCGGAGTCATCGGCGGGTCGGTCAAGACCAACGCCGGCTGTTTCGGCCGCGAAGTCAAAGACGTGATGCAAAGCGCCCAGATCGTCAACGGCGAAGGCAAAATAAAAACCGTCGATGCGACAGACCTTGGATTATCGTATCGCAACAGCCTGTTTCCCGACGATTGGATTATCCTTTCGATCACTTTTAAAACCGAAGCTTCCTCTGCCGAAGAAATCAACCGAATTCTCGAACAACATAAAAATTATCGTAAAGCACACCAGCCGTATAATCAGAAAACGGCCGGTTCCACTTTTAAAAATCCCGAAGGCCTGCGCGCATGGGAATTGATAAAGAAGTCGGGTTGTGCCGATCTCCGGGTCGGCGGCGCCAAAGTTTCCGAAAAGCATTGCAACTTTCTGATCAATACCGGCTCTGCCACCGCCAAAGACATTGAAACACTGGGAGAAATGATTATTCAAAAAGTAAAACAGGAAACCTGTATCACCCTGGAATGGGAAATTAAACGACTGGGAATTGAAAAATAGCCATGGTTGTCACAACAGTAACAGCCGCTGCGCCGGCCGCACCGGCAGCTCCCGGCAAAAAAGTCTACCTGCCCCGGCTCTGGCCTTACCGCCTGATCGGCAACCTCCTGTTGTTCGTTTTGCTTGGCTTTGCCGCAATGGGAATCATTATTGTCAAAAACAATCTGGTGACCCAAAAGCTCAATTCGCTGTCCGACTACTTTTACAGCGTCACCTCTTACCTCGGTTTCACGGTTGACGACATTCTGGTTTTCGGCCGCAATAAAACCGCAATTGAAGAAATCCACAACATTGTCAACACCCGCCGCGGCGACAATATTCTCAACCTTGATATACGGCAAATCAAAACCGACCTTGAACAACTTCCGTGGGTAAAATCCGCCACTGTCAGCCGTTCCTATCTCCCCAACATTGTCAAAATTACCCTGCATGAACGTCAGGTCCGTTCGCTGTGGCAAATCAACAACCGCTTTTATCCCATCGATACCGACGGTTCGGTCATCCATACCGATTTTGTTCCTTCGCATCCGATGCTGCTGATCATCGGCAAAGGGGCGCCGGAACATCTGAACCGCTTGCTGGAGGTTATTTCCGGCGACAACGAGCTTTATCCGCGTATCAAAGTGGCCAACTTTATCTCCGGACGCCGCTGGAATTTGATTTTGGACGACATCGAAAACGGCGTCACGGTCAAAATGCCGCACGAAGAAATGGACAAAGCGTGGAAAAAATTACTAAAATTAAACAAAACTCAGGGACTTCTTAAACGTAAATTAACCATCATTGATTTAAGATTCGGCCATAAAGTTTTGGTAAAACCGCGCAAAGCCTCCGACGAAGAACGGATTGAGCTGCGCCGTTGGGAAGAAAGTAATATTTGACAGCGAAAGGCAGACAACAGTGACTCATTCTTTTAACCGGTTGACCACGATTGCCGCTTTGGACATAGGTTCGTCCAAAGTGTGCTGCGTTATTGCCCGTATCAGCCGCGATCAAAAGATCAGCATTGCCGGGTACGGCTACAATGCCTCCAAAGGTATCAAAAACGGAATGATCACCGACATCAAACAGGCAACTTATTCCGTTTGCGATGCGGTCGAAGCTGCCGAACAAATGGCCAACGAACGGGTCAGCCGCATCATCGTCAACATTTCCGGCGACCGCGTCAAAAGCAGCATTAAACGCTCGGCAATCAATCTGAACAAATCAAAACCGGTATCAGAAACCGACATTAAAAAAGTGATCGAAAAAGGCATCAATAAAATCAACGTCGAAAACAACGAATTGATCCACTGCCTTCCCACCGGCTATCGTCTCGACTTCGGCGAAGAAACCAACGACCCGCGCAATCTTTACGGCGAAAGTCTGTCGGTTGACGTCTTGCTCGGCCTGGTACCTGAAATCATGTATAGAAACGTCAAAACCGTCCTTGACAATTCGCATCTCGAAATTGCCGAAAAAGTTTTGTCTTCCTATGCTTCGGGCCTGTCCTGCCTGGTCGACGACGAAAAAGAACTCGGCGCTACCGTGGTTGACATCGGCGGCGGTACCACCAGCATTGCCAGTTTCAAACACGGCCATCCGGTGTATTTCGGTTCCATTGCCGTCGGCAGCAACAATATCACCAACGACATCGCCTGGGGACTGACGACTTCCTTCACCCACGCCGAACGTCTCAAAACGCTGCACGGCTGCGCCTTCATGACTTCAAAAGACAAAAACGAAACCATCAACGTTTATCCGGTGGGCGAAGAAGACGACAGCCTGATCAAACAGGTGCCCAAATCGGAACTGATCGGCATCATCACCCCCCGCGTCGAAGAAATGTTTGAAATGGTCAATCAAAAACTGGCCGATCACGGACTCAAAGACATCAACAGCCACCGCATTGTTTTAACCGGCGGCGGTTCGCTGCTGTCGGGCATGCGCGAAGTGGCAGCCATGATTCTGGACAAACAGGTTCGGCTGGGTCGTCCGCGCAACATCGCCAACATGCTTGATATTTCCAACTATCCGGTATTACAGTCGCCGGCTTTTTCGGCCGTTATCGGATTGCTGTTGTTTGTCATCAACTATACCGAACGCAAGCCCAACAAAATTATCAGCAAACCCTCAGGGGGCGAAGGCAGCCGTTTCAACCGGATTATGAACTGGTTAAAGCAGAATTTTTGACAAATTCACTAAAAAATATCGCCGTTGGTAACCAAAACTTAATCTCTTTTCGAATATTGTATATCAAAACAGATACAAGCATAACACTATTGGGAGCGAGCAATGTCGATAAAATTAGCAGTACCGGAAACCAACATGATCACTTTAAAACCGCGTATTTCAGTTATCGGAGTAGGCGGCGGCGGCGGTAACGCCGTCAACAATATGATCGTCAAAAATTTGGAAGGGGTCGATTTTATCGTTGCCAACACCGATGCTCAGGCCCTTGCCAACTCCAAATCGGGACGTAAAATCCAACTCGGAGTCGAAACCACGCGCGGACTGGGTGCCGGCGCTTGCCCGGAAGTCGGACGTTTAGCCGCCGAAGAAGCTGCCGAAGAAATCGAAAAAGAACTTGAAGGCGCCAACATGGTCTTCATCACCGCCGGCATGGGCGGCGGCACCGGTTCCGGTGCGGCACCGGTTGTTGCCCGTCTGGCCAAACAAAAAGGCATTTTGACCATCGGCGTTGTCACCAAACCGTTCCAGTTTGAAGGACGCCGCCGTTACCAAATCGCCGAAGATGCCCTGAACGACTTCACCTCTTCGGTTGACAGTATCATTATCATCCCCAACCAAAATCTGTTTCGCATCGCAGACAAAAGCACAACGCTGGCCGATGCTTTCGTCATGGCGGACAACGTTCTTTATGACGGCGTTCGTTCCATCACCGACCTGATGATTATGCCCGGTCTGATCAACCTCGATTTTGCCGACATCAAAAGCATTATGGAAGACAAAGGCAAAGCGATTATGGGAACTGGCGAAGCCGAAGGCGAAGACCGTGCCATCAAAGCGGCCGAACAGGCGCTGTCCAACCCGCTGCTTGATGACAGTAACATGAAAGGTGCCAAAGGCGTTTTGATCAATATCACCGGCGGCATGGACATTACTTTGTTCGAAATCGACGAAGCTGCCAACCGTATCAAAGAAGAAGTTGACGAAGACGCCAACATCATCTTTGGTTCCAGTTTTGACGAGAGCCTGGCCGGCAAAATCCGCGTTTCGATTGTCGCGACCGGCATTGAAGGCGGCCGCGCCGAAGCCCCGAAGGCCAAACCGCAGCCCAAACCTGCCAGCTACATTGAAGAAAGCTTTTCGGCCGAAACCATTATTCCGATCACTCCCAGCGAAGAAATCGATTCCAACCTTGCCAAATTCGCCGCCACCCTGCCTTCCGAATTAGACGAAGCGCCGGAAGAGACGTTGCCGCTTGACGAAGAGGAAGAAAAAGCCGACGAAACTTTTGCAGAGACCGAAAATAACGATTTTGAAAATCCGGCACCGGCGCCGGAAGCGCAAGACGAAGAACAGCAGGAAATTTTTGCCGAACCGCAACCGCGCACTTCCCCGGCCCTAAACGAAATTCCGCAGGCGTCATCCCTCTTCAACGCCATTATTAACAAAAACGAATTAAATGACGTTGATACCCAGCTCGAAAGTCTGATCTCGGCTCAGGGAAATACATTCACCTCCAAAAGCGCGCCGCGGATGGTTGAAGAAGAGCCCGAACTGTTCGGACACAATCCGCAGTTTTTCAACACGCCTAAAGAAGAACCGGCGGAAAAACTGATTGTAAACGAAGAAGAGGAAGAATATACGCCGACTCTGATCGAGCGGGTTACCGGGTTTTCGATTGCCAAACGCAACCGCAAAAAGAAAGTCGAAACCGAACACTATCAGGAACCAGTCACACCGTCTTTCAGTGAAGGAGACGAAGAAAGAGTCAACCTTGACATTCCCTCTTTCCTGCGCCGCCGTTAAGCTAAGCCATATCGGATAAACGGATACCCCCGATTTTCGGGGGTGTTCTTTTTGTTCTGTCTGACCGGCAGCAAAAAAGA
>CAJUKS010000006.1 GCA_910587405.1 uncultured Alphaproteobacteria bacterium
GGCTGGTTCGTATTTGTCGAATAACCGCCCGAGGAATTCCTCGATTCTTAAAAAAAGCACTGTTTCATACGAAACAGTGCTTTTTTTGATATAGGAAACAAAAAGGCGCCATACGGCGCCTTTAAGGTTAAATGTCCTGTTATTTCCAGTGAAGGCGAAGTTTTGCCAGTTCACGGCCGTCGCTGCGGGCATGAATACTGTGCAACGTTGTTAGGTCGTCAATTTGGGTTTGAACTTCTATTTCTTCGCCAAACAGACCTTCTTTTTTAAATGCAATCTCCAGTCCGACGGGTTGATGTGACAACCGAAAATCTGCCGGAACCGCTTCTGAGGCCCATAGCGGGTAAACGGCATTGTTGACGTGGCGGTTAACGTCGATATCGTCGTAACGAACTTTGAAAACGGTTGTAAAGTCCGCACGCTCAGGTTCGGGAAGACGGGGAAAATCGGTTTCCAGGCTGCGCTCGTCAATCACTTTGTACATGGGCAGATTATCACGCAGAACCACCGGTCGTTTTTTGGCAAAATCGATGAGGACCCATTGACTGGAAGCACGGATAATCGGCGTTCCCTGAGCGTCCCGAATCACAAAGTCACGGACGGCGCCGAGTTTTTTCTCTACCGCCGGCCATGAAATCACGGTTATTTTTTCGTGCCACGAAGGCATTCTGTCAATGGCAACCTGATAGTTGGAACCGACCCAGGCGAGGCCGTGTGCCAGGCAGTGTTCAATTCCGACGCCGAGATTAGAAGCGTGAGTGTCGGCGGTGTCCTGAAAGATGTTCATCAGGGTCAACAAGCGTAAGGTGCCGTCACGATTGCATTCATAACTTTTGATATGATAGTCCAGTGAAATTTTATCGACTTGCATTAAGTTCAACTCCGTAAAGAGAGTTTGACTTCTTGTTTCTCGCTCTCATCATCGCCCCACAGCAAACGGCTCAGCCAGTTTCTTTTTTGTTTAACCGGTTCCGGAACCGCGGCAGCGGCGTATAGGGTTGTATAGACGGCATGCCCTTTTTTAGCGGTTTCGAGGGCTGCCAGCAGTTTTTTGTGGTAAACCCGAGCTTTTCTCGGTTTTTTAGAATGGTAATCTGTTGCCGCTTTCATCCAATCCTGACGGCGGTCATACAAGCGTTTAAGAAAACGGGCGGCATATTCCACGTTGGTTTGCGGATCAAAAGCTTCTTCCAAACTGGCAAACTCGTGCCCGTGGAATTTCATATTAATTTGCATACAGCCGACGTCAAAGCTTTTAATCCCGCGTTTGCGAAAAGCTTTTGCCGCGGCGACCGCCGCTTCTTTGGTTTTATAATAATGACCTTTTCCGCGGACGTTGATTGTCCAGGGCCAAGCCATTTTCTGCTGAGTTTTGCTGTTCCATTTACCGGTTTCGACGGTTGAGATCGAGGTAAGCAGATATTTTTGAATCTGGTACCTTTCTTCCGCTTTGGTGGTTGCGTCCATACAAACAAACGCGTCATCCACAACTACGGTATCCCGGGCGTTTGCCGGCAGGGGCTGAAACAACATCAGCAATATAAGAAAAAACATAAAAAATTTGATACTTCCAACAGTATCCCTCTGTTTCCCCAAACTGCCACAGACATCCCTCAAACCAGTGGTTGATTTCAATCTGCTTAACGGCAAAATAAATAGAAAAAAGATCGATTTGGGGGCAGGTTATACAATAACGGCCCATAGCCATAAAGCATTAAAACAGAGGCACTTATACCATATTTATTTTTTAAAATCCAGCAAAAAATTGCCAAGGTCAATCACGGCTGCACAAATATCAGAGCTAATGTATTGAAAACCTGCATTTTTTTTATACACAGCCTCGTCTTCGTACAAACTGCGGTTAATCTCTATTTGCAGTGTATAAACGTTTTTGCGCGGCTGACAGTAATTGAAACTGATGTGCGCGCCGGAATACGGGCAGTCGAGACTGACGTTATACTTTTGTTTCAGCCGTTGCAGCATAAACTCATACATTTCGGAAGGGCAGCTTTGCTCAAACAACGTGCCGAGGCAGAACTCAATTTGCCGGTTGTCCTGCATGATATTGCAGATTTTCGAAGGCATGGAATGGCAGTCGAGCACCAGACAGAAACCGAACTTTTTGCTGCAGCGGTCAATCATCTTTTGCAAATGGGCATGATAAGGATTATAGACGTTTTTAATCCGCAGCATGGCCTCTTCATAATCAAGCAGACCGCCGTATATATTCTGGCGCGAAGCGGTAATGCGGTGAAACAGGCCCAAACCGACCCGGCAGCGCCGATTGCCGACAACCATGTCGGCGTTGGGATAGTTGTAAAACATCGAAGGGTCAAGTTCAATCGAATCGCGGTTAACGTCGATAAAGGCACGACCGATGTTTAAAGCGACCATCGGAATGCCGAGGTTGGAAGCATCCATGAACAATTCGTCAACAAACGGATCTTCGTTGCTGCGCAATTCATTGACATCGACTTCGACATTGTCGAGAAATTCCTGCGGAAAAACGCGGCCGCTGTGCGGAACCGACAGAACAATCGGATAACGCGGTTCTTTTGTGTTGTGTTCGCTGATGATGTTTAGTTTGGAATAATCAACGTTAAAATCAATTTTTCGCTCTGTCATGGCTACTCCTGCATCATGTTGGAAAATCTATCGTACTCGTAAAAGATTAACTTTTTGATAACAAAAAGCATTTCAAAAATTGAACCTGTTCTTAATATAAAATTTATAGTAAGTAAAAAAAAGTCTTGCCAAATTGATCGGGATAGGCTAAATAGATATCCATCACACGGGTGTGTAGCTCAGCGGTATGAGCACTACGTTGACATCGTAGGGGTCACAAGTTCGATCCTTGTCACACCCACCAATCTTGAAAGCAGGTTTTAACCTGCTTTTTTTTATGATTCGCCGATCGGGCTGCCGATGCGGCGATAAATTTTGCCGCGGCGGCGGGCAGAGATGAAACAAAAAAGCGTTTCCGAAATATTTCGGGAACGCTTTTTTGTATTATGTTGGGTGTCATTTAAGCGTTGTAGTTGGTTACCGAAGAACGGAAAAATCCACCGACAAATCCTAAAAAAGCACCGATCTGCCAATTTAATTACGGACATATTTTATCATATTATTAAAATTTAGTCTATATATTTTTAACAAAAGTCATACGGACCAAAAATAAATGACGCACATAGATATCCTTACATAAGGTTTTGTTATTTTAGAAAAAGCTGATCAATCTGTTAAAAAATAGTCCTCATTAACAGAACTAAGGATTTGCCATGATATATGGATATTTAAGAATAAGCACCTGTAAACAGGATTTGGAAAACCAAAAATTTGAGATCAGGGAATTTATAAATAAAAATTCTTTGGAAATCGATCGTTGGGTCGAGGAAACCGTTTCTACATCAAAGGATTTGGAAAAACGAAAATTGTCAAAGCTGCTGAACAAGCTTAACGATACCGACATCTTGCTCTGTTCGGAATTGAGCCGTCTGGGGCGGAATTTGCTGCAGGTGATGGCAATTTTGCATCAATGCATGGAAAAGGGGTGTCAGGTATGGACCATCAAAGAGGGGTATAAACTGGGAGACGACATAAACTCCAAAGTTTTGGCTTTTGCGTTTTCGCTTTCCAGCGAAATTGAAAAGAACATGATCAAGTCACGGACGATGCAGTGTTTGCAAAGGCTGAAAGCCGAAGGGAAGGTGCTGGGACGCCCCAAAGGCAGCAAAAACAAAAAAGGCAGCAAGCTGGCGGGAAAGGCGACGCAGATCAAAAAGTTGTTGGACGGCGGCGCCTCCAAAAGCCATGTTGCCCGCTTGCTGAAAGTCAACGAAAGCACGTTATATCGGTATTTGAACAACTTACCGGTATAAGGCCAAAGACCGCTTTCGGTTGATCGGTCGTTCGAAAAGCCGCAAAACCGCCTTTTAAAATCAATGAAAGGCGGTTTTTATATTCAAAATTTTATATCACCGGATTTGGCTGACGGTTTCGCGAAAGAATTTTTTATAAGCTTCATTATTGTCAATCAGAATTTCGGCATTGTTGTCCGTTTCCGAACATATAACCGGGAGGGTAATTTCTTTTTCGAGGAATTCGCGGGCAACGCCTTCGTCAAAATTGTCAATTTGTTCTTTTTTGTACTGGCGGATAATTTGTTCGATCACCGCCGGTTTGAGGGCGGAGAATTCGCGCATGATGCTTTCGTCCATCACCGTGTTGAGTTTGATGCGGAAAAATTCCCACGCCTGTTCCATTGTCAGATTATAGGGTTTCAGCCGACGATTGATAATCTCGATTTCCGGACGAAAATATTCATTGTAGACTTTGGGAAAACGCGTCATTTCATAGCCCTGCTTGCGACAGAAACCGGCGTATCCTTCGGTCATTCGGTAGGTGCTGGCGAGAGCCAGCCCGAGCTTTTCGTCATTTTGCTGCTGCGGACGATGCCAAAACAAAGAGCCGAAACTGAGGAGAAAACCGATCGCGATAACCGCAGCTTCGCCCCAGTGCCAGCCGTTTTGCAATTGCAGTTTGGTGTTTTTTTTGCGATTATGAAAATTAATGCGTTTTTGAAGGGTAATCAGCAGATACAGGCCGGTCAGCCAGACGGTGGTAAGGGCAAACCATACGGCATAAAGATACGGTAATCGGGCGCTGCCGTAATAAAAGGCCGCACACAGTCCGGTCTGAATAAACAGACATGCCGTATATGCGACGGCCAGTTGCGTGAAATGCCGTCCTTCGGTTTTGCTGCGTTGCAGGTTAAGGCGGACGGTCTGCAGCAGCGGATAAATATAAAAGATTCCCAGCAGCCACCCCCGGACGACCGGAGAAATTTGGTTGTCGCGGGTATCGCGCCGAACCGCCTGCCAGTTTTTGTACATCCAATAAATCTGATACAGGCCGCCGCTGACCACACTGCTGATCAGCAGACGCTTGACCGGCACCGGATAAAAAATAACCGGGCGGCTGTAATTGACGTCTTGGTTACGTTCAATAAAACGACGGATGTGGCGGAGACGGATCCGGTCGGCTGAAAAAGCGTTGACGATCCTGGTTCCGAGCATCACGAGCGGTATAACCCAAAGACTGCGAACGGCAGCATAACTGGCAGTCATCAGAATAAGACTGCCGAAAAAATACAGCAGAAAATATCCCGGCATGGCGGCATAGAGATAGTAAAACGAGTTGAAGACAAAAGCGTACAAATTAAACCGCCCGGGATGAGGGGTGTTTTTTAACTGTTCCTGATATTTTTCCAGTCTGGTTTCCGTTCGCATCGCATACCTCTTTTGAGAAAGGAGCCGTACGCCTTACGTTATCGTTTTTTCCCCGCAAGGTCAAGCGGATAAGTTTGGCGTTGCCGAAAAATTGTTGCATAATATCCGCTTTGCCTATAACTTTGAAAAAACGAAAGCGGGAGACTGAACGGTGCGGAATCTGAAATATGTTTTGTTTGCGGCGGTATTTGCCGGGGGCTTCGCCAGCTTGTCGCTGGAGTTGGCGGTAATGCGCCAGTTGAGCGGTTTTGTCGGTTCTACCGCGGTAACGGCCTCAATTATCATCGGCATTATATTGGCGTTTATGTCACTCGGTTATTATCGCGGTTCGGTGGTTCCGATTCGCCGCAATCGGATTCGCCGGGTGCTGGCGGTTGATTTTGTCATCATTGCGGTGATGACGGTGTTGGCCTCTTCTTACCTGTTGATTGACCTTTATTTTGTAGCCATGAATGCGGTTGGTGTACGCTCCAACATTGTGCAGACGTTTGTTTATTCGCTGCTGCTGTTGTCGGCGGCACCTTATTTGTTTGGAAAAATCACCGCGGTTTTGAGTCGTTATCTTAATCGTTTTGATCGTAACAATACCGGTCAAATCATGGCGGTCGATACGGTGGGTTCGGTGCTGGGATCGATTTTGACAACGTTGCTGATTATGCCGTTTATCGGGGTTAACCATACCGTTATGCTGATAACCGCGGTAACGCTTCTGACGGCATGGATGCTGGGCTGGCGCAATTATACGGTTGCCGGGTTGATCATGCTGGCGGCGGTGTTGCTGAACCGGGACGGCCTGTTGGCGGAATTGTATCATATTGTCGAAAACAATGCGGTGACGACGGTATCGGTGGAGGAAGCCGACGGCGGCCGTTCCAAAATTATGATGATGAACGGCGGCGGCGCTTCCAAAGTTTCGGATGATCCGGCGCTGCGTTTTGATTATGTTCGTTTTGTCGAGGACAACTTTATCGCGCCTTTGCCGGCTGACGGCCGGCCCAAGAATATCCTGATTGTCGGCGCCGGCGGTTTTACGATGGGACTCAAGGATCGGCATAACCGTTATGTTTATGTGGACGTCGACGCTTCGTTGCAGCGAATTTCCGAGCAATATTTTTTATCGGAAAAACTCGGACCCAACAAAAGCTTTGTGGTTCAGGATGCCAACCAGTTTCTGAAAGAAAGCGCGGAATTGTACGATCTGATTGTTCTCGACACTTATTCGAGCCGTCATATTATTCCGCTTGATTTGGTAACTGCCGAGTATTTTGCGCGGGTACGGCGGCGGGTGGCGCCCGGCGGTATGGTGGTGATGAATATTGTCAGTTCGCCGTCGTTTTCTTCGGCGCTGGCACAAAAACTGGATAATACGATTCGGCTGGTTTTTCCGTCCCGCCTGCAACGTCAGGTGATCGGCAATTATGACGCCTGGTGCCGCGCGGACTGTCCCGACCGCAATCTGATGTATGTGTGGTATAATCTGCCTGAGAATCGGGATATTTATACGATAAACAAAAATTCCGCCTTTTATGATTAAAATTTGTTGACTGCATTTGCAAAAGTGTTAAGACAAGTGCGGTTTTTAATTTTTTTCAAAGAGGTACAGATGTTTTCCGAATTCAGCATGCGCCAGTTTATCAGTGCTTTTGTGGTTTTGTTTGCCGTGATTGACATTCTCGGGTCGGTTCCGATCATTCTTAAGCTGAAGAAGCGCGGAAAGAAGATCAATGCCGACAAGATTACCTTGTGGTCTTTTCTGATGTTTATCGGTTTCTTTTATATCGGTGAGTTCTTTCTGGATTTGTTCAAACTTGACATGTCGTCGTTTGCGATTGCCGGTTCGCTGATTATCTTTATTATGGCGTTGGAAATGATTCTTGATATCGAGATTTTTCGCGAAGGGCCGGATACGCCCAAAGATTCGCTGTTTGTGCCGTTGGTGTTTCCGCTGATTGCCGGTGCCGGCGCTTTGACCACGCTGCTGACAATTCGCGCCCAATTTGCCAACATTAACGTTTTGCTGGCCATTGTGGCTAACATGCTGGTGGTTTACGTGGTGATTCGTCTCGCCAAGCTGATTGAGAAAAAGCTCGGTCCCAGTTTTATTTATATGCTGCAAAAGTTTTTCGGGATCATTTTGTTGGCGATTTCGGTCAAGCTGTTTATCACCAACATTACGGTTTTGATTGAGCAGATTTCCAACCATGTTTCCTAAACCGCAATCGCTTTTCGAAAACCCGGCTTTGAGCCGGGTTTTCTGTTTAATATATAAACAAGTCTTGATATTTGGCGGATTAAAACTTAAATTTAATACAGATAAAACAAAAAAGGCGTTGATCAATGCAGGACAATTTACCGGAGCTGCGCGACATTCACCTGCCGCTCACCGAAATATCGTTTTTTCCGCTGGCCTGGGGCTGGTGGATGATGTTGGCCGTGCTGGCAGCGCTGGTTGTTGCCGTTTGGCTGATAAGGGTGGCATTGCGCAAGAGCAAAAAGCGCTATGCGCTCAGGCTGTTGGAAAACGCCCGCCGTCCCGATCCGGCATCGGCGGTTAAGATGTCGCAGATTTTGCGTCGGATCTGCGTTTATAAATACAAGTCGGCGGCCGCCTTGTTCGGCATTGACTGGATTGAGTTCTTAAATCGGCATTCCAAAGTGAAAATTTCCGGCAAGGCGGCACGGCTTTTGCTGGATGCTCCTTATATGAACGCGGCTTCAAAGACCTATGACAGCAGCGATGTAGCCGACCTTTATCGTTTTTGTCGCAGCTGGATTGGAGAAAACTTATGATCCGTTTACTGTATCCCTGGATGTTTGTGCTGTTGCTGCTGCCGTGGGCGGTGTATCGCTGGCTGCCGCCGGTCAAAGGACTGCACGGCGATGCGTTGCGGGTGCCTTTTTTAAAAGATATTGCTCAGATCAATCTCAAATCGGGCAGTTTGTGGCGACAGTCTGCCGACGGCGGTCAAGGTTGGTCGAAAGGGCTGGCTTTGCTGTCGCTGGTGTGGATTTTGCTGGTTGTCGCCGCCGCTCGTCCGCAGTGGTTGGGCGAACCGGTGCGGATTAAGGATTACGGCCGCGATATTATGATGGTGATGGACATTTCCACCTCAATGCGGGAACCCGACTTTGTTTTGAACCGCCGACGGATCGACCGTTTGACGGCGGTGAAACTGGCGGCCGGAAATTTTATCAAACAGCGCCCCAACGACCGTATCGGACTGATTTTGTTCGGAACCCGCGCTTATTTGCAGTCGCCGGTCACTTTTGACAAACAGTCGGTCAATGATATTTTGTGGGCAATGGATGCCGGTATGGCGGGAAATTCCACTTCAATCGGCGATGCTCTCGGGTTGGCCCTGAAAAACATTCGCGAAAGCGGCAAAAGCGACGATAAAATTATTATCCTGCTGACCGACGGCGAGAATAATGACGGCAGTCTCAGCATGGCGCAGGCGATCAATCTGGCTCGTGACGAAAAAGTAAAAATTTATACCATCGGCGTCGGTGCCGAAGATTCGTTTATGGGATCGTTGTTTGGTATCCGGCTGGCGCCGCAGGGCGGGATCGACGAACAAAGTCTCAAACAGTTGGCGGCGGAAACCAAAGGAACTTATTTTCGCGCCAGTGACACCGCCGGTTTGCAAAAAATTTACGACGAAATTGACCGCCTGGAACCGACCGTTAACGAAGATCAGTTTGTGCGCGAGGCCAAAGACCTCTTTTACTGGCCGCTGTCAGGGGCGCTGATCTTGGCGCTGTTGGCCGTTTTTTTGAAAAGAAAGGGACTGTAGATGGAAGATTTTATCAACAATTTTCATTTTCTGCGTCCGTGGTGGCTGTTGGCTTTGCTGTTGCCGCTTGCCGGTTATTTGCGCTTTTTTGCCGGTCTGAAAAACGTTTCGGCCTGGGAAGGCGTTTGTGATCAGAAACTGTTGGATTTTCTGTTGGTACGGGGATCGTCACGTCAGCGCAGTCTGGTGGCCAACCTGTTGTTTGTCGGTATGGCGGGTGCCATTGTCGCTTTGGCGGGGCCGGCGTGGCAGAAAAAAGACGTTCCGGCGTTTGCACCGGAAAATCCGGTTATGTTTTTGCTGAATATGTCTTCGGATATGGATAATACCGATATTACCCCCAACCGTCTGACCCGGTCTAAATATGCCGTTTCCGATCTTTTGAAACAGTTGGGCAATGCGCAAAGCGGCCTGATTGTTTATACCGAAGAACCGTTTCTGATCAGCCCGTTAACGGAAGACAGCCGCGTGATTGACAACCTGCTGGGCGCGGTGGTGCCGGATATCATGCCTGAAAACGGCGACCGTCTTAACCGGGCGATTGATTATGCGGTGGCGCGTCTTCGCGAGTCGGGATATCAAAAAGGCAATATCGTGGTTTTGGCCGCGGATGTCGGACAGGATTTCAATCTGGCGATGATATCGGCGGCCGCCGCTGAAGCTGAAGGTTACCGTGTGAGCACCATGATTGCGAATCAGGCGGGTTCCGACAAATTGAAAATGATTGCCGAAAAAGGCGGCGGCATCGCCGTCAACGTCGTTTCGGGTATCAACCGCCTTGCGGCGTACCTGTCGCAAGATACGGCTCAAAAACTGAAACAAAGCCGCAATAACCGCGAAATTTGGGAAGACGCCGGTTATTATCTGCTGATTGTTCCGTTGCTTTGCGCCTTATATTTTTTCCGTCGCGGCATTATGGCGGCGGCAATCGTGTTGGGGTTTGTCCACAACGCGCAGGCGGGGTTTTTCCTCAATAACAACCAAGAGGCGATGAGAGCGTTTAACAATCAGGATTTTGAAAAGGCGGCCGCCGGTTTTGAAGATCCGGGCTGGAAGGCTTCGGCTTATTACCGTTCCGGTAATTTTGAGCGCGCTTACGAATATTTTGCCGGTGACGATGCCGAAAGTCTGTATAATCAGGGAAACGTGCTGGCCAAAGGCGGCAAAACCGAAGAAGCAATTGCCAAATATGAGCAGGTTCTGGAGCTGGAACCGGCGCATGAAGATGCCAAATTTAATCTTGAATACCTGAAACGGCAGCAACAACAGCAGCAACAGCAGCAATCGCCGGATCAACAACAAAATCAGGAACAGAACCGGCAGCAGCCCGATCAGCAGCAACAACAATCGTCGGGAGAACAGTCTTCCGAGGAGACGCGGCAGCAGAATCGGGACCGTCAGTCCGATCAGAATCCGGACCGTCAATCTTCTGCCGGCGGGCAGGGGACTGAGACACAGCAGCAACAAATGCCGCAGCCGCGTCCGGCGGAACAGAACCGGTCCGGCGGCAATGATGAAGAAAGCAGTCGTCAAAGCGAGGTCGCGCAACCGCAGGAACAGCAGGAGTCAAGCGATCAACAGCCGCAGGCCGAGGCCGAAGGCAACCAACCGCCGGAGAAAGGAGACCCCGAATATACCGAGGCGGCTCAGGCGCGCGAACAGCAGTTCCGCGACATTCCCGAGGACAGCGGCGGCTTGTTGCGGGCTTTTATCCGTAAAGAGTATCTCAAAAACCGTTATAAGGACAACTGACTATGAAAAAATGGATTTTATTCGTCGTCTTGAATTTGTTGATGATTAGTCAGGCCGAAGCCGCGGTTCTGACCGCCAAAGTCAATCGCAATCCGGTTCCTGCCGGAGAAACTTTTGTCCTCAGTCTGGAATATGACGGCGATCCCGGCAGCAGCCGTCCCGATTTTTCGGTGTTGAACCGTGATTTTAATGTGTATATGGTCTCCAACTCCTACCGGGGAAGCTACAGCGGCGGTCAAATGAAAAAGACTTACATTTGGAACGTATCGATGGCAGCCGATCAGGCCGGAACTTATACCATTCCCCCTCTGAAGGTCGGCAATGCGTCCAGCCGTGCGATCAGCCTGAAAGTGGTTGATCCGGCCGCAATGCCGGATGACTTGCAAAATGCATCGGCGGCACCGCGGTTTGCGGTCAGCCGCAGTATCGATAATGCCGATCCGCTGGTGCAGCAGCAGATAAATTACAGTTTTAAGATAACGACCTCGGAAGCGCTGCAGGGCAATGCGCCGCAGTTTATGGCGGTGGGCGGCGGCGATGAGTGGATCATCCGCAGTCTCGGTGATCCGCGGATCGAATCGAAAATTCAAAACGGTGTCGAAGTCAAGGAAATCACTTTTAATTATGCCTTGTTTCCGCAAAAAAGCGGCAGCCTGGTGATTCCGGAGGTGCGGTTTGAAGGCTATTATCTGGATCCCGAAGCACATCGTAACAACTCTGTGCAGAGCCTTCTCGGCGCTTTCCGCGGCCTGGACGACGATGCGTTCGGTCTCGGCATGTTCGGCGCCCGCGTGCCGGTCACTCTCAAAGCCCGCCCGATCAGCATCGAAGTCGGCAAAATTCCCGAGGAAAATAACGGTTATTGGTGGCTGCCGGCCAAAAAGGCGGAAATTTATTCCGATTGGCAAAAAAAACTGCCGCAATTTAAAAGCGGCGAAGCGGTTAACCGTGAAATTTACCTTCGTGTTACCGGTGTAATCGATACCCAGCTGCCGAAAATTAAGTTTGCGGAAATCCCCGGGGTGAAACAATATCCGGAGAAACCGGCAATTCAAAGCGAGGTTAAAAACGGTGACGTGGTTTCGGTGATGAAAATCAACACCGTGTATATCCCGGAAAAGAGCGGTCCCTTGACAATTCCGGCAATAACGGTCCATTGGTATAACGTTGACAGCGGCAAAATGGAAAAAGCGGTTTTGCCGGCGGTGACGGTCCAAGTTGCACCGGGCGCGACATTGCCGACGGCAGAAGAGACCGCTTCCGCGGCGCCGTCTCGCGGCGAACAATTGAAAACGCTGGCCGAAGACGAAGTCAAGCTGCTGAAAAATGCGGCGCCGGCCCCGGTCATATGGTATATCGTGACGGCTTTTGCCGCCGGAATTGCGGCAGCGGCGGGGTTGTTCGGCCTGTGGATGCTGCGTCACCCGCGGCAAAAAAACAAGGAAGAAACCGTTGCCCCCGCGGCCCCGGTCAGTGTGGCAAAAGCGGTTCGCAGCAATGATTTGCGTGCCATTCGCGACAATGTTATGGCCTGGGGACGCAAACAATATCCTCAGGCACAGGTCCGCAATTTGGACGATATCGCCAAGTTGAGCGGAGATCCTCAGTTTGCCGTTCAACTGCAGCAATTGCGCAAAGCATTGTATTCCGGGACCCCGGAAGGTTTTGATGCCGCAAAGTTTATGAACGTTTTTGCCGACGTCAGCCGCAACCGCAAAAAACAATCGTCCAAAGAAGCGCAGCCGCTGCCGGAATTGTACCGTTAAAAGTGTTTTCGGTTGACCGATTGCCCGGCGAGAGAAAGTCTTATGCCAAAAAAGCCCCGAAAATCGGGGCTTTTGAACTTATTTTTTCTTAAACTGGGCTTCGTACAAAGCCTTGTAAGCGCCGCCGTCTTTTTGCATCAGTTGATCGTGGGTTCCGGTTTCGACAATTTCACCGTTATTGAGCACAACGATCATATCGGCGTTCTGAATGGTTGACAGACGATGGGCGATGACAAATACGGTACGGTCCTGCATCAGGTTGTCGATCGCTTTTTGTACTACTGCTTCCGAACGGTTGTCCAGAGCCGACGTCGCTTCGTCAAGGATAACGATCGGCGCATCTTTGATCAGGGCGCGGGCAATTGCCAAACGCTGCCGCTGGCCGCCCGAAAGCGCCGCCCCCCTTTCGCCGATGTCACAATCCATACCGTTTTCGTGGTTGTCGACAAACTCTTCCAGATAGGCCATTTTGAGGGCCCGTTTGATCTCTTGGTCGTCGGCATCGGGTTTGCCGAGCAGAATGTTGTCTCTGACGGTGCCCGAAAACAAAAAATTGTCCTGAAAAACCACGGCGATTTTGTCACGCAGCGATTGCAGCGAATAATCGCGGATATCGGTGCCGTCAATGGTTACGGAGCCTTCGGCAACATCGTAAAAGCGCGGCAACAGGTTGACAACGGTGGTTTTTCCGCCTCCCGAATTGCCGACCAGCGCCACCGTAGAACCGGCTTTGACTTTGAGATTAATATCTTTTAAGACCGGGGTGTTTTCAACATATTCAAAACCGACGTGATTAAAGGAAATTTCCCGTTTGATTTCGGTCAGATCTTTGGCGTCCGTTTTATCGGCAATTGCCGGTTCCAGATCCAGAACTTCCACGATTCGTTCAATTGCCAGAAACGAGACCTGAACATTGTTGAAGTTTTTGCCGATGCCTTTGACCGGCGTGTACAGCATAATCAAAGCGGTGATAAAAGAAACGAAATTGCCCGAACTGATGGTGCCGTTAACGATCAGATAACTTCCGTATCCGATCACCGCACCGACGCCGATTGAAACCACCACGTGCATCAGAGGCGTCATCCAACCGGTTTTCTGTACCATTTTCATTGTCAGTTTGAACAACGAGCGCAAAATATCGTTGAAACGACGGTACATTTTTTCCTGCAGGTTGTAAGAGGCGATGGTTTTGTTGCCGGCGTAGCTTTCGTTGTAATGCGTCAAAATAGTCGAAGAACGGTTAATGGTGTCTTTGATGATGCCTTTAATCCGCCGTTTAACCTGAGCCAGCGGCAGCAGGGCGCATAACAGGACCACAATGGCGATGATGGACAATTGCCATGAATTGTAGATCAAAACCGCAATCAGCGACAGCGAAGAAAAAAAGCGCGAGACGAACAGTTTGAGGTTGTCAAGCAGACCGGTGCAGGCGGTGTCGGCATCGGCGGAAAAGCGCTGTATTACCATCCCCGAAGCGTTGCGGTCGTAAAAGCCCGGTTCCAGTCCCATCAGCTTTTTGAACAGGGCGCGTTTCAAATCATGGTTGATTTTGGTGCCGACCCAGGTGTTAAGATAAGTGGCGGCATAGTTCAAAAAGCCCTGGACGGTTGTGAACGCAACGATCAATACCGGAATATAGGCGGGGGAAGAAGCGCTTTTGTCGACCAAAACGTCGTCCATGTACGGTTTGAGCGCAAGGGCGACCACCGAGTCCAACGCACCGACCGGGATGCAGATCAAAATAGCCAGCAACGCGCGTACCCAATAAGGTTTGACAAACGGCCACATTTGTTTGTAGTGATCGGAGAATTTAAAGTTTCGGCTGCCGTTCGGCTCCAGCGTAAAGTCCTGTGTTTTCATCAGTCGTCCTAAACTATTCTTAAAAATTTCAAAATAACAAACACCAGCGCTGCCTCAAACAGCATCATCATCCAGAAAAAAGTCTGATAGCTTTTCTTTTTTGACTTGTGGCGGAAAAACTTTTGTCCCAACAGAGCACCGCCCCAGCCGCCCAAAAATTCCAAAGTGTGCAGCGTGCTTTCGGGTACCCGCCACGACCCGCTTTGGGCTGCGTGCTTGTCGACGCCGTAAGCCACAAAAGTGATCAGGTTGATTGAAGCAAGCTGAAAAACCAGAAACAACAGCAGCGTTTTGGGATGGAAGGGCGTGGTGGTGAAATAAAAGCTTTCGACATAATAGGCTGCCATAATAACCAGGCCGGTATGTACCATGTAAAAACTGTTTTTTTTCAGCGGCGGCACCAACAGCAGCAGTCCGAGCAGAATCACCGTAAAAGTCAAAACCATTTTCTTAAAATCTTTGTTGAGATGTTAAAAATCTAATGCCGAATATAAAACAGAAAAAAAATAAAAGCAATAAAACTATCGATTTTTCCCGCCCCCGACAAAAATTTGATTGAGAAAATAATAAAAGTTGCTTATACTCCGCATAAACTGATTTGATAAGGAAGGCTAAATTCATGAACAAAATATTCGTTATTCTGACCGCCGGCGTTCTGGCCGGATGTACGGCATGGCAGCATCCGCAGCCGGAACCCGAAACCGCTGCGCCGCACCTTGTGACCGAAACGCCCTACGGACTGAGTAACCTGTATGAAGAGACTTCGGCGTCGCAGTTGTATGCCGTGGTCGCCGCTCGTGCCACCAACAAGATGTTGGACCAAACCACCGAAATTTACGAACGGCCGGCACGTCCGAAATTATATGTGATGCAGATTAAAAAAGCCGGTGCCGGTCATGTGCCGGACGGTTTTTCGCATTCGCGCCGCGTTACCCGTGAGATTATTGACGGCTCAAAAGCCTTTACGCTGGTCAATAAACAGGAAGACGCCGACTACTGGCTCGACATTGTCGTCAGCCGCCTGAATGTCGAAGGAATGCCCGGCAGTCTTCTGCAATATAAGATGATCCTGCTTGATCAAAACAACAATGAAGTGGGCAGTTGGATGGAAACCATCCGTCAGGTTCAAAATGATGACAGAAGTTGGTGGTAAATTGAAAGCGGGTTTGTTTGCAGCATCGGTGGCTTTGTTCGGTGTGCTGGCCTTTTCGGCCCGTACGGCCGATTTGGTGAAAATCAAAGGCGAAGCCTGTGAAAAATTCGTTCCCGGACAGTCAAAGTCAAGCATTCGCGTCCGGGTAACCGATAAAGCCAGTTACAAGGCGGTGAGCCAGGTCGAAAGCCTTTCCGAACTGCGTTCCAGTATGTTGGAACACGATTTTAACGTTATCGTCTATAATCTGGTCGACAATTATGTGCAAGACCTGATGGTGCGTACCGTCAGTCAAAACGATAATAAATTGTGCGTTAAGGTAACCGGGGCGATTCCGGCAGCCGATATCGTAACCGTAATTGCCAACTATTCCCCCCATAATCCGGCGCCGGAATATGATATTAAAGAAGCGGCGGGGATCGAGGAAGAAGTGCTGACCGAAGCGGACGATCCGGTTGCGGCAGAGTCCCGAGAACCCGATTCGGAAGTTTTGTACGACGGCCGTGAAGAACTGGTGGCCGAACAGGAAACGGAGGTCGGAAGCGAAACCGGGAACGAAGAACCGGCCGTGGTTTACGGCGGAGAGGCTGAGGATGAAGCCAACGATTATCTGACCGCCGGGGAATTGCCGCCGCCGCCCGAAAATCTGCCCGAACCGGAAACGGCGGCACCGACGGTGTCCGTTCCGGTGAAAGTTGCCGCCCCGGCTGCCGAAGCGGCAGCGATTCCGGCGGTGTCCGAAAAGGCTTATGTTTATGTCAGCCCGGTCGAGTTCAACAACAACACGCATTCGTCAAAATCGGCTCAGGTGCTGAAAGACATGTTTGCCGATACCGAAGGCTATTTGCTGGTCGACAATCCGGGAAGCGCGGCCTATGTGCTGCAGCCCAAGGTGCTGAAAGCCAAGATTGATGCTCTGAATTCTCAAACCAAGCGGATCCAGATGGTGGTTTCTTTAGAGTTGAAAATGCAATCGGCATCCGTCTCGTTCTCCGAGCACCAAAATCGTTTTGTCTTGTTTGAAAACGGCGAAAACGAACAGGAAATTGCTCAAAAACTGCTGCATAAGCTGTTGCGCAATTCCGGGCGTAAATTGTTTGCCAAGATTGAACAGGCGGAAAGCAAACGCAAAGCGCAGGGACTGCCGCAGATTATTACGCCGGCCAAATAAAAAACGGTTGCAAATTAAAACCCCCGCCGAAAGACGGGGGTTTTGCCTGCGGAAAAAACGATCAGAACTTCGGGTGGTCCTTGATGTTGCGGCATACAAAGCTGAGATTGTGAATTCGCTTAACACCGGAAGTCAGGCAATATCCGTCGATTTTTGTATTGAGCAGGGTCTGATATTTTTTCAGTTCCAGGTTATAGTTGCTGAAGTAAAGCACAATTTCCAGATCGGTAAAACCGCGGTTGGTATATATATTGTAATCATATGCGCAAATCTCGCGGCCGAAGGTGTCAATCACGATCCTCTGAATATTTTTGAAATGCTCCTCGTAATTGTTGACGCGGTAAGCGTCGGCAAATTGATTAAGGGCGGCAAACAAGGGTTCGGCAGGATTAAGGAGCGCCAACTTTTTCAGCAGCGGCACACTGCCGGTAATGAGGGCGAATTTGATCATTTCCAGCGGAAAAACGTCGATATCCTGATTGAGGTTTTCAAAATGCGGTTTGATCAGCATCATTGCCATTTCGAGCATACCGAGGTTGATCAGGTCGTCCAGATACATTTTTTCAAACAGCAGCGAAATGTTTCCGCCCAGTTCCCATACCCGCGAGGCAATGGCGCGCGCCCGTTGTTCGCGGGAATTGAGAATTTCCAAATGGGCCTGCAAAATCAGCAGTTCAACGTTATCACGATACTGCATCAGCATTTTGTCGACCATTGCCCCGGTTTTGAGTATTTCGGTGGTGTTGTTGCAACTCAGCCCCTTCACCTGTTTGTACAGGTTTTGAATTTGCTGGTTTACGATTGTAAGCATCGAATAATCGGCGGCCATTTTTCCCATCCTTGTCATATTTAATTTTGCTGAAATAAGATTATATCAATTAATCATAGCCCATAATTTGTTAATTTGGAACATTTAAATGCCTAAAATCATTTTTTTGCTGATCATTTTTGTTTTGACGGCGGGCTGCCGGGCCGTCGGACGCGGAATTGCCGAAGAATTGCTGCGCGAAACTCAAACCGTTAACAATCTGGGGCCCTGCATTGTCACCGGTCATCAGGTTGCCGGCGTCGACAGTCATCTGCAATCGCGACAGCCGATTAAAATTTTGATGATTCACGGCATCGGCACCCATTATCCCGGCTATTCGCTGCTGTTGCAGGAAAATCTGGCGCAAAATTTGGGATTGGACGTGATGTCGCGTTCCAACAAAAATATTGCCTTGCGCAGTCTCGATAATCCGAACACCGATCTCGGCAATTTGCGGGTGACTTTTTTGGCCGATCGCGAAATGAAGAAAAAAATTCTGTTCTACGAATTGACATGGTCGGAAATAACCGCGGCTCAGAAACAAATGCTGGTCTATGATTATTCGCAGCTGTATGCGAGCCGGCGGGTTGTTTTTAATCAGATGATGAAAAAGTTTTTGGACAACGCGCTGCCGGACGCGGTTTTTTACATGAGCAGCGGCCGTGATCTGATTTTGCAATCTGCCGCTCAGGCAATGTGCTGGATGCTGCGAACCGATTGGGAGGATCTGCCGTCTTATCAACAAGGAAGCTGCCGGATTTCGGCTTCCGAACAAATGGCGGCGCTGGGCGAACAAAACGTTGTTTTTATCACCCACAGTTTGGGCAGCAAGATTTTTATCGACAGTTTTACCGCGATGATCGAAAATCTGGATCAGGTCGAACAGTCTTTGCAAAATGCGGCGTCGGCGCGTCTGAAAAACAAAAAACTGACGGTGTTTATGATGGCCAACCAACTGCCGCTTTTGCATATGCGGGCAAATCCGGCCCCGGTCAACAACCAGATACCTTCTTATTGCACGCCCGGCGGCAAAAATTATGCCAAACGCGCCGTCAGCCGCCTTAACATCGTGGCGTTCAACGATCCCAACGACCTTCTGACCTATGCGATTGAACCCGATTTTGTCGACAACTATATCGATTCCCGCATGTGTCCGCAGGTAACCAACATCAGCGTCAATGTTACCGGTGCGGTGTCGGCGTTCGGCGTCGGCGTGGTCAATCCGGTGGCGGCCCATGTCGATTATGACCGAAGCGCGGAAGTGATTGATCTGATCGGGCAGGGGACCGAGGCCTTGTCTTCCGACGGCCGCAATCAATGCCGTTTTATCGGGCTGAAAAGCAACTTCTGATCCGCCGGTTGACATTTGGACAAAAAACGAATATAAATAAGATAATAACCATTATTGAGAAATTATGACCATCAAAGAATTGTTAGACGAATTGTCAGAGTTTTCGCCCCAACTTGCAATCGGACACGAAAACAATCCCGTTGACCGCCTGGTTGACCATTGGCAATCCTATTATGACGAAGCTGCCGTATTTGTTTGTGACGATCTGCCGATGTACATGCCGGCCTTTGAGAACAGCGGTACGCTGATTGTTACCGAAGACATGGTGTCTTTTACGCCCTCTCTGGTGATGAACGTCATCGTTGTCGATCCGCGGGATATGGCTGCTGTTAAAGCGCGGCTTGAAATGCTGCTGGATTAGTATGATTGAAAGGTGTCAAACATTTTTTGTTTGGCACTTTTCTGTTTTTGGACTAAATCTTATATTATAAATAGGTAACTGATAAGGATAATTTCCGGTGTGGTCTCGATTGAGAAACTGTTTTTTGGCCGAACAGAACCGCTGGTTTCTGTGGCTGCCGGTATTTTTTGCCGCCGGGATCGGCATTTATTTTGCTTTGCTGGTCGAGCCGTCGGCATGGATCATTCTCGGTCTTTTGGAAATCCTTCTGGTTGCGGCGTGGCTGCTGAGACGTCGTCCGGCAGGCTTGCGGATTTTGTTTCCGTTGCTGCTGGCGGTTTTGGGTTTTGCCAACATTCAGCTCAAAACGATCTATCTGAGCCGTTTGGAAGCGCCGACAGCTGACCGCAAAATTTATTTGAGCGGACGCATAGACAAGCTGGACGCCAACTACCGCGGTAAACCGAGGATTCTTCTAAGCGATATGAAGGGTTTTGACGGAAAGGCAATTGCCGGACGCTATCGTCTGACCATGGTTCAAAAGGATCCGGGACTGAAAGCGGGCGACTGCGTGGAAATGATAGCGGTAGTGTCGCCGTTGTTTCAAACCGGCATGGTCGGCGGCTATCAGTTTGACCGCCAGTTGTTTTTTAACGGCATCACCGGCGCCGGTTATATTCCCAGCGACGTTCTGCCGGTGACATGCCCGAATCCGTCGCCGCGTTTTTCGGACTTGGCCGCGGCATTGCGCCAAACGATTTCACGGCGGATTGAGGCGGTTTTGCCGCCGGATCAGGCAGCGGTGGCAGTTGCGATTGTTGCCGGTAATCAGAGCAAGATCAGCAAACCGCTGATCAATGCTTATCGCGATTCGGGACTGGCGCATTTTCTGTCGATTTCGGGTCTGCATATGAGTATGTTGGCCGGGCTGATGTTTTTTCTGGTGCGTTTTGTCATGGCGTTGGTTCCGGCGCTTTCGTTGCGTTATAATTCCAAAAAAGCGGCGGCGGTTCTGGCAATTTTTATCAGCGCGGTTTATCTGGTCATTTCCGGTGCCGCCATTCCGGCGCAGCGGGCTTTTGTGATGACGTTTGTGGTGCTGTTGGCAGTGTTGTTCGAACGTCAGGCGATTTCGATGCGCACGCTGGCCTGGGCGGCGTTGATTGTTCTGGTGATTTCGCCGCAGGCTCTGATCAGCGCCAGTTTTCAGATGTCTTTTGCCGCGGTGACGGCTTTGGTGGCTTTTTATGAAAAATTTGCCGGTCGTCTCAGTCGTTTTCTCAGCGGCGAGGAAGTTTCGCTGGGCGGACGGGTGCTGCGCGGTATCTGGGCCTATTTTCTCGGTGTGATTATTGCCGATCTGGTGGCTTCGCTGGCAACCCTGCCGTTTGCGATTTACCATTTTAATCGGATTGCGCTTTATACCAGCCTCACCAACATGGCGGCGGGACCGTTGATCGGTTTTGTCATTATGCCTTTTGTACTGGTTTCGCTTTTGCTGATGCCGTTGGGGTTGGAAACGCTGCCGCTTAAACTGGTCGGTTGCGGCCTCTCGGCCGTCAACAGCCTCACCACTCGGGTGGCGTCGCTGCCGCATGCGGCGGCCGGCGTGGTTTCGATGCCGTTGTGGGGACTCCTGCTGATTACTTTTGGCGGTCTGTGGCTGTGTTTGTGGCGTTGCCGTTGGCGGATGTGGGGCTTTGCGGCGATTGCGGTCGGATTTTTAAGCATCTTGACGGTCAGCGTTCCCGATTTAATCGTGGATCGGGACGCCCGTACGGTGGCGGTGCGAACGGATGACGGTTTTTATTTCATGCCCGGCGCCGATCGCTGGAACAAACAAAACTGGCTGAACAAATATGCGGCGGCCGAATATAAGAGCAGGCAGGAAATTACCAACGCGGTGTATCCGTCTCGGGTGGCGGTTATGCGTCGAAAGGGGATTACGGTTGACGGCAGCCGTTTTGATCTCGAGCGCGCCGGCGGGGTCAGCTTTTATCTGAAAGACGGGCGGTTGCGGACGGAAACGGTACGGGACAGCATCGGTTACCGCCCGTGGAACAAATAACTTGACAGCGGCAGGGTTTTATGTTCTCCTGAAAACAGAGCGGTGATTGACGCTTGCTGCCTGCCCGGAGCGAACTCGGACGAGACAATTCATTTTTTTTCAGTTGCTTTATCCTTTAATCAGGGAATTTTGACAGGCAGGCGTCAGAAAGTTTCCCGTTAGAGGAGTTAAAGTGATGACAAACGATATTTTATCCCCCGCCGATCCGCAAATTGTTGAGCTGTTCAAACACGGCAAATGCCTGACGTTTGATTTTTCCCGCGATGTCAAAAACGTATCGGTGGCGATGCAAAAAACCGCAGGGCGTTGCGGACGCGTGGTTTGTTCAACCGCCCCGCTGGCCTTAAAACAAGATACCCAGCTTGCCTTTTTTGCCGACGGCAATGTCTGTCTGACCGCCGGCCGTGACGAGAAGATCGATCCGGCTTGTCGTTCATATCTGGCTTTGTTTGCCGACGGACGGCTGATTGTTTCCGATTTATATCAGACCAACCGTTACGGAATTTACGATTATCGCAAAGTCTCGCAGTTTGCGCGTACTTATTCCGATTATCTTTATCTTCAGCCGCAATATGTGCCGCAATCTTATCTGGATGCGCTCTATCGCCGCGCCGAACAGTACGGGTGGTATATTTCCGCGGAAGAAGCTGCGGCGGCGATGCCGGTTCAACCGCTGCCGACGGCAGAGGAAAACGCTGCCTGTGATGCTTTTGTTAAAGAAATATTCAAAGGTCGGCGCTGTATCAGCGTGGCGCCGCGGGAATTGTCGCTGATGAATCGGTACGCTCTGTTTGACGACGGAACACTGGTGATGGCAGACGATGTTCCCGATTATGCGGCGGCGGATATCGAAAAAGAACTGACGAAGCACTTCCCCGATCTGCACTTGAAAACGCAGCAAGCGCCGCAGGCGTATGTTGATGCAATCTACCGTATGGTGCCGCAGATGCAGAAAAGCACCAAACAGATTTATTTTGAAATATTGAAGCAAAAAGCCCGTAAACTGGGAAAGAGACTGAATCTTCCCCGTCATCGGGCTTTGGAAACGGTTGCGCAAATGGCCGGCTGGCAGAGTTGGAAACAAGCCACCCGGATTGATGAAGAGCGGGCAAAGTTTGTGCTGGTTTCCGAAAAGAATAAGAAGGAACTGGCGCGGTTTTTCATCAGGATCCGTTGGAAATGGAATATAAGGAATATCTGAAGAGACAGGGAGAATAGTTTGCAAACCCCTGTCGGCTTTGGCTGACAGGGGTTTACTGTTTAAAAAATCTGTTCTCTGGTTTTGTTGAGCTTTATCTTGGGAAAATCTTCCTTGGCTTTGTTCAGATGCCAGGCGTTGCGCGCCAGAAAAACGTCGGCGCCGTCGTGATCGACCGCCATCGAAGCGCGGTTGGTATCGATAAACTTTTTCAAATATTCTTTATCGTCCGCATCCGTCCAGCGGGCGGTAAAATATTGAGTCGGTTCAAAAGCGACCGGAATGCCGAATTCGGTGCGGATACGGTCGGCCATCACTTCAAATTGCAGCACTCCGACCACGCCGACAATCCACTCGGCGCCGATCACCGGTTTGAAAACGCTGGCGCCGCCTTCTTCGGCAATTTGCTGCAAGGCATTGCCCAAGTGCTTGGATTTCAGCGGGTCTAAAGCGCGCACGCTTTTCAGCAGTTCGGGGGCAAAACTGGGGATGCCGGTAAAATGCAGTTTTTCGCCTTCGGTCAGACAATCGCCGATGCGCAGCTGTCCGTGGTTGGGAATGCCGATAATGTCGCCCGGAAAAGCGTCTTCCGCCAGTTCACGTTCCTGAGCCAGAAACATCACCGGAGTGGCAACCTTAATCGGTTTGCCGGTTCGTACCTGATACAGGCTCATGCCGCGTTTAAAGTGTCCCGAACAGAGGCGCATAAAAGCGATGCGGTCACGGTGTTTGGGATCCATGTTGGCCTGAATTTTGAAAACAAAGCCGCTGACTTTAGCTTCGTCCGGGTTGATCGGGCGTTCGGCGGCCGGCTGCGGTCGCGGCGCCGGTGCCATGGCGTGCAGTCCTTCCAAAATTTCCTGTACGCCGAAATTGTTGATGGCGCTGCCGAAGAACACCGGTGTCAGAGCGCCGGCCAGATACATTTCTTTATCAAAAGCCGGGCACAATTCGCGTACCATTTCGATGTCTTCGCGCAATTTGGCAACCGCATGGGACGGCAGCATCCGGTCCAGTTTGGGGTCATCCAGTCCTTGGCAGGTTTCAATAGTGGCATTTTTCTGCGATTTGTCGCCGGTTTTGTTCATCAAAATCAACTGGTCGCCGATGAGGTCATAACAGCCGAGAAAATCCTTGCCCATGCCGATCGGCCAGCTTGCCGGCGTTACGTCAAGCGCCAGCGTTTTTTCAATGTCGTCCATCAGGCTGAACGGGTCCAACCCTTCGCGGTCGAGTTTGTTGATGAAAGTAATGATCGGCACGTTGCGCAGGCGGCAGACTTCAAACAGTTTTTTGGTCTGGGTTTCGATGCCTTTTGCCGAGTCTATCACCATCACTGCAGAGTCTACGGCGGTCAACA
Source organism: uncultured Alphaproteobacteria bacterium (assembly GCA_910587405.1). Taxonomy (GTDB): domain Bacteria; phylum Pseudomonadota; class Alphaproteobacteria; order RF32; family CAG-239; genus JAFUYI01. Next base: position 23,910 of record CAJUKS010000006.1, read on the forward strand.
CCCGGTAAGTGTCTTCGGAAAAGTCTTCGTGGCCGGGGGTATCGAGCAGGTTGAAGGTGATATTTTTATAGTCGAACGTCATCACCGAAGAAGCCACCGAAATACCGCGTTCCTGTTCCACTTTCATCCAGTCGGAGCGGGCGCGGCGGTTTTCGCCGCGGGCTTTAACGGCACCGGCCTGTTGAATGGCGCCCCCGAACAACAACAGTTTTTCGGTCAGGGTTGTTTTACCGGCGTCGGGGTGCGAGATGATCGCAAAAGTTTTTCTCGGGTTGGTGTTGATGTTGCTCATGATTTTTGCCTGTTAAGGTTAAAAACGTTCTTAAAGCGGCATATTACATATTTCTCCACATTTTGCAAGCGTTTAGAACGCGTTTTATGCGGCTTTTTTGGAATTAGGGCTTGATTTATAAAATATTTTGGGTAGTATTTTGAACGAATTTTAGACAAGTGCGGGCGTGGTGAAATTGGCAGACACGTCAGATTTAGGTTCTGATGACGCAAGTCGTGGGGGTTCAAGTCCCTTCGCCCGCACCAGATTTTGGTTTCAACATTTATAATTAGAGAAGAAAATGAAGGTAACAGAACAAAAAGCAGAAGGCCTGAAGAAAAAATATCAGGTGGTTATTGAACACAAGGATTTTGAAGAAAAAGTCGAGCAGAAACTGAACGATGTTGCTAAAAATGTCAAGCTTCCGGGTTTCCGTCCCGGCAAAGCCCCCAAGGAAATGTTGAAACAAAAGTATCGCACTTCGGTCATGGGCGAAGCTCTGGATGAAATCGTACGCGACGCCGCCGATCAGGTTGTTAAGGAAAACAAGCTGAAACTGGCGCTGCGTCCGAATATCAGCATCACCAAATTTGACGAGGGCAAAGACATTGAGTTTGACATCGAAGCCGAAATCCTGCCGGAAATCAAAGTCGGTGATTTTTCCGAAATCAAAGTTGAAAAACTGATGGCGGAAGTTCCGGCCGAAGAAGTTGAGAAAGCTTTGCAGTATATCGTCAGTTCCCGTCGCGAAACCGCCAAAATCGAAGATGCGGCGCATCAGGCGGCTAAAGGCGACACTCTGATTATCGACTTTGTCGGCTCGATCGACGGTGTCGAATTCCCGGGCGGCAAGGGCAATGATTATCCGCTCGAACTCGGATCGGGGACTTTTATCCCCGGCTTTGAAGATCAGCTGATCGGTGCAAAAGCCGGTGACAAAGTTGAAGTAAAAGTTAAGTTCCCCGAAGATTATCATGCCAAGGAACTGGCCGGCAAAGATTCTGTTTTTGCGGTAACGGTTAAAGAAATGCGCGAACCCAAAGCGGTGGAACTGAATGACGAATTTGCGAAATCGATTGGCGAAGAGAGTCTCGATTCGTTGAAAGAAAGCATCAAAAACCGTATTAAAGCCGATTATGAAAATACCTCCAAGCTGAAACTCAAACGCAATTTGCTTGACAAGCTCGACGAAGCTTACAAATTTGACGTGCCGGAAAGCCTGGTCGAAGAAGAATTTAAGTCGATCGAAGCTCAGTACAAACGTGCCAAAGAGCTGAACCAGCTTGATGAACACGAAAAGACTACGCCCGAAGAAGAGCTGATGAAAGAGTACAAGAAGATTGCCGAACGCCGGGTTAAGCTGGGACTGCTGTTGTCTGAAGTCGGTGCCGAAGCCAAGGTAACGGTTACTACCGATGACCTCAACAAGGCAATTATGAACGAAGCCAAAAAATATCCGGGTCAGGAAAAGGCCGTGTTTGATTTTTACCTCAAAAACGCCAAAGCGGTCGAAGCTTTGAGAGCGCCGGTATTTGAAGAAAAAATCATCGATTTTGTTCTCGACAAGGTCAAAGTCGAAGAAAAAACGGTTTCGGTTGAGGAACTTTATTCTTTTGACGAAAACCCCAAACCGGCGAAGGCCAAAAAATCGTCGGCTAAAAAAGCTGCCAAATAATCGGCATTTTTAGCAACAACCATAAAATAAAAAAGCAGGCGGAGAAATATTTATTCTCCGCCTGTGACGTTTTTAGCCTGCCGATCCGTATTTTTTCGGCTGAATAAAAGCCTTTTTATTTGGTTTCTGCCGGTTGAAACTTCAATGTCGTCCTGTCACCCGACAAAATCAAATTGCCGTTGTCAAAACGGATGGTTTCGACGTTGTCCAACGCTTTAAAGTAATCGGTTTCGGCTTTCATCATCGGTTCCGGCGCCGCCATCATGGTTGAGCCGATGGCGGAAAATTTGATCTTGTTGCCGTTTAATTCATAATTTCCGAAATAGCGGTTGACCGCCTGGCCGTAAAACTTCGGCGCTTCGGCGTCGAAAGACAGCGAAATTTCCATCCCTTCCGGCGCATCCAGCAAAATATAGTTGTTGCCTTTGATGTCGGAAGCTTTGTCGGGGCTGCAGGCTGCCAGAAACAGGCTGCATGCCAGTGCAAGAATTTTTTTCATCGGGTCTCCTTCATATTTAAATTAATTCGCTTCTTATTATATAAGACTTATCGGGAACAGTTTCCACCAAAAAATGAAAAGCCCCCCAAACTGAAAGTCGGGGGGCGTGCAGAAAGAAAAGTATCTGCTAATCTTCGAAGAAAATATCCCGGTCGGGACAGGCGTCGTGCAACAGTTCCGTAAGAACCTGAATGCGCAGGCGGATTTCGTCGGTTTGTTCAACCTGCTGCAGGCGATTGATTTCGTCGTGCAGTTCGAAGCATGAATAATCGAGATACTCTTCTCGAATTTCGTCTTTCAAATAAGACAATTCGTCTCTTTTACACATATCTAATAATTTTTTAATTAGTTTTCATAATTATATTATATTTCAACAATTGTTTTTTGTCCAGCAAAAATTATTTTATTGACACCCGGAAAATAGATTTCTAGACTGTCGGTAATTTAGGAAAACAGAGGTCAATTATGATAAAGAAAACAATATTTGCCGTTCTCTGCGCGGCAATTTGGGCCGGTGACGCCGCCGCCGGAGAATGGAATTTTGAGACAATGGGAAAAGCTCGGGCCCTTTATGGTTACAGCGACCCCGATTCACGTTATTCGTATCATCAGTCGCGCCATCATCTGCCGATGCGCTTTAACCTCAATTTGTTGGCTCAGTACAGTTTTAACGACGACTATCAGTTGGGCGGTTATCTCGATCTGGCCTACGGCATTGATCAACAGTTGAAAGATTACAATCACGGCTCATGGGGAGAAGAAGCTTATTTGATTTTGGATGCGCCGTTGGGGCGTTTTATCGGCGGACAAAGTTATAACGCGGCCTACCAGTTGGGAGTCGGGGCGCCGGATGCCGGCGTTTTGGGCGTTAATCAGAGCGACATTGTCAATTTTATTGCCAACCCAAACTGGCAGCGCAATCGCCGCAGCACTTCCTACCGCACGCTTAATTCTACCGAAATTAACACCGACGGCACCGCGCCCAAACTGACTTATATCAGTCCGGAAACCGACGGTACCATGTTTGGTTTGACCTATGTCCCCGAAAGTTACAGCCGTGACGGACTGATCAACCGCGACGCGTCGTATCGCCGCAAATCGGGATATATTGCCTCGCTTTATCACAATCGGGAATTTAACAATTTCAGCGTTTCCGGTTCGCTGGGCGCCGCCCATTTTACCGATATCGACAATGAACTTTCCGGCGGCCTGAGCGTTTATTACAAGGGCTGGACGGTCGGCGGCGGCGTTCGCAAGACGTTTGTCAGTCACAAAGATGCCGATGTCAACCGGCGTTGTCGGCGTTGCCCGGCGTATTTTGACGGTTATCGCGACGCCTGGGCATGGAACGCCGGGATCGGTTATGAAATCGGGCCGCTCAAAACGTCGTTGACTTATTTTTATTCCAAAGCCGATGACCGTGACTACGAAGACAAAATCATCCAGTTGTCGGGTCGCTATCAGCTCGATAAAAAGATTGAGCTGCAGGCGGCGGTTGCTCACGGCGAATTTGACGGTCCCAACCCTTTCGAAAGTAACCGCGGCTATGCTTTTATCGGCGGTGTCGCCCTCAAGTTTTAGGAACGCATATGTCTAAAATTTTGCTGATTTCCCGCAATCCTGTTTTAAGCGCCGATTTAAAACAACAGTTTACCCTGTCTCAAAACTGGGAAACCGTTGACGAATATGCCGCGGAAACCGTTTTTGACGCGGTGGTGGTGGACGAAGACGCGGCGGCGGCGCGCGAGTTGCGCGCACAGTTGCTGCAAACGCCGTTGTTTTTGTTGTGGCCGGCAGAAACCGAACCGGTTTCGGAGCAGGGGGTGACCGTGATTCGCAAACCGTTTCGGCTGGAGTATCTTTTGGAGGCGTTGCAGGCCGGCATCAACACTGCGCCCGCTGCCGAAGCGACACTGGCGCTCAACGGCTGTTTGCTTGACCTTGCGGCCAAAGAAATTCATTATGCCGACGGTAACCGTATCAAATTGACCGAGCGCGAAACCGCGATTCTCAAATATTTGTATAAAGCCGGCGCAAAGATTGTCGGCAAAGCCGAACTGTTGGCTGAGGTATGGGGTTATAATCCCGAAGCAACCACCCATACGGTCGAAACCCATATTTATCGGTTGCGGCAGAAAATCGAATCCGATGCGGCGGCCGGGCAGGTTATCCTGACCGAAGAAAACGGTTATCGGTTGAATTTAGGCTAAGATTAAGCAAACCGGCACATGATCGGACGGACGTTGGTCCTGCCGTTGTGCCTTGAGCAGAGAAACTTCCCGCATTTGCGGCGCCAACGCCGGACTGACCCAAATATGGTCCAGCCGCCGGCCTTTGTTATTGCTTTGCCAGTTGGGATTGCGGTAGCTCCACCACGAAAAAACTTTTTGCGGTTCGGGATAAAAATGACGCACCGCGTCAATCAATCCCGAGTTCTGATACCATTTTTGCAGCCGCAACGTTTCGGCCGGCGTATGCGAGACGATTCTCAGCAGCTGTTTATGATTCCAGACGTCGTTTTCCGAAGGGGCGACGTTAAAATCACCGCAGGCGACCAAACGGCAATTCTGCATCTCCTCGGCGCGGCGGCTGAAATATTGTTCCAGTTCTTCGATAAACGCCAGTTTACGGGCAAAGGCAGGATTTTTTTCCGGATCGGGCAAATCGCCGCCTGCCGGGATATAAATATTATGCACTTCGATTCCGTCGGCGGTTACCGCGCTGATATGCCGGGCATCGGCTTTGCCGGCCCAGTCGTATCGCCGGATATCGCTCAACGGCCGACGGGCGGCAATCGCCACCCCGTTGTAGCCGGGCATGCCGTAAAGGGCAATGTGTTCGAAACCGAGGGCGCGTACGGCCTCAAAAGGAAAGTCTTCCGGTTTGGCCTTGACTTCCTGCAGACAGATTACATCGGGATTTTCGCGTTCGACAATCTGTCTGAGGCCGTCAAGACGGATTCGCAGTGAATTGACGTTCCAGCTGATGAGTTTAGTCAAGTTTTCAGCGTCCTTTCTTGTTTTGCAGCGGGCTCCGGCTTTTGCGGAAACGGAACATATTGTCGGCGATCGGTTGGTCGATTTTGCTGCCGTAAAGCGAAACCGTTACTTCGACGCTTTGCGGATCGACGATTTTCCACTGGCGCAGTTCGAAGGGCGCGTTGCTGAAAGTCAGGGTGATCGGGCCGATGCCGCCTTTGGCATATTCCAAAGTGACGATTGTGGTTCCCGAATCGCGATAAAAGTTGGTAACCTTAATGTTCTTGCCGTCGATTTTGATGTTGTTGCCGAGAATCAGGCTCGCCGGAATGTCGTCGTAGTCAATATTGCTGACCTGATCGAGGTCTTTGTCATGATAAACGATAAAATCGCCGTTGCCGACAATCAGGACGTTGGTGGGCTCGTTGTATTCCATGCGAATCTTGTTGGGCTTTTCGATCCACAGCCGTCCTTCGGCAACATTGCCGTTGCTGGCATTTTGCACAAAACGCGCTTCCAGGGTTTTAACCGAGTTGAGATAGTTCTCGATCTTACGGATTTCGGCGCTGCTCTGGGCGGAAACGGGCCGGGCCAGAAGACACAAAAGTACGGCTGCCGCCGCGTAAATAACCTTCATCATGTTTTCCTTGTTATGGTGATTCTTCTAAAACTAAAGCTAATATAATTTACTTCCCGCCGTATTACAACCTTTTTGACGGCAGATCTTCTGTTTTGCCGGTGCCGGCGTTGCTGCCGTGCTGCCGACATTGATAAAAGGAGAACTTGCAAAAGATTCTTCTTTTCGTCTAAAAATTGTCTGTGGATAAAACTTTTGGCGCTGTCAATCGGGCTGTAAGGCTTGTGTATATTAACTTTTAAAATAAATTGTTGTTTTTGTGACAAAAAACATTTTTTGCAAAAAATTATCCACCATCGCCTAAAAAAAATTTTTGCCGCAACCCGAAGGATACCGTACTGTCAACCCTAAAAACGAGTTTGACGCAATTTTTTGTGGGTTGATGAATGTCCCCTTTTGGTGCAGTATTCCTGACAGATAATTAATCGGTTTATATCATAAATTTTGGGTTGATAAAAAAGTTGTGCATACCAGATATAGATTGTTTACTTTTTATTAATACCACATATGGTATATCAGAAAACAGTTAACTACTAGATACGGGAAGGAAAATAGTCAGCGATGTCTGAAAAAGAATACAGCGTTTGCAAAGTTACGGAAACCAAAATCGCCAACGTCATTAAACGGGACGGCACCCTGGTTCCTTTTGACAGCGATAAAATTTATAACGCCATCCGCAAGGCCGGTGAGTCGACCGGCGAATTCGGCGAGCAGGAAAGCTATTTGCTGACGGCTCAGGTTTTGAAAGTTTTGGAACACAAATTTACCGAATCGCTGCCGACGATTGAATGTATTCAGGATGTGGTTGAACAAGTGCTGATCTCCGCCAACTATTTTACTACCGCCAAGTCTTATATCCTTTACCGCGAACAGCGTCATCGCATGCGCGCCGAGAAAAAGGTAATGGTTGACGTCGAAAGCTCGATCAACGAATATCTCGAAAAACTCGACTGGCGCGTCAATGCCAACGCCAACCAGGGTTATTCCAACGGCGGTTTGATCCTGAACGTTTCCGGCAAGGTAACCGCCAACTACTGGCTGAGCCACGTTTATCCGGCCGAAGTCGGCGAAGCGCACCGCAACGGCGACATCCATATTCATGACCTCGATATGCTGGCGGCTTATTGCGCGGGCTGGTCGCTGAAGAATTTGCTGCACGAAGGCTTTAACGGCGTTCCCGGCAAAGCCGAGGCGGGCCCGGCCAAACATTTGTCGGCGGCTGTCGGACAGATGGTCAACTTTATGGGCACGTTGCAAAACGAATGGGCCGGTGCTCAGGCTTTTTCTTCGGTTGATACCTATCTGGCTCCCTACGTCCGTGTCGACGAACTTTCTTACGAACAGGTCGAACAGGCTTTTCAGGAACTGATTTATAATTTGAACGTTCCTTCGCGCTGGGGTTCTCAAACGCCGTTTACCAACTTTACTTTTGACTGGGTTTGCCCCGAAGACCTGCGTGACAAGCATCCGTTGATTGCCGGGGTTGAACAGCCGTTTACCTATGGCGACCTCAAGCCGGAAATGGATATGATCAACAAGGCTTACATCAATGTGATGATGAAAGGCGACATTAAGGGACGTCCGTTCACTTTCCCGATTCCGACTTACAATATGACGCCCGACTTTCCGTGGGAAGACGAAAATACCGAGTTGTTGTTCGAGATGACGGCCAAATACGGTCTGCCTTATTTCCAGAACTTTATCAATTCGGTTCTGAAGCCGGGACAGATTCGTTCGATGTGCTGCCGTTTGCAATTGGATCTGCGTGAACTTTTGGCCAAAGGAAACGGCCTCTTCGGTTCGGCAGAACAGACCGGATCGGTCGGTGTGGTCACTTTTAACTGCGCGCGTCTCGGTTTTGTGTACAAAGGCAACGAAGCCGGTTTGTTCGGTCGCGTTGACGAACTGATGACCATTGCCCGCAAGTCCCTTGAAATTAAGCGCAAGCTGATTCAGCGCCTGATCGACAACGGCCTGTTCCCGTATACCAAGCGTTATCTGGGCACGCTGCGCAACCATTTCTCGACCATCGGCGTCAACGGCATTAACGAAATGATCATGAACTTTACCGACGGTAAACATGACGTTACCGATGAGTGGGGACGTGCCTTTGCCGAGAAGTTCCTTGATTATATCCGTGCCAAGCTGGTTAAGATTCAGGAAGAAACCGGCCATATGTACAATTTGGAAGCCACTCCGGCCGAAAGCGCGACCTATCGTTTTGCCCGCGAAGATAAAAAGCGTTTTGTCGGCATCATTCAGGCCGGCACGGCAGAAAACCCCTATTATACCAACTCTTCACAGCTTCCGGTCGGCTTTACCGACGATCCGTTCGAAGCGTTGGAACTGCAGTCGGAACTGCAGTCGAAATATACCGGTGGCACCGTCTTGCACCTTTATATGGGACAACGCGTGTCTTCCGCCAAAGTCTGCCGCGAAATCGTTAAACGCGTGCTGACCAACTACCGTTTACCGTACATTACCATTACTCCGACTTTTTCCGTTTGTCCCAAACACGGTTACATTTCCGGGGAACACAAATACTGCCCGCTCTGCGACGAAGAGAAAATGGCAGAAAAAAGAAAAGCCGCAGCCTCGACAGAAGTTGCATAATCCTTAACCATATGTTACAATAAATTTGGAGAATAAATATGACAGTTGTAAATATCAATGACGTAAAACTGAGCGACGCCGAGAGACAGCCTTGCGAGATCTGGACCCGCGTTATGGGCTATCTGCGCCCGGTTTCCGAGTTCAACAAAGGCAAGAAATCGGAATTTTACGCCAGACAGTATTTCACCGAAGCCAAGGCTGTTGAAAGCTGCGCCTGCGGTGTCTATACCAACGTTGCGGCCGAATAGTCGGCGATGGTAAACCCGATTAAGATCGGCGGTGTTGAAACTTTCAGCACCGTCGATTTTCCTGAGAAAATTGCCGCCGTTGTTTTTATGCAGGGCTGTCCGTGGCGCTGTCCTTTTTGCCACAACGCCTTTTTGCAGGATGCAACGGCGGCAGACGTTTTTATCTGGGAAAAGTTTGTCGAATTTCTGCAAAGCCGGCGCGGCATTTTGGACGGAGTCGTTTTCAGCGGCGGCGAACCGTTGATGCAAAACAGTCTGGCCGATGCCATGGCCGAAGTCAAGGCGCTGGGCTATCAAATCGGCCTGCATACCGGCGGGTATCGCCCCCGGCATCTGGAACGGATTCTGCCGCTGACGGATTGGGTCGGTTTTGACATTAAGGCACCGCTGGCGGAAGAAAAGTACCAAATTGCCGTCGGCGGCAGCAATCATTTGCGGGAGGTCGAAGAAAGCCTGTCGCTGCTGCGGCAAAGCGGTGTCGACTTCGAATGCCGGACTACCTGCGATCCGCGCATTTTGCAGATTGCCGACATTTATGCGATTGCCGATCAGTTGGCTGCCCGCGGCGTTACCAAATATTTTTTACAGAAATATCGTCCGGTGGAAAGTGACAAAACGACCGCCGATGCCGATTGCGAACAATTTTTCCTTGATTCGGATCTGCTGAATTCGCTGCGTTCAAAATTTGCGGTGTTTGACATCCGCAAATAAATTTGCGTAAAAAATTTGAAAAGAGTTGCTTTTGCGGCTCTTTTTTTTATAATGAAAACAACAAAATTAACAAAAAACTGGACAAAAATATTTTTTTGTGTTATGTTGGGAATATAGTTTAACAACGGGGTAGTGATATGACAGAGTTAAACCTCAGCGGGCCGGAAATCGAACAACTGATGGAAGTGCTCGGCAAAGTTAAAAAATCGAAAGCTTACCAAAATTATGAGGCGGGAGTCCGGGTGGTTTCAAAACGGGCGGCTTCCCTCAAAGGCGAAGGCGATGCCTTTGCCCGCATCGGCGAAACGCTGCGCAGCGGCAAGGTGCCGCAGTTTTTGAGCGCAACCGCCAAAGGGCAGAAAAAGGTTGAGGAAACGCTGCTGGCAGAGCTTAAACAGCAAAAACTGCACGGTTTGTTGAAAAACGAAGAGTTCAAAGATGCCGTGTACCGGGAAATGTACGTTGAACCGGGAACAATCGGTCAATTTTTAGGAATAGTATCAGAGGAGGAAAACATGAGCGATAATAATGGAAATGTAACGGAAGAAGGCAACAACGAAATGTTTGACCGCCCGGAATACGATTCCGAATTTTATGAAAGTGATGCGGTCAAGGCCCTGAATCTGGGAGATAAACTCAGCGCCGAAGATAAGGAAAAGCTCGAAGCCTTGTACAAAACCTATCAGGAAGGCAAAGCAAACGGCGGTCAGTCTCAGCAGGGAGAAGAAAACGGTACCGCTGCCGAAGGCGCCAGGACAGGTACGGGCAACGGTGAAGAGGAGGACAACGCCGCAAGCGGAGACGCGGTTGAAGTCAACGCGATGGAAGGCGAAGGACCTCGTACGGATGAACATGAAGATGCCGAATGGGTAGCAAAATATAATGCCGCGCTGACCAAATGGGGCAAAGAAAACAATAACGAATGGACCCGTGATAACGAACCGGACGAAAACGGCAACCGGCCCGAGGGATTGAAAGGCAATCTTGCCGACGGAACGGAAATTCATTATACCGCTCCGGACAAACTCTCGGTTAAAGCGCCGGAAGGACAGGAAATCTCGGCCGAACACTTTAAGGCGGTTATTGCGATGGCCAAGGAAAATGATCAGGACATCAAACTCGGGGCGACAATGTCTCCGGCTTTCAAGGTTGCGTTGATTGAAGCCTGTGCCAAAGGAGGCGTTACCATGCAGGGCCTGAGTGAAGAAGACCAGAGAATGTATGATGAATTGAAGCCCAAAACTCAAACCCAGGCTGAGGAAAAAACAGAGGAAAATGTTGAATACAAACTGAATCCCTTGATTGCGAAAGGTCGTTTGGTCGAATATTCGGGCAGAGTTTATTCTGCCGATCATTACAGTCAACGCGCCGTCAATGCCGGAAATGACGAGTTTGATGCAGAAATAGCCAAAATGGAAGAAAACTTGGCTAAAGGATGGTATAAGGCAACCGGAGAAGATAAGGCTAAAGCAGAGATTCTGTTGAAAAAATATACCCGCGCCGAGCATAAAAAAGATACGGAGATGATGGCTGTATATGAAACTGCATTGCAGCGTTACGGAATAGACAGTATTGCGCGCGAGCCTGAAGAAAACGGTTCTTTTGTCGTCAAAGGCAAACCTTACAGCGAACGGACGGACGAAGAAAAGGCCAAGATCAACGAGGCAACCGAGAAAGCTTTCCCGAAGAGACAGGAAATGGATCCGGCCGTACAGCAGGCATGGAAGGAAAAACAAGATAAAGTAATGCAATAAAAACGGTTGCATATTCGTGATGCCAATTATTAAAAAATTGTAAAAAAACACAAAAACTTGACAAAAAATACTTGCGTGCAATTGCTTTTTATGGTATATTGCACGCAAATATGACAAAATATGGCAATTTTCAGGAGACAACTAATGGCAATGGACGCAAAACAGGCAGCTGAAAAAATTAAGAACGGCAACTTTGACGATGTCGATGAACTTTATAATGCTTTGAACGGAAAGAAAGAATATGGCGCGGAGTTTGCCGCCCTGCTCAAACACATTGAAGCCAAAGTCAAAATAGATATCAGTTTATATGCCGGATTGGCAACGGCCGCACAGTCGGTTGAAGAACTCAGTGCCGTCAATAATCCGTTGGACGAAAAAGACCCGGTTTATGCCGCTGCCCGTGAAAAGCTTTCTAAGGTTGAGTTGACTTACACGGTTGAAGAAAACGGCAAGCCGGTGACTAAAGTTGTTGAGGGTGAACAGCGTAACAAAATGGTTGCCCAGTTGGTCGCTGCTGCCAAGCTTGCCACCAAAGATGCCTTGCGCGGAGCCAGCAGTCCGGAAAATCCGGCGGCAAAACAGTTTCGCAATGCGACTGATGAAAACGCCCGCAAAGCGATTTATCAACAGACCCTGAATGACCAAATTGATATGGCAATTTTGCAAAGCCTGCTGGTAACAGAAACCACCAAGATCAATCAGGAAATGCAGCAGAAATACGGCAAGGACGAAAAGAAAGCCAACGAAGAAGCCAAAATTTTGTTGTCGGCCCGCGAAAAAGAAATCAGACAGAAAATTGTGGACCTCGGCCACGGCGTGTTGGATAAAATTTCGCTCGGTGTCGACGGTGCGGCGGCTTATTGTGCCAACGTCAAAGTAAATGCCGAAAATCATTTGGCCGAATATAAAGCGAATGTCAAGAAAATTGCCATGCGCATCAATCAGGGATTTGCCAAACTGAAAGATCAGGGCAAAGAACTGCGCGGCCAGTGGCAAAAATTCCGTGCCAACGCCAACAAGGTTTACGACGCCTGCAATCAGAAGATGTCGGATGGCATTGTCGCTTTCCACGAAGGCTGCAAACATGTTTGGGAAAACAGATATGAAATTGCCCACGCCACCATCCAGGCGATTAACAAAAACAAATATGAAATCGGCGCCGATATGCTTGCTGCGGCCGGTTTTGCCGCCACGGTAGCCAGCGGCGGAACGGCAGCGGTGGTCGGCGGTGCCGCTTATGCCGCCTATACGATCGGACGCCGGGTTTTTTACGAAGCATATAAACAGAAAAGAGAAAATCCGAAAAAAACGTATAAACAAATTTATACCAACGGCAAGTTCTTGACCAAAGCAGCGTTTGCCTGCGGTGCCGCCGCCATCAGTTGGGGTATCGCCGATACGGCAGCTTCCGCCGGTGCCGACATTGCCACCGAAGCGGCTGCCGAAGTCGCCAAAAAACTGGCAGCCGAAAGAATGCTCAAACGCGGCGTAACCATGATCGGCTCCTTAACCAGCAATTTGGTCGGCGTAGCAACGGCCAAGGATGACGAAGAACGTCGCAAAGAATGGCGGAGCCTCGGAATTTCGGCCGTAACTGCCGGGGTGACCATTTTTGTTGCCGAAGCGTGTTCCGGCCACGGTGAAGTCGATGCTAACGATCACGAACAGGATCTGGGGGGCAATGACGACGATCAGAATCTGACCGGTGACGGTGATCAGAATCAGGACGAAAACGACGACCAGAATCCGACCGGTGACGGTGATCAGAATCAGGACGAAAACGACGATCAGAATCCGACCGGCGACGGTGATCAGAATCAGGATGAAAACGACGACCAGAATCTGACCGGTGACGGTGATCAGAATCAGGACGAAAACGACGACCAGAATCCGACCGGTGACGGTGATCAGAATCAGGACGAAAACGACGATCAGAATCCGACCGGCGACGGTGATCAGAATCAGGATGAAAACGACGACCAGAATCCGATCGGCGACGGTGATCAGAATCAGGACGACGATAAGCAGCCGGAACATGTTGACGAAGGTATTACCGAGTTGAAAGATTTTCCGGAACAGTGGAATGACAAGATGGGGATCAGCAAACGTCAGTTTGAAATCCTGAAGGGATGGTATGATAAGCTCGATACCACCGACGGCGAAGGAATGAGCCGTTTCTATTCCCATGCCGAACACTATGCCGCTCAGCTCAGTATCGACAGCGAAAATCCGATGACCGCCGAACAGGTGTTGTTCAAATTCTCCCGTTTGGCCGCGATCACTTCGGTCAAAAGCGGCGAATACGGTACGATCGGTACCGGTTCCCTCGGCCAACAGATGGAAAACATTTATCACTTGTTGGGTTGCGGTGACAAATTGAATGCCGAACAGATGGAAGAAGCGCGCAAGACTTTGGATATTTGTACCTTGAACGAAGCCGGTCGTCAGGACGGCCGTATGGACGCTCAGAAGTTCTTTGCGGTTGCCGGGGCCGGATACAGAGGATTGCCGGTTGACGAAGACGGAACCCTGAAGATGACGCGTCGAATTCGGGTTATCGGTGAGGGCACCAACTGCCCCGGCGATAAGCGGGTTATGTACGAAGAAGTTAAAGGCGGCGAGGAAAGGGTTGTAACCAAACCGGTTGAAAAAACTGAGCAGGTTGTAACCAAAGTGGTTACCGAAGAGAATACGGGATCGGATACGCGGTTGGAACTGGAACGCAAAGGCAATGAAGGCGGTGACGCTGTTCTGACCAGAGCGGTGCCGACACAGGATCCGGTAACGGATGAAGACGATCAGGTTATTATCGGTGCCACCAGCCAGACCGGTGATCGTCCGGGGTTGGAAGGAGCCAGAACCGCACAAAATCTGAGACAAGGTTCTGCAGAAACTCAGATCAGCGGTCGCAAGCAAAAACTTGGCGCCGGAATGTTGAAAGAACTTCAGGACAAAGGATTGGTTAAATAACCGCTTTCGTGTTGTGTTAAACCATGCAGCCCGCCGTTTGGCGGGCTGTTGTCGTATTGACGGAAGGTTATGACGGCAAAACGGCCGGAAAATTGATATTTTCCGGCTGCGTATTGACAGTTTGAATATAATCAGTCGGTATAGCGGCGATCAAAACGGGTGTTTTTGCCGATGCGGGACAAAACTTCGTAACTGATGGTTCCGGCATCGCGACCGATATCGTCCAACGTATAAAAATCATCAACGACAAACGCCGTGTCACCGACTTGCAGGTTTTCGACTTCGGTAACGTCGCAAATAATATTATCCATCGAAACCTTGCCGATAATTCGCGCTTCACAGACTTTGCCGCCGTTGCGGAAAAAGACTTTGCCGACGTTGGAGAGCGAGCGCGGAATGCCGTCACCGTAGCCGATCGAAACAATAGCGATTTTGCGGTCATCTGCAGCGCGGTAGGTGGCGGAATAACCGACGAATTCGCCGCGGCAAAGCGGAGAAATCTCTAATACCGGGGCCATGATTTTGACCACCGGCAGCATTTGGTTTTCACGGTAGGGCGCCGTGTTGATGCCGTACATGGCGGCACCGATTCGAACCATGTCAAATAAATACTCTTTACCGAGAAACGTTCCGTCGGAGGCGGACAGAGTCGCCGGCAGTTTGGGAAAATATTTTTGACGGAGACGGTTAAAGTTCTCCAACTGGTGTTCGTTCATAAAGTGTCCTTTTTCATCGGCACAGGCCAAGTGGGACAAGACCAGCGAAAATAAGTTTCGGTCGTCTTGGCTCATCGTTTCCAGCTCATGTTCGCGAAAGCCGAGACGATTGAGTCCGCTTTCGATCTGAATGACCGGTTTAATGCCGGGAATGCGATGCTCTTTCCAAAACTCCAACTGTTCCCTCCCGGCAATAACCGGAATCAGTTCGGCCTTGCGGAACGATTCCAACGAGTCTTCGCCGATTCCCTGCAAGACGTAAATTTTGGCGTTTGCGACGTGGGGACGGATTTTCTCTCCCTCAATGCCGTGAGCGACAAAAAAACTGCGACAGCCGGCGTCGTTGTAGAGCTTGGCGGCAATCACCTCGGCCCCAAGCCCGTAGGCGTCGTCTTTAACAACCGCCGCGGCAACGGCGCCGTCGGCAAGTTTTTGTAAAAAACGGTAATTTTTGCATAAATTGCCTAAATTGATTTCTAAAATCGGTCTTGTCAAAATACTCATCTCTGCTTATTATCCTTTCTGAATGATCATAAACTGCTGAAAGTCAAATTGCGTGAATTTTATCGATATGCACGTCCACTTGCAAGATTATAAAACAAACTGTGCAACGGATATTGTCAGTGCCGCCCGCGTTCAGGGAATATGCCGGATGGTGTGCGCCGCTTCGCAGGAGGCCGGCTGGCCGCGGGTCGGGGAACTGGCATCCCGGCATCCGCAAGCGGTGATTCCGGCGTTTGGTATTCACCCTTGGTATGTGGCCGCTGCAAAGCCGGGATGGGAAAAACGCCTTTACAAACAGTTTGAACAATTTCCGCAGGCTCTGATCGGCGAGAGCGGTCTTGACGGTTTGAAAGAAAACATGCCGTTGCAGCGGCAGCTTTTTGAACGCCAGATCGAAGCGGCGTCAGTACTGAAACGGCCGTTGGTGGTCCATGCCGTCAAAGCGGTGGCACAATTGCAGGATTTTTGGTCCCGTATGCCCGACTTTTTTATGATACATTCTTTTAACGGACGGGTGGAACATCTGCAGCCGATTCTGCGCCGGAACGGTTATGTGTCGCTGAGCGCATCGATTCTGCACAATCGGCAGGGGGCGGAAATTGCGCGTGCGGTTCCGGCTTCGCGCTTGTTGTTGGAAACTGACAGCCCGTATCAGGGGCCGGTTAAGGGAGAAGAACAGACGCCGTGTTTTCTGCCGCAAATTTTAAAACAAGTGGCGGCTTGGCGGCAGCAAGACCCGCAACAACTGGCAGAGGTTATTTACGCCAACGCCGAGGAGTTTATCAATGGAAAATGAGAGATTCGGCCGTACCCGGGCGTTGTTGGGAGAAGAAAAATTCGGTCGTCTGCAAGGGGCGTCGGTGATGGTGGTTGGGCTCGGCGCCGTGGGCGGTTATGCGTTGGAAGCGCTGGCACGTGCGGGGATCGGACATTTGATTTTGGTTGATTTTGACATCGTGGAGCCGAGTAATCTCAATCGTCAGATTCTGGCGTTGCACTCAACGCTCGGCCGCAAAAAAAGCGAACTCGCCGCCGAGCGGGTGCGTGACATCAATCCCGATTGCCGGATTACAATCAAAGATATGTTTGTCAATCGGGACAACCTGGAACAGTTGTTTAATCAGCCGGTGGACATGGTGGTGGACGCCATTGATTCCCTTAATCCCAAATGCGGTCTGATTGAGTATCTGCTGCAGCAGCAAATTCCGTTTATTTCATCGATGGGGGCGGCGCTGAAAACCGATCCGTCGGCGATCCGTTTGCAAACGTTGAACCAGACCAAAAACTGTCCGTTGGCGCGTTTTATTCGTAAACGGCTCAAACGACGCGGATGCGATCTCGGCAAAGTTGTTTGTGTTTGCTCGGACGAAGTGGTGTCGGTTCCCGAAACGGCGTTGTTTATGGAAGACAAGCCTTCGGACGGCGGCCGACAACGCCATACCATGGGGTCGTTGCCGACGGTTACCGCGATTTTCGGGCTGACGATTGCCAATCAGGTTATTTTGCGCTTATCGGGTTATAAGTGACAATAAAACTTGCAATTTAAATGCTTTTTTAATAATGCTCTGTTATCCTTGTAAAATAATCAGAAATGAGTGAGTTCCGCAATGAAGATGATTAAGCCTATCGTTAATATCTCAAAGGTCATGGATGCCTATGACGGCATTTTGTGCGGATGGGGCGGTGTGCTTTACAACGGTGTTTCCATTATTCCCGAGGCGTGGGACGCTTTAATCGGCTTGCGTAAAAGCGGCAAAAAAATCGTGCTGCTCAGCAACACGGCCTGTCGGGTTGAAGAAATTGTCACCCAAATGTATCGGGCCGGTTGTTCACCGCGCCTTTTCGAAGCCGTGGTCACGGCGGGAGAAATCGTACATCAGCTTTTGGCGGTACCGGACGGCAGCTGCCGGCAGTTGGGACGTTGCTGCTATAATCTCGGAGCGACCGACGATAACGGTATTTTTGCCGGTTTGGATTATGTTGAGGTACCCGATCCGGCCCGGGCGGACTTTTTATATGCCGGGCGTCTCGAAAACGGGCCCGGTAAAACGACCGAAGATTATCTCGATGTTTTAAGTCATGCCGCCAGTCTGAATTTGCCGCTTTTGTGCGTCGGCAACGATACGTCGGTACCGTTCGGAGACGAAGCGGTTTTGGCTTCGGGCGCGCTTGCCGAGCAATATGCGGTTTTGGGCGGGCGGATTTTTACCGTCGGCAAACCCGATTTGCAGGTGATGGAATATGCTTTGGCTGCGTTAGGTCCCATTGAGCGGAAAAGAATATTGATGATCGGTGACAGCATTGCGACCGATATCCGCGGTGCCGCGGCGGCCCAGCTTTCGGGGTGTTTGGTCAGCAAAGGCGTTCATGTCAGTTTTCTCGGTGAGGGCTATATTCCCGACGTTACCAAAACGCGGGAACTCGGAAATATGTTTGGTGCCTGTCCCGATTATGTGATTTCGCGTCTCCGTTGGTAAAAGGCGCCGGATTATCTGATGCCGAGTTCTTCGGCCAACAGTGAGATCTCCAGCCACTGGTTTTCGTCGTCTTCTTTTTGTTTTTCCCATTCTTCCAGTTGGCGCGTCAGCTCATAAAAACGGTCGGGATCATTTTGATAAAGCGTCGGTTCGCACAAGTCATTTTTGGCGTTTTCTATTTTTTGTTCAAGTGCGGCAATTTGTTGCGGCAAAACCTGTAACAGGCGTTGTTGATTGTAACTCAGTCGTCCGCGCGAGGTTTCTTTTCGTTCTGACGAGGGTTCGTTTCGGTTTTTGCCGGCGGGTTTGTTCTTGGCGGCCGTTGCCGGTTGTTTGCCGAAGCGTTCCAGCAGGTCGCTGTAACTGCCGACATATTCTTCAACTTTACCGTCACCTTTCATATAGATGATGGAAGTGACAATCTTGTCGAGGAAATCACGGTCGTGGCTGACAATCAAAATCGTGCCGTCATAGTCGCTTAACATTTCCTGCAACAAATCGAGCGTGTCCATATCGAGGTCGTTGGTCGGTTCGTCCAGCAGCAAAAAGTTGGATGGCTGAGCCAGAACTTTTGCCAGCATCAAACGGTTTTTTTCGCCGCCCGAGAGAGCAGCCACCGGCGCTTTGGCCTGTTCGGGCGTAAACAAAAAGTCTTTGAGATAGGCGACAACGTGACGGTACGAGCCGCGTACCCATATGTGATCGCCTTCGTCGCAAAGCGTTTGCCACAGCGTTTTGGACGGGTCAAGAGAAAAACGGTTCTGGTCAAAATAGGCCTCTTCCAGATTTTTGCCGATTCGCACAAAGCCCGAATCCGGTTCCAGCTTTTTGGTCAACAGTTTGATCAGCGTCGTTTTGCCGGCGCCGTTGGGACCGACGATGCCGATTTTGTTGCCGCGGATGATTTTGGCCGAGAAATCGTTGACGATTGTCCGTTCGCCGAAAGCTTTGCACAGATGTTTGGACTCGATGACCAGTTTGGAACGCCAGGCGGTATTTTCGATATCCATGTTGACCGAACCGACCTGCCTGATCTGTTCGCGCCGTTCCTGCCGCAGCTGTTGCAGGCGCCGCAGTCTTCCCATGTTTCGTTTGCGGCGGGCGGTGACGCCTTTGTGCAGCCACTCCGTTTCTTCGGCAATTTTTTTATTGAGATACTTTTGGGCGATAATTTCCTGCTCAATCACCTGATCCTGCCAGTCTTCAAAGCTGCCGAACCCCTTGTTGTTGCGCCGCATCGTTCCGCGGTCCAGCCAGAACGTGGTGCGGGAAACGTTGGTCAGAAAGCGCCGGTCGTGGCTGATAACCACCACCGCGCCGTTATAGGCGGCAATAATTTTTTCCAGCTGCTCAATCGTCGGCATATCGAGGTGGTTGGTCGGTTCGTCAAGAAGCAGGATATCGGGTTGGTTGATCAGGGCTTTGGCAAGGGTGGCCTTGCGACGTTCGCCGCCGGAGGCTGTTTGCGGATCGGCATCGGCCGCAATCTCCAACTGTTCGATCCACATTTGCACTTTGTAGTCGCTGCTGCCGTCATTTTCGCTCAATCCCGACGCCACGACCGCTCTCAGGTCCGGATAGCCGCTGAGATCGGCGTCTTGCGGCATGTAGCCGATTTTGGTATTCGGCTGAATAAAGATATCTCCGTCATCGGGCTCGATCAGTCCGGCAATAATTTTCAACAGAGTCGATTTTCCCGAACCGTTCCGTCCGACCAGCGAAATTTTATCCCCCTGATTGATGTACAGTTCCACGTCTTCAAACAGCTGTTTGCTGCCGAAGCGGATTTTAATGCCTTTCAGCGTATAAACGGGCGGTTCAAATGCCGGCATGATCGGGATCCCCTTTCTGTCATTTTCGGCGGCATTATAATCAGGATCGGTCAAAAAATAAACAAAAAACTGCAACCGTAAAAATTCTTTGATTTCAGAGGCCGCTTATTGTATAATAACGCTTGTAAATCGACTTTGAAAAAGGAGCCGGCCGATGTCTTATAAAGATTTTGAGCATTATGTAAAAAAAGGTGGATCCACCGCAATGTTGATGCTTGCGTTGGAAGCTTCGGCTATAAATGCGGCGGCACAGGAACGGCAGGCGGCGGATTCGGTTCAGGAACAAAAAGGCAAAACCGAATATGTGGAGAAAAAGGTTAACTTGTTCGGGGTGACCGAAATAGAGCAAGTTGAGCAGGACGGTCAGGTTTATAATAAAGTCGGTGAAGAATTTATTGATCAGTCTCAGCTGGATCCCAAAAAATTGCATAAGGCCTGGAAGGCGGATGAAAAATACGCTTTTGCCAATGCCGAACCCGATCGTACCGATACGTTATCGGTGGCAACGGCGGACAAGGCAGGAGCCTACAGCACCGAAGACAAAAACATTGTCATGACTTACATTGAAATGGGCAATGAGCAGGAACTCCACAAATTAGAAGCTCAGTTTGCCGACAAACATCCGGAAATGAGCCCCGAACAGCGGAAAAAAACGTTTGTAACCACCTTGGAGATGTTTTCCGATCTCAACAACCCGCAATCTGCGGTTTACAAATCGGTTAAAGCGCACGAAGAACAGCACCGCAGCAACGACAAGCTCGGAATTTATGCGCCGGGTCTCAGCCCGGAACAGTACGGCATTTTGTGCCAGTATGACGAATGTGCCGCTACCGTGGCGGAACTCAACGGTTACCTTGCCGGTTATCGCAACGAACTCGCGAAAGGAACTTCGCGGGAAGAAGCTTTGAAGGTTTTTGACAAAGAACCCGATTTTGCTTTTTATAAGGAAGCGCTGGCCAAAGGACTGGATCCGGACAGCAAGGAGGGAAAAAAGCTGATGGTGGAAGGCAGCTTCGAAATGTGGAAAAACAAGCGCCGCACCATGAACGCCTATAAACAGCAGATTTCGCAGTTTGGAACCAACACCATCGGTACCAGCGATTTGTCCGCAACTCTGATCGGTAATGACCAGGAACTGCAAAAACGGATTAATAAAATTTTTGACAATATCTGCGAAAACGACTACTGCAGAAAAGAAGGCATCAAATCTCCCGGCAACCTGAGTAAATACCTGCCGGAACAAACGATGGAACTGCTGCCGGAAGTGCGTGCCGAAATCGAGTCCGGGGTTAAGGAAAAAACCGGTATCAGCGCCGATCAGCGCGAAGCAATCAAGCAATCCGTCGACGGCAAAACCGATAAAAAGAAAAACAGAAATCTTCTTCAGGTTTTGACCGGGCGCAAATCGCCGCAACAAGTGGCTGCCAAAAAAACGATGCCGCAGACGGACCGCGGCAATGCCGCCGTGCAAAAAGCAATTGCCGACGAAAAGGCAAAGGGATACTGAAAATTTGCAAAAAAGTTTGAACCGGTCAAATTTTAATGTATTATAAAAAAGTTTTTATAAGAATATACGGAAGTTTATCATGTCGAAAATATTTATGCTTTTAATGTTTTGTCTGGTGTTGACGTCACCGGTTTGCGCTGCTGACGATATGTCGTTGATTGATCTGTTCGGCGAAGAACCCAAAAAGGCCGATCCGGCGCCGCAGCCGAAAGAAATCCGCCGTGTTGAGACGCCGGCGGCAAAAGCGGCCGAAGCCGAAAAAGTGAAAGTTGACGATGAAGGAATGTTTTCTTTTCTCAATTTTTCTTTTTTGAAAAGCAAGGAAAAAGCTGCCGAATTTACCCGTCAGCCCGAAGAACCTCAGGAAAATTTTCTTGACCGGATGACGCGTCTGGCCGAGGAAGGGGACGTTGATGCCTGTCTGACTCTCGGCTATATGTATCTGTACGGCGAAAACGGCGTGGCGCGTGATCCCGAACAGGCCTTCAAATATTATTCGATGGCGGCTGCGCAGGAGGACAAAATTGCGGTCAACAATCTCGGTAGTCTTTATTACAGCGGCATCGGCACCGAAAAAAGCGTTGCCAAGGCGGTGCAGATGTTTGACAAGGCGGCAAAGCTCGGCAATGGCGAAGCGGCAATCAATCTTGCTTTTATTTATCTGACTTCTTCCAACATCAATTCTTCCAAAAACCGGATTGTCGAATTGTTGCAACAGGCTGCCGATGGCGGTAACATCACCGCTCAATATATGATCGGCTATTCCTATTATCGCGGTTTTGTGGTACCGAAAAATTTCAAAAAAGCGTTTGATCTGATGAAAATGGCGGCTGTTTCTTATGACGAAGCGCAGTATGAACTGGCACAACGGTATATCAATGCCGAAGGAACTCCCCGCAACTACGGCAATGCGGTCAAGTATCTGAGCGAGGCCGCCCATCAGGGGAACGTTAAAGCGATGATGGATCTCGGCAATATTCTGGCTGCCGGAACTTCTTATCAGAAAAACGAATATCAGGCATATATCTGGTTTAACATAGCGTCGGTGTACGGAATTGAGGGCGCGGCCGAAAAACGTGACATTCTGGAAAAAATTCTCAAGATCGAAGAAGTTTTGCAGGCTCAGGCGGCAGCCGAAACCTTTAAGGAAAAACCGACCGAGATGACGCAGTATATCCGTCAAACTTTCGGCCGTGAGCTGGGCAGCTATATTGATGACAAAATGGGGTATCGGGCGCCGAAAAAAGCGCCTCCGGCACCGCTGAAAAAAGAACCCGACCCCTCACAACCGTTAAAGTTGTTGTAAAAATCAGCAAGCGCCGGATCATTTCGGCGCTTTCTTAAAAGGCTTTGTTGGACAAAATTTTGAGTTGTATTTTTGTGCAAGGCTGTTATAATGAAAGCATTGTATAATCATTGTGTCCTATTATTCGAAAAAACTCATAATTAAACCGGTTTGTTGCCTGTTTAATCTTTTTCGGATAAGCGGCACGGTTAAAACCAAAATTTATGAGTACTTATTTGGAAAGTGAAAAAGTTGCAAACAGTGTAATGACCCGCGTTTACGGCTACATGTTTGCCGGTTTGCTGGTTTCGGCCCTGATGGCTGCCGTCTTTGCCTATGTTCCCGACTGCCGCGATTTTCTGTATAGCGTCGGCGAAACGGGAGCGATGCAATTGAGTGTGGCCGGCTGGATCATCTTACTGTCGCCGCTGGTGATCGTTCTGTTTTTTCAGGGACTGATTACAGAACTCGATTCGGGCGCCGCTTTCGTGGTGTTTCTGTTGTTCTGTGCCCTGATGGGAACGAGTCTGAGCAGTGTTTTTCTGGTTTATACCACGGCGAGCATTCTGATGTGTTTTGTCATCACGGCAGCGACATTCGGCGCAATGGCTGTTTACGGGTTGGTGACCAAATCGGATTTGACCTCTTGGGGAAGTATTTTTA
The DNA here is from genome assembly GCA_910587405.1 of uncultured Alphaproteobacteria bacterium. Taxonomy (GTDB): domain Bacteria; phylum Pseudomonadota; class Alphaproteobacteria; order RF32; family CAG-239; genus JAFUYI01. The sequence goes on from CAJUKS010000006.1 coordinate 47,250, forward strand.
TGATGGCGTTGTTCGGACTGATCATTGCCATGGTGATTAATATTTTTCTCGGGTCGGAGACGATGGACTTTGTCGTCTCACTGATTGCAGTGGTTGTTTTTTGCGGTCTGACGGCGTATGATACCCAGAAGATCCGCGACGAATTGTACAACTGCTGTGACAAGCAGGAAGCCAACCGGATCGCTTTGACGGGCGCTTTGTCGCTGTACCTCGACTTTGTTAATCTGTTGTTGCAGATTATCAAACTGTTGGGTAAGAAAAAGTAACTTTTTTACGTTTTTTAAAAAAAGCTGTCGCCATTGGCGGCAGTTTTTTTTGTCGGCAGCAAGAAAAGGGCGGTGACGGCAAATCGGCCACAGATTGAACCGTTTGGGCTGTGTACGCCTAAAACCAACGGAATCATGACAAACCGATCGGCTGTTTGCCGACAAACAAAAAGTGTAAAACTCGGTGTAACTTTACGTCATAAAGGCTGGAATTCGTCCAAACGGTTGATATATGGTAACCATCAATAATCATTAATTAATTATTTTATGGAAAGTTTAACTAAAAAATTGGAGAGCCGCGTGATTTCCCGTCTGTTTGCATTTATGGGAGGCGGTGCGGCAATTTCGGCAGCAACGGTTTTTTTGCTAACCGCGGTGCCGGAATATCGTGAATTCCTGTATGTAAGGGATGCCGAAGGCCTGATGATGTTAAGCGTCGGTGCCTGGATCCTGCTCTTGCTGCCGCTGATGATGTTTCTGTCGGTTCCCAAGGAACTGAAGGCTTTGAGCTTTGCAGCGGTGCTTCTCATTTTCGGACTGTTTTGCAGTCTGGTCGGTGCAGCCCTGAGCGGTGTGGCGGTTGTTTACATCAAGGCCGACATGGCTTGTGCCCTCGGTGTGGCCGCCGGTATGTTTGCCATTATGGCCGTCACCGAAGCCGCTTGCCGCAAAGACATGATTTCGTGGTACTGTATTGTCGTGACCGCCTTGTGGGGACTGTTGCTGAGCGGCACGGTTTACGGTCTGTTCGGCTTGTCGCTTATCGATTTGGCGGTTTGTGTGGCGACGGTGGTTATTTTTTGCGCCATCCTTGCCTATTCGGGCAGTGAAATCCAGCGGATTGTCACCGCTGCCAAACCGGATCGGCTGAATCATACGGCGATTACGGCAGCGCTGGCGGTCTTTCTTAACCTGATCGGACTGGTGGTAAAAACCCTCCGGTTTTGGGAAAGCAAAGGCAGTTGTAAGTGAAAAAAGAGACGACACCGGTCATTATGATTGTGTGTCGTCTTTTGCTGAAAAGATTGTTGTTTGTTATTGCCGCACGAACTTCGGCGGCCCGTCAAAATATCATTTTTAAGGAAAAATACGAAACTTTTTGTAATATCTGACCGGGAAAGGCGTTTTTGCGTTTTCCCGGTTTTCTCCCGCTGTTCAAGTTTGGTCGGTTGGCTTTTCGTCATGTCGGGTTGGTCGGGGAGGGGCTTGTTCCTCGTCCTCTCTCAGAAGAGGCTTTGGATTATTGTTGTCATCCGGCAATGCAGATCGGGAACTGTCACAGAGGAGAAAACCGTTGTTTTCTCCCCGGTTGCCGGCTGAATTGTCGGGATCAACCAGAGTAAGACAGATTCTTTTATTGTAAAAATTGAGCATTTTATTGTAAATGTCCCAATTTTGGGTTTGTCCGATTTCGATCTTGTCAATTTTTTGCCAGCTGTAACCGGTTTGATCGGCAACGGCTTCGAGGCCCAGCGACAAGTTTTTACGGCATCGGTAAAATTCCCTGCCCAATTGTCTTTTGAGTAGTCTTCTTATTGGCATTCGCAAACTCCCATGGGTTTTGTCAGGTTAAAACAAAACTCGCCTTGGAAAGTTCAAGGCGAGGGAGTTAAGAACTGCTCATACAAGACAGCATACCTTATTCGTCACACCCGAAGGCGCGCTTATTTCGATATCTCCCTCTCAAGGGATTTTTTGTATGAAGGAGTTCTTACACTCCGCCGGCTGTTTTTACCGGCCTTTCAATTTTATAAAATCCGGCAAAAGATTGCAAGCGTTTTGTCTGCCGATGAAAAAATATCTCCGTAAAACGGAGATCGTTATAAAAAAATGCCTTGAAAAAGTCAAGGCGAGGGAGTTAAGAACTGTTCATACAAGACAGCATACCTTATTCGTCACACTCGAAAGTGCGCTTATCTCGATATCTCCCTCTTCGGGATTTTTGTATGAAGGAGTTCTTACTCTCCGCCGGCAACCGTATGCCGGCGAAAGCAGACTATAGAAAAAGTCGGTCTTTTGCAAGTTAAAAGTTTTAAATTGAAAATATGAAGAGAGGCCGGATACGGATAAAATGCAAAAAACGAACCCCGGTCTTTGAAACCGGGGTTGTTGTATTGTTTGCCGTCTCTTATTCATGCAGGTGCGGCATTTGTGCTTCCTTGCTGAGGACGTTCACAAAATCGTCCAGTTTCATGACTTCCTGTTTGTCCGATCCCAGACGGCGGACGGTTACGGTGCCGTTTTCTTTTTCCTTGGCGCCGACAACGGCAATTACCGGAATCTTGGCAACCGAATGTTCGCGGATCTTGTAGTTGATCTTTTCGTTGCGCAGATCGGTTTTGGCATACAGGCCGGCTTCGCGGAGTTTGGCAGCCACTTCTTCGGCATAACCGTCAAAGTCGCTGACGATCGGGGCAACCACCACTTGTTCGGGCGACAGCCACAACGGCAGTTTGCCGGCATGGTTTTCGATCAAAATGCCGAGGAAGCGTTCAATCGAACCGAACAACGCGCGGTGTAACATCACCGGTTGGTGTTTTTCGCCGTCTTCGCCGATGTATGAAATGTCAAAACGTTCCGGCAGATTCATATCCACCTGAATGGTTCCGCATTGCCATTCGCGGCCGATCGCGTCTTTGAGGATGAACTCCAGCTTCGGACCGTAAAAAGCGCCTTCTCCGGCATTGATTTCAAATTTGTAACCATGGCTTTCCAGAGCGTTTGCCAGCGCGTTTTCGCAAATGTCCCAAATTTCGTCGGAACCGATACGGTAAATGCTGTCCGGTCTGGTTGAAAGATAAATTTTGACATCTTCAAAACCGAAATCTTTGTAAATGTCCAGAATCAGTTTCAACGTGGTGATGCATTCTTCTTCCATTTGTTCCGGCGTGCAGAAAATGTGAGCGTCATCCTGAGTAAATTCGCGTACCCGCATCAGGCCCATCAGCGAACCGGAAGCTTCGTAGCGATTGACCATCCCGAACTCCGCTACCCGCAGCGGTAAGTCACGGTAGGACTTGATCCCCTGTTTATAAACCAGCAGTCCGCCCGGGCAGTTCATCGGTTTGACGCAGAACATTTTGCCGTCTTCGGTCTTGCCGGAATAGTTATGGGCGCCGTATTTGTCCCAGTGTCCGGAAGTTTCCCACAACACGCGGTCCATAATCCGCGGGGTGGCAATTTCGACATAGCCGTTGTGTTCCTGACGGTTACGCATATATTCAATCAGTTTGCGGTAGATCTTAAAACCTTTGTCGTGCCAGAAAACCGCACCCGGCGCATATTCCGGTTCAAAATGGAACAAGTCCATTTCTTTGCCGAGTTTGCGGTGGTCGCGTTTTTCGGCTTCTTCCAGCATTGTCAGATATTCCTGCAGGTCTTTTTTGTTGGCCCAGGCAGTTGCATAAATGCGTTGCAGCATTTCGCGGTTGGAGTCGCCGCGCCAATATGCGCCGGCAACTTTGGTCAGTTTGAAGGCGTCGCCGATTTTGCCGGTGGAAGGAACGTGAGGCCCACGGCACAGGTCGACAAAGTTGCCCTGTTCATACAAAGAAATTTCTGCATCTTCGGGCAAGTCTTCAATCAGTTCCACCTTATAATTTTCCTGTTTCATCTTAAACAGGGCAATTGCTTCGCCGCGCGGCAAAACATGGCGTATAACTTTTTCGTCCCGTTTGACAATCTCGTGCATTTTTGCTTCGATTTTGGCAAAGTCTTCGGTCGTGAAAGGCTCTTTACGGGCAAAGTCATAGTAAAAGCCGTTGTCAATGGCCGGGCCGATGGTAACCTGCGTATCCGGCCACAGTTCCTGAACCGCTTCGGCCATGACGTGAGAACACGAATGGCGGATGATTTCAAGGCCTTCTTTGTCTTTGGAAGTGATAACGGTTACGGTGGCGTCGGTGGTGATTGTTGTGCCCAAGTCCTGCAACTTGTCGTTAACCTTCACCGCTAAAGCATTTTTTGCTAAACCGGCACTGATTTTTTCGGCAATTTCCATTCCGGAAACGGCGCCGTCAAAATTCATTACACTGCCATCCGGCAATTTAATAGCAACCATTATTTTTTCCTCTTGTTAAATTTTGTAAGTTTAATCCATATTGATCAGTTCGTTATAAACCGCTATTGTTTTATCACACATTATTTGCTTTGTAAAATTATCTTTTACATTTTTGACCGCGGCGGCGGAAATTTTCTTTTTTTCCTCCAACGGCAGGTTCAACGCCCAGTCCAAAGCGTCGGCCAACGCCTGCGGATCGTCGCTTTTATACAGGCGTCCGGTAACGCCGTCAACGGTGTTTTCCAGCGAGCCGCCGATGTCGGAGGCGATCACCACTTTGCCCATTGCCTGTCCTTCGATGGCGGCGCGTCCGAATGCTTCGGGCTCAACGGCGGTTGAAAGTACAATGTCGGAGACCATCAGCAGGGCCGGAATGTCAAAGCTTTGGCCGATAAATTTGACCTTCGATTCCAAACCGTGTTTTTTAACCAGTTCTTTCAATTCGGCGGTATATTTAACACGTCCTTGGTCAGAGCCGACAATCAGGCAGTAAAAACTGCGGTCTTTAAGTTTTGAAAGCGCTTCAATCAGCATATGCTGGCCTTTCCAACGGGTAACCCGGCCGATCAGGGAAATAATCGGCAGGTCTTCGGGAATTTGATTTTCCTGAATGGCGCGGATAATTCGTTCCTGAGAAACCGCGGCCGGCGAAAACTTTTCGGTATCGACACAGCGATGAATCAGGCGGATTTTGTCTTCCGCAACCTGATAGTTGGCCGTCATATGCTTTTTGATGTGGTTGGAAATGGCTATCACCAACTGTCCGTACGTCATTACCCGGTTGTAAAATTTTTTGATTCCTTTCGGTCCCAAACCGTAGGTACCGTGAAAAGTGGTCAAAAATTTGACGCCGGCGCGTTTGGCGGCCCAATAGGCACTCCACGCCGGCGCGCGGGAACGGGCATGAACGATGTTGACGCCGTTTTCCTTAATGATTTTTTCCAGTTTCAGCGAATTGAGATAAAGCTTAAACGGATTTTTTGTTTTTAACGGCAATGTAAAATGTTCGACTTTGATTTTGTTCAAATCGTAAACCATGCGGCCGCCGGCGGAGGCGACAAAGTTTTTGATTCCGTTTTCCTGTAAGGCGGCGGCAATTTCGACCGTTCCGGTTTCGACACCGCCGTGATCAAGTTCGGGCAGTACCTGCAAAATAACCGGTTTTTGTTCTTTACCTTTCGACATTTTATTAATATAATCCTCAAAGTTTACAAATTTTTATTTAGGTTGTTCAATCATGTCAAAGTACACGTTTAAATCCTCGTTTGCAACAGAATTTGAATATATTCCGCCGAAAAATAACCGTCCGACCGTTCTTTATCTGCACGGATTTTGTTCCGATTGCTGGGGAAAAAAGCCCGAGACCGTCAAAGCCTTTTGTTTGGAACGGGGCTGGGGGCTGTTTCGGTTTGACTATGCCGGCCACGGTTCCGATCGCGAAAACTTTGAAAAAGCCGATTTTGAAATTTGGAAAAATCAGATACTCGAAGTCATTGACCAAACGATTGAGGGTGATATCGTCTGCGTCGGTTCTTCGATGGGCGGTTGGCTGTCGTTGTTGGCGGCGATTGAACGGCCGCAGCGTGTCAAAGGCGTGGTCGGGTTGGCGGCCGCTCCGAATTTTGTCCGCCGTTTTGCGGCGATGGTTACCCCCGAGCAGCAACGGCAGTTGCAGGATGAGGGACGTTTCAGTTACGGAAACGCCGATTTTTCGTATGTGATTACGCAGCGTTTTATCGATACCGCGATGGAAAATTGTCTGCCCGAAGATCAGAGTTGGCCGGTATTGTGTCCGGTGCATCTGATACAGGGGATGCGGGACGCCTCGCTGCCGTGGCAGTCGGCGCTTGATTTTGCCGCGTCAATTGCCTCGGAACAGGTTGAAGTGAAATTGCTCAAAGCCTCCAACCATCGTCTGAACGATGACGTTGCGGCAACCGAACTGTACAATTCGCTGGCAAATATTGTGAATATCTGAAAAAATTGTTTTCGTAATCAGCGGGTAATCGGATATTTTAAATGACAGTAAAGATCAAAAAGCAGGTGAAATTTTGAAACATTCGGCAACATATTGTCCCGCCTGGCGGGACGGGGTTATCGCCGCGGCGGTGAGTTTCGCCGTCGGGTTGCTGCTGGTCTGGCTTCTGTTTGGCCTCAAAAAAGCCGATGTGCCGGTTGCGGCGATGCCGCTTTCGCATCAGCAGATTCGCCGCACGGAAGAGACGTTTTTGGCCAACCGGGCGATCAACCTGCTGGAGCCGCTGGTCGGAAAGGGAAAGGTCCGGGCGGAACTGCGCCTTGATTTGGATTTTGACACCGTAACCACCGATGAAGAGATTTTTGATCCCGACGGTCAGGTGCTGCGTTCTTACACCGCCGCGCAAAACTTTGCCAGCGAAGCGGAATACGAAATCAATAAATTCAGCCGCCGAATTGTTCAAAGCGGTGCCCGCCTGAAAAGAATGTCGGCGCTGATTTTGGTAGACGGCATCCGGGAAGGAAACACCTATCGGCAGCGCAGCCGGGCCGAACTCTCACGCTTGGCGGAATTGGTGGCACCGGTGATTGGTTTTGATCTCCGCCGCGGGGATGTTTTGCAGATTGAAAGCGTCCGTTTTGTCGGTAATGACAGCGCTTTTGCACCGACCGAATTTGCGGAGATCATTTTGTTGACGCTGCTTTGTCTGGGGTTGGCCGTACTGGTATTCCGTTCCCGCAACGGCGTCCGGCGGCCCGACCGGCCTCGTCCGGCAGCCCGGGTTGCACCGCAAAAGTCCTTTCCCGACATTTGGAAAAAACTGCAAAATGCCGACGTGGAAACCTTGACGGCCTATTTGTCCGCCGAATGTGCCGCGGCGGCCGCTTATGTCGTTTCTCGTCTCGGCACCCCGAAGGCTGCGGCCGTAATGGCCGGATTGGATCCGGTTTTTGCCGCCGAAATTTCATCATGCCTGCTTTCTCCTGCGGCGGTGGCGCCGGAAATTGCCGCCGAAATCGAACGGACTCTGGAACGGGATTTTGCCGGCAGTCCGAGTCGCGGCGGCTTTTATCTCGGCGAAGTGCTTAAAAACATGACGCCCCGCAAACAAAAACAGTTGTTGGCGGCGCTGGAAAAAGAAAATGCGGCGGCAGCGGAAAAATTGCGTTCCCGCTTGTTTAACTTTGAAGATTTTCGCGCGGTTACGCCCGACGACATCCACCGCCTGTTTGACGAGGTGGAAGCCGAAACGCTGGCGTTGGCGCTGCGCGGCGCTTCGGAAGAACTGCGGCAATATTTGTTCGACAATATGTCTGTCGACGCCGCGGCGGTGATCGGTGAAAAAATGGCGGCGCTGGGACCGGTGCGGTTGTGTGACGTGGAGGCGGCTCAGGATGAAATTATAACGCTGGCCTGTCGTCTGGCTGCCGAAAAGATGCTTGTCCTCCGTAAACGCAACGGGGAAACGGTATGATGACCGGTCGCCGTCCGTTTGAATTTGACAATTTTGTCGTGGCGGGGGAAAATGCCGCGGTGTTGGATCTTTCGGTTAACCGGCCGGAGAAAACGGAGGCGAGACAGATTGCGGAAAATATTGTAACCCGACTCGACTTGCTGCTGGATGAGGAAAAGAACAATAACCTGAAGTTGATTCGCATGATTTTGCAGCAGCTGTCGCCGTTGTTGCTGGAAAAACAGAGCTTGGAAATCGTAAGCCGTTTTGTGGCCGAGCATTTTCCGGCGTTGGGCGATAAAAAAGTTTTGGATTTTTATTTTCATCCCGATACGGTGTATCAGGTACGGCCGTTGGTGGAACAGCTTGCTTCCGAAAACGGTTTTGCCGGTCAGATCTTTTTGCACCGTGACGCTTCTTTGCCGCGTTGCGATTGTCGGATCAGATGGCAGGGCGGCGGAGCGGGGTCGGACAGCCGGGAAAAAATCCGTCGTTTGACGGCGATGCTGACAGGAGAAGAAGATGAATGAATGCGAAAAACTGAGCCGGATCTCCGAAGTGCCGGTCGAAGTTTCGGCGGTGTTGGGCAACGCGCGGATGACCGTCGGCAGTCTGCTGGCGTTGGAAGCCGGGGCGGTGGTTGAGCTTGACCGCGACATTGATGACGAAATTGATATTTGCGTCAACGGCAGCGTGGTGGCCAAAGGAGCGTTGATGATCGAGGACGGGCGTCTCGGCATTGAGATAACGAAGATTTTGCCGAAAGAGGAAAACCGATGCGAATAAAGAAATTCGTTGACGAAGACATGATACGCCTGATCCGGCGGGTCAAACGGGAACTGGGACCCGAAGCGGTCATCGTTTCGACCTCGCGTTTGGACGACGGCCGCAGCGAGTTGGTCGCCGCGGTGGAGGACGACGAGATTGATTTTTCCGATGCCGCCGGAATGCAGGTTTACCCGGCCGGCTATAACGACAACCGTATCCGCGAACGGCTTGACTATCATGAAGTGAGTACCGCCGCGCGTTCCGATTTGCTGGCTCGCTGCCGGCAATATGCGGCTTCGGCGGGTGAAAATGACGATATAAAAATTCTGACGGCGGTTTTCGATCGCTTGTTTGCCCGTTATAATATTTTGGATACCCGTTGTCCGGTAAAGGTTTTTACCGGTATTCAGGGCAGCGGCAAAACCACGGCGCTTGTCAAAACGGCGGCATTGGCGAAATTTCGCGGCTTGTCGGCGGCGCTGATCAGTAGCGACGGCCTGCGTGCCGGCGCCAACAGTCAGCTGCAATCGTTTGCCGGCATCTTGGGAGCCAAATTCCGTTTCGTTCGTAAGAACGAACATCTGGCGGCGGCAATCAAAGAGGCACAGGCCGGACATGATCTGGTTCTGATCGATACGCCCGGTTTCAATCCTTTTGTGTCGGCAGAGCGGGAACGGCTGCGGGAATTGCTTGATATTGCGGACGGCGAAGCCGTTTTGGCGCTGGAAGCCGGTTATAATGCACCCGATGCCCGTGAAGCGGCGGCGATTTATGCCTCTCTGGGTGCCAAGAATTTATTGCCGACCAAGCTGGATTTGTGTCGGCGGATCGGCGGTTTTTTGTCGGCGGCGACGGAAGAAGGTTTCAATCTGGGCTGGGCAAGCGTTTCCGGCAGCTTGTCCAACGGGCTGGCGGCCGTCGATAATGCCGTGCTGGCGCGGCTGGTGCTGGCCTGAAAGGAAAATGCCGTGGATGACGAACAGACATTGATCACAGCGCCGAGAAGTTTGAATGCGCGCCCGTTTAACCGGATGATTGCGGTGGCTTCGGGAAAGGGCGGTGTCGGCAAAACCTGGTTCTCGATTACGCTGGCTCATGCCTTGAGCGGACTGAAGCAAAAGACGCTGCTGTTTGACGGCGATTTGGGAATGGCAAATGTCGATATTCAGCTCGGTTTGATGGTTCCTCACGATTTGGGCAGCGTGGTGACCGGGACCACAACCCTCAATCAGGTGGTGCATTATTGCGACAAATGCCGGTTTGACGTTATTGCCGGTCGTTCCGGTTCGGCGGGTTTGGCCGTCATGCCGGTCGGACGGCTGCAGATTTTGGCCGAAGACCTGGCTTTGCTGGCGGGTTCATATGACAAAGTAATTTTAGATATGGGAGCCGGGGTCGAAAAATCGATTCGTATTTTGTCGGGAATGTCGGGACAGGTGGTGGTCGTTTGCACCGACGAGCCGACTGCTCTTACCGACGCTTACGCTTTTGTTAAACTGATGGTGATGCAATATCCCAAATGCCGGATCGGGATTGTCGTCAATCAGGCCGATACAGTGCGGGAAGGGCGGCAGACTTATGATATTCTGCTCAAAGCATGTCAAACGTTTTTGAAAGTTTCTCCCTCACTGTTGGGAATTGTTCGTCGCGATGCCCGGGTTCGCGATGCCATCCGCAACCAGATGCCGTTGTTGAGTCGTTATCCGACTTCGGAAGCGGCGGCCGATGTTGTCGAAATTGCCCGCCGAATTTTGCAGGAAGAAAAAGATGTATAACCGTGACCCTTTGCAATATTACCATGTTCTGAACGTTTCTCCCGATGCCGATGAACGTACGCTGAAACTGAATTATCGTGATCAGGCCAAACAATGGCACCCCGATTATAACAAAAGCGACGAGGCGATGGAACATTTTCAGAAAATTTCGGTTGCTTATGATATCTTGCACGACGAAGAACGGCGGCTGACTTATGACCTGCTGGCTTGTGCCTATGCGGCCGACGATTTTCCGCAGATGGATGCCCTGAGTATTTTAAAAGACCGTATGGGCGAAGAAAATCCGGATGTGCGGGTTTTTGACCTTACGTATGTAACCGGCAGGTTTTTGAAGTTTTTGCGGCGTGAAGAAAGACTGATATGCAGCGAAAAACAGGCTTTCAACGAGATCGTTAAATGTTCGTTGTCAAACTGGTTGTTCGGTTGGTGGGGACTGAAGGCGTTTGCAGCCAACCTGCGGGCGTTGGTGCAAAATTTTCGCCGTACCGGGAACAACCGGTCGGACAATCTGTCACTGTTGGTGCATAATGCGCTGGCTTATCATCAGGAGGGCAAGGAAACACAAGCTGCGCGTTCGGCGCTTCAGGCGTTGGATTATGCCTTGCCCGAACAACGGCCGCTGCTGCAGAAACTGCTGGCGCGGCTGGGACGATCCGTACCAAAGGTGCCGCGGTGGCGGCTGCTGCGGTTGAAACTGGCGCATTTGTTGGTACCGTTGGTGTTGCTGACCGTGCTGCTGTCTCCGGTTTTGAATTCTGCCTTAGGCGGTCTGGGCCGTTATATGAACAAACAAAACGAAATTACCTACTTTCAGAAAGTGCAGTTCAGTGACGGCGGCGAAACCTTTGACGATGTGGTGGTATCAAAAGTTTTTGATATTCCGGTGGATGTTTATGACCGCAAAATGCTCTATCATCTGGCGGCTGACGGCAAAGTGATGTACGGACCGGGAACGCAGTTTGACGTTCTGGCATCGTTAGAGCAGGGCCATACCGTGCGCCTGACCGGATTTACGCCGGATAAAAAATGGTACCGGATTATGCTTGATAACGGCGAGATGGGTTTTGTGCAGGCCCGTCAGCTCAAGAAGGGAATCGGAACGCCGGTTCCGGAAAACAGTAAAATTTCGGCAGGGCCGACGGGAGGCAAAAAATGACAAAACATTCATTTAAATATGATCATTTTTTTGATACAGGCAAATGGTACAGCAAAGAAGATTTAATATCAAGAAGATTTTGAGATTATCAATAGGTTAGCAAGAGACATGACGAAGAAGCAAAGTGTATCAAAAAAATGATCGTTAAAATTCATTTTGCTAAGGACACGATAAAATGACTAAACATACTTCTTGGGCAATAGCGTTAACGGCGACGACTTTTTTGAGCGCGCCGGCAATGGCCGCCTCTCTCGCCCCGACTTTGGAACAAAACAGTGCTTTTTCCTATTCCGAAGGTTCGGAAAACGACTACAACTTCACATTACAGGAACCCGATGCTGACGGTAAGCTGACGACTAAGTATTACAAAATCGATCTGAAACCGGAAGCGTTTTTACCCTCCGGCGATGTTACTTGGAGCGAAGTTGAAGCCGATCAAAAAGAAGCTTCCTCTGTGGTTGCAGTTCCGTTGTTTAACGGTTCATACAAATACTTCAAATATACTTATACTCAGCCGGAAGGAAAAACGGTTTATTCCAGTCAGCAAAATTCTTTGGCCGGTGACATTAATGCCGATTTCGTTAACAGCACCACTAAGACAGGCAACGGTGGTGCAATCTCCAATCCTTACGACGGAACCATAGGCAACATTACGGGAAATATTATCGGCAATCGGGCAGTGGCAAGCCGATCGTTCGGCGGCGCCATTTACAACCGCGGTACCATCGGAGATATCCGCGGTACCTTTATAGGCAATAAAGCAATCAGCGAAACTAACAGCATCGGTTCTGAAGGCGGCGGCGCTTTCATATATAATCAAAAAGATATCGGTAACATTAACGGTGACATTATCGGCAACGTGCATCAGGGCGCTGCATCTTCTAACGGCGGTGCAATTTATAATCCTTACGGCGGTACGATAAAAGACATTACCGGTACTATCGCTTATAACAAATCAATGGACAATGGTACTCCCGAAAATGGAGGCGGCACTTCCAAAGGAGGATTTTAGGCAATTACAGTACCAACAGGGTCTCGTCCGTAGGCAACATAAACGGCGATATAATCGGCAATATTGCCGAGGGGTGGGGTGCAGACGGCGGTGCCATTGAACTTTATCGTGCAACTTTAGGAAATATTACCTCAAAAATTATATCAGGTAATATGGCTATAGGCAAAAAAGGCGCGCACGGCGGTATGATTGCAATTGACGGCGGCAGCGATGAAACGGGAATGGGCGATATTACCAGCGACATCATAAGTTACAACAAAGCCATCAGCAGCGAAGGTTCTGCAGTCGGCGGTTTTCTCTATAATTACGGAAAAGTCGGAAATATTACCGGCAGTTTAATCGGTAACGAGGCGTTGGGACATACCGGGGCAAACGGCGGTGCAACTGCGGGACCAATAAAAGAACTTACGGCAGAATATATTTCTAACAACAGAGCCGTGACGGAAAACGGAAATGCCCAGGGCGGAGCTCTTCAATCGGTTATAGCCCAAGTTGATTCGGTTACCGTGAATGACAACCAGGCCATCAGCAATCAAGGAAAAGCTTACGGAGGCTTTTTGTACAATGTTTGGAGCAATAATATAAGAAGCGTTACCGGCAATATTCTGAATAATGAAGCCAGGGGTTACAGCGAAGCGGCCGGCGGCGGCATTTACAATGCTTCTTACCGAGGTACAGGCTCAATAGGAAAAATCAGCGGCATGATGGCCGGCAACAAAGCTGTCAGCGAAATCGGCAATGCTTACGGCGGCGCGATTTATAATGGAAAAATCGGCCAAATTACCGGTGATTTTCTGAATAACTATGCTCAAACGGCTTCCGAAACCAATAAAGCCTATGGCGGTGCCGTGTATGCTGCTGCAAATATGAATTTTGTTTCCGGTGCCGACGTGCATTTCATGTCGGGAAACTACACAAAAGATCCGACACGCGGAAAAAACTATAATGCATTGTATGTCACAGGCTACTATTCAACCATTGCTTTTGACACTGCCGGCGGCGGCGCCTGGGTAATCAACGACAATATCGAAGGTGGCAGCTATGTCTTTAAAGGTAACGATACCATTGATGCCGAAACCGGAACCACGACACAATATGTGGCGATGAACAACGACATCGTCAATGCCGAAAAAGTTACTGTTGAGAACACCACTTTGCGTTTTGACGTTTATCGGCACGAAGACCAGACCGCCAAGAACTGGGACGGCAAGGGCGCGTTTGTTGCCTCGTTGAACGAAGACGGTACTGCCAACCGCGATGCTGCCGCGGTGACGAGCTTGTCGTTGAACAATGCGGTGTTTGACATCGCCAACGGCTATTTGGAAACCGTCAAGCTGAAAGGCTATGCGGCCACCGACAGTTTTCTGCACATTGATATTGACGTGGAGAACATGAAAGCCGACGAACTGCATATTGCGGGTGATGTCAAAGGCGTGACCAAAATGATTGTTCACGCTTCATCCGATGCCGATATCCGTAACCGCGGACAGATCCTGTTTGCGCAATCGGAGAACGACACCACCGGTAACGCGGGTTCGTTCGTGGTTTCGCGCGTTTACAAGAGCCCGTATTTGTTTGATGTCAAATACGATCAAATTGCCGACAACAGCAACAAATGGTATTTTGAACTAAAAGACGAGAACAATCCGGATAAAGATAAGGATCCTCAACCGGAAAAGCCTGATGTTCCCGATGTTCCGGACGTCCCCGATGTTCCGACGCCGCCGACCCCGGAACTGCCGGATATTCCGTCGGTTAAGCCGCAGCCGTTGCCGGGCAGCGACCGTCCGGTAGCGCCGGAAGTGATCGGCGCCGAGTCTTTACCGGCCGCCGGTTTGGCTCAGACCACCAACATGATCTACAACATCATGCAGAAAGTGTCTTCAAACCGTTTCTACTGCCCGGGTTGCGGTTTCTATGATTACTACTGGGACGGCGAGGCCTTCCACAATCTGTGGGCAAACACGGTTTACAATACGCTTCGCATCAAGACGCCGACCGATATCGACGCCGACATCTGGGGCATTGAAGCCGGCGGTGACTTGCAGCATGATCTCAACAACAAGCTGGGGTTGTTCCTGTCTTACCGCAAGGGTAATTACGACATGAACGGCGACGGCAAGCATCACTACTCGACGATCGGATCTGAGATTGACATTGATTCGTATCTGGCCGGTCTGTACTACCGTTATGACCGTAACAACTGGTGGACTTTTGCCACCGTTTACGGCGGCATTCAGAGAGTTGATCTGAAGACCAAAGACGGCATCAAGTCGGATACCGACGGTACCGAGTTCGGCGGCAGCGTCGAGTTGGGTTATGACTATAACCTGTCTAAAACTCTGTACCTGACCCCGAGCGTGGGCGCCTTCTATACTCAGGTAGACTATGACGACGCCACCGACAGTGCCGGCAAGATTGCGAAGTACAACACCTTGCGTCAGTTGGAACTGGAAGCCGGCGTCAAACTGACAAAGGCGTTCGTAACGGACGAAGGTTACGCCAACGTTTACGTCAAACCGAGTGTTGTTCGTACCATTACTGACGGTGACGAAGTCAAAATCACCGGTTTGGGCAAAGTCAACACTTTGGAAGACCAGACTCTGGGCCGGGTTGAACTCGGGGGCCGCTACGGCTTTACCGAACAACTGTCCGCCTATGGCTGGGCCAACCACACCTTCGGCGATGACTACAAAGCTTCGACCTTCGGTCTGGGGCTCAACTACAGCTGGTAACCGAAATACAGAAACAAAAAAGAGCCGTATTCACGGCTCTTTTTTGTTGAATTTTAAGACAAAGGGTCAAACTCCCACGGAAAAACCAGCCATTTGCCGGCTTCTTTCGGTGCGGCCGGAAAGTCAAGGGCTGCCGCCGGATCTTTGCAGAACAAAACCGCTGCTTTGGCTGCAGGGTATTTTTCTTTTAAATAGCGATAGGTGCTGCCGGAATCGTACAAGTCATCCACAAATAGAGTTTTCTCGTCAATGCAAATTTCCGGCGCGACCAGACATTTTAATTCGGCGCGTTTTTCTCCCTCGTAACTTACCAGTGAAATGCTGCTGATTTCGCGAATGCCGAGAAATTGGGCGAGAATACAAGCCGGCACCAAACCGCCGCGGGCAACGGCAATAATACGTTTGAAACCTTGGTCGGCCAGTAGATATGCCAACTTTTTGCATTCGGCATTGATTTCCTCATAACCGATATATTCTTTTTCCGCCATTAATTTTCTCCGTTGAGGCTGAATTGTTCAATGCTTTTGGCCAACCCGGTCCGGTCGTCGGTTTCGACGACGATTCCCCAAACCGAACCGCCGCTGCGGCACACTTCAAGCCGATTGCCGTTATAGCGCTGACACAGGCGGTCGATCGGCGCCTGTTTGTCAAAGCCGAGAACCGAGTCATAATTGCCGCACATCCCGACGTCGGTGATATAGGCCGTGCCGCCGTTGAGAATGTGGGCATCGGCGGTCGGAATATGAGTATGCGTCCCCGCCACAACGGAAACCCGACCGTCCAGATAATGTCCGAGCGAAAGTTTTTCCGAAGTCGATTCGGCATGAACGTCGACGAAGATGGCCGCCGCGTTACGACCCAAAGTATAATTCCGCAGCAATTTGTCGAGAGCAAAAGCCGGGTTGTCGATATTGTCCATAAACACCCGTCCCAGAACCTGAGTAATCAGTATTTTTTTGCCGTTCAAAAGTTCAAATTCTGCAAAACCGCGTCCGGGAGCGCTGTCGGGATAGTTAAGCGGCCGGATAATCCGTTTGTTTTCATCCAAAAAAGGGATAATGTCGCGTTGCTGCCAAACGTGGTTGCCGGTGGTCAAAAGATCGGCGCCGCGTTCCAAAAACTCGCGGGCGATTCCGGGCGTGACGCCAAAACCGTGAGCCGCGTTTTCGACATTGACGATAATTACGTCGGCTTTATATTTTTCCCGCATCAGCGGCAGGTTATGCAAAACGGCGTCTCTGCCGGCGCGTCCGACCACGTCTCCGCAATAAACAATTTTCAATGTTCGCTCCGTCAATTAAAAAAACTCCGGCTGCCGGAGTTGGAAATTTAAGAAAGAGAGAACCGTCCGGCCGTATAGTTACATTCTGTCTCGAACCGCATCTCAATAAGTGGGCATCATGTGACAGGACCACGATCCTGACAGGGACAATTCCCGGGTTAAATACGTTGGCTCGGAAGATCTGCGGAATTACGAACCGGACAGTCACCTCTCCATGACTTTATATTATAATGTTTCAATCCGTTTTGCAACAGCTTTTATTGTTTCGCCCACAGTACGAAGCCGTTCGGCAATCAGACGATCGGCCTCCGCAATCATTTGCTCGGTTTCAGTGGCGGAAATCTGCGGCTCGGTCGCTGCCGGCGTGTTTTTGCGCGCTTCCAGCAAATCGTCGGCGACCAAAATGCCGATCATCGCCAGCAGCATGTTTTCGTTTATCTGTCCGCTGATATGTTTAAGCAGCTGGGCTTTCTGTTCCAAAACGGCTGCCAGTTGCAGGATGCGTGCTTCCTGTCCGCTTTCGCAGGCGATCGGATATTCGCGCGAATTGATGGTAATGGTAACCTGTGCCATTTTAATCTGCCGCCTTGTCGAGTTTGTTGATCAAAACGTCTACCCGTTCGACCGTGCGGCGCGCGGTTTCTTTCAAACGGGAAACGTTTTCCTGTTTGGTTTCGAGTGCCGATTGCAGCAAACCGAGCGTTTCTTCGATCTCGGAAAGAACCTGCATGGTAGCCCGAAAATGTGAAATTTGTATGTCCATACTAAAATTTCTCTTTCTTTTCTGTGCGGTTGGCTTATAATCTCCCCATAATATCGGTCATTAACTATTTTTTCAAGCAGCAAAAACAAATATGCCAAAATTTATTCTCAAAATCAGTCGGCCGGGCGCCGAAGCTCTTCTCGAAGATCCGAATCTCGAATGTTTCGTTTTTTCTTCCGCGTTGCCGGAAGATTATCTGCAAAGGCAGACGGCACGCGCGGTCCAAGCCGGCAAAATCGTTTTGCTGGAAGGCGAAAACGCCGCCGCGCTGTGTCTGCGCCTTAATGCCGACGGAATAATTGCCGATTTGTCGGCTTCAGCAGCCGTAAAAAAGGACATGGCGGCCTTGCGGCGGCAGATCGGTTCGCGTTTTCTGGGGGTAATATGCCGCAATCGCCGCCACGAAGCGATGATTGTCAGCGAAAACGAGCCCGATTTTATTATATTTAAGATTTGGCGTGACGGTGCGGAAAAGACCCGCGAACTGGCCGAATGGTATCATGAGTTCTTTTTGCTTCAGATGGCGGTCGAACCGGAAGACGAAGACGCGGACGTTTTGTCCTATCCTTGTGATATGGCGATTTTAAGTCCTGAAACATATAAGATTTTAGTTGCTAAAAAATAAAGATTAGAGTAATTATCGATAAAAATCAAAAATCAAAATTTAAGGAGTGAATAAGAATGAAGCAACAAGCAGTATCGATCAGAATTGGCTGGGTTATCGAATATAAAGGCAAACCGTGGACGATTGTCAAGGCAACGCACATCAAACCGGGCAAAGGCGGCGCGTTTATGCAGGTCGAAATGAAGTCGGTCGAGGAAGGAACCAAAACCAACGAACGTTTCCGTTCCGAAGATACGGTTGAAAAACTGATGGTTGAAGAAAAAGACTGCCAGTTCCTTTATGAAGATGCGCTTGGGCTCACTTTTATGGATTCGGAAACTTTTGAACAATTTGTTATGCCTGCCGATATTCTCGGCGATGCGCGTCCGTTTATGGTCGAAGGCATGACGGTTTACATCAACTTTATCGACGGCCGTCCGGTTGCGGTCGAATTGCCGCAGCAGGTTGTCTGCACCATTGCCGAAACCGAACCGGTGGTCAAGGGACAAACCGCGGCTTCGTCTTATAAGCCGGCAATTTTGGACAACGGCGTCAGAATCATGGTGCCGCCGTTTATCAATCAGGGTGAAAAAGTTGTGGTCGGCACCGCCGAAGCCAACTATATCGAAAGAGCCAAATAATGTCGTATCTTTCTCCCACACTGACTTTGCTGGTTAATGCGGTTAAGAAGGCCACCTCGTCGCTGGACCGCGATTTCAGCGAAATCGAAAAACTTCAGTCTTCGGTCCGCAATTATCAGACCTTTGTCACCCGTTCGTTTGAAAAAGTTTCTCAAACCCTGCGCAACGAACTGATGCGGATTCGTCCCGATGCGGCGTTTGTCGAAAACAATCAGCCGTTGGGGCGCGGTGCCTGTTTTATGGTCAATCCGATTGACGGTATCGGCAATTTTATTCGCGGCGTACCGTTGTTTGCAACGACGGTTGCTTACTGTGAGAACGGCGAGGTCAAAGCCGCGGTCGTTTACAACCGTGCCAGCGACGAACTGTATTTTGCCGAAAAGGGCAACGGCGCTTATAAGGAAGGTTTCCGCAATCATGAGCGTTTGCGCGTTTCGGCTACCAAAGAACCGGCTCAGGCGCTGGTCAGTGCTCAGATCGGTTTCCAGCACGGCAGTGCCGAATATACCGCCGCTTATCGCGATTTGTTCGCCGAAACCGATAATGTTCGCGTTTTGGGGTCGGTATCGCTTGAGATGGCAAATGTTGCCGCCGGTAAATTCGACGCCTGTCTCAGTCTCGGCAATCATCTGAATGCCGTCGCCGCCGGTTTGTTGCTGGTGCGCGAAGCCGGCGGATACGTTTATAACCTGAAACGTGCCGAATTCGCACCCGAAAAAATCGAGCAGGTCATTGTTTCCGATCAGATTGCAGCGACCAACGCTTCGTTGGAAGCTTTGGTTGTCCGTCTGGCCGGATAATAAAAAAACGTCTGGGAGGCACGATGCGCAAATTAAGACTGTTGTTGTCGGTTTCCGGTTGCTTTTTGATGTCCGCGGCTGCCGCACAGGAAGTATATGTCGATCTTTCGGTGTTGGATCAAATTGACGGCGGTTCTTCCGTATCCCGTCAATTGCCGTTTGACGATTCTTCTTTGCAGTCGCTGCCGCGCCCGGCCGTTGCTCGTCCTCACAATAAACCTCAGCTGAAAGCGGCGCCGAAAACGGTGCCGCTGCAGCCGTCAAAACCGAAGTTTCCGCAAGCGCCGATAACGCCGCCGCCACCCAAACCGGCTGCCGTTGTCAAAGAAACGGCCGTTGATTCGTTGCCGGCACGTTTGCCCGAACCGGCGGTTGAAAAAACGGTTCCGGCTGTTTTGCCGGTTGCGGCCGCAGTGACGGAACCGGTTTTGCAAAAAGTTCCGGAAATGGCGGTTACGGAAGAAAAGCCGGATGTTGCCGCGGTGCCTGTTCAAGAGAACAAGCAGCCTGTCGCTGCGGATCTGCTTTCGGCACCTCAGGAAAAGGCGCCCGAGGTGCTTGAGCCTTTAATTCCGGTCGGTGAACCCGAAATTGCGGCCGATACAATCGTATTTATGTCCGGCCGCTCGGATTTGTCTTCGGAAAATTTGGAAAAACTGGCCGAACTGGCCGATGGTTTTCAAAAGCCCGGCAGCAACAAAATTATCATTTCCGCTTTCAATTATGATGACGGTGAAAACAGCTTTAAGAGCAAACGGCTGAATTTAAACCGGGCCGTGGCCGTTCGTTCCTATCTGATGACGCGCGGCTATACCAACTTCAGCATCCGGATTATTAATACCGACAATCATTTGAGGAAAAATACCGCCGAAGTGACGGAAGAAGCCGACTGATTTGAAATCGGGAAAAAAATTAAAATTAATGCTTGCTTTATTCCAAACTCTAATGTATAAAAGCGGCAACTAGCAATTCGTTATGGAGAAAATAAGATGAAAAAAGGTATTCATCCGGATTATCATGAGATTACTTATGTAATGAGTGACGGCAGCGTCGCCACCACCAGATCGACCTGGGGAAAAGCCGGAGACAAAATGACTTTGGAAATTGATCCGAAATCGCACCCGGCCTGGACCGGCGTTTATCGTCTGGTTGATACCGGCGGTCAGTTGTCCAAGTTTAAGAATAAATTTGGCGCTTTCGGTCTCAAAACTTCCGACAGCGAATAGTATTTTTTAATACTATCTTAAATTTTTTCAATTAACCTGCATTCTATCAACGAATGTGGGTTTTTTGCTCACAAAATCTGTGCGCTGAAAACAAAAAGAAAGGACAAAACAATGACAGCTCCGTTAATGCCTAAGGCAACCGCCGTCTGGCTGGTTGAAAATACAACTTTAACATTTAAACAAATCGGCGATTTTTGCGAACTGCATGAATTGGAAGTACAGGCGATTGCCGACGGTGACGTCGCGTTTAATATTGTCGGTCTCAACCCGGTAACCGCCGGCCAGTTGACCGCAGAGGAAATTGCCCGTTGCGAAAAAGACGCGGCGGCTTCGTTAACGGCAGTTGAACCGGAACGAAACGTCAAAGTACAAAACAGCAAAAACAAAAAAGTGCTGTCACCGTCCCAGCGCAGCGACAAGCCGGCTGCCATTTTGTGGATTCTCCGCAATTGTCCCGAAATTATCGATTCTCAGATTTGTAAGCTGATCGGAACTACCAAGCCGACTATTGCCGCCCTGCGTGACGGAACGCATCGCGATATGGCTAATCTGCGCCCCAAAAATCCGGTAGCGATCGGCCTGTGCAAAGAGAAAGATCTGGACGAGGCGATTGCGGTTTCGAAAAAGTGGAACGAGCAGAAAAACCAGCCGAAGAAAAAAACAGTCAAAAAGAAAAAGACGGCCGCTAAAAAAGTGACGAAATCGGCTGAAAAAGTTGCGGCGGAAAAAGCTGCCGCCAAAAAGAAAGCTGCTTTGAAAAAGGCGGCCGAAAAGGAAAAAGCGGCAGCCAAAAAAGCAGCGGAAAAGAAAAAAGCGGCCGAAAAGAAAGCCGCTGCCAAAAAGAAGGCGGCCGAGAAAAAAGCAGCCGAAAAGAAAAAGGCTGCCGAAAAGAAAAAAGCGGCAACCAAGGCCAAAAAAACAACGCTGAAAAAGAAAACTGCCGCCAAAAAAACAACCGGAGCCAAAAAGGCGAAACCGGCAGTGGTCGAAGCCTGATAAAAACCCCGGATCCTCCGGGGTTTTTTATTCTTTATGTCTTGACGCCCTGTCATCGGCAGCGGCGGTTTTAAGACAAAAAAATCTTGAAATCGCCCGGGGATGCTTATATACTCAACAACTGTTCAAAATTAGCGGGGAAAACTCAAATGTCAAAAATAAAAGTCAGATTTGCGCCGTCGCCGACCGGATATATGCATATCGGCAATACCAGAACAGCTTTATTTAACTGGTTGCTGGCTCAAAAATTGGGCGGCGAATTTATGTTGCGGATTGACGATACCGATAAGGAACGTTCCAAACCCGAATATGAAGCGGCTATCCGCGATGCCCTGAAATGGCTTGGCTTGAACTGGAAAGAAGAAGCCCGTCAATCGGCGCGTTTTGAACGTTATCGGGAAGTGACGACCAAATTGATTGAAGATGGATTGATTTATCCCTGCTTTGAAACGCCCGAGGAATTGGAACTGATGCGCAAAAGCCTGTTAACCAAAGGCTTGCCGCCGATTTATGACCGTCGGGCCTTGTCGTTGAGCGAAGCTCAAATTGCGGCTTATCGTGCCGAAGGACGCAAGCCGCACTATCGTTTCAAGCTGACGGCCGGTGATATCGTTTGGGATGACATGGTGCGCGGACGTTGTCACTACCGGGCGGAAAATTTGAGTGACCCGGTTGTTATCCGTGAAGACGGCAGTTATTTATATCACCTGCCGTCGGTGATTGATGACATTGATTTCTCAATCACCCACATTGTTCGCGGTGAAGATCATGTCACCAACACGGCTTCCCAAATCAGAATGTTTGAAGCGGTCGGCGGTGCGGTGCCGGTTTTTGCCCATCTGCCGCTTTTGACCGGAAAAGAAGGAAAGCTTTCCAAGCGTTTGGGCTCCATCGGCGTTGCCGACTTGCGCGCGGAAGGGATAGAAGCGATGGCTATTTGTTCGTATCTGGCCAAATTGGGGACTTCGGAGGCGATAGAACCCTATGCCGATCTTCGGGCTTTGGCCGAAAGTTTGGATTTTGATAAGTTGGGGCGTGCTCAGCCGAAGTTTTGCGAGCAGGATCTGCAGCATTTTAATACCCGGCTGGTGCGCGGTTTGGATTATCAGGCGGTGCGGGACCGGGTTGAGGTCGACGAAGCTTTTTGGAATGCGGTGCGCGGGAATCTGACGGTGCTGAAAGATATTGAAGTTTGGCAGGCCATCTGTCAAAAGCCGGTTATGCCGGTTATTGAAGACAAGTCCCTGACCGACGCGGCGGCTGCATTGCTGCCCCCGGAACCGTGGGACGAAGAGACGTTTAAAAACTGGATTGAACAGATAAAACAGCAGACCGGACGCAAGGGAAAAGATTTGTTTCATCCTTTGCGCAAGGCCATCACCGCGATGGAAAACGGTCCAGAATTGAAATTTTTACTGCCGTTGATCGGTCGCGAAAGAGTTTATCGCCGCCTAAACGGACAAAACGCATAGGAGAAGACAGATGCAGGAAATGTATTTACATAACACTCTAACCCGGCGCAAAGAAAAGTTTGTGCCTTTGGATGCCAAAAAGGTGCGTATGTACGTTTGCGGGCCGACGGTCTATGATCGCGCTCATCTCGGCAATGCCAAATCCGCCGTCGTTTTTGACGTTTTGAACCGGGTTTTGCGCCAGGTTTACGGCAAGCAAAATGTCGTTTACGTTTCCAACATCACCGATATTGACGACAAGATTCTCAACAAGCATCAGGAAACCGGCAAGCCGATCAGCGAAATTACCCGCGAAACCTATCAATGGTATTTGGATGACATGCATGCGCTGAATGTGGCGGATCCCGATTATCGGCCGCGGGCAACCGAGTTTGTCGGCGAGATGATCGAACTGGTTAAACTGTTGCTGAAAAACGGTCATGCCTACGAAGCCGAGGGCCATGTTCTGTTTGCCGTCGATTCGATGAAGAACTACGGTTATTTGTCGGGCCGAAGCATGAAAGAAATGCTGGCAGGCGCCCGAATTGATGTTGCCGATTATAAGAAAAATCCGGCCGATTTTATTTTGTGGAAGCCCTCGGAAGCGGGACAACCGGGCTGGGACAGCCCGTGGGGTTTCGGACGTCCGGGCTGGCATCTGGAATGCTCGGCCATGAGTTCGAAGTATCTCGGCAACTCGTTTGACATCCATGGCGGCGGCTCCGATCTGATCTTTCCTCATCATGAGAACGAATGCGCTCAGTCAATGTGCGCCCATCCCGACGATTGCTTCGCCCGTTACTGGGTACATGCCGGAATGCTGATGGTTGACGGCGTCAAGATGTCGAAGTCTTTGGGCAACTTCTATACCGTTAACCAGCTGATCGGAGAGTATCCGGCGGAAGCGCTGCGGCTGCTGTTTATCAGTACTCACTATCATCAGCCGTTTAATTTTACTTTTGACGGTTTGAAGCAGGCCAAAACGGTTTTGGACAAGTTTTATAATGCGTTGCTGCGGGTGGCAGGCATTGCTGCCGAAAGCGTTGCGCCCGACGAACGGGTTGTTGCGGCGCTTTGCGACGATATCAACACGCCGCTGGCAATTTCTTATCTTCACGATATCGTCAACGGTCTTAACAAGGCCGAGACGGATGCCGAAAAGCAAAAATACAAGTCCCTGTTGTTGGCTTCGGCCGGAGTTTTGGGGTTGCTTTATCAGGATCCCGAAAGCTGGTTTAAGGGCGGTGCGGCGGATTTGATCGGCGAAGATCAGATAAACAAGCTGATTGAAGAACGTGCGTTGGCTAAAAAATCAAAAGATTATGCCAAGGCCGATGAAATCCGCAACCGGTTGAAAAATGCCGGAATTGTTCTGGAAGACACGCCCGCCGGAACCACGTGGAAAAAAGCCGACTAGTTGATCAGGCGTTGAACCTGGGCTTTTTCGTTATTATGTTTTATTTGTGAAAAAACGGTATCGGCAAAAGATTTTTTTGCCATATAGGTAATAAACAGAGGCTCTTCAAGTTGCAGCTTTCCGAGTGTTTCTTCCAGAGCCTCAAAGCTTTTGTATATTTTACCGATTAACATGATATCACGCTCGTCGTCCGTATCCTGCATTAACTTTTTTCTGATATCCTGTCCCATTTTTTGTCCTCCTTCACTTATGGAATTGTTTTTAGGTTACAAAACGATTTTATCATAGCCGTCAAATTGCGGTAGTAGGTAAAATTCGGATCGAGTTAACCAAAAATAAGTACACGGATAAGGAGGAATAATTTGCCGCTAATCATTTGTTTTAGTAGGATTCATCTCCAAGCCGGTTCAATATGCAAATCAGTTTTTGAAAAAAGGCGTATCTTTGCGGATTTGAACCTGAAATTTTTTTTCTGCATAATTATAAGTAATATAGTGTTGCTCCGACCAGTGCTCAACCATAATATCCACGACTCGGTAATGATGCCTGCGGTCGTAGTTCGGCGCAAGGTCGGCAAGGTTATGAATCAAAATTTTTAAATCACTCATAGAGGCCACCTCCTTATTTAGAAATAATATGTATTGTCAATCGGCTAAAACAACCCCGCGAACTCATTGTTTTTACTAGACATTGGTTTTATCATTAATTCAATGTTGAACTATCGGCGAATTTCTTCTAACTTATGGTGATAATTTTCGAAAAAGAAAGCGGAGTAAAAACAATGGAAATCAAAACCAACGCGATGAGGCTGCTGGACAAGCAGAAGGCGGTCTATCGTTCGTACCGTTATGACAGCGCGGTCGCTCTGAGCGGAATTGAAGTGGCGACCGTTCTCGGACAAAATCCGAAACAAGTGTTCAAAACTTTGGTCACCGTTGGCAAATCGCGGCAAAATTATGTGTTTATGATCCCGGTTGCCGAAGAGTTGGATTTGAAAAAAGCCGCCGCGGCTGCCGGTGAAAAAGCGGTGGAAATGGTCAGGTCAAAAGAACTGTTGGGATTGACCGGTTACGTTCACGGCGGCTGCTCGCCGATCGGGATGAAAAAGACTTTTCCGACTTTTATCGACGAAACTGCCGCCGGATTTGCAACCGTTATTTTCAGTGCCGGCAAAATCGGTTTTCAGATCGAGACTTCGATAGCCGAGTTGCAAAAAATCGTTCCCTTGAAAACGGCGGCGCTGACGGTTTGAGATTGGCCCCGGCGGTCGTACCGTTTTGGGAACGCGGGCGGAACAATCCATTAGACGGATTGACAAAAAAATAATCAGTGTTATAAATAACAATCGATACACAATTTTTAATATAACAATTTATGCAAGAAAACAAAATTATTGAAAAAGCCGCGATAAGCGAGCAGGAAGCACAGCAGGTATTGGATCAGATCAAAGACATTATTGTCGAAACGATCCATTGCGAAGAGAAGGAACTTATTCTCAGTGCCCGTTGGAAAAATGATCTCGGTGCCGATTCGTTGGACATGACTTTTATCATGACTGCCATTGACTCCAAACTGGATATGTATGTTAATGATCAGGACGGCTGGGAAGACGATTCTTCGCTGCGTGACACTTGCTGCGGAATCGCTCGTACTCTTAAGCAAATGGGACGTTTGTAACGCCGCTTTTTTTCAAGCCCCCGATACCGTTAAGGACGGAATCGGGGGTGTTTTTTTGTCACTGAGGCTGTTTGCGGTTGATGGCAATTTTTCGTTTCTTGTTTTGTTCGTCGGGAGACTTCAGAAAAACAATGCGCAAAATGCCGTTTTCAAAATCGGCCTGGGCTTCGTCAAGCTTCAGATCCCATGGCAGCGGAACGCAACGGCAAAAAGATCCGTAAGAAAATTCGGAAAAATAGCTGTCGTGGTCTTCTTCCTGTTGTTCCTGTTTTCTTACGCCCGAAATGGCGAGGTAACCGTCCGAAGACATTTCCAAATCAATGTCGTCTTCTCGGACACCCGGCATTTCGGCGCGAACCACCACTTCGTTTGGGCTCTCGGTTATTTCAACTTTGGGCTGGTTGGGCGAAACCGCATTTTTTTCTGCCGAAAAGTCAAGCCATCGGCTAAAGAAGTTGGAAACCAAGGCATTCAGTTCTTTGGGCAGTCCGACTCGACTACGGCCGTGTTCCTGCTCATTTGACAATGGATCAGACATGGTAAATCTCCTATGATTCGGTTAAATAAAGCCATATCTTATCAGGTAAGCCGCCTTGCCGCGCTTATCAAGAGGACCTCGTCAAAATATCAGGCCTTTAATGCCCGCAAGGCATTGAGAACAGCGAGCATTGTGACGCCGACGTCGGCAAAAACGGCTCCCCACATGGTCATCAGCCCCGCTGCGCCCAGCAACAGGAAAGCACCTTTGACAGCCAGTGCCAAGATAATGTTTTGACGGACAATGTTCATGGTTTTGCGGGATGCTTTTACCGCTTCGGCAATTTTTTCGGGGTTGTCGTCCATAATGACGGCGTCGGCAGCTTCGACGGCGGCGTCGGAACCGAGCGCCCCCATGGCAATTCCGACGTCGGCACGGGTAAGAACCGGTGCATCGTTAATGCCGTCGCCGACAAAAACAACGCTTTTTGAACCGCTTTTGCCGATCAGTTTTTCCAGTTCCGCCACTTTTTGTCCCGGCAGCAAACCGGCGCGGAAAGTATCAATGCCGAGTTGATGAGTGACATTTTCGGCAGCTTGCGATGTATCGCCGCTCAGCATAACGGTGTCGATTCCCATTCGGTGCAAACGTCGGACGGCATTTTCCGCCGTATCTTTGATTTGGTCGGAAATAACCAATGCGCCGAGATAACGCTGATTTTTGGCCACATGGACAACGGTGCCGTTGATCGGTTGCGGCATTGCCGCAATTTTAAACGCCTGCATCATCTTTAAATTTCCGGCCAGAATTTCGTTGTTGCCGCAAGTCAGCCGCACACCCATCCCGGCAACTTCTTCCGCTTTTCCGTCTGCCGCGACCGGATTTGCCGACGGCATGGTCCGGCGGATCGACAAGGCAATCGGATGGTTGGAAATGTTTTCGGCCGCAACGGCAGCTTCAAGCAGTTCTTGCTTGTCCACGCCGTCTTGCGGTATGATTCGCGATACTTCGAAAACGCCGCGGGTAAGGGTGCCGGTCTTGTCAAAAACAACGGTCCCGGTCCGCGAAAGGGTTTCCAGATAATTGCTGCCTTTGATTAAAATGCCGTTGCGCGAAGCGCCGCCGATACCGGCAAAGAATGTCAGCGGTACCGAAATGACCAGTGCGCAGGGACACGAAATCACCAAAAAGGTCAAGGCCCGCTGCAGCCATTGTGAAAAAGAGGCTTCCGGCATGAGCAACGGCGGCAATACCGCCAACAAAACGGCAGCGCCGACCACGGCGGGAGTATAGTAGCGCGCAAAACGGGTAATAAACTTTTCGGTGCGGGCTTTGCGCGCGTCGGCGTGTTCAACCAGTTCCAAAATTTTGGCAGCCGTCGATTCGCCGAAACTTTTGTTGACTTCGATTCTCAAAATACCGTTGGTATTGATGCATCCGCTCAAAGCCTGATCGCCCGGACGCAGGACGCGCGGCAGCGATTCTCCGGTCAAGGCCGAAGTGTCAACGGCAGCTTCGCCGCTGATCACAATGCCGTCCAACGGAATTTTTTCGCCGCTTTTTACCACGATAACCGCACCGACGGCTACCGCAGCGGGGGCTTTTCGGACCAAGTTGCCGTTCTCTTCCACGGTAGCGGAATCGGGGCGGATATCCATCAGGCTTGCAATGGAACGTTTGGACTTTTCAACCGCCTTGTGTTGAAGATATTCTCCGCTTTGATAGAGAATCATTACCAGAACCGCTTCCGGGTATTCGCCGATCGCCAAAGCGCCGGCGGTGGCAATTGTCATCAGTGCGTTTTCGTCCAGCCATGCGCCGTGCAATAAATTTTTGAGGGCAAGCCAGACAATGTCATAGCCGGCGGCAAAGTACGCGGCAATGAACAAACAGATTTGCCATGAAGGCGCAAGCAGACCGCTGAACGCCGCTGCCGATAAAATCACCGCGCCGGCAATTCGGTAAAGCATATGTCTGTTTTCGGATTGATGATGATGGCAGCAGCCGCACTGAGCGGTCGGACAATGGTGGTGGTGATGATCGCACATGATGTCATCCTTATTTGAATGGTTGTTCAACTGTATTAATATTATAATAGTTGAACAATTGTTCAATTGTCAATAACAAAATAATAAAAATGCTTGTACTTCCCAAGCGATTTGATTATTCTGGCTTTATGAAAACAACCGGAGAAAAGCCAAATGGAAAATAACGTTGCCGACTGTACTGCCTTAAATCCGCAGATTGTCGAAAATATCCGTCCGCAAATGCCGGAGGACAACCTGTTGTACGGCCTTTCCGATTTTTTTAAGGTGATGGGAGATCCGACCCGGATTAATATCCTGTGGGCGTTGGAAAAACAATCGTTTTGCGTCAGTGATTTGGCGGTTTTGCTGAATATGACCAAGTCCGCGGTTTCTCACCAACTGAAAATTTTGCGCACCGCCAAACTTGTCCGTGCCGATAAAAAAGGCAAAAACGTATGCTATTCTCTCAATGACGACCATGTGCGGATCATTTGGGAAAAAGCGCTTGAGCATATGTGCGAATAAACATTAACGGCTTTGCCGGCAAATCCATTCCATAATCAGGTCAACGACATAGTGCTGTTGTTCGGCGGTCAGTTCAACGCCGGGAGAAATGCGATGCCATTTGTACAGGCATTGCCGGCAGCAGGTTGCCGTTGCGTGCTGGGCAATGAAAACCGGATGTCCCCGCATCGGCGTTTGTTTGCCGTCGTTGGCGATTTGTGCCGGGGCCAGTCGTTTGGCGACAAAGTCTTCGGCGTGTTTGCGGATAACCGCCGTTCCTTTTTGCCGTATATACAATATTTCGGCCGTCCGCAGCCGGAAACGGCGACGAAAATCAGACCGGTTTAAGCGTTCGAATATATCTTCCGCAACCATTTCGATTCCTTTCATCAAATCATAACCGATGCTGTCGTGGCTGTAAACGGGTTTATTGTTGAGACGGCTTGACATATTTGACAAAATCAATTACTGTAAAACCGAGATCTTAATTATATTGTGTAATTTTTATAATATTTTTTATGAACAGAGTAATAACATCTTTTGAGGCTCAGTCTTGCATCCGCAATATTGTCGCAAATCCGGGCGAATATTCGGTGTTTGACTATGCGTATGCCTATGCGCTTGCCGACAAGTTCTCCAAAATAGAGGCAATGTCGGTTGAAACGACCAAGCCGCAGACAGTGGAAGAATTCTGGATCACGGCAAAGGAGTATATCACTCTTTTGTTGGAGGAAAACGAAGAGTTTGCCGGGGTGCAGGCGGTTGAAATCTGTCAGAAAGTGACGGAAACCGGGGAAATTCGGGATCAGGAGGAACTGGTTCGGCTTTTGTACCTGGCCTTTGCTTATCTCGATGTCTGCTACGCCGAAACCGGAGCTGCCGATCCTTTCTGGCAGTGTATCTACAATGCCTGCGCGATTGTTTTCGGGATAGACGACTATCAGCCGGGTAAAAGCTTTCTGTCGAGTTTCGAGGAAATAAAAGAGCACCGCGCCTATCTGAAGAGCCTGTTGCCCGATGCGAAAAACGAACAGGAACAAGATGCCCTGCTGGACGGTATCCTGGCGTTGGACAAAGTACTGAAAAACGCGCCGCCCCAAAGTTGACGACGCCTTTGACGTTCTGTAAAAAACTCCCTTAAACGGGAGTTTTTTTATGTGAAAGATGCCGATTTTAAAACCGACCGCAAAAATAAATTGATTTTGGACAAAAATATGTGTATAAAGAATCCAAAGCAGGGAAGAATGTGATATGTCTGACAAAATGTCTTTTGAAAATTTGATGAAAAAAGTGCAAAATGCCGTCGGCCGTTTGAGTGCGTCCAAAACGGCGGTTGAAACTTTATCGCTGGCGATGGCATTAAATGCCGGTTCGGCCAAAGCGGAAAAAACGTCGCCGCAAGATCCGAAGGTTGCCGATAACGAACATTTTCTGGACGTTGAAGAGATGAAAACGGGTGCGGCCAACCGTGAAGATACGGCCGATTATCTGGACTATGTGCAAGCGACCGAAAATGACGAATATCAACTTGCCCAAAAAATGGGATTGAAAGCGGCAAAAGACCGCAAAGGAAAAATACGGGTCGTCAGCATGGGACCGAAAACCCGCATGATCGTCGACGCCAAACATGCCGGTGATCTCAAAGCAGCCTATATCCGCCGTCAGCGCGAAGCTTTTTATCGCGAAAATGCCGGCAAAGTCATTATCCGCCAGAAAACGCTTTCCGAAGTGCGTTGTCCGGACGGCGGCGTGCGTCTGGGCGGGTACAGTTTCAGCAGCAAAAGCATCAATCTCAACAAACTGGTGAAGGGCAAAAACGAGACCTTATCGCCTAAAGACGAAGCCATCATCTCGAAGGTAAATTGTGCAATGCCGAGAACCCGGTTGCATGAACGCGGTCATGAATATGCCGATCGTCACCATGTCTACGGTCCCGGCATCAGTCCGGAACAACGCGCGATTGTCAATATGAACGATGAAATGGCAGCCGTCGCTTCGGAGTTGTACCTGTGTATCTGTTATTACCGCCAAAAAATTGAGGAGGGTGTTCCGGCCCGAAAAGCTCTGCAGGTTTTTGACCAGGGCGATATTCATTTTACCTTTTTCCAGCAGGCGGTGGCTGCCGGAATGGATCCGCTCGGTCCCGAAGGGCAAAAACTGATGGTGCAGGGCATCTGCAAAATGTGGACCGAACAATATGCCAAAGGTTATCAGGCTCAGTTGGTTACGGCCGGATTATATAATTTGGACGACAAAGATATCGGCGGCATCGTCGTCGGCGACCGAGTGGAACTGAAAAAACGAATTCGCGACATTTGGGCCGCGGTCGGCAACAATCCGGGGATTCGGGAGTTGGGACTGCCGTTGTTAAGCGGACTGGAAAAATATGTCGAAATGGATAAAGTCAGCCGTTTGCCCGAAAACATAAAACAGGAAGTACGGCGCAGTCTGGCCGCCAAAATTGAAGACAAAACCGGTCTCAGCGAAGCGGAAATCCAGGCCGTGCGCCGTTGTCTCAATCAAACTTCTTCTGATGCCGAACGTCAAAAGGAACTGACCGATTATCTGCAAAATCTCGACGCCGCCGAGTTGCTCAAAGAACAGCAAAAGCCTCAGCCGACGGCTGCGGAACCGGAAAGTTATGCTGCCCGCCCCTGGGGCCGTGATAACTGTCGTTGGTAAAAAAGTTATGATTTAAGATCTTTTGGTGGGCATTTTTTGTTAAATGTGCCGACGGTATGATATTCTTATTTGTTTTTTTATAAAAAAGCCGTATCCTGAAAAAAACTGAAGCAAACGGGATGGCAAGGAGACGCGATGCAGGATTTAGTCGAAGGGCGGTGCGGTTGGTGCGGAAACGATCCGTTGTATGTCAAGTATCATGACGAAGAATGGGGACGTCCGGTTACCGATGATAAAAAGTTGTTTGAGTTTCTGATTCTGGAAAGTGCGCAGGCCGGTTTGTCATGGATCACCGTTTTAAGGAAGCGTGAAGGCTATCGTCAGGCATTTTGCCGCTTTGAAGCCGAAAAAGTGGCGCAGATGACTGCCGAAGACGTTGAACGCCTGATGCAATTTGACGGTATTGTCAGAAACAGATTGAAAATTAAAAGCGCCGTTAATAATGCAAAACAATTTATGGCGATACAGAAAGAATTCGGCAGTTTCTATCAATATACCTTGTCGTTTTTTCCGAACCGTCAGCCGGTCGTAAACCATTTTAAATCGTTAAAGGAAATTCCTGCAACGTCGCCGGAATCGAATGCAATGAGCAAAGATATGAAAAAGCGCGGTTTTAAGTTTTTCGGTTCGACGATTTGTTATGCCCATTTGCAGGCAACCGGTTTTATCAACGATCATCTCGAAGGTTGTTGTTGCAAAACCCCTTCTGCATCTCCCGATCGGGGCTTGGGTTTGTAAAGTGCCTCTGTTACGTTTAAGACAATAATGTTTTTTCGGATTTGGACCGGTGAAAGTTCCTTTTGACCGGACTCTCATATTTTTTTGATGACGCGGGCAGTATTTCCGGCAATGACGACATTATCCGGAAAAGATTTGGTTATATTTTGAACATTGTCACTTATGTTTCGCTTTGGGCAATTCATCATACATAGCGTTAAACAAACCGGTCAAAAATTCTTTATTATCAACTTCATCTACCAATAACATTTCTTTTGCACCTTCATATGGAAGTTCATATTTTATTACCTTCATATATAAAATTGCAGATTTTACGGGTTTTATAAGCAATCTGTCATCATAAATGCCGCCCACAATCTTGCCGCGATAGTAGATAATAAATTCCCCCATCATTGATCTGTAAGTAATTTCTTTTAATTCGGAGAGTTGCTCTAAAATAAATTGTAAATATTCTCTGCTTGATGACATAATTTTAAAATAAGCTCCTTACAAATTCTATTGGTCAAATATTAATTTTTCTGTTTGTATAATAAATTTCCAAGATTTAAGAAAAAGTAAAACCAAAAATTTTGATTGAGCGGCATCAACTTTCAAAAAAGGATTATTTGAACTCGGCTAACTGTTTGTTTTATAAAAAACGGCAGTTTTTGTAACTGCCGCTTACACTGATGATGCTTAACTCGCCATTTGCAAACTAAATTTTATCGTTTAACTTTGATACATGTAAACTTTGTAAAATTTCTTCAGAAACTGTTTGTGATACATGAAGGACTTCAGATGATGAGATTTCTTTTTCAACCGTTTCTCTTAACTGTTGGTGTTGTAAAGTTGCAGAAGTCCTGTTTTCTATGGTTGTTTCATTTTTCTTTTTTAACTTTTCTTTTATTTCTGCTATTTTGTTGTCCATCTTTTCTTTTGATGTTTTCGTATTTTCTTCCTCTTTTTTATTATAAAAACTTTTATATAAACAACTGCTGATTTTTCGAGGAGATGTTTTTTTCTGTGTTATTCCCCATTGATTTTTTAAATGCATGTCAAGGTCAACATTTACACTGGGAAATTTATCTTTTATGTCATAAATTATATCGCAAAATTCTTGATCCTTGTTATGGGATTTGATAGCCTCCCTTGATAAAATATCCACGATTTCTTGAGCATGTTCAGGATTTATTTCCAACAATTCACAAGTGATCTCCTGTAAAGATTTAAAATTCCCGTCTTTCGCAGTCAATAGCGGAAATTCTTTTTTATACGTATCTTCACTTGATTGCCAAAATCCTGTTGTCCGATTGTTTTCAAATTTCTGTATAATATGTTCCAGAGTATGAAAGTCATGAGTTTGCGAATAATCATCTATCATTTTATTAATTTGATAATGTTCATTGTTGATAACTTTTGCTCTATCAATTACCACCAGAGGAATATCAAATTGTGAAGCGGCTTTTAAGGTTTCTTTATAAGATTCAGAGCTTTTAAATTCAGATGAGTTCAAACTGTCGGCAATATAAATCAAATAATTGGGTTGTTTTTTCTGACCGGTGCTGTCAAACCGATCCCAATTAGTTTCATTACCGTCTGTACGAGTATTGTTAATTTGCTCTCTGGGTGATAAAAAACGGGCCCCGGAACCTTCGCAATTGCGCATCGATTTCTTCTTATCCATTTCGCCTGCGGTATCAAACATAACATTAAACGTTATGGATGCCATATCCCATGGCGCCGATGCAACCAAAGCATCTGTATCAAATTGTGTAAAGCCATAACAAACAGAATTCTCTTTGGCAATTTCCAAAGCATCATTGGCAATCAACCTCGTACAAAAAACGTGACTTTGCCTTAATGGTCTGTTCCATTTATCTTTGTACGATTTATCGCCTTCGGCTGAGTCGGAAAAAGCTCCCACCACATGGGAACACATGGTGAAATTGACACCGGCATCGTAAACCGAAATTTGCTTGCCGTTTATGGTTTCTGTACCTATTTTGTCCTGTTCCCGAGGATGGTAAAATGCTTGATTATACATTTCGGCAAAACATCTTCTGAATTGATTGTCAATTTCTCCAAAAGTTTGCTTCTTTTCTCCGTTGATAGCAAATTTAACATTTAAGGCATCTTCTTTTGTCGGGGCCATGATAAGTTTAGTCAGAGATTCAAGCATCGCGTGATTTTGTTCGTTGCCGATTTTTTCATCTGAATTCAAAATTGCCCAACCGTATTTTTGACAAAGCAATTTAGCTTGAGATAAACTGATGCCGTATTCTTGCTCACATCTGACAAACTTAACTCTGTCAAGAGGGGACATATTTTTCAGGGCATCGGTTAAATTTTCATCCTTTTCAGGTGCTGTAAGAATTTGTCGGCACACCGAATTTTTTATATGATGGTAATCTTTAACCTGCTCGAGGGAACGAATGCCAAAATAATTATCATCAGAAGCCAGAATAACGTTTAATGTTTCCAAATCCGAACAAGAGCCATTAGCCGCATTCTGTACCAACTCGGAAAACTGCGGGTTGAGCATCCCATCTACAATAGCATTGGTTGAAGATGCCCAGTTTTCTCCACGCGCCGATGCTATTTTACAGCATGCGACAAATAGTTGATATCTGTTGTCGTCTAAAGATAACAGTTTATCCTGAAAATCTTTGTCACAGGCAATGCGGGAAAATTGCACAAAAGAAAAATTTTCTATATATTTAGGCTGTAATAAAGATTGGTTTAAAGTTTCAAATATATCTTCATTTATGGCATAAAGTTGTTTGATGTAATCACAACCGGCTTGATTTATATTTGTTTGCGGGTCATATGCCTGCAGTTTTTCTTCAAAAGTTTTGGGTATGATGGTCTCTGAAGATACTTCATTATCATCAAAACCCCACTCGTTTCCAAATTCATCATCAGTATGAGTTGGCGTCAGGTTATTATTTTCGTCAAAGATACTGTCGTCTATCCCATTGAGAAAATCCCAGCCGTCATTCAAAGAGGTTTGAGACCGGCTTTCTTCTTCATTCTTAACAAAATCCTGTTTCCAGTCATTTTCACTGTTTTCCTGAAATGATGCTTCCTCCTCATTATCAAAGGAAATCCACTCATCTTCTCCAAAATCTAAATCTGGGTTTATCTTTTCCGAAGCTGTACCGGTTTCTATTTCGTCATTGAAACTATTTTTAGCAATATCAATCATAATATAACCTCTTTCTATAAAGGTAACACAAACAGTTACATGAGTCAATCTGCTCCAAACTCTGCTCGTTCGACTTCGGAAACACTTGAATACAAGAAAGCCCCCATATAGGAGAGCTTTCTTGTCGTGGTGAGCCCGACGGGATTGTCCGCGACATTGTTTGCGCAATGCTTGTTCCACGGCGCTCATTTGCGTTCGCTCACCGGCATGCTGCCGCCTGCCTTTCGCTTGTCGTCGAACCCCTTTTTCATGGGTTCGTCTTCCACCGTATTTCAACCAATAAAAAAATCCCTCCGCAAGGGAAGGATTTTTTCATTGGTGAGCCCGACGGGATTCGAACCCATGACCCTTTGATTAAAAGTCAAATGCTCTACCGACTGAGCTACGGGCCCTCATCAACAACGAAGCAAGGTATAATAGATAAAAAACAGTTAGTCAATAAAAAAAATTCAAAAAAATTAAAAATTGTAAAAAATAGTTTATTTGTTAAAAATTGTATGTTATCATCCATTTCAAATTTGATTATTAAACTTTGTTTTTAAGGATTTGGGATATGTCAGATAGTAAGAATTCACAGCAGGCCGGACGTTATGATATGCTGCAGAATGCTGCCGGAGAGATACTGATTATTATCGAATACCGCGAGGGAGGCCCGGAAAATCCGCGTCTGGTTTATGACGGCGGCGAACAGGCTTTGTTATACCGCAGCCGCGAAAGCGCTTTCATGCTGAATTCTATTGCTGCCGAAGCTCGGATGCCGTTAAAATCGGTTAACGAAGTGTTGATGGTCGAAATTGAAAATGACGACGTTGCCCGCGAATACAAAGTTCCGGTCCGTGTGGTTAAAAACCTGCAGGCGTTGGCATAAAACGGGCGACGATAAACGATAATTTGGATGAGGGCTTTAAAAGCCCTTATTTCTTGTTATTATACACAGCTGTAATATAAAAAGACGGAAGAATATATGCTGGTAAATTTGCTCTTTTTGATTTTGGGTGCCGGACTGGTTTCGGAACTGGTTCCGAAAAACCGGCTGCCGGTCTTGTGGTCGTTGTTTTCTTCCGCGGCGGTCATGTACTTCATTTACCGGCTTTATCTGTTGGGCGCCGCGCCCGACTTCCGGCTGGTTTATCCGTGGCTCAAAATTCCCAATCTGTCGATAAATCTCGAAATCACGGTTAATGCTCACAATATTTATCTGGTGTCGGCGCTGTTGGCTTTGGCCCTGCTGGTGTTAATACAAAACACTTTTGGTTCCGAGACTGCCAAAAATGCTTTAAACGGCCTGGTGCTGCTTAACTTGTTGTCTGCCCTGATGCTTGTTTTTGCGGCAAATTATATTCAAATGCTGGTGGCGGTGGGCGTTTCCGACGTGCTGGTGTTCAGTATTATCAATAATGTCGAAGCCAAAAAAAGGTATATTTATGCCAACTTTTTGGCTGATATCGGTTTGGTAAGCATTTTTGCGGTTATTTTGGGACAAAGCGGCAATATTGAGCTCGGACCCTTGGCCGATTATGCGCGACTCGGCCAGCATAAAGACTTTGTGGCCATTATGCTGTTGTTGTGTATTTTTATTAAGACCGGCCTGTTTTTGTTTCAGGGGACTTATACCGGCCTTCGGTTGCTGGGTTTTAACCGCCTGAATTTAATTTTGTTTACCGCCACGCCGTTAACCGGTTATCTGTTGTTGTTAAAAACCGAGTCGCTTTTGACGATTTCGGCCTATTCGTATCCGTTGTTGAAAATATTTGCGCTGGCTTCGATTTTGTGGGGCGCTTACGGAGCACTGATTATTGACAATCTTCGTCAGAAAGCGGTTTATTTTGCCCTGATGTTCTGGGGACTGGTATATGCTTTTGCGGCTTTTGGCAGCCGGTTGGCTTCTTTGGATTTTGCCATGCTTCTGATGGCGGCGTTTTTGTTCAGTCAAATTTTATTGTTGATCAGTGTTGCCGCCTCAAACGAAAACATGGTATCGGAAATGGGCGGTTTTATCAAAAACCTCAAATTCACTTTTTTACTTATTGTCACGGTCTTATCGGCTTATTTCAGTGCGCTGTTGATGTTGCAACCGGACAATATCCGGTTGGTGTGGGGATATATTGTGGTGTTTGGCCTCGTGTCTTCTCACATTATCGGCCAGGTTTTGCTTGGGGAGAGCCATGCGGACGAACGGGTGCAGGCGATGCTGCATAATCCTCCGGCGTTGATGTGGCTGCCGGTGGCGTGTATGGCCGCCGGAATGGGGTATTATTTTCGGATTGCGCCGTTTTATTTGGTCCCGGTGTTGGGCGGCTGGTTGTTGTTGTTTGCGGTACGCCCCCTGCGTAAACTCGACCGCTGGTATGAGAGTGATATCGTGCAGGAAGCAGATTATCTGAATGCGCTTTACGAATTGCTGATCATTACGCCGATAAAGGTCATCGGCCGGGTCTTGTGGTTAACGGTGGATTTCATTTTTATCGAAAGAACCATCATCAATTCGGTTCAAAATGCGCTGAAATTTATGATCTTTATTTTCCGTCGTATTCATTCGGGAACTCTCGGCGGGGCAATTTTGTTTATTCTGCTGGGATTTGCGGTGATCTGGTGGAGTTGGCGGTATGGAGGCTGACAAATGGAAAATCTGAGTTCACTGGTAAATGCCGTCATTATGGTGCCGTTGTTGGGCGCGCTGTTTGCTTCGCTTTCGCGCGAAGGCGCCCGCAAAACGGCGGGAAACGCTCTCGCGGTCGGCATTTTTACCGTTCTTTCCAACCTGGTGGTTTTGTGGCGTACCGCATTGCAGGTGGATGTCAGCAAAGACGGCTGGCAGGTGGTGGAAAAATTTAACTGGCTCGAGAATCCGAAAATTGAATTGGTTTTCGGCATAGATATTTTTTCTCTGATGCTGATTGCCGCCGTTCATCTGGCGGTTTTGCTGGGTATGATCGGGGTTCGTCACAATACCTACCGCCAAAAGGCGTTGATCGTCTTTTCGCTGATGTTCCTCAGCATGATCAGCGGTTACTTTCTGGCATCCGATTTCTTTTCTTTTTATATCTTTTTTGAAGCGATGCTGTTGCCGTTGTTCATGTTGATCGGGATATTCGGCGATATCAAAAAACAGCCGGTGTTGTACCGGTTTTTCCTTTATAACCTGTTGGGTGCGGTATTTTTGTTTATTGCGCTGGTCGTTTTATACAACTATCAAAACGTCAGTATCCGTGAAGTCAGCCGGATTGTTTTGGGACGCCGATGGGAAGTGTTGGTGTGGGGCTCTATTTTTATTGCTTTTTTGTCGCGGATTCCGGTTTGGCCGTTTCATTATTGGATTGCCTCGGTAAACGTCAACATCTCCAACCCGCTGGTTTTTATCGTTGCCAACCTTATTCCGTTGAGCGGCGTTTACGGTCTGGTGCGCTTTTTTCCCGTCAATGCGCCGGAAGCGCTGGATCCTTACCTGTTGGTTCTGGAAGTCATCAGCATCGTCACCATGCTGATGATTGCGCTGATCGGATTTGCCAAGCGTGATATTCAGTACAAAATATTTGCTTATATGACGGTTTATTACATTATGTATCTGCTGGGGGCTTTGTTGCCGACTGATGCCTTGTTGATGAATATCGGCTTTTCGCTCTTTTCCTATCTGATCATTATGGCGGCGCTGGAAGTGATGGTTGCCCATATTGACAACGAACGTCAATGCAACGAGATCAGCGAATGCGGCATTTTGTGCAGTATCCGCCGCACGTCGTGGGTGTTCTCTTTTTTGATTTTGGCCGCCATCGGTATGCCGTTGTCGTCGATGTTTTTAAATAATATGGTGATTTTTGCCGGATTGCTGAAATTTAATATCCAAATGGCCGTTTGTATTTTGTTGGCAATTATCTTAAGTTCGGTCAGTTTGCTGCAACAGTTGTTTTATCTTAAGTATCCGCCCGATACCGAAGAAGCCTTGCCGGTTCCGAACGGCGAATGTACGGCGGCGGATATTTCGCCGCGGATTTTTGCGGTGATGCTGCTGACGGCGGCGCTGCTGATTTTGTCATTTGTCAATCCGTTGTGGTTTATCGGTTAGGAGAAAAATATGCTGGTTAATTATATTGCCTTGCTGCCGGAAGTCGTTTTGATCCTCGGAATGATCTTGAGCCTGGGGGTACGCGGACTGCGCCGCGGCAACACGCCGAAGACCTTTTTTACGATGGCTAAATGGACGATTGTCGTAACAATGATACTGACGGCGGTTTTTTATAATCAGAACGCCGGTGCATATTTCAGCAACAATAATTATACAACCTTGTTTAAAGTGATTATCTGCATTTTTACCTTGTGGTGGAGTTCGTTGTCGCTGAAGCGCTTTCAAAGCCGTAACATCTCCAGTTTTGCCTTTTACTTTTTGATATTGTTCTATTTGCTCTGTTTTTCGCTGGCGATTTCCGCCCGTTCGCTGTGGGTGTTGGCCGCGGCCTTAATTCCGTGTCAGCTGCTCAATTATCCGTTGTTGAAAATTGATGCCGAAGAACAGTTCTATCCGCGCTTTCGCCGTTATCTGCTGTTTGCCTTTCTGTTTTCGGCCGCTCTGGCTGCCGGCGTTGCCGCATTGCAGCATTATGCGGGTATGGTCGATTATGCCGGGTTGGAAGATTTTCTGAACCAAACGCCGTCTCCCGCATGGCAGATTGAAGTTTCGTTTGTGCTGATCATGGTGTTTTTCTTGTTTGCGCTGGGCGTGGCGCCGTTTCATTTTTGGTTTGCCGAAGTGGTCTCGGGCGCTATTTTACCGGTCGGCGGCTATTTGACGGTAGTGCCGGTGTTTGCTTATTTTGCCTGCCTGATCAATTTGATTGTCAATGTTTTTTATCCGCTTTATGACTGGTTTATGCCGGCATTGCTGATGTTTGGCGTATTGTCGGTCTTTATCGGTGCGATCGGGGCCAACAGCGAAGATAACCTGCGCCGTATTTTTGCCTATGCCAGCCTTTATTATACCGGCGTTCTGATTATTGCGGCGGCGGATGTCAATGATCAGAGCCTGCTCGGTGCTTTCGTTTATCTGCTGGTATATATCATGGCGATTTTCGGTGTGTATACGGTGTTTTTCGGTTGCCGCAGCAAGGGAGAATATTTGCGGGAATTGAGCGAAATCCGCGGCCTTTCGACTCAGCGGCCGTTTGTGGCCGCCGCGTTGCTGGTGTATATGATTTCTCTGATCGGCACGCCGCCGCTTTTGGGCTTTTTGGGCAAACTGTCGGTAATCAATGCTTTGGTAACCGGAGGCAGCTACGGCTTGATGGCGGTGATCGCGTTTTCGATGCTGATTTTGGTCTATGCCTACCTCAAAATCATCACCGTTATCTATTTTGAGCCGCGCAACATTAGCTT
This sequence comes from uncultured Alphaproteobacteria bacterium, assembly GCA_910587405.1. Classification (GTDB taxonomy): domain Bacteria; phylum Pseudomonadota; class Alphaproteobacteria; order RF32; family CAG-239; genus JAFUYI01. Next base: position 88,290 of record CAJUKS010000006.1, read on the forward strand.
TGACAGAGTCGACAAAGGGGTGTATATATATCTGGCGGTTAATATACTGCTGATCGCAATCACTGTGTTAAATCCCAAATATCTGATGCACGATGTTGAAATGATGCTGGTGGCAATTTTGTAAGTGAGGAGCCCCGGAAATGTGGCAATGTTTTGAATATGACGAACTGGGAAGCACCAACGACGAGGCGGTGCGTCTGTCAGCATCGGGAGACGGACGCTGTTTGGCGGTTACGGCCAAAAGACAGACCGCCGGTCGCGGACGCCGCGGACGCAACTGGCAGAGTTTGGAAGGCAATTTGTTTTTGTCGCTGGCATTGCCGTTTGATCTGAAAAACTGCGGCGCTTTGGTGCTCGTTTCCGGGTTGGCGCTTTTGCAGGCGGTGAAACAACTCGATCCGTCGGCCGATATCGTCCTCAAATGGCCCAACGACGTCTTGTTAAACGGCGCTAAAATATCAGGTATCCTGTTAGAAAAAGGTGTCGGCGATTATATGATTATCGGGATCGGCGTCAATTTGAAAGCCGCACCGGAAAACGGAACCCTTTACCGGGTGACCAGCCTGCTGCAGGCCGGGATAGTTACCGACTGCCGGGCATTTATGGAGAAATATCTTAACTGCTTTGACGGGTTGTACGCCCTGTGGGCGCAAAAAGGGACCGCGGCGGTTGCCGCATTATGGCAGTCCTATGCCAAAGGAATCGGCGACCGAATTTGCGTGCGCACCGCCAAAGAAGAAAAAAACGGCATTTTTACCGGTCTTGACGATCAGGGAATGCTGATTTTGCAAACGCCCGTCGGCCGGGAAGTTATCAGTGCCGGAGATGTATTTTTTGAAGATGAAAGAAAAAGAGAAAATGATTAATAAATTTGAAAAAGAGGGATTGTATTTTATAACCCTCGGCGGTGCCGACGAAATCGGCATGAATATGTATATATATGCCCACAACGGCAAGTTCATCATGGTGGACGCCGGTTACGGTTTTTTGAACGACAATTATCCCGGAATGGATCTTTGTTTTGCCGACGCTTCGTTCTTTGCCAATTATGCCGAAGATTTTGAAGGAATTTTTATTACCCACGCTCACGAAGACCATTTCGGCGCGGTAGCTCAGGTATGGCCGTTGTTGAAATGCCCGGTTTACGGCAGCGAATTTGCGTTGGGACTGATTCGCAACCGTCTGCGGGAGTGCAAACTGGACGGACAGGTGCCGCTTAATCCGGTGGTGGGACATCAGACCATAAGAACGGCAAATTTTTCGGTTGAATTTGTACCTGTGGTCCATTCGGTGCCCGAGACGGCGGCGTTGGTGATCAAGGCCGCCGGCAAAACGGTGGTCCATGCGACCGACTGGCGTTTTGACGACAGCGCGCTGAAAATGCTGCAAACAGACTACGCCGGTTTGGAAAATGCCGGAAAACAGGGCGTGGACATGTTTGTCTGCGATTCGACCAACATTGAAGTCGAAACCGCTTTACCGAGCGAGTTTGAAGTGCGCCAATGCCTGATGAAACTGATTCCGGGTTTGAAAAAAACGGTTGTGGCCACTTGTTTTGCCTCTAACCTGACCCGGTTGGAAAGTCTTATTTTGGCTGCGGACGCCGCCGGACGGACGCCGATTTTGATCGGCCGCAGTTTGCTCAACAATATGAAAGTGGCCAAAGAAATCGGATATTTCAAGGATATGCCGCGTTGTTACGATATTAAGGAAGCGGTTGATATTCCTTCGGACAATGCGCTTTATATCTGTACCGGATCACAGGCCAACTATCGTTCCGCTCTGACCTCGATTGTCAACAACCAGAGCCGCTACGTTAAATTAGGCAAAGGGGATACGGTGATTTTCTCGTCCAAAATTATTCCCGGCAACGAAGAAAAAATCAGTGAAATGCAAGAAAAGCTGATTGCTCAGGGGGTCAATGTGATTACCGACCGCGATGAGCTGGTTCATACCTCCGGCCACGGCAGCAAAGAAGAAATCTGCAAAATGTATCAGATTCTGAAACCGCGGTTGGTGCTGCCGGTTCACGGCGACAAGAAATTTATCCGCGAACATAAGCGTTTTGCGGCCGAATGCGGCATTAAACAGGTTATGAGCATGGAAAACGGCGATGTGCTGCAACTCAAAGGAGACCAGGCCAAAATTGTCGGCACTGTTCCGACCGATACGCTGGCGGTAGATCGGACCGAGATTGTGTCGCTCAATTCCGAAGTGGTTAAACGGCGCAAGCAGATTGCCTATAACGGCAGTGTGTTTATCAGTGTTATTTTCGGTGAAAAATGGGAGCTGATTGCGTTGCGGATATCTTCGAAAGATATTTTGGAACCCGATGCTTTTGCAGCCTTGCGTGATCAAATTGTCGAAGACGTTTCGGAGGCTTTGCCCGATGTGGTGGCCGGACTGCACTATAGGGAAACGGCAATTCTCGACTATATTCGGGTGCAGGTACGGCGCAAAATCGAAAAAGCGACCGAGATGAAACCGGTCACCTTTATTCACTTTTATAAGCTGCCGCTGGTAGAAGAGAAAGTGGAACTGGAAGACGACGTTGATGCCGGTCAGCCGCTGATTATTTATCCTTCGCCCGAAATAGAAGGCTGAGTTGATGCTACACGGTGGGGCAGTTTTGCTCCACCGGCAGATAAACCGCAAAAGTGGTACCGTCGGCGGCAGCGGACGTGACGCGCATATTGCCGCGATGACGGATCAAAATATGTTTGGCGATCGCCAACCCCAGTCCCGAGCCTTTAATGTTTTTGTTTTTGTGGGTCTGCATGCGGTAAAATCGTTCGGTCAGACGGGTAACATACTGGTCGGATATCTTTTCGCCGAAGTTATGAACGGCGATCACGACCGCCTTGCCGCCGGCGACTTCATAACTCTTGGAAGGCGGTACCGCTTCGGCAGTGCGGGCCGATACGGTGATGGTGGTATTTTCTTCGCCGTATTTGATGGCATTGTCGCACAAATTTTGCACCAGCTGCCTTATTTGCCCGTAGTCGGCAGTTATTTCCGGCAGATCGGGCGCGATGTTCAATTCAAATTTGACGTTGCGCGCGCGCGCTTTCAACATCAGGGCGTTGGTAACGTCTTCGGCGATCGGAGCAATACTGATTTTTTCTTCCGGCGCCTGGTCTTGCGTCATTTCGATTTTGGAAAGCGAGAGCAGGTTTTCGATCAGCATCGACATGTAAGCGGCTTGTTCGCTCATGATTTTAAGAAAGGTGTCGCGGGCGTTTTCATCGTCTCGGGCCGAGGTTTGAAGGGTTTCGATAAAACCGGAAATAACCGACAACGGCGTGCGCAGTTCATGGCTGGCGTTGGCGACAAAGTCCGACTGCATTTTTTCGATTTTGGTGGCTTTGGCAAAATCATACAGCGAAATCACCGCAACCGCGCGTCCTTTTGAAATCCACGGCAGCTGTTTGATATGAGCATACAGTTTTTGCATGTTTTCCTGATTGTCGGCTTTGTTGCCGCGGTTGACGTAAAAGATCAGGTTTTCCGATTCGCTTTCCGAGCGCAGAACTCTTCCGACCGCATTGATGAAATTGTTGGAGGAGAAAATGGTTTCCACTTTGCAATCGGTTATGTTGTCGCCGAGCAGATTGCGGGCGGAAATGTTGGCGCCGAGAATATTGCCGGAACGGTCAATCATCAAAATCGGATCGGGCAGGGTATCGAGGACGGCGGTGTCGGATATTGTCTGCGCTTCCAGCTTTTCCGCCTTTTCGGTCCAAAAACGGTGCATTTCGTTAACGGCGGTTACAATCTGCCGGGTATCGCTTTCGGTAAGGTCAAAATCCTGATCGGCAATGTTTTCTTCTTTGGAGAGGCGAAAAATGTACTTGCGGATCTGTTGCAATTCAAAAGTGAGCGGAAACAGCCATACGATGTTAAATAAAATAATAGAGGCATAAGCCATTACCGCAATGCTTGCCGGCAGCAGTTTCAGAGCCACCAACATGATAAAGACCATTGCCGGCGGCATCGACAGCGCCAAAATGCGGTTGGCGAAGTTGGTATCCTTTTCAATTTCGAAAAGCTTGCTCCGGCGCTTGTGAAACATGGTGATAATCCTTGAAGTGTGTTAAAAAAAGATAGACTACTGATAATAGTAATATATAATACAATACGTTTAAATTTGTTAAATATCGAATGGTAAAAGCAGACTATGACAGAAGGAAAAACACCCGTTCTGACGCCGATGATGGCACAGTACCTTGAGACCAAAAAAGCCTACCCGGGCTATCTCCTGTTTTATCGCATGGGCGATTTTTATGAAATGTTTTTTGACGATGCGGTAGAGGCCTCCAAAGCGCTGGATATCGCCCTGACCAAACGCGGCAAACTCGAAGGCGAAGACGTGCCGATGTGCGGAGTGCCCTTTCATGCTTACGAAGCCTATTTGGCGCGGCTGATAAAACACGGTTTCAAAGTGGCGATTTGCGAACAGATGGAAGATCCCAAAGAAGCCAAAAAACGCGGCGCCAAATCGGTGGTGCGCCGGGATGTGATCCGTCTGGTTACCGCCGGTACGCTGACCGAAGACAATCTGCTCGATTCGCGTCGCAACAATTTTTTGCTCAGTTTGGCCAAAACCGGCGAAATGCTGGGCGTTTCGTGGCTTGATTTGTCGACCGGCGATTTCTTTTTGGAAGAAGTCTCGCTGAGGAACAAACCTGAAGCCGTTGTGGTCAGCGGGTTGCTTTCACGCCTGAATCCGGTGGAAATCCTGATATCCGATAATTATCTGCAATCGCCGAAGCTGTTTGAACTTTTTAACGAATACCGCAAAAAACTGTCGATGTTGCCGCAGGCACGCTTTAATGCCGAGAACGCCCGTCGCAATCTGCTGCGGCTGTTTAAGGTGGAAACCCTGGATGCTTTCGGCAGTTTCGGCCGCGCGGAAATCACCGCCGCCGGCGTCTTGATGGATTATGTCGAAACCACCCAGAAGGGACAAATGCCGCGGGTGGAAAAGCCGGTCAAAATTTATGAACAAAAGGTGATGGAAATTGACGGCGCCACTCGCCGCAGCCTTGAATTGCTGGAATCCTCTTCCGGTGACAAAAACGGTTCGTTGCTGGCGGTGCTTGACCGTACCGTTACCGGCGCCGGGGCACGGATGCTGGCCGGTCGCATTGCCAGTCCGCTGGTCGATACCGCCGAAATCGCCGAACGTTTGAATGTGGTGGAATTTTTTATTAACGAAGATTTTATCCGTCAGGATCTTCGCCTGCTGCTGAAGTCTTGTCCCGATATTGAACGCGCGGTTTCGCGTCTCAGCCTGGAACGGGGCGGTCCGCGCGATCTGGCGGCGCTCAGGGCCACCTTGGCGGCGGTGCCGAAACTGAAAAATATTCTGGCAGCCAAGTCGAAGAACAATCTTGACGGCGCGCTCCCCGAAGCGCTTAAAAAAATTGTATCGCGACTGGGACATCACGAAAATCTGGTCGACGAGCTGGAAAGGGCGCTGGAAGAAGAGCTGCCGCTGCTGCCGCGGGACGGCGGTTTTATCCGCGAAGGCTATTACCCGCCGTTGGATGAAATCAAAAGACTGAAAAACAACAGTCAGCAGGTAATACTGCAGTTGCAGGAAAAATATGCCGCCGCGACCGGAATTGCGAACTTGAAAATCAAGTATAACAATTTGATCGGCTACTTTGTGGAAGTTCCGGTGAAGTTTGCGACCCAGATGCTGGAGAACAAGGATTTTATTCATCGCCAGTCGGTTTTGAATGCGGTGCGTTTTACCACGGTGGAACTGACCGAAGTCGAAAACGAAATCCGCGGTGCCGGAGAAAAATCGCTTGCCACCGAACTGGAATTGTTTAACAAGCTGGTCACCGAAATCCGCATTGCTGCCGATGACATCTCCCGCACCGCCAAAGCGTTGGCGGAACTTGACGTCGGCGCCGCGTTGGCCGATTTGGCGGCGGAAAAAAATTATTGCCGTCCGGCGGTTGACGATTCTTTTTGTTTTGAAATTGCCGAAGGGCGTCATCCGGTGGTGGAGGCATCGCTGTCCCGGGAACACGGCGCGGCTTTTGTCGGCAACGATTGCCGTTTGGGCGCAGACAACAGCAATATCTGGCTGATTACCGGTCCCAACATGGCCGGTAAATCAACCTTTTTGCGCCAAAATGCAATCATTGCGGTGATGGCGCAGATCGGTTCGTATGTTCCGGCTAAAAGCGCGCACATCGGCGTGGTCGGAAAGTTATTTTCCCGTGTCGGCGCTTCCGACGATTTGGCACGCGGACGTTCCACTTTTATGGTGGAAATGGTGGAAACCGCCAGTATCTTAAACCGGGCGGACGAACGCTCGCTGGTCATCCTGGACGAAATCGGACGCGGAACCGCCACCTTTGACGGTTTGTCAATTGCCTGGGCTGTGGTGGAACATCTGCATGAGGTCAATCGCTGCCGGGCGCTTTTTGCCACCCATTATCATGAGTTGACCTCCCTGGTCGGCAAGCTGCATAAAATGTCGCTGCACTGTATGCGGATCAAGGAATTTAACGATGAAGTGATCTTTTTGCATGAGGTTATTGACGGCGCCGCCGACCGTTCGTACGGTATCCACGTGGCTAAATTGGCCGGGTTGCCGGCGGTGGTGTTAAAGCGGGCCGAACAGGTTCTGGCATCATTGGAAAACGATAAGAAGAACACAAATATTAAAGCGTTGGCCGATGATTTGCCGTTGTTTGCCAACCTGAAAAGAGAAGAGGAACAAAAAGCGCCGTCGCCGGTTGAAAAAGCTTTGGCGGAAGTTTGTCCCGATAATCTGACGCCGCGGGAGGCTCTGGACGAGCTTTATCGTCTAAAAGATATGCTGGGAGAAAAATAATGCCCTTTGCCGCAAACCGGATCCGGCCGCTGGCCGTTGCCGTTGTTCGTTATGAGGGGAAGGTTTTGGCGGTACGAGGCGTTGACCGTGTGAAAAACCAAGAGTTTTTTCGCTTGCCCGGCGGCGGAATTGAATTTGGTGAAACCGCCGAACAAACGTTGCAGCGTGAGTTTGCCGAAGAGTTCGGCGTTGAGATCAAAGTCGGACGTCGGCTCGGCGTAGCGGAAAACATTTTTTGTTACGAGGGAAAAAACGGTCACGAAATCGTTTTTGTTTTTGAAGCCTTTCTTGCCGACGAAAAACTGTATTCCCCGGCAGGCCTGCCTTTTGTTGAGCCGGGTATGGAAGACCCCGCCGCCCGATGGGTGGCGATGACGCCGGAAACGCGGCTTTATCCCGAAGCCGTCCGGCAACTGAATTTTTAAACACATTATATAAGGAGAAGTAAAAAATGTTCAAATTTATCTGTTCGCTGTTGGTTGCGTTGGGGATCAGCGCCGTTGCCGTTGATGCTGCCGAAACCGCCAAGCCCTACGCCGATGTTAAAGATCCGGAAAATACCCTGCTGTTAAAATTAAAAGACGGGGATGTTCTCATTCAGATGTTTCCGGAAGATGCGCCCAACCATGTGGCACGAATTAAACAACTGGTTCGACAGGGATTTTACGACGGCCTGAAATTTCATCGCGTCATTGACGGCTTTATGGCCCAAACCGGCGATCCGCGCGGCAACGGTACCGGCGGCAGCGGCAAAAACCTGAAGGCTGAATTTAACAATCGTCCGCATAAGCGCGGTGCGGTTTCGATGGCGCGGGCTGCCAGTCCCGATTCGGCGGACAGTCAGTTTTTTATCTGTTTTGACGATTCCCGTTTTCTTGACCGCCAGTATACGGTTTGGGGACAGGTTATTTCCGGAATGCAGGCGGTTGATAAGATCAAGCGCGGCACCGGTCCCAACGGTACGGTTTACAGCCCGGACAAAATTGTTTCGATGAGCGTGGTCGCCGATTTGCAGAAGTAAAAAGCAAAATCACGGCCGGACGAAAAGGAAGCGGTTGGATGAAAATTTTCATACCGCTTCTTTTATTTTTACATCGATGTCATAAAAAAACATAAAATCAACAAGATAATGTACGGTATTATAATACCCGCAATTAAAATATTGAAAAACACTGCTTTTTTATGTTGACAAGCGCCAAACTTTCGCTATATTGACGATGAATTTAATAACCATCTTTAACAAAGAGAGAAAATATGAACACTTATGCAACCAAGCCATCGGATATTGAAAGAAAATGGTATGTCGTTGACGCCAGCGGTGTTGTATTGGGCAGACTTTCGGCCGAAATTGCCAAGATTTTGCGCGGCAAGCACAAACCGAGTTTTGTTCCGAACCTGGACTGCGGCGACTATGTTATCGTTATCAATGCCGACAAAGTTAAACTGACCGGCAAAAAACTGACCGATAAAGTTTACTATCGCCATACCGGCTGGATCGGCGGTATCAAAGAAACGACTCCGGCTAAAATTCTTGCCGGCAAGTTTCCGGGCCGCGTTATCGAAAAAGCGGTTGAAAGAATGATTTCCCGCAATCCTCTGGGCCGTCAGCAGATGACCAAGCTGAAGGTATATGCCGGCGCCGAACACCCGCATGCAGCCCAAAACCCGATCGTTCTGGACATTGCTTCCCAGAATCCGAAAAATAAAAGGAGTCCGTTATAATGGCTAAATTAGAATCTTTGAAAGACATTAAAGTATCTGCTGCCGAAACCGCGGCGGAAGTTCGTAAGCCGAAACGCGACAAATTCGGACGTTCTTATGCCACCGGCAAAAGAAAAGATGCGGTTGCCCGCGTATGGGTTAAACCGGGTAAAGGCAACATCACGGTTAACAGCAAAACGTTGGACGAATATTTTGCCCGTCCGGTTTTGAAAATGATTATCAATCAGCCGTTCGAAGTTACCAACCGCGTTAACGAATTTGACGTTGTATGCACTGTCAGCGGCGGTGGTCTTTCCGGCCAGGCCGGTGCAATCAAGCACGGCATTTCCAAAGCCCTGAACGATTACGAACCGGAACTGCGTTCGGTCCTGAAAGCCGCCGGCTTCCTGACCCGTGACGACAGAACCGTTGAACGTAAGAAATACGGCAAAGCCAAAGCCCGTCGTTCTTACCAGTTCTCCAAACGTTAATTGGTATCAAGAAAATATATTGTATTTTCAATGGGTTGTAAGAAATTGCAACCCATTTTTCGTGTTTTATGTCACGGATTGTTTCCGCAAACCGTTCTTTTGGGTTTGGCGACAGGTTAAAGGCTGCTGCTCCCGAATTGATTCATGTGTATAACTTTGTGAACAAAACGATTCCCTAATTGCAATTTGTTCCGACTCCCGCTAACGTTTGCTTAATGAATGTTAATAAAAGGTTAAGGAAATGGATTCAGCTCAGGAGATGATTGTAACCGAAGATGGTGATGTGACGATTACTGCCGGGTCGGAACTGGTGGAGGCGTCTCATCATGCCGGACAAGAGTTTTTATGGGGATATTACTTCTGTATTGAAAACAATTCGGACCAAAAAATTACCCTGCTTGGTAAAAATTGGAATATTACCGATGACAGCGGCCGTTGTTTTTGCGATGACTCCGACGGTTTCAGCGGCGAGATCCCCGAGTTGGAACCGGGTGAATATTTTGAATTCAGCGCCACCGCGCCGCTTAAAGCCGCTCATGCGGTTTTCTACGGCAGTTGCAAAATTTTGAAAGGTGCTGCCAAAATTGCCGAAAGTATCCGTTTGCCGGTGTTGCAATTTGATGCCGGGCGCCGATGTGCCGCTCCGGTTTTGCACTGATCTGTTGTAACGAAAAAAAGACCGTATGATTGCGGTCTTTTTTATTGCCTGGGTTTACAGGTTTTTCTCCGAGGCTGTTTCGGCGTTTTTTGCCGCCGCGTAAGGTTAAGACTCCTGCCTTTCCGTTGATTCGTGATCCAACGTTTACAGGAGATATTTTTTCGTGCCGGGAGTTTATGTTTTTTTAGGTCCCGAAAACATTTGGTTGTTGCAGAGGCGCCAAAAATAAAACCCGGTTTCTAAGCCGGGTTTTAGTGACCGCAAAACAATTGGCTGATTATTCGTAGTCTTGAATATACTGAGAATTTTCAATATACATGTTGAGATATTTGTTGATATTCATCTGCATGCGGGCATTGAACTCTTCAAACAGTTTTTCTACCATGCTGTTCCAGTATCTTTCCTTGTCTTCAATGGAGGTGTCAACCGGAATGGTGAGTTCGCGCCATGCTTCCAGCGAAGTTTCGGCGCTGGAGAATTTGTAAGGATCGTTGACTCTCAAAACCACCGACAGTTTGGCGCGGTATTTGAGACTGTCTTTTTCGAACAGTTTGTCGGATTTAACCACTTCTTCGGTTACGCTGGCGTCTTTAATAACGAAAGTAGCTTGCTTGTCGGAAGAGAAATCGACGGCTTTCAAGCGGTCGGTTGCCCAAAGTTTGGCTGTTTTTTCGATCGAAACCGGAAACAGATGTTCGACGTTGGGGCGGGTAAAAGAAGGCGTGAATTCGGAAATGACTTCTACTTTGTTGACTTTCAGATTGACAATGCCGTCACTGTTAAAACGCGGTTCGTTGTATTTCTGAGGAACCGCCTCATTGTCGGAAGCGCATGCGGCAAGCGTAGAAATCAGGGCCAAAGCGCAGAACATAGAAAGAATATTTTTAATCATTGGTTTAATCCATAGTTGTTAATACGGTTTATGCTTGTAAATTCTATTTTATTGTTTAACATGCCGTCTGTAAAAATCAAGTGAAAATAGGTTTTTGTAATGGAAAATGATGAAAAAAGGCCGGCAACGCCGCCCAAAAAACGGAAAATGACACCGGTACGGCTGAAAAATATTGCCCTTTATTACCTGCAGCGTTTTGATTCTTCGGCTGACAATCTTCGTCAGGTTTTGACCCGCCGGGTTCGTGACAACGCGAGACAGACGCCGGATTTTGACATGCATCGGGCCGCAGAGTGGATTGAAGAAATAATCACGGAGTTTGAGCGGGTCGGTTATCTCAACGATCGCCGTTATGCCGAATTCAAAATTGCCGGTTATCTGGCGGCCGGAAAACCTGAACGTTATATCCGCATCAAAATGCGGCAGAAAGGCGTGGCCGAAGCTTTGGTGAACGAAATTCTGGCAGATTCGGAAATTGATGAAGAAAGCGCCGCTGTTAATTTTGCCCGTAAGAAAAAAATCGGGCCGTTTCGCGCCGATGAGGAAAGCCGCTGCGTCTGCCGGCAAAAAGATCTGGCGGCCATGATTCGCGCCGGTTTTGATTACGAAACCGCCAAACAGGTTATCGGCGGTGAATTTTATGAGGAGAGCATATAAAATATTTGTAAAATTATATTTCTTACGTTATTATAAAAAGCCGGTAGGGCAACGGTTGCAAGGGTAAGAAATGGCATCGGACGAAGAAAAAATAGCCGCACTGAAAGCGATCAGAGACAAAGCCAGGGCCTCCCGCCAGGGAATGGCCGAAGACGGCGCTTTTGCCGTCTGTGACCAAGACGACGATGATTTGTTCCGCCCGGCGCGCGAGATGCGGCATGACGACGATTTTTATTCCGAAGATGAAGATTATGACGATTCCGAGTATGAGGACAATGAGCCGACTTATCGGGAAGACGAGTTTGACGACGCCGACAATTATGATGACGACTCCTTGCCTTACGATGACAATGACGCCGATTTTTACGATGAGGACGACGAAGCGTTTCCGTCTGATGAGGATGAAGAGGAAATAACTTCGGAAAGCGAAGAAAACAGCGACGATTTACCGCTGCCGCCCGATGATGACGATGACGGCGAACCGGATCCGTGGCGGGCCGTTTTTCGCGATCCCGAAGATGATTTGCCGATTCTCAATATTGAATTTAACGGCAAAAATCTTGAAAACGGCGAATTTGATCACGAAGACCTTTCCAATGCCAATTTTTCGGCCGCCAACCTGTCCGGTGTGAACTTTTCGGGTTCCGATTTGCGCGGAGCCGATTTTTCGGGCGCCAACCTGACCGATACCAATCTTTCCGGTGCCGACCTGACCGGTGCCATTTTTGCCGGTGCCCAGTTGATCGGCACCAACTTTACCGGCGCGATAATGAACAATGTGGTGTTGACCGACGTTTATTTTCAGGACGCCATTCTGCTTGATATTACCATTGACGACATCAGTTTGGAAGAACTGCAGGAACTGGTAGAGTATCTGGCTCAATACTATCCGCATAAGCTGAACCTGACCAAAATCAACCTGACGATGCTGGATTTGCGCAAGATTGATCTGAGCAAAGTCAGCTTGCGCGGCGTTGATTTTACCGGGGTCGATTTTACCGGGGTTAACATTGCCGAACTCGATTTGAGCGAATGTATTATTACGCCGGAACAAATTGCCCAGGCCCTGGGGCGGGTGCCGACGGCGATGGAACTGAAGAAAATTCTTGCCCCGAAGAAAAAAGCGCGCAAGGGCGGCAAGGGAATCGATTTTACCGACTTTTTCCTCAACGACGCCCGCAATTTCGGTGTTTACAATGTGTCGGGTTTTAAGGGGATGGATGTGCAGAATTTGGTCAAACTGGGGCAAAAGGCGTTTAAGCGCAAGGAAAAAGCGCCGGTAAAAGACGAAGAGGCGTTGGAACATATCCGCCAGCAGAACAAGGCCAACAAAGAGGAATTGCGCAACGTGATCGAAGAACGCAAACGCCGGGTGTTGGAGGCCAAGCGGCGGCAGAAAGAAATGCCGGAAATGTTCAACGGCCGTGACCGCGGCGGTTACCAGCGATAGGAAACAAGATGGAAGACACGCTTTTTTCACATAATGTCAAACGGCCGCTGGCCGACCGTTTGCGCCCTCAAACCCTCGCGGAAGTCGTGGGGCAGAACCATGTCGTCGGTTCCGATGCGCCGCTGGGGCGGATGGTTGCGTCGCGCAAAATCACCTCCTTTATCCTTTGGGGCCCGCCCGGATGCGGCAAGACCACGATTGCCCGGCTGATTGCGGAACATACCAACTTGTATTTCGAACAGATTTCGGCAGTTTTTTCCGGTGTGGCCGATTTGAAAAGAGTGTTTCAATACGCGCAGGAACGGCGGGTTGCTCAAGGCAAGGGGACGCTTCTGTTTGTTGATGAAATCCATCGTTTTAACAAGTCGCAGCAGGACGGTTTTTTGCCCTATGTCGAGGACGGAACGATCATTCTGGTCGGTGCCACCACCGAAAATCCGTCTTTTGAACTGAACGCGGCGTTGCTTTCGCGCTGTCAGGTGTTTGTTCTCAATCGGTTAAATTCTGACGATTTTGAGGAACTGCTGCGTCGGGCGGAAAAAGAAACCGGACGCAAACTGCCGATAGACGACGAAGCGCGCGAATTGATGAAGGCAACCGCGGACGGTGACGGCCGTTATATTCTCAATTTGGCGGAAAGCGTGTTGAATTATGCCAAAGAGGGCGAAATTTTTGACAAGGAGAGCTTGTTAAAGATTATTCGTTCGCGGGCGCCGGTGTATGACAAAGGGCGCGACGGTCACTATAATCTGATTTCGGCGGTTCACAAGTCCCTGCGCGGTTCCGACGTTGATGCGGCGTTGTACTGGGTGGCGCGGATGATCACCGCCGGCGAGGATCCGAAATATATTTTTCGCCGGCTGACCCGTTTTGCGGTGGAAGATGTGTCAATGGCGGATCCGAATGCGGTGCAGCAGGCAATTGCCTGTTGGGACACCTACGAACGTCTGGGCTCGCCGGAAGGCGATCTGGCCCTGATGCAACTGACGGTTTATCTGGCAACTGCACCCAAATCGGCCGGTGTCTATAAGGCGATGCATCAGGCGTTGGATTTGGCCAAAAAGACCGGCTCGCTGATGCCGCCGAAGCATATTTTGAATGCGCCGACCAAGTTGATGAAAGAGTTGGGTTACAATCAGGGCTATGTTTACGATCAGGATTTGGACGACGGTTTTTCGGGGCAGAATTATTTTCCCGATGGGATCCGCCGCCAAAAACTGTATCGTCCGGTAGAACGCGGCTTTGAACGGGAAGTGAAAAAAAGAGTGGAGTATTTTGATAAGTTGAGATACGAAAAAAATAAAAATAAGCCAAAAGAGGAGGAACAATAATGTTGGAATTAGCCGCGGACGAGCAGGAATATTTTATTGAAAAAATGAAAGAAAAAGTTTTTGAAGGCAAAACGCCTTCATCCGATCCGGCAATTACCTTGTTAATCGGCGCCCCGGGGTCAGGAAAATCTTCTTTGGCAAAAAAGATTAACAATTCGGTTTCTATTTCAACCGATGCCGTCATTGCCGAATATGCCCAAACTTTGGGAATAGATATCAGAGAAAATTTTTACGATAACGAGATCGGAAAATTTGCGGCCGGAGTGAGCGGGGAACTCTTAAACGAAGCGGTTAGAAACAAATATAACATTGTGCTGGACAATTCTTCGCCGGACACGGCCTATTTGATTCATAAAAACCCGCCGAAAGGCTATCGTGTTTCCACCAAGGTTTTGTTGGTGGACGAGTATCAGGCGGCCTTAAACGCCATTGAGCGAAAAATGGATACCGATGATGCCTATACCCGTTCTCGTCAGCAGCGGGGCAGCTTTAGCAGCGATAATGTTTTGGATGTAAATGCTTCTTTTTCGCTGGATGCCTCGCAGGAAGTGGTCGATTTTATTCAAACTTGCGTTGAAAAGAATTTTCCGATAGAAGTTTATGAATATGGCCGGGATAAACCTTCGTTTCGAACCGGAGACGATTTTGACAGGTTTGTTGAAAGGCTTGAACTTCCGTCAATCGAGCAGCATTTGGAAAGAATAGAGCGTTTGTCAAAAAGAGCCCAAACCGAAGATGATATTTTGGGGCTGAACTTTTTAAAAAATAAGATGAAGTCCGGGGAAATGTAGTTCCAAAAAGGGCAGGAGCTTGATAAAGGAGATCGTTTAATGTTGGAATTGGCAGAAGATGAACAGGAATATTTTATCGATAAGCTGAAAAAGAAAACGCTTATCGGTAAAAAAGGCTCGGAACATCCGGTTTTTACAGCCATTATCGGAATGCCCGGAACCGGAAAGTCAACACTGGCTGCAAAAATGCAAAATACGGCCGTGATTTCCGGGGATAATGTTATGAGCGAATATTGCGAAATGCTGGGCATTGACATAACAGAGCCGTTTATTGACAAAGAAGTGGGACGTTTTATTGACAGGGTTAACCGGGAGATTATTGATGAAGCCGTCGATCGCGGCATAAATATTGCCTATGATACGCAATCGGTTTTCAGGGCGGAAGATATGCTGGAAGAAATGCAGCAAAAAGGTTATCAGGTGCGGGCCAAAGTCATGCTTGCCGATAAATATCAAGCCGCTCTCAACTCTGTGGAACGCAAGCTTGATATGGATGAAAAATTTATTCAGTATAAAATGGGCGAAAGAAAAAGATATCCCAAAGGCAATACTCGTTTGGGCAGCCTTGAAGCCGCGTCTGATAATTTTGAACGCGTGGTTAACTACATCAAAACGGCAAACGCTAAAAGTTATCCGGTTGAAGTTTATGAATTTGGCAAAGACAAGCCTTCGTTTAAAAGCGGCGAAGATGTTGACAGTTTTTTTGAAAGTCTTGATTTGACACCGGCCGTTGACCAGAGTAAAAGAGCAGAAAAGCTTTCTGCCCGGGCGATGGTTCTGGGAAAAGAAGACGAAGTTATCGGCTTAAATTATCTAAGAAACAGAATGAATAAAGAAAAGTAATGAGTGTAGAAGTCATAAAAGTAAGAGATATCGACGACGGCATGCGGCTCAACCGCTGGTTTTTAAAATATTATCCCAACCTTACCCTCGGGCGGTTGCAAAAGCTGTTGCGGACCAAACAAATTAAGGTCGACGGCAAACGCGCCGAGGCCGGGTTAAAGCTGACGGCAGGGCAGGAAGTGCGGGTGCCGCCGCTCAAAGATGACGAAGCGTTGCCGCAAAAAAGCGCCGAGCTGTCAGCCAAGGAAATCGATTTTATTCGCAGCCTGGTTATTTTTAAGGACGAGAACCTGATTGCGATTAACAAACCTTCCGGGCTGGCGGTGCAGGGCGGAACCAACACCAGCTTTCACGTCGACGGGCTGCTGGACGGACTGAAATTTGACAATGAAGAACGTCCCAAGCTGGTTCACCGGATTGATAAGGACACCAGCGGCGTTTTGCTGTTGGCGCGTCATCGCAAGGCGGCAGATCTGTTGACCGGCGCCTTTCGCGAACGCCGGTTGAAAAAAACTTATCTGGCACTGGTCAGCGGCTGTCCCCGACCGTCCGAGGGCGAAATTAAAGCGCCGTTGGAAAAAGTGGGCGAAAAAATGGTAGTCGGTCCCGGAGGCCAGAGCGCCCGCACTTTATACCGGGTGCTGGACAGTGTCGGGGAGCGTTTTGCGTTGGTTGAAGCGTCGCCGTTGACCGGAAGGACGCACCAAATCCGGGCTCATCTCGAGTCGGTCGGGTGTCCGATCATCGGTGATGACCGCTATTTTGGCAGTGAGCGCAAAAAATTTAATCTTTTTGCCGACAAATTGCACTTGCATGCATACAAAATTGATTTATCGGCCATATATAATAAGGACATTGTGATTGCCGCGCCGCTTCCGGCTCATTTTAAAGCCAGCCTGGAAGCTGCCGGGCTTGTGTTTAAATCCTGAAAAGATGATTGATGAGGAGCCGAAAATGCGTTTTTTGAAATGGTTGTTGGGAATTGTTGTTCTGGCGGTTTTGATTGCCGGCGTCGGAGGATATTTTTTCCTTAAGAATTTTGATTTAAATAAATATAAGTCCTATGCGGCAAAAATCGTTTATGAACATACCGGCCGCAAACTGGACGTCAAAGGTGACGCCAGTTTGGGGATATCGCTGATTCCGACCTTGATTATCAATGACGTCACGTTGTCGAATCCTTCCTGGGCCAAAAATCCGCAAATGGCGGAGATCGGTTCGCTGGAACTGAAATTTTCGCTGTTGCCGCTGTTTAAAAAACAGATTGTGGTGGATAAAGCGGTTTTGAACGGCGCGCGGGTATATTTGGAAACCGCTGCCGACGGCAAAAATAATTGGACGTTTGAACCGGTTAAGACGGCGCAACCGGCCAAAACAGCCTCAGCTTCCGGCGGTTGGCTGATCAAAGAGGCGTATGCCGAAGAAAAAGCAACGCCGACACCGGCATTTTTAAGCTCGCTGTCCGACGTGATTGCCCGTGAAGTTGCCGTTAATGACAGCACGGTTCAATATTTGGCTGCCGGTTCGGCGCCGCTCAACTTGCAGGTTAAAAGTCTTACTTTTTCGGCCGAAGGGATTCAGGCGCCGATGAACGTCACCTGGGATGCGGTCTTTAACGGCATGGATATCAAAGGCCGCGGCAATACAGGTTCGCTGGCCGGTTTGTTCAATTCCGATCAGGCGTGGCCGCTTGATATGGAAGTGACGGCACTTAATGTCAAAGCGTCGGTCAAAGCTCAGCTTTACGACCTGTTGAACAATCTGCGGGCCGATTTCAAACTCAATGTTTATAACCCGGCCGGCAATTTCAATGCACCGGAAACCACTTTGATCGGTGACGGAAAAGCCGATCTGAAGAAAGTGTCGTTAAACATTTCGTCTCTCAATGTCGTCAACAATGTTATCAAGGGGACCGTCAGCGCCGATATTGCGGGAAAAGTGCCGTATATCAAAGCCGATTTGAAAAGCCCGTCAATCAGTCTGCCGTCGTTTAACCCGCAAAGCCCGACTGCGTTTGTGCTGCCGCCGCTGATCAAAACCGCTGCCGCCAGCGACATGGTACCCAACGATAAGATCCCTTATCAGTTGCTCAAGACCGCTAACGGCGATTTGAAACTCAGCGTCGGTAAATTGATTGTCAACAATGACATTACCGCCGACGACGTTAAACTGACGGCAGTGCTGAAAAACGGCGTGTTGAACGTCAATCCCTTGCAGATGAAGTTCGGTCCCGGTACGGTGGATCTTAATGCGACCGTCAATGCGGCGACGCAATCGGTAACCTTAAAATTGGACAGCCGCAACCTGATTTTGCAGACGCTGCATAAAAAGCTTTTGGCAGACGGCAACAATTTCGGTTTTATAAGCGGCGGCCAAAGCGACATTCACGCTGATTTGAGCGGGCGCGGCGCCACTTATCGTGCGGTGGCCGATTCGCTTAACGGCAGTCTGATTGCCATTGTTGACAAGTCGGTTCTGCAAAGCGGAAAACTGCGGATTTTGACCAATAACTTTGTGACCCAGCTGCTCGGCATTCTTAAAATAGATACCTCAAAGGTAGAAAAGGTACAATTGAAATGTGCGGTGGTTCGTGCAGATTTTAAGGACGGAAAGATCGATTTCCCCAAAGGAATTGCCGTCGATTCGGACAAGTTGAATCTGGTCAGCAGCGGTACGGTTAATTTGCGTGACGATAAATTGAAACTGAACGTCAATGCTTATCGAAGCGGTATGGCCGATGTCAGCATTCTTCAGGCATTAAGCAATTTGGTGCAGATCGGCGGAACTCTGCAAAATCCTAAGATTTCGCTTGATCAGGGCGGTGCTCTTCGGACGATTGCCGGTGTGGCGGCGGGGCCTGCCTACGCCGGTGCCCAGTTATTGCTTGATAAAGACAGCGCCCCATGTTATACCGCGTTAAAAGGAACCGCTTATCAGGATCGTTTTCCCAAGCCGTCGGGTGTAACCGGTGCCGCGCAGAGCACATATCAGGGAGCGGCCGGGTTGGTCGGAAACGGTGTCACGGCAGCCAAAGATACGGCCAAAGCGTTGGAAAACAATGCCCGTCAGCTGATTAAGAACTTGTTAAAATAATTAAGTTATACAGACAACGTGTAAAAAAGACAGGAAACTTAAAATGACTGCAGAAAAACTTAAACAGGCGGTTGGTGAAATCAAGACCCGCCGCAAAGATATTATTGACAAGTTGGTTCAGTTTGCTTCCACCGATTCGCTTTTGTTTTGGGCCAACAATGACGATTTGGTCAAAAAACAGGAACAATTGTGGAGTCCGGTACTGAGTTGGGCCAATCGGGAGTTTAATTCCCAATATACGGCAACCCGCGGTTTGGAAGTGCCGGAACCGGATGAGTTTTCTCAGGCAAACCTTAAATGTTTTATGGAAAATCTTTCCGATAAAGAACTTGCCGCTTTTTATCTGGCCTCGGTTAACATGAAGTCGGAATTGTTGGCGGCGGCGTTGGTGAAAGGGCATATCAGTGCCGAACAGGCTTTTGACGCCGCTTATCTTGAAGAGCTTTGGCAATCGGAACACTGGGGAAAGGAAAGCGCTTCCGAACAGAAACGTCAGTGCCTCAAACAAGAGTTGCGCGATATTGAGCAGTTTTTGCGCTGATGAAAGTTAAAACCGTTTATTTGAAAATTCGGGGTCGGGTGCAGGGCGTCGGTTACCGCCGGTGGGCCAGACAGGCCGCAGCTTCGGCCGGCGCAATATCCGGCTGGGTGCGCAACGTCGGGGACGGCAGCGTTGAGATTTTTATGCGCGGAGACGAAGATGCCTTGGATCGCATGATCGTTGCCTGTCAACGCGGACCGTGGGCGGCGCGCGTGGATGACGTTGCTTTCATGCCGCCGGTCGTCAGCGGTTTTTTGCCGGACATTACAGACGGAAAATTTGAGATCATTTAAAACTTATTGCCGATAGAAGAAGCCGTTTGCCGCACATATCTTGTGACAAAGGAGATATGGAATGGAAAAAAACGGCGAAAATATCTTTATGGCTTATAAAAAAGCGGCCGAAGCGGTCGAAAAACTTGATTTGTGGCAAGATAAAATGACCGCCTGGCAGATGGTGGCCGACTTTTGCCGCGACAAAGACAATTGCGCTCTCGAAAACAAGCCGGCGCGTGATACGGTTTTGTTTTGGACCTATAACAATATGGCCGCTCTGGCGGCGGAAAACAATCCCGACGTCTCACTGGCGGTCGAGTACTATCAAAATTCGCTTGCTTGGGCGCAGCGTCCCTATGATCGGATTGTGGTTTATCGTAAAATAGCCGATCTTTACAAACAGGCGGGAGAGGTTTCTGCGTGGCTGGATACGGTTAAAAAAATTATCCAAAACGAGGAAGACATTGCCGAAATTACCGCCCTGATCGAGTTGGCTCGGCAAAGCAGCAACCCGACGGTAAAAAAATCGTATCTCAAAAAAGCATGGGCGCGCGCCGAATGCAGTTCGGCCGCCGAAGGGCGCGAATGCCGAATGATTTCCGAATTGTTGGACGGCGCTGCCCGCGAAATGAGAACTTCCCGTTATCAGCGTCCTTCTTATCCGGGGCCCGATTACGAACGCCGGGTTTGAATGAAGCGGCGACAAAGTCAAAAACGAGTGCCGGTCAGTCGGAGCAGAGTTGTTCAAACTCTTCCTTTTTGCGGTTAAGCATCCGGGCATTGTCTTCTTTTAAGTCGGCCGGTTTGCGGGCAATCGTGTATTGCGGCAGTTTCCGGCGCAGTTCCGCGGCGTCGATGCCGAAAGCCGCCGCGGGAATGCGAATTTTTTTGCCTTGTCCGGCCGATACTCTCGAGGTAATTTCGCCGCTTTCGGCATCTTGAAATTGCGAAAGCGTGAGACGGATGTTTTCCAGCGAACCGGGAAGCAGAAACTCGATGAATTCGCCGGAATTGATATAATTGCGTACTTCAAAAACAATATCATCGTCCTGCCAGTCGACAATTGAACCGGCAAACAGCCAATCGCCGAGCGTACGCGTATATTCGTAGTTCTGGCTGAGGGCGGTCAGATGCCCCTCGTAGAAACCCAGACAGTATCCCCGGTTTTGCAAAGTATGCAATTCCCGCATATAAAGATCGGGAGACCAGTTTTGCGGATCGCGGCGCCAGGCGTCGATAGCCTGCCGGTAACTGCGGGCGGTGATTGCAGCGTAATATTCGGTTTTGTTGCGGCCTTCGATTTTGAGCGAATGCATACCGATCTCAAGCAGGCTGTCCAACCGCGGCATCAGACAAAGGTCTTTTGAATTCATGATGTAAGCGCCGTGTTCGTCTTCGACGATTTCGTAAAGTTCGCCGGGACGAAATTCTTCTTGGACCAGATATTCAAACATATCTTTGTTTTCGGGCGTGATTTCCAAATCCTTAATCGTACCGTCCTTTAACCGCAGATGCAATTGATAATGCCAGCGGCAGCAATGGGCGCATTTGCCTTGGTTGGCGCTGCGATCGGCCAGAAAGTTGGAGATCAGACAACGTCCGGAATAAGACATACACATGGCGCCGTGAACGAAGGTTTCCAACATGATATCGGGGCATTGCGCGCGGATTTGTTTCATCTCTTCAAAAGAGACTTCGCGTCCCAACACACAGAGATCGGCGCCGAGCGACTGCCAGAATTTAACCGTCTGATAGGAACAGATGTTAGCCTGAGTGGAAACAAAGCGCTTGAGTTCCGGCGCGTGTTCTTTCAGATAGAGAAAGACGCCCGGATCGGCAATCAGGACGCCGTCGGGTTTCAGCCGCCGCAGGGTATCGACGAAATGCGGCAGTTTTTCAATATCTTTGTTGTGAGTGTAAAGATTGAGGGTCAGATAAATCTTTTTGCCGTGAGCGTGTACAAATTCAATTCCCTCTTCAATGTCTTCAAGTGAAAATTGCGATTGAGTACGCAGGCTCATGTCCGGGGTTCCGGCATAAACGGCATCGGCGCCGTACAGGATTGCGGTTTTCAGTTTGACCAGTGAACCGGCCGGCAAAAGAAGTTCGGTTTGCATTTTATTTTTTTACCTCTATTTTGGTGGTGTAGACGTTCATTTCCCCCAGCGGGGTTTCTTTAATTTTGATGCGGGCAATAAACGGCGCCGCGGTTTTGGAGTCGCGCAAAATCCAAAAATAAACCGGCCGTTCGGAAGAAAGCTGCCACAGCAAATCGTCGCCGTCGTCGCCCAATTTGTCGATATACATCGAACACTTGGCGGCGGCGCCGGAGAAGGGAGAATTGTCATCGGCTTTCAGTTCTTCGGTTCCTTCATCGCGAAAGATGACATTGTAGCGTTTTTTGCCGTCAAAAATCCGCATTTCGGAGTCGCAAAACCGCACTTCGTTGTAATGTTTGGCAATGGCGGCCAACACGGTTTGCAGGTTGGTGGTGTTTTTGTTGTCGGCGTTGACTTCTATCGTCTTCTTTTTTTGTTTGCCGTTTTTGGTGCTGATGCTGTAAACCGGCTGTCCGTCGCGGTCATAGACCATTTCTTTGCTGCGTTTGGAAAAGCGCGATTTGGATTTGTAGCGGTACGCGGCGGTTTCCATGCGTCCGTTTTCGATCCGGCCGCCGGTAAAATATTGTGCCTCAAACGGATAGAGAAGATTAAAAGTGCCGTTGGTGCGTACGGTTGAACGGACGGCGTATTCATGCGGCTGCAGCACATACTCAAATTCGGCGGTGCTGGCGTTGAAAGGACCGATGAACGCTGTGAAATCGTGTTTGACGCTGAGGGCGCGGGCATCGGCGGCCATCGCGGCGAAGAAGGTTATGACCAGAAATTTTTTTATCAATTTTATGGCTTTCTTAAATTTTTTTTGTTATATTGCCGGGCTGAATAATTACTCTTTTAATATAAGGATTTTTACAAAATGTCAAAGAAAGTTTTGGTTCTGATGGGTGGCTTTTCGGCCGAACGCGAAGTCAGTCTGATAACCGGGCGGGGCGCGGCGGAAGCTTTGCGCCGGACCGGCTATCAGGTAACCGAGCATGATTTGACCGATACCGCGGTTTTGGTGGAGGAATTGAAACGGCAGCGGCCGGATGTCGTGTTCAACGCCTTGCACGGCAACTGGGGCGAAGACGGCGAAATTCAGGGACTGCTCGATTTAATGCAAATTCCTTACACCCATTCCGGCCTCAAGGCTTCGGCGGTGGGAATGGACAAAGACCTGACCAAATGGATTTGCCAGTCCTGCGGCATTAAGGTACCGTTCGGCGAAAAGACCACTTTGCGTGCTTTCAGACAAAACGGAACCATGATTGCGATGCCTTATGTGATCAAGCCGGTCAGCGACGGATCAAGCGTCGGCGTTTACATCATCCGCACTCCGGATGATTTGCAGCAAATCGATTATCAGGATGAAGACCGTGAAATTCTGATCGAAAAATATATCGAAGGCAAAGAGCTGACGGTGAGCGTTCTGCGCGGAAAAGCCCTGACGGTTACCGAAATGCGCCCGAAAAGCGGTTTTTACGACTATCGGGCCAAATATACCGACGGCGTCACCGATCACGTTATTCCCGCCGAAATTCCGGAAGCCGCTTACAATACGGCGCTGCGCTATGCCGAAAAACTGCATAAGGCGCTCGGTTGCAATACGGTCTCGCGCACCGACATGCGGTATAACGAACATGACGGCGTGGTGGTTTTGGAAATTAACACCAACCCCGGTATGACTCCGTTGTCGCTGGTGCCGGAGCAATTTAAATATACCGGCGGCAGCTATGAAGATTTGTGCCGCATTTTGGTAGAGGAGGCTCGGTGTCGCAAAATATCCCGATCGTGATCGGCGGTCCGACCGCTTCCGGAAAATCGCAGTTGGCGATTGATCTGGCACTGGAGTTTAACGGCGTGGTGATCAATGCCGACGCCAGTCAGGTATATAAGTCGATACCGGTGATTGCGGCGTCGCCTTCCGCCGCGGACAAACAAAAAGTGCCGCACCGCCTGTATGAGTATCTTGATGACGAGGTTAACGGCAATGTGGTCTCATGGCTGGAGGATGCGGCAGTTGAGATTCGCAAGGCCCGGCAGCAAGCGAAAACCCCGGTCATTGTCGGCGGCGGCGGCCTTTATCTCGATAATCTGATTAACGGAACAACGCCGATTCCCGAAACAAGTCCGGAGATTCGCGCCGAAGCGTTGCGTATTTTGGAACAAAACGGAGTGGCGGAACTGTACAAGCTTTTGGCGGCGGTTGATCCGGCCGGTGCGGCGATAGTCAAACCGACGGACACCACCCGGGTTCGCCGCGCTTATGAAATTTTTCGCGGTACCGGAATCTCCGTCGCCGACTGGTTTACCCGTCCGATGATCAAAAAATTTCCCGATACCCGTTTTTTCGTGATCAAGCTGATGCCGTTGAAAGCCGATCTCGATTTGCGCTGCAATCTGCGTTTTGACATCATGATGGCAAACGGCGCTTTGGAAGAAGTGCGTCATCTGTTGGAAAAGAACGTTTCGCCCGATCTTCCGGTGATGAAAGCGCAGGGCGTTCCCGATCTGGCGGCGTTTCTGCGCGGTGAAGTCTCGCGGCAGGAGGCGGTGGAGAACGCCAAGCTTCATACCCGTCAATATGCCAAGCGCCAGCTCACCTGGTTTCGCAACAAGCTGGAAGCCGATATTACCCTCAACGGTTGTTACGGCGGCGACGACAATTTTATAAATGATGTTAAAAAGCAATATAAAATGTTGCACAAATAAGCGTAATGATATAAAAAACAAGATAATTACGAAGAAAACTCCGGAGAGAAAATACAATGTGGCAAAAGATTATGGGCTTATTTTCGTCTGACATGGCGATCGATTTGGGAACAGCCAACACTTTGGTGTATGTCAAAGGCAAAGGGATCGTGCTGAACGAACCCTCGGTTGTCGCCATTGAGGAAATACGCGGCAAAAAACAGGTTTTGGCCGTCGGAAACGAAGCCAAACAGATGCTGGGGCGCACCCCCGGCAACATTCAGGCTATCCGTCCGTTGCGCGACGGTGTGATTGCCGATTTTGAAATTGCCGAAGAAATGATCAAATATTTTATCCGCAAAGTTCACAACCGCCGTTCGTTTGCTTCGCCGATGGTCATTATTTGTGTGCCTTCGGGGTCTACGGCCGTTGAACGGCGTGCGATTCAGGAGTCTGCCGAAGCGGCGGGAGCCATCAAAGTTCGCCTGATCGAAGAACCGATGGCGGCGGCAATCGGCGCCGGACTGCCGGTGACGGAGCCGACCGGCAGCATGGTTGTTGACATCGGCGGCGGCACCACCGAGGTGGCGGTTATTTCGCTCGGCGGCATTGTTTATGCCCGTTCTGTCAGAGTCGGCGGCGACAAAATGGATGATGCGATTATTTCTTACATTCGCCGCAACCATAATCTGCTGGTCGGTGAAAGTTCGGCCGAAAGAATCAAAAAGGAAATCGGTTCCGCTTGTTCGCCCGAGGAAGGCGAAGGGCGCAGTATCGAAATTCGCGGCCGCGATCTGATGAACGGGGTCCCGAAAGAAATTACGATTACCGAACGCCAGATTGCGGAGGGACTTGCCGATCCGGTTGCTCAAATCGTTGAAGCAGTTAAGGTTGCGTTGGAAAATACGGCGCCGGAACTGGCGGCCGATATTGTCGACAAGGGGATTGTTCTGACCGGGGGCGGTGGTTTGCTGTCTAACCTCGACCAGGTTTTGCGCAATGCTACCGGTCTGCCGGTTTCGATTGCCGAAAATCCGTTGGCCTGTGTGGTCAAGGGAACCGGCAGCGCTTTGGACAATCTGCCCAAGTTTAAAAACGTGCTGTCGACGATGTACTAAACTGTTTGAAAAAACAATAACACCCCGGAACTTTCCGGGGTTTTTTGTGTCATTTTAAATGATTCGATATGACGATTCCTTAAATTTCGCAAAAAAACACCGGCAAAACAGAAAAAAATATAAAACTGCTGCAAAAAAACGATCGTTAAATTTTAATACAGGAGACAGTTATATATGATTAATAACACCAAAGCTTTCAGCTTATTGTTGGC
>CAJUKS010000007.1 GCA_910587405.1 uncultured Alphaproteobacteria bacterium
AATACAAACCGGCCAGATAACTGTCGATATCGATTTCCGATCCGACGGTCGAGTAGTGATGCTTGCCGTCGCCGTTCATGTCGTAATTACCCTTGCGGTAAGACAGGAACAGACCCAGCTTGTTATTGAGATCGTGCTGCAGGTCACCGCCGGCTTCAATGCCCCAGACCTCGGCGTCGATATCGGTCGGGGTCTTGATGCGAAGCGTGTTGTAAACCGCGTTTGCCCACAGATTGTGGAAGGCCTCGCCGTTCCAGTAATAATCATAGAAACCGCAACCCGGACAATACAGACGATTAGTGCTGACTTTGTTCATGATATTGTAAACCATGTTGCTGTTTTGCGCCAACGCAGCGGCGGGCAGAGATTCGGCCCCGATCACTTCCGGTGCTACCGGACGGTCGCTGCCCGGCAACGGCTGCGGTTTGATCGACGGAATATCCGGCAGTTCCGGCGTTACCTCTTTATCCGGGTTATCCTGATCGTTCATGGTCAAGCCCCATTGGTTGCTGTTCTCAGCCCGTTGGGTATAGTTGACGTCAAACAAATATGGGCTCTTGTAAACGCGCGAAACTACAAACGAACCGTCGTTACCGCTGGCGTCGTTTTCCGATTGCGCAAACAAAATCTCGCCTTTACCGCGGATATCGGCATCCGACGAAGCGTGAACGATCAGCTTGGTGATGCCTTCAACATTACCGTTAACATTCAGCATATCGGCTTTCATATTGTCGGTATCAACGTCGATATGCATAAAGCTGTCGGTTGCCAAATAGCCTTTCAGTTTGACGGTTTCCAGATAGCCGTTGGCAAGATCAAACACCGCGTTGTTCAACGACAAAACGGTCACCGCATCGGCATCACGGTTGTCGGTACCGTCTTCGTTCAACGCGGCAACAAACGCGCCTTTGCCGTCCCAGTTCTTGGCCGTCCAGTCTTCATGCTGAAAAGCGCCAAAACGCAAGGTGGCGCCGTTAACCGTTACCGTTCCCGCATTGATAATATCATTATTGATTGCAATATATTGCGTCGTGGTTCCGGTAGCGGCGTCAATGGTGTCATTGCCGACAAAATTGAGAAGCTCTTGGTCATCGTAGTACTCAGGTGTACCGTCATTATAAATATTGTCATTGATTACCCAAGCGCCGTTTCTTTTGGTGACGAAAGTGAGGCTGCTTAAGTCGGCTTTTGTGATGGCATTGTAAATTTTACCGCGTTTGTTGTCCAGCGTATAATTACCGGAGAAGAAATGCGTGCCTTCGCCGGAAGAAAGGGTGATTGTCCCTGTGTTATAGATGGCGCCGCCTTTCGTTTCTCTTGTGCTTTCGACATAATTTCCGATGAAATTGCCGGTAATGTTATTGATTTTGCCGGTGGAATTGTAAATCGCCCCGGCGTAGCCGTGAGAGGTGTTACCGATAAAATCTCCGGTAATATGATCTATCGTCCCGGTATTGTTATAAACAGCACCGCCATATCCTGCATTGTTGTTAATAAAATCCCCGGTAATATTATTCACCGTACCGGAATTAAATAAGTTGCCGCTACTGGTAGAAGTACTACCCACATAGTCGGCATTGACATCGCCGCTTAAAGAACCTTGCGGTGTATTATAAACGGTTCGGCCGCTTTCCGGCGTATAAGTATATTTGAAATACTTTGTTTCCTTATTCGGCAGTTTGACTTCTACCACGTCGGCGTCGTCTTTTTGATCCTCGCCGACCGCGATCCATCTGATGCGCGGAGAAGTTGCAAAAGCTTCCGGTTTCAGGTCGATTTTGTAATATTTGGTGGTCAGGTTACCTTCCGCATCCGCTTCCTGTAATGTGAAGTTGTAATCGTTTTGCGAACCTTCGGAATAAGAAAACACGCTGTTTTTTCCCAAAGTCGGCGTTAAAGAAGATGCAACTGCGGGCGTACACAAAAAGGTCGTTGCCGTTAACGCAATTGCCAAAGAAGTATGTTTAGTCATTTCTACGCAATCCTTATCAAAATGCATTTAAACGATCCTTTTTTTGACGCAGTTAAATATAAAAAAAACGCCCCGGTTTTCGGGGTGTTTTTTTTATAAAAACATGACTGACGGCTTATATAAACGGAGTGCTGAACATCAGCCCTTTGTTTTTGAGCAGGTTGTTTTCGTTGCGTTGAATTTTGAATTGAGATCCTTCTCCCAGATTCTTTTCAAAAACTTCGCCGTAATTGCCGCTTTCTTTTAAATAGGTTTGCAACCAGGTCGGAGCCAGTTTGAAGCGTTTCCACAACTGTTCGTCAAGGCCAAGCAGGTTTCGTGTCGACGGATCGGAAGAATTGAGGTTGATATCAACGTTTTTAGAAGTCAATCCGGTTTCCTCAGCCTGTTTGAGGGCGTTGACGGTCCAACGGACAATACTTTTTAAAGTGGTGTTGTCTTTGTCGACAAAAACGTAAATCGGGCGCACCGTAACGGTTTCGGGCAGCATTTCCACATCCGAAACGCCGGCCGGACTGTGAATAACCAGGTCGCGCAGAATCATCGAATTGCCGGTGAACAGTTGGCAGCGGTTAAGCAAAAAAGCCTCTTTGGCGCCGCTGATGGTGGGAAAAGTGAGCAGAGCCAGATCCAGTTGATATTTGTCGTTATAAACCTTGAGTTTGGCCAGATCGTCGGCGTTGTTGACCACGCATACTTTTTTGCCTTTGTAAGCTTCCATCGAAGTGGCGTTTTTAACGGCGTGCGCTAAGAAGACCTGACGGTCATAATACCAAACGTCGACCGGTGCGGCACGTGTGGACATTTCGGTTGTTGCCGAAAACGGCAAACCGCCGATCATAACGTCAATTTTGTTGGTGCGCAGGGCTTTCGAAACCTGGTTGGATGCCAGCGGAACCATGACAATGCGGTCGCTGCGGCCGAAGACGGCGGTGGAGAGCATTTTGCAAAGTTCGACGTTAATGCCTTGCCATTTGCCGTTTTCGTCTTTGTAGGCAAGAATTTTGTTGCCGGTTTCGGTGCCGCAACGGATGTTGCCGCGGGTATTGATATAGTGGAGTCCCGGGTTGGCGGCAAGTGCAGGGCGGGCTATAAATGCCGACAGGACAAGGCATAACCATAATTTTAGTTTCATTTTCTTTACCATTCTGTTATTATAACTCAGCTTGACGATAATATAGGGTATTTTTTATGAAAAGTAACTATTTTTTGCAACTTATCATTTTTTGTGCATTATTGCTTTACGGTTCTTCTGCCGCGGCAGAACCTCTGAGCGAAGCGGAAGCCCGCGCTTTCGGCGAAACCACGGGGCGCGAATTGTTGCACACTTTTTCCGAATCGGATTTGGCGGTCAAATACCGAAAACTTGACGAGTTGTTTCTTAATCACATCGATCTCGACCATATTTCCCGATTCGTGGTCGGTAAATATTGGCGGCAGATGACTCCCGAACAGCAACAGAAGTATCAGGAGTTGTTTACGCGTTACGCTTTAAATGTTTACAAAGGTTTTCCGCTTGATTTTGACAATAATCTCGATTTTGACATTTCGGGTACCGAAGCGGACGGCGAATACGTTTTGGTGCGCACCAACATTGCTTATCGCGCCATGGACGGTCGCGATTCTACTTTTCTGGTCGAGTTTCGGGTGCATAAAAAAGACGGCAAGATTCTGCTGACCGATATCAAAGTGGCGGAAAGTTCGCTGATTTTGTCGTATCGCAACCGTTTTTATCAGATGATAAAAGAAGCCGACGAAGAGATGGAATGGTTTCTGGAGGATTTTGAATTGTTAACCGAGTCCAGCGAAAAATACTATGCCCGTCCCGAAGAAGAGTGAGGCAGAAGCGTCGATGGCGGTATAGCAGGTTTTTTACGATAATTTGACGGGAAAAGACGGGTTTTTCCCGTTTTGTTTTATAAAAAAACAGATTTGTGGACAAAAATAAAAAAATTACATAACACATTGATTTCGATTAATATTTATTTCAAATAACGCATGTAAATAAATATTGTTTTCGAAAATAGCCCAAAAAGTTATTTTTTTTCGCAAAAAAAACTTGCACCCCAAAATATTTTGTGCTACATTAACACTATAAAAAATCATTATATTCGATTACGTTGTCTATCATTAAAAATTGCTTTTCTTGAAAATAAAAGTCGAGTTTCCAAAAAGATTTCGAGTTTTTTTCGGTACGGAGAGCTACTAAAGAAAGACAATTTTCCATATCTCAGTAAAAACAAATAAAAAATATATGACTATGGCACAGAAAATGTTTAAGGTTATCGCTTTCATGATGACCACTTTAGCAGTTGTTATGTTCGCTTCTTGCGACAAAAGCGAGGATGATTTCTTGTTGAACACCACTAAAGAAAACGGTGGCAACAACACAGAGGTAACCATTAACGTGAAGCGTGATGCTGAAAACGGCATTATCGAAGCTTCTCGCGAGGTTAACGGTCTCCGTCAGGATACCGTCATCACTGTAGCTCTTGGCGCAGTGAACTTCGATATCACCCCGGTTGACACCATCAACGTGGCTGTCGCTGAGGTAATTCGGTCCAGCTTCGCTGCAACCGGCGATGCTCAGGATAGCTACGAGGAAAACGGTGTTTACTTCACCAAAACCTCTAAGAGCTACCGCGACGAACTTAGCGGTTATGCTAAGGATATCAACATCAACTACCTCGATGCATACACCTATGTATGGGGCAAGCGTGTTGAATTTCCGAAGGCAAACGGCGCAGTTGAAGCAGTTGAGGAAATCAACATCCTCGACGAGGGTATCAAAGCTAAGATGCACTACTACACGGCTACCACTTCTTACAAAGTTGCTTTCATGGAAGGCAGCAGCGTAGAAAAAGGCCTGGAAGTTCTTGCTATCGACGCTGAAGACATCCTTCTCTCCACAGAGAAAACCGACGAAGGTTATGAAACCCTGACTTCCACCACAGCTAAGAGCTGGGTTGAAATTACTCGCAACTATAAGATTTCTGGCGCAGTTGCTACCCGCTACGAGGTTATCCTCAACAACGGTATTTCTGCTCCTGCTTACGAAGTTATGAACGTTGAGTCTTTCAATCTGAGCAACAAGGCTGCACAGCTGAACGCTGCTTCTGTTTCTGGAAGTCGTGAAGAAGGTAACATCAAAGTGACTTCTTTCACTCAGAACTATGTCGTTGCCAACAACCTGTTCAATCGCGCTTTCGTTCTGTCTTTCGAGACTGCAGTGCTGAGCGTTGACGGTAAGAACTTCGACATGCCGAGCCGCAAATACGAGAACGTAAACGACGAAGACTTCCGTATCACCGATATGGACGGAATCACCGGTTACGACCGCGCATTGTACACTCACAACATGAGCGCTACTTTCAACGGTAACTCTGTTGCAGCAAAGGCAGAAGTTGAACTCAGAATGGTAGAAGTTAAGGATGAACTCATCAGCCGCGTGATTGTGGAAGATGGTATGGATTACATCAATGCCACCACCACGAAATCTTGGGTGAAAGTTAAGGAAATTTGGTCTATCGGCGGCGAAAAAGTATATACTAAGTCGGTTAATCTGACCAACGGTATTGCTGCTCCTGCTAAGATCACCAAAGTTCTGGCCTCTTTCAATCTCAACAACGCAGCTGACAACCTCAGCAGTGAGAAACTGGTAAAAACTGAAACGATCGGTGACTTCAAGGTTATGACTTACAATCGCACCTATACGGTAGCAAACGACAAGTTCAACCGCGTTTTCACTCTTTCTTATCAGAAAGCCGTTTACACTGTTATCAACCACGATATGCCTTACGCACAGTACGAGAACGTAGCAGACAATGGCTTTAACATGAGCGACCTGTCCAACGCTTCTCAGAACGGTAAGACCTATAACCGCAAGAACTACGTTCACGCAATGAGCGCTAACTTCAACGGTTATAACGCTAAGGCAAACGCTGAGGCAGAAATCCTGGTTGAGTACAACGAACCTCGTCAGACTCCGGCTTGGTTAGGCAACCCTACCGGCGCAAAATATACCCGCGTTCAGAAAGCTGTTGGCGAAAAATTCATGGACATGATCGTTTTCACTTACGAAAACGGCGTGGTTATGGCTCCCAACGGTAAGGTTGATTTGAACCTTGCTTATGCTTTTGACGCAGCTGTCGCTTCTCAGAATGGTGTTGAAACCTGTCTGAAGGGTGCAAACAGCGGTGTATTCGGTAACGGAAAATGGCAGCCTGCCAAGATCACGATCGCAAACGGTCGCTGGATCTACGCTGGTAAAAACGCTAGCTGGGACCACACTGTAATGGCAAACAACGCTGTTACGCTTGGTATCGGTGTAGACGTAACCCCGACTCCTAAAGCTCAGTCTACTTCTATCAACGGCAATCAGATTACCATCAAGTATGCTGTTAATAACGGAAGCACGACCGCAAACTCTTCTCTGTCTCTGCGTTAATTGTTTATGCGCTTTGAACCGATAGAGAAGTTGTCTGCTTAGGATACTCTCTCAACCCTCTCCGGAAATTCTTCCGGGGAGGTGTACTAAAACAAAACTCGGGAACTTTCCCAAACTTTACTTTCAAATAATCAAGAAAAGATGAAAAATATCGTTATAGCCATTGTAGCAGTATTGGCAACTGCATTTGTTAACAGCGCTAGCGCTCAGTCTGTAACCTTCGGAAGCGAAAAGAAAACTCTGGCAACAGAGGTTTCGGCAGAGCAGAAAGCTCTTGCTGAAGTCGATTCGCTCACCCTCGATTATATCGAGGCACTCGGCTCTCGCAAACACGATGAGCTGATGCTGAAAACTTCCGACGGTAAAACGTACTGGAAGGGACGCACCATCGAAGGCTTCTTTGTCGGAGTCGTAGGCGGTGCATCTTATGCTCCTACCGCGAAGAGCATGAGCTATGTATTCGGTGCAGAGGTTGGTTATACCATGTGGTGGGGTGACTTTTTAGTTACCGGCCGTATTGGTGAGATCAACTTCGACGGAAAGACCTTTATGGCCCCGTCTGCATTCGCCGAAGCTCGCGTAAATCTTGCTCATTGGGGCAAGGACAAGCAGAATCGCTTTTATGTGGGCGGTCGTATCGGTTATCAATATACCGAAAGCGACAACTCCATCCATGAAAGCGGAGACGGATACGATTTCCATCGTAATTCTTCTCTCAAAGGTTCTGGTCTGGGTTACGGCGCCGTTTTAGGCTGGGAAACCCGTCAGTTCATGGGCGGAAACCGTTTTGGTGTCCAGCTCGCCGCTTATACTTACGACGTGCAGCACGCAACGTCGGGAAAGGTAAACGGAGAAGTAGTTGCTGATAAAAACATCGTCAAACAAGGCTGGCAGGTGGAGCTCACTCTGAGCTATCGCTTCCAGTTCGGCAAGACGAAGAAAAACTACTAATTTCTAGTTTCGCTGCAAAGCATTCAACATATTTTCAGATGTCGGAGGGTTTCCTCCGACATCTTTTTTTGTCTCAATTTCACCGTTTTTCATTATTGAGAAATTTTGCCGTCCTTTTTATCCGGTAGAGGCGATTCCTTTTCCCATGTTGTTTTTTTAGAGTTGATCCAAGTTATCACCGTAAGAATAGCAAATCTGACCTTAACGACTCGCTGCCGAATAAGGGATTGGACAAAAAAACAAAAATATGTCTTTTTTATCAAAAAAAAGTTGTGGTTTTATTTATTTTATGCTACAGTATAAGCGACAAAAATTATTCTGTTATTACATTGATTATCATTGTAAATGTCTCAAATGAAAACAATTTTTCGACAATTGAGAGACCTGAAAGAATAATTTCTCAGATTTTCCGAATACAAATCATTTAAATAACTATATATATGAAAGAGAAAAGTTTCTTTTACGGCATTATTGCATTGGTCGTAATGCTGGCTTTGTCTGTGTTCACTTCTTGTGACTCGGACATGGAAGATTTCAGCCTTAACGTAAAACCTAACGAAGGCGGCGGAGACAACACTGAAGTGACCATTACCGTAACCCGCGACAGCGAAAACGGAATCGTGGTTGCCTCGAAAGAGGTTAACGGTGTTGTACAGGACACAACGGTGGTCGTTCCTCTGGGAGCAGTCAAATTTGACATTTCCCCTCTGGATACGATCAAAGTTACCAAACCCGAAGTCTCGTCGGTAGACTTTGCCGAGACCGGCAGCAATTCCAACAACTGGGAAGCAGAAGGCGTGTCTTATACCAAAACAGTGCGGACGTATCGTCACCAACTGAGCGGGTATTTGAAAGACATCACCATCAGCTATCTGGATGCGGAAATGACGCTGTGGGGCAAAAAAGTAGTCTTTCCGGCGGCCAACGGCAGCGTATCCTTTAGTAAAGACGGCGGAATATCCGTTATTGACGAAGGGATAAACGACAAGGTCCACTATTACCTTTCCACATCAAGCTACAAAGTTGCCTTTATGGGCGGCAGCAGTATTGAGAAAGGTTTTGAAAGACTGGCGATCGATGCGGATGACGCTTTAGTTTCCACCGACAAGACAGGCGAGGGGTATGAAACTCTGTCTTCGACCACGGCCAAAAGCTGGGTTGAAATCACCAGAACCTATCGTGTGTCCGGCAATGTCGTTTCCAAGTACGAAGTAATCCTCAAAAACGGAATCAGTGCGCCTGCATATGAGATCCGGGCAGTGGAAGACTTTGATCTGGAAAAGAAGAACGCCGATCTCGGAGAAGCAACCGTTACCGGTACCCGTAACGAAGGCAACATTACCGTTACAGCCCATGCCCGTGATTATACGGTCGGCTGCAACCTGTTTGACAGAGTGTTTGTCCCGTTCTGGGAAACCGCGGTTTTGGCGGTTGACGGAAAGACGTTTGAAATGCCCTCTCGCACGTACGAAAACATCACAGACAAGGGATTCAAACTGACTGAAATGCCCGAAACCGACGATTACGAACGCCGTCTTTACACTCATACCATGAGTGCAACTTTTAACGGAAATTCCGCTCAGGCGATTGCCGAAGTGGAGCTTCACAAAAAAGCGGAAGACCGGCTCGAAAGCAGAGTAATTGTTGAAGACGGCAAGGATTATGTAAACCCGACGACCACCAAGTCGTGGATCAAGATCAAGGAAATCTGGTCGGTGAGCGGAGAAAAAGTTTATACCAAATCGGTCAACCTGACCAACGGAATTACGGTTCCGGCACGGGTTGTCAAAATTTTGGAAAACTTTGACCTTAACGGTGCCGCTTCCGAGCTGGGAGACGAGGTTTTGACCCAGACCGAGACGGTGGGAGACTTTACGGTAAGGACTTACCAACGCGCATTTACGGTGAACAACGACAAATTTAACCGTGTGTTTGCGTTGTCTTACCAGCGGGCTTTCTACAATCCGATGGATCACAGCATGCCCTATGCCCTGTACGAAAGCGTTTCGGACAAAGGCTTTGCGACAGCTGACATTACTCAAATTACCGAAGAAGGCAAAACCTATGACCGCAAGAGCTACACCCATTCCATGAGTGCAAGCTTTAACGGATATCCGGCCGATGCAACCGCAGAAGCCGAATTGTGGGTTTTGGCAGACGACGTCATGACCAGCCGCGAAATTATCGAAGACGGCAAAGATTATGTTGACGACAATACCACCAAATCCTGGATCAAAATTAAGGAAATTTGGACGGTAGGGGGCGAAAAAGTTTATACGGAATCGATTGATCTCAAAAACGGAATTTCATCTCCGGCCAAGATCACAAAGGTTCTGCCAAGCTTTAACCTCACGTCGGCATCTCCGTCTCTCGGCGGCGAAAAGCTGGTTAAGACCGAAACTCTCGGCAATTTCAAAGTAATGACTTATGAGCGGAATTATACGGTGGCCAACGACAAATTTAACCGCATTTTTACGCTCAGCTACCAGAAAGCGGTTTACAACCCGCTGACGCATGAGATGCCGAATGCCGAATACGAAAACGTCTCGGACAACGGGTTCGCGCTGGCTGATCTGACCCGCATCACGCAGGACGGCAAAACTTATGACCGCAAGAGTTATACCCACAACATCGGTGCAACTTTCAACGGACATGATGCCGCCGCCTCAGGCGAAGCAGAACTTTGGGTCGAACTCAATGATCAGTTACAGGAACGTACGGTTTTGGAAGACGGAAAAGATTATGTCGATCCTTCCACGACCAAAAGCTGGCTTAAGATCAGGGAAGTGTGGTCAATTTCCGGAGAAAAGGTTTATACCAAATCGGTAAACCTCAAAAACGGAATTGCCGCGCCCGCCAAAATCACCAAGATTTTGGAGAACTTTAACCTGACCGGCAGTACTCCGTCGGCAAGCAACGAAAAAATGGTCAAAAGCGAAACCGTCGGCGACTTCAAGGTTATGACTTACGAGCGTACCTATACGGTTGCCAACGACAAGTTTGACCGGACTTTCACGCTTTCTTACCAAAAGGCAGTTTATAATCCGTTGACCCACGACATGCCGTATGCCGAATACGAGAATCTGAACGATGAAGGTTTCAAAATGACCGATTTGGATCAGATTGCCGCAGACGGTAAAATCTACGACCGCAAGAACTATGCGCATCAAATGAGCGCCGTGTTTAACGGTTATCCGGCAAGTGCAACCGCTCCGGCGGAATTGCGCGTCTTTTCAAGAGAAGACCGCGATACCCCGAGTTGGCTGGGAGCTCCCAAGTCTGCTAAGTATACCCGCGTTCAGAAAGCTGTTGGGCAAAAGTTCATGGATATGATCGTTTTCACCTACGAAAACGGCGTAGTCATGGCTCCGAACGGCAAAGTGGACATGAATCTGTGTTATGCTTTTGATGCAACCGTCGCTGCGAAAAACGGCGTTGAAACCTGTCTGAAAGGTTCGTATTCCGGCGTATGGGGAAACAACAAGTGGCAGCCTGCAAAAATTACGATGACCAGCGGACGATGGATCTATGCCGGCAAAAATGCCAGTTGGGATCACACCGTGATGGAGCAAAACGCCGTCGCGTTGAATATCGGAACCGACGTAACGCCGATACCAAGTGCGCAGTCGTACAAAATTAACGGCAATCAAATTACCGTTAGCTATGCAGTCAACAACGGCAGTAATACCGCAAACACTTCTCTGTCTCTGAAATGATGACGGAAACGCGCGGAAAGCATTCTGCAGCTCTCTCAACCGACAGTTCCCTTCTGCTGCGGCAGAACGGAACCGATGAAGAATTCTTAAATTAGACATTTACTAACCAGTGCCCCGGAACGTAAGGTTTCGGGGTTTTTTTTAGATCGGTTTCCGCCGACGGCAAATAGAATTTGACATATCGGCAGGGCAGCGATTATTCTGAATGTGAACAAAGGAGGCGCTATGGATGAAAAATGGCTGAAACGGGTGATTGAAATTCAAAGCCTGGCGCAATGCGGGCTGGCATATTGTAAAGATGACTATGACCTTGAACGTTACCGGCGGTTGCGGGAGATTGCCGCCGAAATGATGAGCGATGCATCCGGTCTTCCGGTCGAAAAAGTGCAAGATTTGTTTTGTAACGAAAGCGGTTATCAAACTCCGAAACTGGACACCCGGGCTGCAGTTTTCAGAGAGGGAAAAATCCTGTTGGTACGGGAAAATAACGGCCGGTGGTCGCTTCCGGGCGGTTGGGTCGATGTGTTGGAGTCGATAGCGTCCAATACCGTCAAAGAAGTGCAGGAAGAAGCCGGCGTGACGGTTCGGCCGCAGCGGCTGATTGCCGTTCAGGACCGCAATCAACATAATCGGCCGCCTTATGCTTATGGGGTGTGCAAAGTTTTTGTATTGTGTGATTATATTGAAGGAAGGTTTAAACAAAATATTGAAACCACGGCGACTGCTTATTTTGATCTTGACCATTTGCCGCCGCTGGCCGAAGAAAAATGCAATCGTGCGCAGGTGGAGATGTGTTTTGCCGCCGCTGCCGATCCCAACTGGTCGGTGCTCTTTGATTGAAAAGTTTTCAATAACGGAAAATATGACAAAAAGGGCAGTGGAAGCTGCCCTTTTTGTTGATGTCGAAGATCACTGTTCAGTCTTCGGACCGCTTGTTACCAAGCATAGTTGAGTCCCAGTCCGAAAGCGGTTGCATCATAGCTGGAGCCAAAGCTGTAATTGGCCCAGCCAAAACCGGACCAACCGTCGGTCATGCCGAAACGTGCCCCCAGTTCGATTCGTCCCAACGTCTGGTCGTGGTAAGCAGAAGTTGTTTTCAGTCCGCTGATTTTAACCTCGTCGCCGTTGGTAATCGTCTGGATTAAACTCGGCCGGATATAAACATGTGAGGTAAGATTGTTTTGGCACAAACTGTATTCCAGTTTCATACCGGCTTCCAGTTCAAATTGGCTCAGAGTGTCAAATTCGGCTTTTTTACCGGCCGTGTCATGGATATCGTCAAACTTTGATCCGCTGTAAAAGACTCCCAAAGCCGGTTCCAACGCTAGTGTTTTGGTCAGTGCCAGCCGTTTACCGCCTTCAATGCCGGCTCCCCACAAGCTGCCGTCACTGTCCGTCTTTACCATTCCGTCGTCGGTTTTCATATCGGCTTTCTGGATTCCGCCGTAAACGGTGGCAAACGCGTACCAGTTGTTGCGCTCATAACGGTAGTATAAGCCCCCCAGATAGCTGTCAAGGTCGATCTCGGACCCGACAGTCGAGTAATAACGACCGCCTTTGCCGCTGAAATCGTATTTGCCTTTACGATAAGCTGCAAACAATCCCAGTTGGTTAGAAGCGTCGTACTGCAGATCGCCGCCGGCGGTGATGCCTTGGATATCGGCGTCAAATTCGGCCGGTTTGTCGAGCGAGGCAGCGGTATACCCGGCATCAATCCATAAATTGTGGTTGGATTGTCCGTCGTTTTGACAGCCGAGATAGCGGCAGGCTGCTGTTTGGGCGGCAACCGTGTCTTTCAAACCGCGGACCTGTTCAACGGCGGCCGATTGCAGACCGATATAGGCAATCGCTTCCGGTGTCACCAACTTGTCATTGTAATCGGGATTTTTTTGATTGTTCATTTCAAAGGCCCACTGGTTGGCATTTTCGCCGGTATTTTGGTAGACAACATTGTAAAGATAAGGACTGCTGTATACCCGCGCCACTTCAAACGAAGCTGCGTTGCCGGTGGTGTCGTTGCCGGATTGGGCAAACACGATTGAGCCGCGGTTACGGATGTCGGCATCCGATGAGGCGTGAACAATCAGCCCGGTGGTACCTTCCACATTGCCGTTGATCACCAGCTTGTCGGCGCTCATATTGTCAACGTCAACATCCATATGCATGACGGCGTTGTCTGAAGAATAACCGCTCAGCCGGATGGTGTCGTTGTAACCGTTCGCCATGTCCAGAACGGCTTTTTTCAGCGTGAGAGACGTATCTCCCTCAATTGTCCCTTGACCGAATTGTCCTTTGCGCAACCGCAAAGTCGTGTCCACTGCCGTCAATGTTGCGGCATTTTTAACGGCAGTGGCCAGCTCTAAGGTGCCGTTGCCGGAAACATTGACATTGTAATAAGCGCCGTCAAGGCCGCCGTCAAAGGAGATGGTACCGTTGTTTGCACTCAGGTTGAGAGCAATCGGCGCATCTTGTGTGCCTTTCATGTAAATATCGTTGCCGGTGCCGTTGGCCTTGTTGCCGGAGAAGATGCTGTCGGCGTTTTCTGCAACAATATTCAAAGCGGTCGCGGAATAGATGGCGCCGCCGGTGGAAGTGTCGTCCCCTTCAACATAGTTGCCGATAAAACTGGCATTGACGATATTGTCGATTTCTCCGGTATTATAAAAGGCGCCGCCGCGGGCATAAGCCGCACCTTTGGCATAGTTGTTTTTAAAAACGACGTTCTCCATATTGCCGACTTTGGTTGCGCTGATAAATGCGCCGCCACGGGCGGTTGAGGTATCGGACAGCGTATAATTGTTCTCAAAAACAACATTGGTCAGTTGGCCGATTTCGGCAGTGGCGCCGCTATGTGCTAATGCGCCGCCGACGGTACTGTAGTTGCTTGCATAGGTATGGTTTCCGCTGAAGGTGACGTTATTGATGACGGGAATGGTTCCATAATTCCGCATCGCGCCGCCGATGGCTTGAGTTACGTCGCTCTGTACATAATTTCCTTTGAACGAAACATTGTCAATTTCGCCGATGATGTAAGAATTGTTAATTGCGCCGCCCGAGGCCAGACCGTTGACTGTTGAAACATAATTGTTTTCAAAAACGCTGTTGGTCAAATGATTGAGGGTTCCCCATTGCGCAATGGCGCCGCCGTTGCCGCTGCCTTGAAGGGTGTTTTTGACATAGTTTCCGCTGAAAATTGAATTGTCAATTCTATCAACTATCCCGTCTCCCTGATTAGGAGCGCTGCCGTCCAACCGTCCGAGCATCATAGCGCCCCCGGTGACGGAAGACGCCTCACTCTCGGCGGCATTGCCTTGGAACAGGGAATTTTGGATCGTACCGATGCGGTTATAGTTGTCAATTGCCGCGGCCG
The DNA here is from genome assembly GCA_910587405.1 of uncultured Alphaproteobacteria bacterium. GTDB lineage: Bacteria > Pseudomonadota > Alphaproteobacteria > RF32 > CAG-239 > JAFUYI01. The sequence goes on from CAJUKS010000007.1 coordinate 14,457, forward strand.
AGGCATGATAATTGCGGCCATCGGTATAAACGGTTTTGCCGGTCCGGTAAGTTTTGTTGTTGATAAATTTTGAGTCGGTAATCAAATTTATCGTACCGTATTCGTTGTTGTCGATTGCAGTTCCGTGTGCACCGCCCCAACTGTCTTCACGACCAAACATTACATTGTTTTCAAAGGTAACGTTTTGAATTGTCCCAATAGTGGCTTGATTCAAAATAACCGCTCCGTGCGGGGCTCCGACGGCTGAATCGGCTGTGTTGGCGATGTTATTTTTAAATGTGGTATTGCTGATATGAGTTATTTGTGCAGCACTGTTGTTTTCTTGACCGGCGGAAGTGTTGCCGTTGGCGATGATGCCGCCCCATAAGCTCGGTCTGTTGGAAGATTGCGTATTGCCGTCAAATACCGAATTGTCAATCGAAATTATGCCATTACCGCTGTTCTGAATAATTCCGCCGTAGACCGGGGTACCGTCAGTCAAATTGTTGTTTGTCACATAGATGTTGTTTAAGTTGACGGTTCCCGTATTTTTGATGTTATAGGAAAAACCGCTGAAACCGCTAGCGGAGGTTGAACTGCCGATGTTGCTGAGGTTGAGGGTTGCGCCGTCGGCTACGGTAAGGCCGCGGACTGTGTTGCCGCCGTCAATGCCAAAACCGGCACCGTCAAGCGTCAGCGCGGAAGTGAGGGTACCGAGAGCGGCGGTCGCGTTGATATCGGCGCCTAAAGTATAATTGCCGCCGTTAGTCAAAGCGTTTTGCAATTGTGAAAAATCGGTAATGTCTGCAGCTTGCAGCGGTGTGGTTAAAAAGGTGGAAGCCAGCAACACTGCAACTGCATTGAAATCGTTTTTAGTCATAATAAGGTTCCTTTATGTAATTTAAACCAACGTTTTTTTGTTACTGAAATTCCGCTTGGCTCAAAAAACGTTTATCCGGTTGACAAATATAAAAAATTATTGAAAGGGACTGAAGAATATTATAACGTGATTAGTGTAACAAAAAAACGTTCCTTTCTTTGCATCAATTACATTAAGAAAAATCGATAACTCCCCATTTTAGGGGAGTTATTTGTAAAAAGCTATTCGTAACGCAAGGCGTTGATGGGGTTGAGCAGCGAGGCTTTGTAAGCCGGATAAAACCCAAACAGAATACCGACCAAACCGGAAAAACAAAATGGAACAATTACATAAAGTATCGAAATTTGTGCTTTGAAATTGCTGAATATTTTGATTAATTCTACCCCGGCAAAACCGGTAATGATGCCGATAATGCCGCCGATCAGCGACAAAACCACCGCTTCGGTCAGAAATTGCATCCGAATATCCCAGCTTTTGGCACCGATGGCCATTCTGATACCGATTTCCCGGGTACGTTCGGTAACCGAAACCAGCATGATGTTCATGATGCCGATCCCGCCGACAATCAGGGAAATGGAGGCGATCGAACCCAGAAGAATTGTCATGATGCGGGTGGAGCTTTCCATCATTTCCTGCATTTGCGTCAGGTTCATAATGATAAAGTCGTCATCTTTGTTGGCACCGAGATTATGACGCTGGCGAAGCAGCCGACGGATGTCTTCCTGAGCGCTGTAAGTGCTTTCGGCGTCTACCGCCTGCAGCATTACCACATTGACCTGATCGGGAAAGGTGATGCCGATGACCTTTTTCTGGGCCGTGGTAATCGGAATATAAACGCCGTCGTCCTGATCCATGCCCATGCCGTTTTCACCGCGTTTTTCCAGCACGCCGATCACCGTAAACGGCAGTCCTTTGATGCGCACCGTTTTGCCGATCGGGTCAACGTCGCCGAACAGTTCGGTAACGACCGTCCGTCCCAAAACCGCTACCTTGGATGCATTTTTAACGTCGCTGTCGGAAAACGATCGTCCGTAATCGAGTGCCCATTCCTTTAGCTCAAAGTAACGGTTGTCGGTTCCGGTGATGCTGGTTGCCCAGTTGGCATTGCCGTAAACGACCTGGTTGGTTTGCTCCAGGACCGGTGCGGCCAGTCGTATTTTGCTGATTTTTTCCTGAATGGCATTGCCGTCGCCGGCTTTCATGGTCGGCAACGATCCTCTGCCGCCGCGCGCGCCGCCCGAAGTTGAACTGCCCGAACGGATAATGATCAGGTTGGAACCCATGGTTTTCATGTCTTCCTGAATCGAGATTTGGGCGCCGTGACCGATGGCCAGCATGATAATGACGGCGGCCACGCCGATAATAATGCCGAGGCTGGTGAGGGTGGAACGCATTTTGTTGGCGCGAATGGCCCGCAGGGCAATGCTGCTGATGGTTTTTAGATCAATCATTTGACAACCCTTTCATCACTGACGATTTCGCCGTCCACCACTTTGATAATGCGGTCGCTGTAGCGGGCAATGTCTTCTTCGTGAGTAACCAGAATGATGGTGCGTTTCAGTTGGCGGTTGAATTTGGTAAACAGTTCCATCACTTCAACGCTGGTCTTGGTGTCCAGGTTGCCGGTCGGTTCGTCGGCGAAAATAATCGGCGCCTGATTGACCAGTGCACGGGCGATCGCCACCCGTTGCTGCTGGCCGCCAGACAGCTGATTCGGCTGATGATCCATCCGTCGCTCCAGTCCTACCGCTTTAAGGGCTTCGGCAGCGCGACGATGCCGTTCTTCTTCGGCGACGCCGGCGTAAACCATCGGCAATTCGACGTTTTCGATTGCCGAAGTGCGGGAAAGCAGGTTGAAACCCTGAAAAACAAAACCGATTTTCTGGTTGCGGATGGTTGCCAGTTGGTCGTTGTCTTGTTTGCCGATGTCATCGCCGTCAAGAAAATATTTGCCCGAAGTCGGTTTGTCCAGACAACCGAGGATATTCATCAGAGTCGATTTCCCCGATCCGGAGGGGCCCATGATGGCTACAAATTCCCCTTGGCTGATTTCCAGCGAAATTCCTTTGAGAATCAACAGCTGGCTGTCGCCAAGCGGGTAGCTTTTTTTCAGATTTTTAATTTCAATCAACGCCATCAGCGGGGCATCCTCATTCTCACGGCCGGTTTTTTGGCGGTTTCCGAGCGCTCGACAATAACTTCCATCCCTTCCTGCAACTCGGGACCGGACACCTCGGTGCTGTCATCGTCGTAAATTCCGGTCATGACGGCCAGACGGCGCGGCTGTCCGTTGTCCAAAATCCACAATCCCTTGTCTTTATAGCGGGTTTCGCCGTTGTCGATCGAAAAACGCAAAGCTTTGTTGGGAGAGACCAAAATATCGTTTTTGCTTGCGGTAATGATCTCAACGTTGGCGGTCATGCCGGGCTTGAATTTCAGATCCGAATTGTCCACCTCAATAATCACTTCGTAAGTCACCACGTTGGAATTTGTGACGGCCTCGTTGCGTACCTGAGTGACGGTGCCGGTGAAAATTTCGTCGGGATAACTGTCAACGCTGAATTCGACCGTTTGCCCTTCCTTGACTTTGGCGATGTCGGCCTCTACCACCGAAGCCTCGATTTTCATCTTCGTCAGGTCTTCGGCCACGTTAAACAGGGTAGGGGTTTCAAAACTGGCGGCCACCGTTTGTCCGGCTTCGATGTTTTTGGAAACGATCATGCCGTCTACCGGAGAGATGATTTTTGTATAGCCGAGCTGTATCAGGTTATAGTCGAGAGCGGCCTGTGCCTGTTCGACCTGTGCCTGATACAGAGCCATTTGGGCAACCGACGTATCATAGTCTTTTTGCGCTTCGTCGAGTTCTTTGTCGGCCGAGTAACTTTGTTTGTTGAGTTTGGTGATTCGTTCCAGATGTTTTTTGTAATAATCGCGCGAAGCCTTGGCGACCAGCACTTGAGCTTTTGCCACTTCCAAGTTGGCTTTTTCCTTGGCGACGTTGGACTCAAAAGACGAAGGATCGATCAAGGCCAGCAGCTGCCCTTTTTGAACTTGGGAATTGTAATCGACGAAGATCTCCTGAATCCGTCCCGACACCTGAGTGCCGACATCGATGTTGGAAATCGGGGTGATCGTCCCGGTAGCGGTAACGGTTTCGACAATCGCACCTTTTTCGAGCCGTTTGGTAACGAAGTCGGCAACATCGCGGGAACGGTTGCGGAAAGCGGTCGCTGCCGCGACTGCCAAACCGATAATCAGTGCCGTAAGTAAAAGTTTTTTCATGGGTTGTCCTTCTAAAATCATTTTCGGCCGCTTCCGACCATACAGGCTATAACGATGTTCCTGCCCTCTGGGTTCATATTATTATCTTTTGATATAAAATAATAATCTTTTTTTATAAAAGAAGAACAAAAAATACTTGCTAACGGCTGTTTTTTTGTCTATATTATAAACAACAGTCAATTTTTATGTTTAATTAAATACTTTTCAAATGAAAGAAAAAAACGATCAGCTTTCGGTAACCAAGGAAGAAAGCCTGAAAAACCAGCTCAAGTCGGCTGACGAAAAACAACTGGTCGAGCTTATCGCCGTTGTCACGGAAGAGCTCAAAAACGGACGCTATCGCAAGGTAGGTGTGCAACGTGCCGTTGTCGCCGTCCTTTCTCAGCGCCGTCCCCGTGTCAACGCCGTAACCCGCCAGGCTTACCAAACCTTCGTCTGCTGTGTCGGCAGCGTCGCTTCCAAAAATCAGGAAGTGATGAAGAAGCTCAGAAGCTTCGTCAAGGCCAACAACCTGAGCCTCTAAATCAGAATGTCTAACCATGATGAAGAAAACCGATTTTTGCATAAAAATCCGTTTCTTCATCATCAAAAACCAAATTTCTATGGTGAAAAGAAAGCTTTCCGAAAAGGAGAAAGATTTTCTCCGTGCCCAGTGGCGTAAGAACAACCCGGAGAAAGCGGCCGAACGTGACCAAAAACGCGCAAAAGCGTTGGAAGTCAACGGTGTCGCGGAAGAAAAGGAGCAAATCGAAGAGGAAAACCTTTTGTTCAGCGAACAGCCCCGGGCCGAAGTTGCGGTTGAAGAGTACCGTAAGAAAATCAAGGCACTGAGGGATGAGATCAACGCCAAGCGCCGGCAGTATGTGTGTGACCGCGATCTCGAGGCTTCCCGCCTTGACGACGAGAGCAAGCAAAGTTTCAAATACTTTGTGACGCGCGGGTACGATTCTCCCAATCAGACGATCGCGGCGGTGGTAGGCGCCCTGCTTATCGAAGGACTTCGCTATCCTGACCGGCAACTGAATGATTTTTCCTATAAATTCTTACGGGAAAAAGAAACTGCCAGTCAGAATATCTCGTGGTCGTTCTGGGTGAACCTCTGGGACCGGGATTTCGTTCCGCTGGATGCGGTGCGGCTGATGCTGGAGATGGAGGATGGGCATTTTAAGCCTCTGGACCGCTTCAAGGAACTGGTTCATGTGATCTCCGCCAAGATGGTGCGTCATCTCGAACAGGAGTACCGCCGTCTCGAATGGGCGCAAGCCTTGGAAGACGAAGTCGTACGCCGTAAGGAAGTCGCACGCAAGAGCCGTCGGATTTTCTACTTCCAGGCGCTTCTCGGCGCTTACGGGATCGAGTATCCTGTTCTGAACGCTTAAAGCCTTAAGCGTCTCTTTCAAAAACGCCCCCCATGGGGCGTTTTTTTATGGCTCAAGCGCTTATTTATCGGTCAATTGCGATAGATATCAAAATAAAACTGCTTTGATTTTAGCGAAAATGTTCTCAAAAATATGTTGAGGGTATAATTTTTATTTGACGAAAAAGCCAAAAAATGGTTAACTATAAAGTTAGAGAACATTATTAATTAATTTTTATTGCTTATGGAAATACCTTCAGAGACCGGAAAAGTGTTAAAAGCCTTTCCCACTGCCTGCCGTGCCGCTGCAATTCAGCTGTTTGCACAAGGTTTCGACATCCATGAAATCAAATTCACGATGTCGCAGTTTATCGAACTGGAAAACAACCTCTATGACCGCTGGTATCGCAAAATGGTGCGGGCAATTCAGGACTGGCGCATCGATCCGGAAACCTATGCCTATGAACTTTCCGCGCGTCTGGATCAAAAGGAAATTTCTCCGGAACATGCGGTTACGCTCGCCAACCGTCGGCTTGCCAAGCTGAAAGCCGACGGCCATCGTCCCAGCCGCATGCTTGAACAAGTCAAAAAAAACGCGGCGCAATACGTTGCCGAGTGCAAGAAGTTCAAAAGGTATGCCGTTCCTTTCATGGTAGAGCTTGATTATAACGGGCTTTATAAAAGGGTTGGAGAACATACCGCCGAAATCCGCCGGATTGAGGAAGACAAGCTGTTTCAGCTGCAGACGATCCATCATCTGCGCAACAAACAGGCCGATTGTAAAGACTTGTCGCTTCCGGCCGCTGACCGTCGGTTTCCCGAAGATCTGCTGCCTCGTGCCTTGTCGACCGACTTTTCGTCGGATCCGAAAATTGCCCACGAACAGATTCTGCTGATTGACGGTTTCTTCAACATGGAAGGCAACATGGCTTTTGAGCTGGAAAACCCGATGGTCGTCAAGCAGTTGTGTTTCAACTACATCGCCGAGGTTTTGGCTCGCGTGGTTCCGAACGTGATCCTGATTCAGGTTTCTTTTAAAGGAGACTGGGTCAGCAAGGAAATTCACGACATATATATGGATGCTTACGAAAACATCTGTAAATACGGAATGACGGTGTTGGTTTATCGACAGGTCAAAAAGCTGTATGACCGTTTCGGCCTCAGCGGCAAAAAGAAAAGCGAACTGCTTGCTTTTGAGCGCTGGGTTGTCGAGCTGGAAGAAAAGTACGGCAACTATTAATTTGCATTGCAGCAGAAATCCTCCGGTTCTTGACGGCACCGGGGGATTTTTGTTTTTGGAAACCGGAGGTAAAAATTTTGTTGTTTTTATGTATTTGGACTTGCCTTGGACAAAAAAAGTTGTTATGCTGAATGCAAAACCAATTATTAGGACATATGAATTATATACAAGTGAAAGAGCTTTATCGGGCCGGTAACATCACCGCCGCTAAGGCTGCCTTGGTTGAAGCATTGAAAAAAGGTGCTCTGACCGTGTTTGAGAAAAAATCTGTAATCCGCCTCAATTCGGAACCGCTGCTTGAAGCTTATACAGCACTGATGCCGCCGGATCCGAAAGAATGGGAAGTGCAGGAAATTATCCGCACCGGCAATCTGAAGATCATCGGACAACTGGATGTTCCCGCTTTTTCCGTTGCCGCCCAAAAAGCTTTGCTGGACTTGGGCTGTATGACGGTGTTTGAACAACAGTTCCGACGTCACCCGGAAATCGGATTTTGCAGCGAAGTGAACCGTTTCATCATTGCTTCGGGCAATAATGAATTTGCTGCCGCTTATCTGCGTTCCGTCTGGCTTGACCGCGAAGAAGAAGAATTTCTGCTCGCCGGCAATGACATTGATCTGATCCGTCTCTATTTCCGCAAGTACGATGTGTATGCCGAAATGGTGGAAAGACTGGGAGATTACTAGTCAAACACAAAACCTTACCAACTAAAAACCCCGCCGAAAAGCGGGGTTGCTTTTTTATTAGGGAGCCTTATCGGCGTGAACGTCAACGCCGTCCGTTTTTGCCGGCAACGATAACCTTTTTCAATTCCCGCTGGTTGAACTGACGAAATTCGTCCAGTGCGGCGGTAACCACCGCCCCAAAAATAACCACCGCCCACGACAGGTACATCCAGATCAGAAACATCGGAATAATGGCCAGTGCGCCGTACAGGGTTTTGTAAGTGGCGTTGTTTAAGACCGCCATCGCAAATCCCTGACGGAGGAACCAAAATAAAATCACCGCTACCACGGCGCCGCTGCAGGCGCTTCCGACCGATACTTTTTTGTTGGGTACCAGAACGTAAACCAGCATCAGGCTCAAAATCGTCATCAGCGGCGGAATCAGATAACTGAAGAAAAAGCGCCCGGTCTCGCCGTCGGCGGCAACGATTTTTTGCAGCGTGTACAAATAACCGCGCATCGAAAAAGCGGTGCCGAGCAGAAGCGGTCCCAGCGTGATGACGGTCCAATAAAGGGTGATTTTGGTTGTGATATGCCGCGGTTGGGTGACTTTAAAAATAAAGTTAAAACTGTTTTCGATGGTCGAAAGCAGCAAGATCGAGGTGACGGCGATACCGACGACGCCGATGGTTGTCAGTTGTCCGGAGTTTTTGACGATATCGGCAAAATATTGACTGACTTCCTGCTCAAATTCCGGAGTGAGGTTATGAAACAAAAACTCCTCAACCTGGCTGCGAATACCGTCAAATACCGGAAACGCGGAGAAAATGGCAAGACCGATCGCAAACAACGGCACAATGGCAATCAGCGAAGTGTAGGCCAGCGAAGAAGCAACCCGGAAAACGGCGTCGTTCTGGGCGCGCTTTGCCAAAAAAAACAAGAAATCGGCTACCGGCCTAAGCTTTTCCGCCAGTTTGATTTTCCATTCCATGAATTCACCTTTGCGTAAAAAAATGTGTTTACAAATGGGCTGAAATCTTATAAAAAGCTTTCAAACTGTTTTTTAGTATATAAATTTTTTTGAAATTGCAAAGGAAAAAATAAAAATGACGACTAACCAACTGTTAATGAGCGGTAAAAAAGGTCTTGTTATGGGACTGGCCAACGATAAATCAATTGCCTGGGGAATTTGTCAGGCTTTAAATGCTCAGGGAGCTCAACTTGCCATTTCTTATCAGAACGAAGTTTTGGAAAAAAGAGTTGCGCCGCTGGCTGCTCAGCTGGATAACGAACCGCTGCTGATTAAATGTGATGTTTCCGATTCCGCCAGTGTCGAAGCCTGTTTTAAAGAACTCGGCGAAAAATGGGGAAAGATCGACTTTGTCGTTCATGCCATTGCTTTTTCCGACAAAAACGAATTGAAGGGCCGCACGATTGATACCACGCTGCCCAACTTTACCAACACCATGCATATTTCATGCTACTCGTTCCTCGAAGCCTGCCGCTGTGCCTCGCCGATTATGAACGAAGGCGGTTCAATTTTGACTCTGACCTATCTCGGTGCCGAAAGAGTTTTGCCCAACTACAATATCATGGGCGTTGCCAAAGCCGCGTTGGAAGCCGCGGTTCGTTTTGCCGCAGTTGATATGGGCAAACAAAATGTCCGCGTCAATGCCATTTCGGCCGGCCCGATCAAAACGCTTGCCGCATCCGGGATCGGCGATTTCCGTAAAATTCTGCACTGGAACGAACTCAACGCGCCGCTGCGCCGCAATGTCACTCAGGACGAAGTCGGCAATATGGCGCTGGCTTTGCTGTCGCCGCTCGGTACGGCTGTTACCGGAGAAGTTCTGCATGTCGACGCCGGTTACCATATTGTCGGCATGATCAATCTGGACAATGCTCAAGAATGCGGAAAAATGCTGACAGAAGAATAAATACGCTTGAGTTTTTGAACTTATAAACTATAGTGAAAGCCATTGAACAGCCAAGCGTCAATGGTTTTTTATTTTGTAAAAAACAGGAGAGAATTATGACAATAGACAAACAGACGGTCAATCGGGTGGCGTTCCTGTCACGCTTGAAGATCGACCCCGACAAAATTACGGCGGCGGAAGACGAGTTTAATAAGATTCTTAACTGGGTGGAACAACTTAACGAAGTTGACACCGAGAATGTAGAGCCGTTGGCTGCGGTTAACGAAACGGCATTAGTTTGTCGCGACGATACGGTGACGGAAGGAAATCAGGCCGATAAGATTTTGGCCAACGCACCGATTGCGGAATATGGTTATTTTGTGGTGCCGAAAGTGGTCGAATAGGGGGAAAAATGAGCAAGTTAAATACGCTGACCGTCCACGAAACCTTGGACGGATTGAATAAAAAAGAATTTTCGGCGGTCGAACTGGCCGAAGAATACATAAAAGAAGCCGAAGCGGCGCGCCGCTTGAACGCTTATGTGCTGGAAACGCCCGAAGCCGCATTGTCCAAAGCTGCGGAATCCGATCAGCGCTACGCGGCCGGAAATCCCCGTCCGTTGGAAGGTATTCCTTTGGGAATCAAAGATTTGTTCTGTACCGAAGGTATTCGGACAACCGCCTGTTCGCACATTCTGGACGGTTTTATTCCGCCTTACGAATCAACGGTAACCGCCCGTTTGTTTGACGCCGGCGCTTCTTGCCTCGGCAAACTCAATATGGATGAATTTGCCATGGGCGGCAGTAACGAAACCAGTTATTACGGTCCGGTTGTCAATCCGTGGAAAGCGGAGAAAAAGCTGGTTCCCGGCGGTTCTTCCGGCGGTTCTGCCGCTGCCGTGGCCGCCAACATCTGCGCTGCGGCAACCGGAACCGATACCGGCGGTTCCATCCGGCAGCCGGCGGCATTTTGCGGTGTCAGCGGAATTAAACCGACTTACGGCCGTTGCTCACGTTACGGGATTATGGCGTTTGCTTCTTCGCTGGATCAGGCGGGACCGATTGCCAAAGACGTACGCGACTGTGCGTTGCTGCTGAATGTGATGGCCGGCTATGACGCCAAAGATTCAACGTCGGTCAAGATGGATGTGCCTGATTTTACGAAAGTTTTGGGACAGAGCGTCAAAGGGCTGAAAGTCGGCATTCCGGCTGAATACCGGCCGGCGGGGCTCAACCCGGAAATTGCCGCTTATTGGGACAAAGGGATTGAAATGCTCAAAAATGCCGGCGCCGAGATTGTCGATATTTCGTTGCCGCATACCAAATATGCACTGGCCGTTTATTATATTATTGCGCCGGCGGAGGCTTCTTCCAACCTGGCGCGTTATGACGGACTGCGGTATGGCCTGCGGGTTCCCGGCGAGCACCTGGACGATATGTATGTCAATACCCGTACGGCCGGGTTTGGCACCGAAGTTAAACGCCGGGTCATGATCGGGACGTATGTTTTGTCGGCCGGTTACTATGACGCTTATTATCTTAAGGCTCAGAAGGTGCGCCGTTTGATCCGCGATGATTTTATGCGCGCGTTTGAACGCTGTGATGTCATTTTGACACCGACGGCACCGTCGGCGGCATTTGCGATCGGTGACAAATCAATGACCGATGATCCGATCAATATGTGGCTCAACGACGTCTTTACGGTTTCGGTCAATTTGGCCGGTTTGCCGGCAATGAGTTTGCCGATCGGACTTTCCGGAGACGGATTGCCGCTGGGATTGCAGGTGATCGGTCGCGCGTTTGACGAAGAAACGGTTTTCAAAACCGCGGCAGTGATTGAAAAAGAAGCCAAGTTTGAAAGGTTAAAGTAGCGATGTTAATTGAAGGAAAAGAAAACAAGTGGGAAATTGTCTGCGGTTTGGAAATTCACTGCCAGATTATTTCCAAGTCGAAAATCTTCAGCGGCGCTTCGACCGAATTCGGCGCCGACGCCAACCAAAACGTATCGCTGGTGGATGCCGGGATGCCGGGAATGCTGCCGGTGTTGAACCGTTATTGCGTTCGTCAGGCGGTTAAAACCGGTTTGGGATTGCGGGCTCAGATTAACAAATATTCCGAATTTTCGCGTAAGAATTATTTTTATGCCGATATGCCGACCGGTTACCAAATTACCCAGTTTGAATATCCGATCGTCGGTGAAGGCGTGGTGACCATTGACTTGGAAGACGGCAGCACCAAAGATATCCGGATTGAACGGATGCACATTGAACAGGATGCCGGAAAGTCGATTCATGATATTGATCCGCACAAAACCTTTATTGATCTTAATCGTGCCGGGGTCGGGCTGATGGAAATCGTCACCAAACCGGATTTTGGTTCTCCCGAAGAAGCCGGCGCTTTTTTGAAGAAACTGCGTTCGATCCTGCGCTATCTCGGTACCTGCGACGGCAATATGGACGAAGGATCGATGCGTTGTGACGTTAATGTTTCGGTACGTCCTGCCGGCAGCGGCGAATTGAGAACCCGTTGCGAAATGAAAAACGTCAATTCGGTTAAGTTTGTGATGCAGGCGATTGAAAACGAAGCGCGCCGTCATGTCGAAGTTTATGAAAACGGCGGCACGGTTGACCAGGAAACCCGGCGTTTTGATCCGGTGACCGGTCTGACCCAGAGTATGCGCAAAAAAGAGTTTGCACATGATTACCGTTATTTTCCCGAACCAGATCTGCCGCCGCTGGTCTTAACCGACGATTATGTCCGGCAGGTGGCTGACGAATTGCCGGAACTGCCGGATGCCAAAAAAGCCCGTTTTGCCGCAGAATTGGGATTGACAAAATATGATGCCACGGTCATTTGCGAAAACAAAGAAGTGGCGGACTTTTTTGAAAAAGCGGCCACAGGTCATGATGCCAAGAAAGTGGCTAACTGGCTGATGGGGGATTTCTTTGCAATGCTCAAACGCAAAAATCTGACGATCGAACAAAGTCCGGTATCGGCGGAAAATCTCGGGCGATTGGTAGAGTTGATTGAAACTAACGTCATTTCCGGAAAAATTGCCAAAGACGTTTTTGAAATAATGAGCGAAAGCGGCGAAGCCCCGGAAAAAATCGTTGAAGAAAAAGGTCTCAAACAGGTTACCGACACCGGTGCGATTGAAGCTATTGTCGATCAGGTGATTGCCGGCAATCCGGATAAGGTCAATGCTTACAAAGGCGGAAAAACCGGCCTGATGGGATGGTTTGTCGGTCAGGTGATTAAAGAATCCCGCGGCAAGGCAAACCCGCAGGTGGTCAATCAGCTGTTGGCGGCAAAGCTGGCCTGAACGCGGCTTGTTCTTTCTGCCTGAACCCCTGTCAAACCGGCAGGGGTTTTTTATACGCTGCCGGGCAACCGTGAACCGTATTTTTTGTGTTGCAATATCGGGTTGAAAAAGATAACATATAAAGTGATAAATGATTATTATGTAAACAGAAATTTGTTTGACGGGGAAAACGGTTGTTTAAATTCCCCCCTTAATGTCCGATTATTAATTTAACTCCTGTAATTTATGGAAGAAAGTATCATTGTGTTTGATCCTCTGAACGATAAGGCCTATCGAATGGAGGAAGGAAAATTGATGTCGTTGGGAAAAGCGCTTGTCCTGACGAGATTGTGGAAAGATGTGGTTTACCGGATCGGCGAACGCCTGTTTGTTTGCGAGCAGGGCGTTTATCGGCGAATAGCCTCCAACAGCCGCTTGATTGAATTTGATGTTTTGCCGGCGAAAGCAAAGGAAAACGTTTCGGTTGAGGAAAGTTTAGCCGCAGAATGTCGGCCGGTTCCCGAGAACGGTGTCGGCAATATGTTCGTCCGCCATCCCGGGGCCGATGAAGGCGTGTTACCGGAAAGTTTGTACCGATTGTGGCTTCAGGAACGTCAAAAGGCGGTTGTTCTTCCCGAAGCGGAAAACGCCTTCCTGATCGATTCGGATCGGGAATTCCGCTTGTTCATGTGCGAAAACGGCGATGTTCCCCGGCGTCAAAACGCCCCCGTCTCGGCGATCAGCGGCAACAGTTTTGTGTGGGACGGTTACGGTTATGTGCTGAGTAATCAAAAATTCCGCCTGTTTCCTTTGAAATTGATCGGTGTCCTGAGTAACTATTTGATGTTAATGCTTGGCAGTGACGTTTATTCTCTGGACGGCGGCGGTTTTCATTCGCTGGGAGCTTATCCTAAGTTTTACTGGCGGGAAAATCTCGGTCAAATGTTGATGATTGCGACAGTGGAGCACGGAAAAATGTGTTATCAGCTCTGCGAACGGCAAATCAGAAACGTCTGTTTGTGCAGTAACGAAGATTTGTTGACGGTGGACAATGAGCATAACGTACATCATCATTATACAATCGATTGTACCTCCGGACAGCCCGCAGAATGTCATCGTATTTTCCGTCCCGATGCATCGGGAATGTATGTTGAAGCAAAGGAATGATGCTTTGCGTAATTAAGAAACAGCCGCTGATGTCAGCGGCTGTTTCTCATTATAAAAAATCCCCGGCGGCTGGCCGGGGAAGATATGTCAGTTCTGAGTCAAAATCCGGTAGATTTCTTCGGTTGAACCGGCATTGCGGAGTTGGCCGCAGATTTCTTCGTCTTTAATGATTTTAGAGATCTGTGCCAGTGCGCTCAAATGGTCGGCGCCGCTGTTTTCCGGCGAAACCAGCATAAATACCAGATCAACCGGCTGATTGTCATCGGCTTCGAAATCAATGCCTTTTTGCAGTTTGGCAAACAGGCCTTTCAACTGTTTCAGTTCCGGAATCCGTCCGTGAGGAACAGCGGTTCCGCCGCCAAAAGCAGTTGAACCCAGATTCTCTCTTTCCAAAATAATGTCAAACATACTTCGGTCATCAATACCGGTACCTTCGGCAATTTTTATGCTCATTTCTTTTAACAGCTGCCGTTTGGAAGCGGCATTATTAATGACGATGACATCATTAGCGGTCAGAATATCAGAAATTTTCATTTTAACACCCAACGATTAGTTGTCGGCTTTCGGTTCAACCCAGCCGATGTTTCCGTCTTTGCGGCGATATACCATGCTGATGTGGCTGTTGGCTGCGTTTCTGAACATCAGGGCGCATTCATTGGCCAAATCCATGTACATAACCGCTTCGCTGACGGTACAAACCGGAATGTTGGCGCCGGTTTCGGCGATTGTCAGCGGTGCATTGACATCAATGTCCATTTCGTCTTCGGTTTCGATAACCGGAAAAACGGCTTCGGAAGCCAGTTCGGCCAAGCCGGTTTTGCTTTTGTGATCTTTAAGGCGATTTTTGTGTTTGCTCAAGCGAACGGCAATGTGACCGTTGGCATTGTCAAAAGCCGTATAAGGGTCGCCGGCGGTTCCGGTGCCTTTTAATACGATATTTTTTGCAGGATGGACGGTAACTTCGGCGGAGAACTCTTCTCCTTCTTTCGAAAACGCAACATTGCAGCCGATCGGATCGCTGAAATATTTAGTTACCGAATTCAAAATATTTTCTTCGATATGCGAGCGCAATCTGTCTCCGATATCTACTTGCTTGCCTGTCAGTGTTATTTTCATAATTTTTCCTTGCAAAATATAATTAATAAAGTGAATTTTGAACCTTCATTTTAGCATATAAAATTAAGAATTCAACCACAGTTTTGGAATAATTAACTTAAAATAAGGTTAAGAAAACCGGCAAAAGAAATATTTAAGCCGGCCGCAAAAAACGCTGCGAGGCAAGAGGTTGATTATCCTTGACGAAATATTGAAATCTTTCCCGATCGGAAACGCTGATTTTGCTTACCGAAACGGCGAGTGATTGATAAATTTTGCAAGCGCGGTCGGCGTTACATTGAAAAGTTGTCGCCGAGATAAACCTTGCGGACTTCTTCGTTATTGACGATTTCTTCCGGCGTCCCTTCCATCAGAACGGTTCCGCCGTGCAAAATATAAGCACGGTCGGTGATGTCAAGCGTTTCGCGCACATTATGGTCGGTGATCAGAACTCCGAGGCCGCGGTGTTTGAGCTGGGAGACCAAAGAGCGAATTTCGCCCACGGCAATCGGATCGATCCCCGCCAAGGGTTCGTCCAGCAAAATGAAGTTTGGCTGGCTGGCCAGGGCGCGGGCAATTTCAAGACGCCGTCTCTCGCCGCCGGAAAGCGCCATCGCGGGAGATTTGCGTAAATGAGCAATCGAAAATTCCGACAGCAGTTCCTCCAGCATGTTTTCCCGTTTGTCTTCGTCTTCCACCACAATTTCCAAAATTGCCTTGATGTTGTCTTCAACGCTCAGTGAGCGAAAGATGGAAGCTTCTTGCGGCAAATACCCAATTCCCATCCGGGCGCGGCGGTACATCGGCATGTTGGTAATGTCCTGGCCGTCAATATGCACATCGCCGTAATCAGGCGTGATCAACCCGGTGACGCAATAAAAACAGGTGGTTTTTCCGGCACCGTTCGGTCCCAGCAGTCCGACCGCTTCGCCGCGTTTGACATGCAAGGAGACGTTGCGCAGCACCGGGCGGTTTTTGTATTTTTTTCCGATGTTAAAAATTTCTAAAGTGGAACTGGAATTTTTATCGTACATTTTTCCTGCTTTCAATTGCGTTATTTTTCTTCGTACCAAATGCCGGAGACTCTCGATTTTCCGGACAGAACTTTGCTGATGCCGGTATTGAGGTCGGTTTCGGCACGGTCTCCCCGCAGAATGTTGCCGTTTTGGTTAATAACCACATTTTCGTACAGCTTTACCAAACCTTGTTCCGGATAATAAACGCCGGTTTTGGCGGTTACTTCGCCGTCTTTGGTGACAATCCGCACGTTTTTCGGAATTTCAACCCGTTGCAAGACCGGGGAGCCTTCTTTGTCCTTTTTGAAAAAAGCTTCCATAACATCCGAACAGACTTTGTTTTTGCCGTTGTCGGCAACGACGTTGCCTTTGGCAACAGCCTTTTCCTGTCCCGGATAATAAGTAATGTTTTCCGTCGCCGTAATGGTTGCGCGGTCGTTTTTAATCCGTGCCGGTTTTCCGGTCAAAACCATGTAATCGTCTTTGACATGGTATTCCATCAGGTCGCCGAAAGCGTCGGCCTTCGGCAGGTGGAGACTCACTTTTTGCCGGGCTTCCATATCGGTAATCGAGGTTTTGCCCCGGTTGCTTTTGGAAAACCAAGCCGTCAGAATCTCTCCTTTGACGGTCATTCCCGGTTTGACGGCCACCGCGTTGCCGACGGCTACCGCTTTTTGTTCGTTTTGGTAGATTTCGACCTGTTTATCGGCAGTGATGGTGATGTCGTAAGCGGCGGCAGAAGTTATCCGAACGGCGGCGAGCAGAGGAATCAGCCATATTTTTTTCATTGCGGCGCCTCCTCAAAATTTTCCTGATGGATGATAATTTTGGTTTTGCCGGTAAAGATAAGGACCCGGTTGCCTTTGTAATACTCAAATCCTTCCGATTTTAAATTGCCGAAATAGCCCTCGGCGGTTACCGGCGTTTTGCTGTACGCTTTGGCTTGGATGCTGTCATAGAACATGGTGCGGGTGAGAGCGGTTGTTCCGTCGCTGTAAACCATTTTGACGTCTTCGTCCAACCACAGCAACCGGTTGACCTGATCATAATAACCGACCGGGGATTTGACGCTGGTCCAGTCGGTGTCCGAAGACGGCAGCAGCCCTTCGGGATGAATCAGTTTGACCAGTTTTGAGCCGGGTTCGGTTTCGTCAATCGTTTCGGCGGTAAAATTGTTAACCCGGTTTTGTTTGTCGGTAATATAGAAAACGGTATTTTCCATATGAAGTTTTTCCAACTCGCCGTCTTTGGGCTTGGCGATGTTCATCTGAAGTTCGCCGCTGCGTTCCTGCAAACCGGGCAAAATCACCAGCAGTCCCGCCAGAGCGGCAGCAATTGCCGGCAGTCCAAGCTTAATCAGGCGAACAACATGTGTCCGCCGCGAAGCCGGAGAATTGTCGCCGCGTTGTTTTTTTTTGAGGCTGTCTTCGGCAAAGAAGATGTCTAATTTCTTAAAATCAAACAATTATGCAACCTTATCGTGAGAATTAAGCGGAGCATCTTTCTTTTTTTCAATCGTAAAGCCGGCCCGCAGACAATCGTGCATATGAATGATGCCGATCGGTTTGTTGTTTTCGATGACAAACAGCTGAGTGATGCCTTTTCCGGTGTTGTTCATGATATTGACGGCCTCGGCCACCAAGGTGTCGGGAGAGGTCGTCTTGGGATTTTTGGTCATAATGTCTTCGGCATTTTTTTCAAACAGGTCATTGTCAAGCGAGTTGACCATTGCACGACGCAAGTCGCCGTCGGTAATCATCCCACTCAGTTCGCCGTTTTCGTTGACGATTCCCACGCATCCCAGCATTTTTGACGACATGGTCAGAATAATCTGTCTGAGAGCGGCATGTTCGTTTAAAATCGGCATTTCGTCGCCGCGATGCATCAGGTCGGAAACTTTTTGCAACAAGGCACCGAGCTTTCCGCCCGGATGGCGTTGTTTGTAATTGTTTTTCGAAAAGCCCTTACGTTCCATCAGCGCAATTGCCAGAATATCGCCCAGCACCAAAGTGGCGGTGGTGGAAGAAGTCGGCGCCATGCCGAGCGGGCAGGCTTCGCCGGCATCGGGTAGACGTAGAATGATATCGCCGGCTTTTCCCAGCGTGCTGTCCGGATTTTTGGTCATCGAAATCAACGGAATTCCGTATCTTTTGCAATAAATCAGGATATCGGACAGTTCTTTGGATTCTCCGCCGTTGGAAATCGCCAACACCACATCGTCGTCGGTCAGCATTCCGAGGTCGCCGTGACTGGCTTCGGCCGGATGTACAAAGAAGGAAGGTGTCCCGGTGGAGGCCAGAGTGGCGGCGATTTTGTTGCCGATATGCCCCGATTTTCCCATTCCGGTTACGATGACGCGTCCTTTGGCAGCCTGTATCATATCCAGAGCTTCGGTCAGGCTGGAGTCAAGTTCGCTTTCCATAATACGCAGGGCGTCGACTTCCTTATCGATAGTCCGGCGTGCCGATTCGATGTCTTTGTTTGTCATTGTGTTTATAGTCCTCAAATTTGATTAAAATATAGTGGAGAATATTATTATTTAAACTTGAAAGCAAGTAAATTTATCCAACCATCAACACGGGACCGAAACCGGTTGATTCTTGTTATTCCGTTCAGTAATATATAAGCCAAACGAAAAAAGTCGTTTGTTAATACCAATCGGCGTTGAGGAAAATTTAAATTGAGGGAAGACGTTATGACTAAAAAAAGTTTTATTTTATCGGTTGTCGCGGTCGGCGTGTTCACATTAGTCGCCCAGTCTGCGGCGGCAGTGTTGTCGGAAACGCAAAAACAAGAGATTAGAAATGTTTTGGGCGATCAGACAATTGAAGTTACGGAGGAAAACGAAACGGTGGTAGCCGGCTTTCCCGAAGTGACAGTTCAAGACGAAGGCGGAAGCAAAAAGAAAGTCGACGCCTATCAGCTGCATCTCAAAGCAGCCGGAAGCTTTAACGGCATGCCGCAATATAAGTATGTTACCGTGTCGCCGCTTCGTTTAAAATCGTTGGTCTATTCGCGGTTGGGCTTGTGGTTTCCGTCAGTGGTTACCGAAGCAGGCTCCTTTGCCGAAGAAGCTTCAATCGTTCCGGCATTGGGATACGAAAGCGGCAGAAAAATGCAAATTATCAATCTGCGGTTGATTGATGAGGAAGAGGGGGTGCCGAACGAGTTTTTGACCGCCTCCAAGATCAGCAGCTTTGTTCAAAACAAGGAAAACGACGGCGGCACCGATTATTTTTCGGTTTTCAAAGGCGAGAACATCGTTATCTCTCTGTCTCTCGGCAATTTGCGCATCCCGGGTTTTGTTTCGGTAAACGATATGAAAAATGCGGTCCTGAAACCGGGACAAAAAGTGCCGATGCTGGCCGATGACATAAAAGGCTCTTTAAAAATGTCGGTGGTAACGCTTGAAGTGCCGATGTTGTCGACGGTTGTCAATTTTCGGATAGATTCCGAAGGGCGGTCGGTCTTAAATAAAAAAGAGGAAACAATTGACGTGGTTTGGCTTTTCCGTTTGAGAGACGTGAAGAGCGAAGGGATGTTGTCTGATCTGCCCCTGAACTCGTTTGATCTAAAGTTTTTGGTTAAAGGGATTGATCGTCAAAAATATGAAAAATTTCAGGATGAGCAGCAAGGCAATATGCTGTTTTTGACTGAAGACAGCATAGACGCCGCTGAAATATTAGCCGTTTCGGACGACGATGAGACTGAGCTTGTCGAAGTATCTTCGGAAAACTGGCGCAGCCTTTTGATCGGTAAAGATGTAAAATATAAATTTTCCGCTTTGTTTGATCGGGGGGCCATCAGCGGGAACGGTTGTTTGGAAATTAAAAAAGACGATGTGCTGAACGTGATGAAATTTAAAGTTGTCAATTTTGACGTTTTGTCGCCCGATACTGGCAAAGCCTGCCGCGAACGGCAGGCAAAAGATCCGTCGGGTATGCCCTTAAGGTGCCCGTCGGGCGGCTTTCTCGATTCTTTGCGACCTTATCTTGACATCGGCAAGCGGGTGAAAAATGACAAAGGCGAAACCGTAGACGAATTTGTCGTGCGGCAGTCGGGCGCCGGGAGCACGATAAACGGCAAACCGCTTTCGATGGGCGTACCCTCGGTTTCTTCCGCCTATATGGGATTGTAAGGCAAATGAAAATAAAAAAAACGGTTGAAAAATACCGGTTTTTTTATTGCAAAATAATTGTTGACTTGGCCGGTTTATAAATGTATACATGCATTAACTCTTTGAGAATGAAAGTATTAAAGAGGTTTTTTGTATTAATTTAAGAATAAGGAAATTTGTGATGCCTACAATTAGTCAGTTAATTCGTAAATCACGAACACCTAAAGTGAAAAGAAACAAGGTCCCGGCCTTGAAAGCTTGTCCACAAAAACGCGGTGTTTGCACAAGGGTTTATACGACTACCCCGAAAAAACCGAACTCCGCTTTGCGTAAAGTGGCACGCGTTCGGCTTACCAACGGCTTTGAAGTAATCAGCTATATCCCTGGTGAAGGTCATAATCTTCAGGAACACTCAGTGGTGCTGATTAAGGGAGGCCGTGTAAAAGACTTGCCTGGTGTTCGTTATCATATCATTCGCGGTACTTTGGACACCCAGGGTATTGCCAAACGTCGTCAGCGTCGTTCTCTGTACGGCGCCAAGAGACCGAAATAGGAGGGTAAGTTATGTCACGTCGTCATAGTGCAGAAAAAAGAATTGTACTGCCGGATGCAAAGTACCATGATAAGGTAGTTGCTAAATTTATTAACAACGTTATGGAAGACGGTAAAAAAGCCGTTGCCGAAAAGATCGTTTATTCGGCATTCGATATTCTGTCTGCCAAAACCAAACAAGACGCTTTGGCTGTGTTCAGCGAAGCGATCGAAAACGTCAAACCTGTTTTGGAAGTTAAATCCCGTCGCGTCGGCGGTGCAACCTATCAGGTTCCGTGCGAAGTTCGTGCCGACCGTCGTCAGGCTTTGGCAATCCGCTGGATTATTGCCGCTGCCCTCAAGCGTTCGGAAACAACCATGACCGAGAAATTGGCCAACGAACTGCTGGATGCTGCTGCCAACCGTGGTGCTGCCGTTAAAAAACGCGAAGATACCCACAAAATGGCCGAAGCCAACAAAGCTTTCTCTCATTACAAATTCTAATCTGAGGGAAAGAACATGGCTCGTACACACAGTTTGGATTTATATAGAAATATCGGCATCATGGCTCATATTGATGCCGGTAAAACAACGACCAGTGAACGTATTCTTTACTATACCGGTCAAACACACAAAATCGGTGAAGTGCACGAAGGTGCCGCTACCATGGACTGGATGGAACAGGAACAGGAACGCGGCATTACCATTACTTCCGCCGCCACCACCTGCTTCTGGAAGGGTTACAGAATTAACCTGATCGACACTCCCGGACACGTTGACTTTACGGTTGAAGTGGAGCGCTCTCTGCGCGTTTTGGACGGTGCAATCACCGTATTCGATTCGGTTGCCGGTGTTGAACCGCAGTCGGAAACCGTATGGCGTCAGGCCGACAAATACAAAGTTCCGAGAATTTGTTTCTGCAACAAAATGGACCGTATCGGTGCCAACTTCTATCGTTGTTTGGACATGATCAAGGATCGTTTGGGTGCCCGCCCGATGGCTATTCAGCTGCCGATCGGATCGGAAGCCGAATTCCGCGGCATTATCGATCTTTTGCAAATGAAAGCGATTGTTTATACCGGCGATACTGCCGATTCTCCGATCGAAATTCAGGAAATTCCGGCTGATTTGAAAGAAAAAGCCGAAAAATATCATGCCGAAATGGTCGAAATGGCTGTTGAAGAAGACGAGCAGGCGATGGAAGATTATTTGGAAGGCAAAGAGATCTCTATTGATACATTGAAAAAATGTATCCGCAAGGGAACGCTGTCTCAGAGTTTTGTTCCGGTTTGCTGCGGTACCGCTTTCAAGAATAAAGGTGTTCAGCCTTTGCTTGATGCCGTGATCGATTATCTGCCTTCTCCGCTGGATATTCCGGCGATTGAAGGGGTTAAACCGGGTACCGACGAAGTTGTCTTGCGCAAGCCCGATGACAAAGAACCCTTGTCGGCTCTGGCTTTCAAAATCATGAACGACCCGTTCGTCGGTTCGCTGACTTTCGTTCGTATCTATTCCGGTACGATGCAGGCCGGCAGCTATATTTACAACTCGGTAAAAGACAAAAAGGAACGTGTCGGTCGTATGCTGCTGATGCATTCCAACAAACGTGAAGATCTGAAAGAAGCCAACGCGGGCGATATTATCGCTTTGGCAGGCTTGAAAGATACCACTACCGGTGATACGCTTTGCGATCAGTCCAACCCGATTATCCTCGAAAACATGGAATTCCCGGATCCGGTTATTGAATTGGCCGTTGAACCGAAAACCAAAGTTGACGTTGAAAAAATGGGCCTGGCTTTGTCTCGTTTGGCAATGGAAGATCCGTCGTTCAAAGTTTCTTCCGATCCCGATTCCGGACAAACCATCATCCGCGGCATGGGCGAATTGCACCTTGATATTATCGTTGACCGTTTGAAACGCGAATTCAAGGTAGAATGCAATGTCGGTGAACCGCAGGTTGCTTATCGCGAAACGATTACCAAACCCTGCGACATCGAATACACCCACAAGAAACAGTCCGGTGGTGCCGGTCAGTTCGCGAAAGTTAAGATCAAATTTGAACCGATGGAAGGTTACACCGGTTTTGAATTTGTCAACAGCGTTGTCGGCGGTAATGTACCGAAGGAATATATTCCGGGTGTTGAAAAAGGTCTTCGTACCGCGATGGATACCGGTGTTATCGCCGGGTATCCGGTTACCGGTGTTAAGTGCAATCTGTATGATGGCGCTTATCACGAAGTTGACTCCAACGTTATGTGCTTTGAAATTGCTGCCCGTGCTGCCTTCCGCGAAGGTATGCGTCAGGCCAGTCCGAAGCTGCTCGAACCGATTATGAAGGTCGAAGTCGTAACGCCGGAAGAATATATGGGTGATATCATCGGCGACTTAAACTCTCGCCGTGGTTTGGTAAACGGCATGGATCAGCGTGCCAACGCCCGGGTTATTGATGCCCAGGTTCCGCTCGCCAACATGTTCGGTTACGTCAATACCCTCCGTTCGCTGTCTCAGGGACGCGCTCAGTTTACGATGGTCTTTGACCACTATTCTGAAGTGCCGAATGAGATTGCCGAAAAGGTAAAAGCGAAAAACGCTTAAATGACTTGGTTTCAGCGGGGGGATTGCGAAAAGATTTTTGTAACCCCCCTCTGAAAATTTTTTAATAAAATAATTTTTTAGGAAGACAGATAAATGGCAAAAGAGAAATTTGAAAGAAGCAAGCCGCACTGCAATATCGGCACGATCGGTCACGTAGACCACGGAAAGACGACGTTGACGGCAGCGATTACGAAAGTATTGGCGGAACAGGGCGGTGCAGAATTTGCAGCTTATGATCAGATTGACAAGGCACCTGAAGAAAGAGCCCGCGGGATTACGATTTCGACGGCTCACGTAGAATATGAAACCCCGAAACGTCACTATGCGCACGTAGACTGCCCGGGCCACGCTGACTATGTAAAGAACATGATTACCGGTGCGGCACAGATGGACGGTGCGATTTTGGTTGTATCGGCAGCCGACGGTCCGATGCCGCAGACGCGCGAGCACATTTTGTTGGCTCGTCAGGTAGGCGTACCGGCGATTGTTGTATACATGAACAAGGTAGACCAGGTAGACGATCCGGAACTGTTGGAATTGGTAGAAATGGAAATCCGCGATCTGTTGAGCTCTTACGGTTTCCCCGGCGACGAGATTCCGATTGTGAAAGGATCTGCGTTAGCAGTATTGGAAAACAGCGACACCAAGATCGGCCACGATTCGATTATTGAATTGATGAACGCTGTCGATGATTACATTCCGCAGCCGGATCGTCCGAAAGACAAACCGTTCCTGATGCCGATTGAAGACGTATTTTCGATTTCGGGCCGCGGTACGGTTGTTACCGGTCGTGTTGAACGCGGTGTTATCCATGTCGGCGACGATATTGAAATCATCGGTATCAAACCGACCCAGAAGACGACTTGTACGGGTGTTGAAATGTTCCGTAAACTTCTGGACCAGGGTGAAGCTGGCGACAACATCGGTGTTCTGCTTCGCGGTACGAAGAGAGAAGAAGTTGAACGCGGTCAGGTATTGGCAGCACCGGGTTCTGTTACGCCGCATACCGAGTTTGAATGCGAATGCTACATTCTGACGAAAGAAGAAGGCGGTCGTCATACGCCGTTCTTCAACAACTATCGTCCTCAGTTCTATTTCCGTACGACGGACATTACCGGTGCGGTAGAATTGCCGGAAGGAACGGAGATGGTTATGCCGGGCGACAACATCCGGATGAAGGCAACCTTGATCCACCCTGTAGCGATGGAAGAAGGCTTGCGTTTTGCGATCCGCGAAGGCGGCCGTACGGTCGGCGCCGGCGTTGTTTCGAAAATCATCAAATAGTTTGCAACGCAGACAAAAAAACGCCCCCTAATCCGGGGCGTTTTTTTTATATTTAACTGCGTCAAAAAAAGGATCGTTTTTTTTGATACGCCTTAAGTTTAGTTTACGATTATTAAAAAAGCAAACATAAATCATTACAAAATAACAATTTTATTTAAAATCCGGTATCGGCGTTCGGCCATAGCAAAAAAACGATCGTTTAAATGCATTTAGATAAGGATTGTATAGAAATGACTAAACATATATCTCTGGCAATTGCGTTAACGGTGACCACTTTTTTGAGTGCGCCTGCAATTGCTGCCTCTCTAACCCCGACTTTGGGAGAAAACAGCGCGTTTTCTATTCCGAAGGTTCGGAAAACGACTATAACTTCACATTACAGGAAATGGATGCGGAAGGTAACCTGACCACCAAATATTACAAAATCGACCTGAAACCGGAAGCTTTTTCGACGTCAAAGAACATTAGTTGGCTGGCTGTCGGCGAGGACCAAAAAGACGCGACCGACGTGGTTGCGGTTCAACTGCCGAATGATCAGATCAAATATTTCAGATACACCTATACTCAACCGGAAGGCCGAACGGTTTATAATACAAAACCGACAAGCTTAACCGGTACGGATATCGATGCTGATTTTATCGGTATTGGCAGCAGCTCTTCTCGTAACCATGGCGGCGCTATTTCTAATGGTGGAGCCACAATAGGCAATATTACCGGTGATTTTATCGGCAATTATGTTCTCTGCCCTTCTTGTTCCGGTGGTGCAATTTATAATAACGGTACCATTAATAGTATCGCCGGTGATTTTATCGGTAACTATGCTTATGAGAATTCCAAAGGAGGAGCTATTTATAATGCCGGAACTATCGGTGATATTACCGGGAATTTTATCGGGAATTATGCTGAAGATGATTATTCCGGCGGTGCGATTTATAACTCGGGAACCATCAACAATATTACCGGTAATTTTATTGGAAATTATATGACTGTTTATGGTGGGTGGCTGACTGCTTCTGCCAGTGTGATTCATAATGGCGGTACCATCAATAATATTACTGGTGATTTTATTGGCAATCACTCTGCTAATGCTGTTATAATCAATTATGCTTCTAACAAAAATAAGAGTATAATTAAGAGTATCAATGGTAACTTTATCAATAATGTAAATTCTAGCGATGGCGGTGTTATTGATGTATCTTATTCTTATTCGGATACTCATAGCGCGGAGAGTAGCAATTCATTCATTGGAGATATTACAGGTAACTTTATTAATAATACTGGCGGAGCAATTTACAATAGTAGGGCATTTCTGTCTGATATTACCGGAAATTTTATTAATAATAGCAGATCGGGATCAGGTGGTGCCATTCATGCATATGCCGGTCGTGTTGGAAATATTAATGGTAGCTTTATTAATAACCGTGCCGTAGGAAGTGGAGGAGCTATTTATGGTACATTTGGTTTCTTTTATACTCGTATCGGTAATATTAATGGAAATTTTATCGGCAATTATGCAACATCTTCTAGTGCCGCTGAAGGAGGGGGAATTTATATTGCGACAAATTCCAGAATAGAGGATATTACCAGTAATTTTGTGAATAACTATGTCAGTGCGACAGAAAGTGGCAATTCAAGCGGCGGAGCAATTTTTAATGGTGCAACTATAAATAGTATTACAGGGAATTTTATGGGAAACCATGCAACCGCTGTTTCTGGTAATGCGGCTGGTGGTGCAATCTCTAATGATAAGACGCAGGCAAGTTGGGTAAATTTGGGAAAAATTAAAGGCAATTTTGTAAATAACTATGCTGAAAGTATTAATGGAACAGCTCAAGGCGGTGCTGTGTATAATACCGAATATCTGCATAGCAATGCTGATTTTATTGCTAATTATGCCAAAAGCACAGATGGCGATGTGCATGGCGGTGCTGTATATACTTTAAAAAATTCGGGGACAACATCCCTTCCGGATAATTTGATGTATCGTGTTACCGTTCATTATGGTGATCAGGAACTGGAAACATATGCGTTACCAAATTCTCAGGATAATATACAAATAATTTCCGCTCAGTTGACGCTGGATGATGCGGAGGCTTTTGAACAGCTGAAACAGCAAAATCAGCAGGAAAAGGATATGATGGATATTCTTTTGAGTATCCCGGCAAATGAACTGACGATTGAAAGTTATGTTGATTTGATGATACGGATGGGATCTATTCCGGAAGATCAGAAAGATCAGATTATGGCTGAAATGGATGAGTTTTCGCCGGAAGAAAAAGAACAAATGCTCGCAGAAGTTCGCCAAGAGATGGCTAAAGAGCAAGAAAAAATCAAAACAATACAGACGGCAATCAATAATTCGTGGTCGGTTAATAATGTTTTGGTGGTTGCGCAGCAGGGAAGCAGTTTTATGAATTCTTCTTTCCGTAACAACAAGGCGGAATCTGAAAACGGAAAAGCATTAGGGGGTGCAATTTATGGCAGCGGTATTGAAATAACGGCCGATAATTATACTTCCGTTTTTGACGGCAATACGGCAAACGGCAAAAATAATGCAATTTATGTGCTTAACAAATCAGAAAAGGTAACCGAAGATTTAAATAAGAAACTCTCCGCAGACATCCAGAATAAGTTTTCGCAAGGAGAAGTAGACTATAATGCAAAAGTTGCTGCAATCGATGTTAAGTTCTCAACTGTTAATGACGGCATTATTTTATTGAATGACGGTATTGACGGAGAAAAGGGCTATCGTATTGCATTTAGCGGTGACAAAGGAATTGAAGAAAAAAGTTTGAGAACGCCGCAATATGTTAAATTAAATAACAGCCTTGCCAATGCCGGTAATGTTTATGTCAATTCTACAACCTTGATGTTGGGCAACGGCACTTACGGCAAAGGAGAAATCGTTTCGGATCATACTGCTTTGTCATTAGATAACGGTGTGTTTGATATTGCCAATAGCTATCAGGAAGTTGTTAAGTTGAAAGGCTATTCGGCAGCTAATAGTTATCTGCATATGGATGTTGATGTAGAAAACTTGAGTGCTGATAAGCTTATGGTCAACGGCAATGTCGAAGGACAGACAAAATTAGTGCTTTATCCCACCTCAGACAAGGATATTCAGGGTGAAAGTATTGTATTTGCAGAATCAGAGAATGATACTGCCGGCAATAAAGATTCCTTTAAGGTATGGCGTGTATACCGCAGTCCGTATTTGTTTGAAGTGAAACATACGGTAGTTGGAGAAAATGCAAACCAATGGGAACTGGTGATGGGAGAAGAGGAAAATGAATACGCAGGTGTAGAGCCCAACCAACCTGACGTCCCGGATGTTCCTGATGTTCCGACGCCGGAACTGCCGGATATTCCGCCGGTTAAACCGCAGCCGTTGCCGGGCAGCGACCGTCCGGTAGCGCCGGAAGTGATCGGTGCCGAATCTCTGCCCGCGGCCGGTTTGGCTCAGAGCTCCAACATGATCTATAACATCATGCAGAAAGTGTCTTCAAACTATTCGCATGAAAATGAAGCCTTCCATAATCTGTGGGCAAACGCGGTTTACAATACGCTTCGCATCAAGACCCCGACCGATATCGACGCCGAGGTCTGGGGTTTAGAGGCCGGCGGCGACCTGCAGCATGATCTCAACAACAAGCTGGGTCTGTTCCTGTCTTACCGCAAAGGTAATTACGACATGAACGGCGACGGCAAGCATCATTACTCGACCGTCG
This sequence comes from uncultured Alphaproteobacteria bacterium, assembly GCA_910587405.1. Lineage (GTDB taxonomy): Bacteria > Pseudomonadota > Alphaproteobacteria > RF32 > CAG-239 > JAFUYI01. The sequence continues at coordinate 42,609 of CAJUKS010000007.1, forward strand.
GATCGGAAATCGATATCGACAGTTATCTGGCCGGTTTGTATTACCGTTATGACCGTAACAACTGGTGGACCTTTGCCACCGTATACGGCGGCATTCAGAGAGTTGATCTGAAGACCAAAGACGGCATCAAGTCGGATACCGACGGTACCGAGTTCGGCGGCAGCGTTGAGTTGGGTTATGACTATGCGATCAACAAAACGCTCTATCTGACTCCGAGTGTCGGTGCTTTCTATACTCAGGTTGACTATGACGACGCCACCGACAGTGCCGGCAAGATTGCGAAGTACAACACCTTGCGTCAGCTGGAGTTGGAAGCCGGGGTTAAACTGACAAAGGCGTTTGTAACGGACGAAGGCTACGCCAACGTTTATGTCAAACCGAGTGTTGTCCGCACCATTACCGACGGTGACGAAGTCAAAATCACCGGTTTGGGCAAAGTCAACACTTTGGATGACCAGACGCTGGGCCGGGTTGAACTCGGTGGTCGTTACGGCTTTACCGAACAGTTGTCGGCGTATGGCTGGGCGAACCACACCTTCGGCGACGACTACAAAGCCTCGACCTTCGGTTTGGGGCTCAGCTACAGCTGGTAAACCGGACCAAACACAAACAGAAAAAGAGCCGTATTCACGGCTCTTTTTTGCTGCCGGTTGGAAAAAATACAAATAAAATAAAAAAACAGCCCCGGTTTTCGGGGCTGAAATCGTAAAAACACTAGTTATATTCCGGTTTTGGAAGGTGCAATCGGAGTATAGGTGCCGACACCGCCGAAATATTTGCGGAAGAAGCCTTGTTCCTGTTCTGGCGTTGCCGTTTCCTGCTCGCTGACTTGCAGTTCTTTGCCTTTGGACTTGTCGATATGTTTAATGTCGGCAACTTTGCCGCTGTCATCAAATTTAACGACCAGAAGCCGCCGTTCGGTTTCCTGCGGACGCATGAAGGCAATTTGTTCGATATCTGCCGACATGTAAATCCATGTGTTGCGGTCAAGAGAAACCACCGAAGAAGGAGACCCCAAAATCTCGCGGACCTGTTCCTGCGGCATTCCGGTTGCCAGCCGTTCGATTTTGTCTTCCGACGGCATATTGCCGGTGTTGGTGACGAAAGTATCTTTGGCACAGGCGGCAAGTGTAAGCAGGGCAGTACTTAAAAAAAAGATTTTGTATGTTGACATCACTGTGTATCCTTATCATTATAGGTTCCAATTGTTAAACATATATAACACGGAGAATATATTTATGCAAAAAAAATTTTCATATCCGTTGGTTGTGGCGGAATTGCCGCAGGCTGAGCAACGTTACCGGCTGCAGGCGGACGAAAGTGACTGCCGGTATCTTGCCGAAGTTTTAAAAGTTCCCGAAGTGATGCGTTTTGAAGCCGACCTGCGACTGAAAAACGACCATACGTCGGGAATGCTGGATGTCAGCGGCCGGATTTCTGCCTGCCTGAAACTGGAAAGCGTGGTATCGTTGGAGCTGTTTGATCAGGATTATGATTTTGAGTTTTCGCTCTCTTTTGACACCGCCGCAACCTATGACAGCCAGCGGGAAGAAGACGACTGGGCGGCCGATTTGCCTGATGTGGTGATCGGCGGGCAAATCGATTTGGCCGATATTGCGATCGAACAAGTGGCCTTGCGTCTGGATGATTATCCGCGTCGGCCCGGCGAGGTATTTCATTTTGAATCCGAGTTCGACGAAAATGAAAAAAACGCGAATAATCCGTTCGAAGTTCTGGCAAAACTAAAGAAATAAAAAATTATGCTTGCCAAATGCAAAAAATTTAGGTAAAAGACGGATAACCGTTTCGGGAAAGTGTAAAACAAGTTGCAATTATTTAATAATTGTGGTATTGCTTTTTCCTGAAATTTTTCGTGATAACAATGTTTTTTTGAAAAGAATAAGACAATGGCAACACCAAAACATAAAACTTCAAAATCACGCCGCGATATGCGTCGTTCTCACGATGCTTTAGGTGCGAATTCTTACCATGAATGCCCTAACTGCGGTGAGTTGAAAAGACCCCACAACGTTTGTCCGTCCTGCGGTCAGTACGACAAACGCGAAGTCGTTGCTAAAAAAGCAGCCGAATAAACTAAAACTGTCATAGAACTGGATGGAGCACAATTTTGTCTGATAATCTGGTTATATCTGTTGATGCGATGGGGGGAGATAATTCCCCTCGAGTCGTCATTGAAGGGGTGAATATTGCAGCCAAAAGAAATCCCGACGTGCGCTTTTTGCTGTTCGGCGATGAGGCAAAAATTGTTCCCCTGCTTAAGCAATTTCCCAAGCTTTCCAAGGTTTGCAAAGTCTGCCATACCGAAGAATGGGTGAAGAATGAAGATAAGCCCTCGCAGGTTATCCGCAACCGCAACACCAGTATGTATATGGCAATTGATGCCGTGCGTTCCGGCCGGGCTCAGGCAATTGTTTCTGCCGGCAATACCGGAGCGCTGATGGCTATTTCCAAAATGGTTTTAAAAACCATGCAGAAAATTCACCGCCCGGCAATTGTCAGCATCATGCCGCATTTGAACGGCCGTTATGTGATGCTGGATTTGGGCGCCAATACCGAATGCGACGCCGTCAATCTGGCCGAATTTGCGATTATGGGCAACGTTGTCGCCAAGCACGCGTTGGATCTTAAACAGCCTAAAGTGGCGCTGCTTAACATCGGCGCGGAAGCCATGAAGGGCAAAGAGGAGATTCGTCAGGCTGCCCGGATGCTTCACAACGCTCAGCTTGATATCAATTTTACCGGTTATATCGAACCGCACGAAATTTCCAACGGCGCTGCCGACGTCATTGTTGCGGACGGTTTTACCGGAAATGTCGCTTTGAAAACCACCGAAGGAACCGCCCGTTTGGTCGTACGGATGATCAAAAAGGCGATTAAGCGGTCGTTTTTGGCCAAGCTCGGACTGCCGTTCATGCTGGGGGTTATTTTCAAAATCAAAAAGAGCATGGATCCGCGTTTGTATAACGGCGCAATGCTGATCGGCCTTAACGGGCTGACGGTTAAAAGCCACGGCGGAACCGACGCCGTAGGATTTTCGGTCGCTATCGACAATACCGCCAAACTGGTGCGTCAGGATTTTGTTTCGACCATCAGAAAAGAAATTGAAAAAATTGATTTGGATGAACTGAATCAAGAAAGCATTTATGAAGGATATTATGTATGACGGTTATTCGCTCACAATTGCTTGGCACGGGATATAAGCTTCCGGCCAAAGTGCTTACGAATGATGATTTGTCGAAGATGGTGGATACCAACGACGAATGGATCAGCACCCGTACCGGTATTCGCAGCCGCCATATTGCCGCTGCCGGTGAAACAACCGGTGATTTGTCTTATGATGCTGCTTTGATGGCGATTAAGAACGCGGGAATCCGTAACGAAGAAATTGATTTTATCATCGTTGCCACCATTACCGGTGACAACACTTTTCCGGCCACCGCCGCCAAGTTGGCCCAAAAACTGGGGCTGAAACCCGGAACGCCTGCAATGGATGTCAACGCGGCTTGTTCCGGATTTGTCTATGCCACCCAGATCGCCGATAATATGATTCGGCTGGGACAGGTTAAAACCGCGTTGGTGATCGGTGCCGAAACGCTTTCGAAAATTACCGACTGGACGGATCGCAATACCTGCGTTTTGTTCGGTGACGGTGCCGGTGCAGCGGTTTTCCGCGCGACGGAAGGCGAGGGAACCCCGGAAGATACCGGCGTGCTGGCAACCAAAATTTATGCCGACGGCAGTCAATATGAACATTTGTGTTCGGACGGCGGCGTGTCGGTCAATCAAAAAGCCGGGTTCATCCATATGGATGGCAAGGAAGTTTTCAAAGTGGCAATTCCCAGCCTGGTTCAGGGTGTGGAAGAAAGCTTAAAAATTGCAGGACTTTCGATGAATGAGGTAGATTGGTATATTCCTCATCAGGCTAATTTGCGAATTATTGATTCCGTGGCCAAAAAGCTGGAAATTGATATGGAAAAGGTAATTGTGACCGTCGATCATCACGGCAATACCTCTGCCGCTTCGATTCCGCTGGCGTTGGCCGAGTCTTTTGAAGCCGGTAAATTCAAAAAAGGCGATCTCCTTGTCATCAGTGCCATGGGCGCCGGATTTACCTGGGGCGGAATAGTTATCCGCATTTAACTGTTTATAATAAAATTATATGTTGGCGCGGCCGTTTTTTATGATATAGTGGCGCCGATGTTTTAATCAAGTCAAAAAGAGGAATGAATATGATGAAAACAATTACCCGGGCTGATGTTGCCGAAACCTTATATCAGGAAGTCGGATTGTCACGCAAGGATTCCGGCGAAATTTTGGATATGGTTTTGGAAGAAATCGTCAATGAGCTTGCTGCCGGCAATGATGTGAAACTGTCTTCTTTCGGAACTTTCGCTCTGCGCGACAAAAAACCGCGGATCGGCCGCAATCCCAAAACCGGCGTGGAAGCGGAAATTTCTTCGCGGCGGGTTATTTCGTTTAAGCCGTCCCAGACAATGCGCAAATCGGTTAACAAGGGTTAAGCATGGTTGTCAACAAGTCAAAAGCTGCTTTTCGTACAATTGCCGAAGTTGCTGATGAACTTGGAGTGGGTACCCATGTGCTGCGTTTTTGGGAGACGAAGTTTTCTCAAATCAAGCCGATGAAAAGGAGCGGCGGCCGCCGCTATTATCGTCCCGACGACGTGGAACTGCTGCGTTGTATCAAAGATCTTCTGTATGTTCGGCGCCTGACGATTGAAGGTGCGCAAAAAGAGATTAAGAACAGGGGACTCAAAGCGCTGATCGGCGAAACCATTCAAAATGATTTTTTTGCCGATGTTGCGGAAGATAATCGGTCCGGCGAAAATTTGCTGCAGGAAACGGCGGCCGAGTTGAGAGATATTCGTTCGGAGCTTTTACAAGCTTTGGATGCCTGAACAGATTGACATTACAGTTTTAAGAAAAAGACCCCGGTTTTCGTCGAGGTCTTTTTTAATGTCATAAAGCCACGGTATTTGGTGATGGATGAGGGGTTGGCGCAAGTGTTGACGATGGTTCCCTATCGGTACCGGAAAGGTGACGTACAGGCGTCTCGGTATTCAATTTTGTCAAATGAAAATGATGTATAAAACCGCGACTGAAAGATGAAAGTCAGCCGCGGTTGCCTCTTGGTTCCGATAACGAAACGGGTAGGATCATTGGGGATTTTTAACGGTTTCCCGCCAGTCTTTGCCGTTGATCAGCAGTCGTTTGGCGATCGGTTTGAAGCCTTCGGCATAACTGTACACAACTTCAAAAACATTGTCGTCGGTATTGCGGTTGCGGAAAAGCCGATCCAGCTCGGCAGCGTATTTTTCCGGAATATAAAAACGGTGATTGTTGCCCCACATTCCATCGATACCGTGTTGGCGGAACTCAGAAATCGGGCACTGCCGGTCTTTAAATTGTTTGCAGTCGGTATCGTCCCAATCAATCGTGTAAACAATATAATGCCCCGAGAGCAAATCTCGCGGATCATAGCCGCTGATGCGCAAGGTGACTTCGGGCAGGCTGGTACGCAAAACAGCCATGCCGATTGTCAGAATGGCCAACAAGATGACCGGGGCGGCAATCAAAAGCGAATTCAGATATTTTTTCATCTATTTTACTCCTTTTTTGGTAACCGTTTTGTTAATGACGGTTTTGATTCCCCAGACCAGCGCAAGCAGCAGCAGTCCGGTAACGATCAGCCCGATGCCGGTCGTCAGCAGGTCGGAAAACAGGCGTATATAAGCAATAAAGAAACATACGCCAATCATTGCGATATTAAAATTCTGCATTTTCGGATAATTGTGTTTGTAGTATATCCATGCGCTGCCGGCAAATACCGCAACCGGTATAAGCAGATTGAGAATGCTGTACCGATAGCCGATAAAACTGTCAAACAAAGCTGCACAATAAGTCAATACTTCAAAATATCCTCTGAGAACCGTAAACACCGGATATTTACGGCCGGACAGAAGATGCAGGTGATAAAAACCGTAACTCATCAAAGCAAAAAAGACAATAAAAGGAACAGGGATCATTGCCGGAAATCTGTCGAAACACCTGTCCAGATATCTGATAAGCGGTTCAAGAAAATCCAACACATTCTGGTTGGAGACAATGCTGCCCAAGAACAGCGGCACCCATAGCAACGGCAACAGTTTCTTTTGGGAGACAGCCAGCAAGGGGACACTGAAAACCGAAGCCAGCAACGCGCCGCCCGATAAGGTTCCGTTGGTTTGAAATACCTGAGAGATTAAACCGATACTGGCAATCGTCATCAGAAACAAAGCCAAAATGCCGGCTTCTTTCCAGAAGATTTTGCCGCGGGCGTCGGCAACAATGGTTCCGGTAGCCAACGCCGCTAACAATATAAAGTCTATCGTCAGTTTGACCGTGCCGCTGATTTCGTCCCAGTTGGCGGCAATCAGGCTGATAATGCCGAGTGAGAGGATAAAAATGCCGAGACTGAAAAGAGCCGTCAGCAAATGCGGTCTTTTATTTTGCGTTTCAAAAGCGAGGATTTGTTGTTTTTGGGTTGGAGAAATCAGCTTTTGCTGTTCCCATAAAGTCAGTTTGTTTTCCAGTCTGCTCATTTTATTCTCCTTACTAATGCAAGACTTTTAGTGTAACGGGGCGTTGTCGGGGTGTGATCGGAGCTCTGTTTCAAAAAATTTTTTTTCGACAGCTTTCATGGTTTTGGCAATCCAGCAGGACGGCACGGTATGCAGTGCAACATTGTAATCGCGGACGGCAGCGTTGTAATCGCGGCAAGCTTGCTGCAGTTCGGTTTCGACTGCGGCCAGATCCTGCCGCAACTGCCAGAAACGCGCGTCATTTTTGAGCGTCGATTCGTTTTCTGTGGCGGCAAGCAATTGTCTGAGGGTGTTTTCCAGTTTGTTTTCGAGGCTTTGTTGTTGTTCAAAATCGCTGATGTTGACGAGCTGACGGTGTAATTCGGCTGTTTCTGCGGCTAACTTGATCCGATTATCTCCGTTTTTGACGATTTCGACCAACAGAGGGGTCAGATCGCGGCGACGTTCCAAGTGAAGATTGAGGTTGTTAAGCGCTTCGCCGACGAGAGCTTCCAGCTTGACCAGTTGGTTGTAAAAAAAGACGTAGCCCACCAGCAAAACGATGAGAACCGCAGCCCAGATCATTGAATATTCTCCTTGGAAAAAGGCGTGTTATTTTTTTCATCATATCTGAAGGATAAAAAAAAACAATTTATTTATCAATGGTTGTGCTTAACCTTATTTATGGTCATAAAATATAGATAACCTCATGCCCGGAAGCAGACGACGTTTTTTCCTTTAAGCCCGTTGTCGGGAGAGAAGGGAGAAATCATTTCTGATCGTTTTTCGGCTGCCGATTAAAGAGCGTATGTGCGGCAACAATTTCGCGGATTTTTTCCTGATCGCTTTCGGTCATCGCATAAAGCGGGATCGAAAATGCCGTAAAGCGCGAATATTGACAAATCCGTTGCATGAAGGTAAGCCGGCAGCGGTATCCTTCAACCGGTTTAAGCACAATGATCCGCTGCCGTCCGATCAGCTCTTCGGCTTCGCGGACATTACGCCATTTCAGCGGTGCGCCGCGGTCGATTTTAATCTCGTCATCGGTAACCAATATCAGTTTTTGCGGAAAGAAATAAACATGAGCGGCCGCCAGCGTTGCAACAAACCATAACAAAATCACCAACAGGCCGAGCGGAATCAACGGATAAAAAACCGCTTGTCCGAAGATGATCAATAAGGCTAACATGCACAAATTAAATGCCAACAGCAGTCTTAACTTGCGACGATCGTAATAGAAGACGGCGTACAACGGTTTGGGTTTGTTTTTTTTCATTTTGGGCAACTCCGTAAATTTTCCGTATTTTAACAGCGATAAGTTAAAAGTTGGTGTATGACGGGTATAAAATCAAAGGCTTTATTGCTTTTGCCGCTGCGTTAATTTATGCTTAAACGATCAAAGGGCGGCAAAAGAAAGGAAGGCATATGATCAGAATTTTACATACTTCGGACTGGCATTTGGGGCGCTGGCTTTACAGTTTTCGGCGGGACGGTGAGTTTGCCGCTTTTCTTGATTGGCTGTGCGGTGTTATTCGCGAGCGGCAGATTGACTATCTGTTGGTTGCCGGCGACGTTTTTGATACCGGAACCCCGTCTCCCGTCGCTCAGAAGATGTATTACCGTTTTTTGGCCGCTCTTGCTGCCACCGGCTGCCGGGGGGTGGTCATTACTTCGGGCAATCACGATTCCGCTTCTTTTCTGGCGGCGCCCAAAGAACTGCTGAACGCTATGAATATCCGCGTAGTTTCGGTTGCCGCCGCGCCGGAAAATATTGCCGAAGAAGTGGTGGTTTTGCCGAACCGCGACGGCAAGCCCGAGTTAGCGGTATGTGCGGTTCCGTTTTTGAAAGAACGCGATTTGCGGGTTATGACGCCGGGGGAAAGTTATGAGCAACGGCTGCAAAAAATGGCTGACGGGATGTGTCGCCATTATCAGGCCGCTTACGAATATGCGCGCCGGTTCTCTGTACCGGTGATTGCGATGGGGCATTTGTTTGCCGCCGGCGGGCAAAAGACCGCCGATGACGGCGTGCGCGATCTGGCGGTCGGTTCTCTGGGCGTCGTTGACACGGCGTCTCTTGATATCGGTTTTGATTATGTGGCGTTGGGGCATTTGCATATTGCCCAAACGGTCGGCGGCCGAGAATATATTCGTTACAGCGGTTCGCCGCTGCCGGTCGGTTTCGGCGAAGCGAAAGACGTCAAACAAGTGGTGTTAGTGGAGATTTTTGATGACGGAACCCCGCTCAACATCACCCCGCTTCCGGTGCCGGTATTCAAAAAAATGTACCAGATCCGCGGTGATTTGGAGACGATTGCCGACCGTATTGAAGAATTGCGTGCGCTCAATGAAGATATTTTTGTGGAAGTTTTTTATGATGATCCGGCTTTTTGCAGCGGGTTGAACGGCAAAATAGACGAGTTGGTCAAAGGCAGCCGTCTGCAGGTTTGTCGGGTGCATAATCGTCATTGCGAGAATTTTCAGGCGGAGCAAGTCAGCGGCGAAGAACTGGAAGACGTCACGGCGGAAGATATGTTTGAACGCTGTCTTGAAGCCAACCGGGTGGAAGAAACGCAGCGAGAGCAACTGCGGCAGTTATACCGGCAGGTGTTGCAGGAAATTGAAAACGATGAGGCGGAGGAATAAGCGATGAAAATTATCAGCATCGAATTTGAAAACCTTAATTCTCTGGCCGGACATTGGAAGATCGATTTTGCGGCGGCCGATTTTGCCGCAAGCGGAATTTTTGCCATTATCGGCAAGACCGGCGCCGGCAAAACCACCATTCTGGACGCGGTTTGTTTGGCGTTGTTCGGGCGGACGCCGCGGGTGAAGGTGAGCGGCGCCGAAAATGAAGTTATGTCGAAAAACCGCGGCGGCTGCATGGCGGAAATTGTTTTTGAAAATAACGGCAAAGTTTATCTCAGCCGCTTTGAACAGCGGCGTGCCCGCAATCGTTCCGACGGTGCGTTGCAATCGGTTCAGCGCAGTGTTCAGGAATTGGGCAATCCGGCCACGCTGGTAACAATGATTCGTGACGTCGAAGCAAAAGTGACGGAATATCTGGGGATGGACTATGAGCAGTTTATGCGTTCGGTGATGTTGGCGCAGGGACAGTTCAACACTTTTCTGACTGCCGAGGCCGCCGACAAATCGAAGATTCTGGAAAAAATAACCGGAACCGCCCGTTATGAGAAAATTTCGCAAAAAACGTTTGAAATCGCCAAACGTTTCCGCGAGGACTATGAACGGCTGAAACAAGAAGCCGAAGCACTGACTCTGTTGAGCGAAGAAGATGAGCAGGCGCTTGCAAACGAGCAGGCCGAAAAAGAAAAGACGGCGGCCGTTCTTTTGTTGCAGCAGCAGGAAGCGCGGTTAAAACTGCAAAATCAGCATGAACGCGAACTGACCGCAGCGGCTCTGCGGCAAAAACAGATTTTGCTTGAGGAACAAAAACGGAAAACAGCTTTGTTCGAGCCCAACCGGCAACGGCTGGAACAAGCGCAAAAGGCGGAGCCGCTGGCAGCCGATTATAACAGTTGGAAAGAAAAAGGGCAAAAACTGACCGCCGTCGCCGCACGGTCGGCAGCGGCGCACCTCGGCCTGGAGAAAAAGCAGCGGGAAGTAAAAGAGAGGCGGTTGGCGGTCTCAGCGGCGGAGCAGGTTTGGAATGATTTTGTTCTTCGTAAAAAAACGTGGGAAGAACAAATTGCCGAGGCTCGCCGTCTTGATGACGGATATAAAGTTTTGGAACAGACTCTGCAGGTTTACGCCAAGGCTTTGACCGATGCTGACAACGCCGTAAGAATTTCGGAAAAAGAACTGATTCTGCTGCAGGCGGAAAATGAAAGATCGCGGCAGCGTTTTGTTCAGGCGCAGAATTATCTGGAAAAACACCCCAAAGACGGCGATCTGGAGTTTTTGCAACTGGAACTGACCCCGCTTTTGCAGGAATTGTCGGAGATTCGGACAAAATTGCCGCCGGCCGAAAAAGCCGCCGCTGAAAAAAAACAGCAGTTGCGGCACGAAAACATGATGTGCGAACGGATGCAAAAGGAAAAAGAAACCTGCGAGCATGATTTGAACTCTGCCAAAGCGGAAGTGGCGGCGCTTCAGACGCAGATTGCGCAATTGCTGGAAGGAAAACAGCCTGCCGACTACCGCCGTCTTAAAGAGGAATTGTCAGCCGAATACAAAAGCCGCGAAAAAATGCGGGATTATCGTCAAAATCTGACCGAAGGCAAACCGTGCCCGCTTTGCGGCGCTGTTCATCATCCGCTGATTGCCGCCCGCGAAGAAGAAAACGAAAAGCAGCTGGGAGTACAAATTTCCGCTCTGGAACAGAAAATAACCGCTTTGGAAAGGTTGGAAGGCGAAATAAAAGTTCGTCAAACGGCGGTGGAAAGTTTGACTGAGCGCAAAAATGCGGCGGTTGCCGAGTCGATCCGGCAGGAAGAGTTGCTGAAGCGCCTGACGGCAGAAGCGGCGCTGACCGCTCAAAATACGTCAACGCTGGCAGAACGGCAAGCGGTCTTGCAAAAAATGCAAACTGAAATTTACAGCCGTTACGGAGCGGACGAAAACCTTCGTCCCGAAGAAGTGCGCGCCCGTTTTGAACTTTATCGAAAGCATAAAAATGACTGCGAGAGTCTGAAAACAATCGTAGAAGTCGCAAAAAACGAGTTGGCGAACCGCCAAAGACACCTTGTCGAGCTGCAAAAACGCCGCGAAGAGGCCGCTGCTGCGGCATCGTCACAACAAAAACTTTGCGATGATAACCGGTTGCAGCGGGCAGAAAAGTTCGGTCAGTGGGATTGTGACGAAAAAGTTCGACAACTGGAAGGGGAAGAAAAAGCGTGCCGTCTGCAAAAAGAGCAAAGCGATCGGCTGGCGGCGGAAACAGAAAAAGAAGAAGCCCGTTTGGCTGCCGTTTATCAGGCGGAATGCGCTCATATTGACGAGCTTGAGCGCGAAAAATGCCGGTTGGAAGAAAAATTAACCCCGAAAGCGGCCGATTACGGGGTTGACGGCATTGAACAACTGCAAAGCCTGTTTATGGATGTCGAAGAAAAAGAACGGCTGCAAAAGCAGCAAACCGATTTGCAGCAGGAAACGATGCGCCTTACTTTACAGATCGAAGAAGACCGGCGCCGCTTGCAACGATTGCAGCAGCAATATCCCGCGACCGATTTGTCGAAGCTGCAGGCGGAAGAAGAGCGGATTTCGGCCGCCGTCAATGAACTTAACCGGCAGATCGGGGCAATCAAACAAAAACTGGACGATAACCGGATGCGTCGCGACAGCTTGAGAGAGAAACTGGGACGTTTGCAAACGCTGAAACGACAGTCGGAGGACTGGGAGCGTTTGAACGAACTGATCGGCTCGTCAAGCGGCAAAAAGTTTCGCGAATTTGCCCAGGGAATTGCCTTTGACGTCTTAATCGGCTTTGCCAACCGGCAGCTGGCGCAAATGTCGGACCGTTATGTGCTGGTGCGGGCGACCGATTTGGGGCTGGACGTGATTGATCATTATCAGGGCGGCGAGCGGCGGGCGGTCAAGAATCTTTCCGGCGGCGAAAGTTTTATGGTCAGTTTGGCGTTGGCTTTGGGATTGTCGAAGATGTCCAGTCGTCGCATCCGTATCGACAGCCTGTTCCTTGACGAAGGATTCGGCACTTTGGACGAAGAAGCGCTGAATACCACCTTGGATGCTTTAAGCCGTCTGGAACGGGAAAATAAGCTGATCGGAATCATTTCCCACGTGGCGGCCTTAAAGGAAAGCATTCCGACCCGGATCGAAGTGGTGAAAGTATCCGGCGGCAACAGCCGTCTGAGCGGAGCCGGGTGTTCTCAGGCCGACGGAACTTAATTTTTTATTTGCAAAAAAGTCTTGACTTAGAGTTAATTCTAAAATGTATGCTGGTAACAGAATCGCAAAAAGGAGAAAATTATGCAAAAAATCTGTTTATGGAATGCGCTGTTAGGCAGCATTTTAATCTTTTCAGTTAACGCAAAGGCACAGGAAATGAAAAAAAGCGAAGTGGATACAATTTTTGAACAAGGAGAAGCCAACCCTTACGGAGAATTTTTTACCGGACAGACTTATCTGCGGCGGTTGAGCGAAAAAGACGATGTTTTTAATGCGCCGATAGCCAACGTAACTTTTGAACCCGGCGCGCGCACCAACTGGCACCGGCATAGCGGCGGCCAGATTTTGTTGGTTCTGGGCGGTGAGGGCCGTTATCAGGAACGCGGGCAGGAAGTCAGGATATTGCATAAAGGCGATACGGTGCGGATTGCGCCCGATGTCGAACACTGGCACGGTGCCGCGCCGACAAGCTGGTTTGTTCATGTTTCGGTGGAGACAAATGTGCCTCACAACCGGACCGAATGGCTGCAACCGGTATCCGACGCCGAATATCGATAAAAACGGTTGTTTGTCTGCTGTTAAGATTTCAAAGACTGTCCGTGGCGGGCAGTCTTTTTCTTGCCTTTTGACAGCCTTTTTATTATGCTGGCCGCAAAGGAGTACGGAAATGGAAAAACACTGGTCGCGGGTCGAGTACCTGCATCAAACGGTTACCAACCCCAACATTATCGTCAAAGGTACCCGAAGTTATTACGGCGATGCCTGGAGCGGCAGTTTTGAAGAATCGGTTGTCCGTTACCATTACGGTGACCGCTACAGCCGCACCCATTGGTAGCCGCAGTGGCCGATCGACCGCTTGCAGATCGGCAATTATGTTTGCATCGGTGCCGAAAGCGTTATTTTGATGGGCGGCAATAATACGCACCGCAACGACTGGTTTTCCAACTATCCGTTTATGGATAAAATTGTCGAGAGCTATCAGGGCAAGGGCGATACCGAGATCGAAGATGCGGTATGGATCGGCATGCGCAGTATGATCATGCCGGGACGACGCCTTGGCGAAGGTTCGGTGATTGCGGCCGGAAGCGTAGTAACGAAAGACGTTCCCCCTTATGCGGTTGTGGGCGGCAATCCGGCCCGGATCATCAAGTTTCGTTTTGCCGAACCGGTCATCAGCCGCCTGCTGGCGCTTCGGATATATGATCTGGACGAAGCCGTGATCGACGGCCTGACCGATTTTCTGTGCGCCGGCGATATCGATGCGTTGGAACAAGCCGTCCGCAAAATCCGCTGAAGTCGCTTTAAGCCGGAGTTTGACTTTCCGCTGTCGCATCCCGACGGGGCTGGAAGAAACGGCTGTAGAAATAGCTGATCGCCAGCAGCGAAACCGCTAACCCGAACAATGCGGAAATACGCCAGATTCCGTCTAACGAAGAGACGTCATACAAAAAGACTTTGGCAATCACGAAATAAATCAGTCCGAAGGCCGGTTTAACCAAAGCCGTGTTACGGAAAGCCGCCAGCAGCCAACAACATCCCAGAACTAGCCAGGCCGCCGAATAGGCAAAAATACCCGAGTTGTCAAAACGAATGCCGAACAAGTCGACGGAACCGTAAAGAGCGAAACTCAACAAGGCGGAGACGACAATAAACGACATTGCCGCCGTTGCCAGAGTATATTGTTTGCGGGCCGCTGCCGATGACTTCCAGGCGTAAACGGCAAACAAAACCATCGGAACGCCGTAAGCGAACAGAATACCGGCGGCCGAGATATCAATCCGGCTGAAAAAGGGCGAATGCAGGACTAAACTGAGACCGATCAGCCGCCACAGTCCGAGCGCAAACGTCAGTTTGCCGATTCCCTGCCAGCGGGAACTGAAAAGCCCGAAGCCGCCCAGCAACAGCAGGTTGGTTATCAATGCCCCGTCGACAAAGTCGGGTGCCAACTGTGACAAACCGGCAAATTTCATCCGCATCAGCATATAGAAGGAAAAGATGCCGGCCAAGCTAAGGGCAGCAGCGGCGGCCGCGGCTGTACGGCGGCATTTGTCCTTGCCGATCCAAGCCAGCGCGGCAAATGCCAGTGCCGGAATGATGATATAAGAAGCGTAGAAGCGCGCCGTTAAGTCGGAAGCATGGAAATAAAACTTCGTCACCAGGGTTTCCCGCGGCGCAAACAAAATGACGCCAAGCGCAAACAGAATATTTTTCAGTTGGACCAACGCAAACAGGAAACCGCCGATTTTGACACCGACCGTCAGGTTTTTGATTTTGGTCAGATGAGACAAGGCGCCCAGAATCAGTATTTCGATTGCCAAAACGGCCGGCCACAGGTCAAATTTGGCCAGCGAAGCCAAAGCCATTGTCGTCAGAGCGGCCGAAGCCAGCAGCAACAGGCCGATCAAACGGTTGTCCGGTTCGCTTCCCCATTTGAAACGGACCGTCTGCAGCGCCAGTGCGGCGGCAGCGGCCAATCCGATATAGGACAAGCCGTCGGGATCGTAAAAGATAAACGTGGCGAGTTCATAAATCAGCGGTGCGGCGGTTAAAAGCCATACGATAAATTCTTTGCACGGTCTGATCCATACCGCAATATAAAACGGCAGCAGCGTCAGTGCGGCAAAACCGGCAAAAATAAGCTGTTTTTGTGCCGTGTCGGGGGTATACCAGGTTGCCAGCAAAATAAAAATAACAGCCTGCGTTGCGGCCAAAAGCGGCAGATATGTTTGCCGACGGAAAAAAGTCAGGATAGTTAAGGCCGTCGTGAGCAGAGCCAGCAGTTGCCATTCCAACAGTCCGAAATCGGTTTTCAGCAAGAACGAGAAGGTGAAAATCAGGCAAAAGACCAGAGAAAGCGCTTGCAGAAGAAAATTGCCGCGGTTGTCTTCTTTGTCGTCGGAGAGGTCAACGTTGGCAAAGGCAGTCAGTGCCGTCAGCAAAACCAGCCAAACCGAGTCTCCGGGAGCAAAATATAAAAGTGTCCATATAAAGACCCAAACGTAGAGGCCGCTCAGGACCAACAGACCGAGAAAAACCGATCCGATCCGCCGGCTGACAAATAACAGAGACATACACAAAACCAGCAGATAAAAAGAAAAACCGCCGATTCCGCTGTTGACGCCGGCCGTCAGTGCGGGTGTCAGAAAACCGCCGATCAGGGCCAGGGTTGCTGCCGCTACGCCGCCGCAGGACAAGGTGAGAAGAATGGCGCCGCCGGTGACAAGGCACATCAGGGCGAAAGAAACCGATACCGGGGCGAGGGCATAAATTTTGGACAGCGCATAAGCGGAAAAATACAGCGCCGCAATGCCGGCGCCGGTCAGCGCCTCGCCGATCCGTTGATGGTTGGCGATTTTATGATGGAAATGCAACCAGCAACCGGCGGCGACGGACAGCAATCCGCCTGCGGCGGCCAGACTCAAACGGGCAACCGGACCGATGAGGCCGTTTTCGATCGAATAGCGTACAAAGTAGAAAAAGCCGAGGACGGCGGCAAAACCGGCAATCCAGGTGATCAGTTTCTGTCCCAGGAAGGTAATGCCGTTTTCGCTTTGAGGTTGCGGCGCCGCCGCCGGTTTTGGTTCGACCGGCAACTTCTCGGCAGACGGGAGTTCGGCAAGCGGAATTTCCGGTTTGTTCGGCAGCGATTGCCGACAGGCGGCCGCCTGAACAACGGGTGGTTCAGCTTCGTCCGGTGTTTGAGGTTGCGGTTTGGGCTTGGGTTTTGATAACTGTTCCAACTGCCATTCCAGTCTTCGGATATCCGATTTTGCGCTCAGAATCATGAAGAATAAAATAATCAGTATCAACCATGCCAACGTATCCATTGTGCCGCTCCTTGTAGTCATTTTGTTCCAAGGTAAAATAGTTTTTTCGCAAAAACAATCAAAAAACCGACTTTATGCAACTGAGTCTTTAAAAAACAAAAACAGGAATGACAAAGCGTTTCGTTTTTTATATGATGAAGGAGATTGAGAAAAACGGGAGAAAAAAATGTCGCTTGAAAAAGTCAGAGCTTATTTTAAAGAATACGGAATCGAGAACCGGGTGCTGGAGTTCGACGTTTCCAGCGCTACCGTCGAATTGGCGGCACAAGCGCTTAACTGCCTGCCGCAACGGATTGCCAAAACCCTTTCTTTTGCTGCTGCCGACGGTCCGATTTTGATTGTCGCCGCCGGAGACGCCCGCATCGATAACCGCAAATATAAAGATTGTTTCGGGCTCAAAGCAAAAATGCTGACGGCGACGGAAGTTGAGCAATTTACCGGCCATGCCGTCGGCGGCGTCTGTCCGTTTGCGGTCGGCGACCGGGTAAAGGTTTACCTTGATTGTTCGCTCAAACGTTTTGCCACCGTTTTTCCGGCTTGCGGCAGTTCCAACAGTGCGATTGAACTGACCGTTGCCGAACTGGAAGAATATGCCGACTGTACGGGATGGGTGGACGTTTGCAAAGACTGGAAAGCCTGAAATTCCGGCTACCCGACGTCAATGCCGAAGCACATTTTGGCAGCCAGTCCGATCAGGAACGAGATCAGGGCAACCGAAAGGCTGATGCCCGACATTTCGAAAAATTTCGGCAAAAAAGGTTCCGATTTGACCACCGCGATATAAAAATTGAAAACAGCGATCAAAACAATCACGACCCCGATCATGCAGATCAATGCCGGAACAAACATCTGTTCGGGAAACAACAGATACGGCAAAACCAGAAAAACCACCGTGAACAAGTAGGTAAAACCGGTATAAACGCTTGCTTTCAGAGCGTTCGGATTACCGTCCGCGCGTTCGGCCAGATAGTTGGAAGCGGCCATCGACAGCGTGGCCGCAATACCGGTAATGATACCGGCCATGGCGATCAGGGTGGTGTTGGTAAGCACAAAAGTCAGTCCGGCAATGGTTCCGGTCAGTTCCACCAAAGCGTCGTTGAGGCCCAACACCATGGCGCCGACATAGTTCAGCCTTTCTTCATCCAACAAAGAAATCAGAAACTTTTCGTGTTCTTCTTCCTGTGCAATAATGCGGCCGACTTCCGGAATTTCCTCCTTAAGCTGCCGCAATCCCTTAATGCCGGAAAACTCGTTGAGCTCCAGCAGTTTGATAACGAAAGTGTAACCGAGCAGATAAGTAAGCAAACCGTACCAGAAAATTTTCAACCGGTCGGGACCGACGTTTTGTTGGGTGTATTGTTTCCATATTTCGGCATGTTTAAATTCGTCGGCAGCAATCTTCTCAATCACGTTGCGATTTTTCTGATCTTTCATATGCTTGGAGAAACGGTTGTAAATACATGAACTGGTGATTTCGTCTTTTTGAAACGCCAACATCAGTTTTTGCGAAGCGGCGGAATGGGAAGGTTGTTTTTTCATATCGGATTCTCCTTATGTTTTGTTTCAAGGCAGATCACTTTTCATACCAAAAGTCAAATAAATTATTTGCATCACGTCGGCCGAATGTTTATAATAAAACCAAAATTCAAAGGATACGCCTATGCCTGAACTGAAATCTCTCAAAAAAAATCTCACCCAGCTTAAACAAAACGCCTATCTGTCTGCCAAAAGCAAGGCAAAGCCGTCCCGAATTGAGTCGGTCGGCAACTTTTTTGCCGACGGCTGCCGGTCGTTGCGGTTTATTTTCAGCGAAAAGGAAAACATCCTGTTTGCTTTGTTGCAGTTGGCGGTTATTGGGCTGGGATATTATATCTGGGTTGAAGGGCTGGCCGTCGTTCCCGAAGAGGTGTGGGAAAAGTCCGACAGCTCGGATTCCAACGATGCGGCGGCTCTTATCGTGCTTGTCTGGTCTTTTGTGTGTGTCGGTTTGGTCGCCTATCCGCTGGGATTGTTGACGGCCTGCATGGGCGCTTCTTATATGCTGCGTTTTTGCGGTCGTCCTTCCACCATTGCCGAATGTCTGAAAATTGTGCTGCCGAAATCGTGGACTTTGTGGATTTTCAGCTGGCTGGACGGCTGGTGGACGATGGAACGCATTTTGGAACGGCTGCCGAAGAAAAACGACCGCACGCCGCTTTCGGTTAAACTCGCCAATGAGGCGGTTTATCAGGCTTGGAAAATTTCTTCAATGGGCTTTTTGCCGGCGCTGTTGTGCGGCCGCCGCGTGGTCGATGCGGCAACAGACTCCCTGTCGTTGTTAAGAGAGCGTTTCTCCGCCATGGCCAAATTGAGAATCGGTTATTCGGTCATTTGCTGGTTTTTCGGCATTGCCGCGTATGTCGGTTTTTTTGCGATGATTTTTGTCGGTCCTTTTGGAGCGTCGGATATGGAGACCGGGCATAAAGTATATAATTTTTATTTTTTGGCCGGTTTTCCGATGTTGGTGGTTCTGACTTTTATCATGCTGATTTTTCGTCCGATTTATATTATTTCTTCTTGCCGCATTTATGCTTATTATACGCGGGAGCGGCAGATTTCGATCAATTTGCCGCAAACGTCTTCACAGGGCCTCAGTGCGCTGGTCGCTTTTTTGGTTTTGGCGGTGATAACGGCAGTTGCTTTTCTGTACCGCGACCAACTTGGCATAACCGCTTTGCTGGAGGGCTGATTGTCCGCTGTTTCGGAAAATAAGGGGATTGCAATGCAAAATCTTTTGTCTGTCATAACGGTATGCCGCAACGAACCGTTTATCGAAAGCACCTGCAAAAGCGTATGCGTGCAAACAAATCAGGATTTTGAATGGATTATTGTTGACGGCGCTTCAACCGACGGTACGTTGGATAAAATAAGACCGTATCGGGGCAGGGCCGATATCTTGATATCGGAACCGGATGCCGGCATTTATCCGGCAATGAATAAAGGCATCGGGCTTGCGCGGGGAAAATATCTTCTTTTTTTAAACGGCGGCGATTTGCTTTACAACGATACAACCTTGGCGCGCGTTATGCCGTATCTGAACCGGGAGGCTGCCGACGTGTTTTACGGCGATTCGTATCGTTTGTTTGAAAAAGAACGGGATTGTTTTATTAAAACCTATCCCGACAAGATCGATAAATCATTTTTTCTTAACAATACGCTTGCCCATCAGTCGTCTTTTATAAAAAAAGATTTATTTGCACGGTTTGGCGGCTATCGCGAGGATTTCAAAATTGTCAGCGATAAGGAAAAGTGGCTCTGTTTTATCGACAACGGGGTAAGGTTTGCGCATCTCCGTTTTCCCTGTTCCCGTTTCCGGATGAACGGTATTTCCCGCCAACCTTCCGAGCGCTTAAAAGAAGAAAAAATCAAAATGTTGAAAGAATATTACGGTGAGAAAACGCTGTATGATTCCGAATTGCCTTATTTGAAGGATCTTTTTTCGAAAGAACGGTGAGTTCGGTTTATCCGTTTATGCTTCGCATACCGGCGTTCTTTCGCCCGCCTTTCGCCGGTAGTCGAACCTCCTTCCCGGATGTAAGAGAAAACTTGGTTTTACATAACTGAGAAACTGGGATTTTGTGAGATTTAACGGGATATATCGGGATGACCTGACCATTGAACGCCCTGTTTAACCGCCGTTTTAAGCTCTATTAAACACTTATTTAAAACGATTTATACGGGCTTTTGTTTTGTGAAGACCGTTTTTTTGTGGGCGCAAAATGGTTTTGCATTTTGCAATTTGCTTTTACATTTTGAAAAGTTAAAAAAGCGATTAAAAACATATAGTTAAGTCTTTGTTTTTCTCTCTTTACTTTTAGAAACTGGGAAAAATTAAGCCGTTATTATTTCCCAGTTTTTAAATAAGTGGGAAATGATTTGGACAAAATAAAGTTAATTTGTGCCGCAAATGCCAGCCTTTACCATGCCGACAATTTTAAACAAATTTTCGTCTTCGATTAACCACGGCGAATAGTGGTCGTTGAGGGAAACAGCTTTCAAGGCCTTGCCTTCCAGCTGGAGAAGTTTAATAAAGCAACTGTCGTCATAAACGAAAGCGTAAATTCCATCATGGATAAAACGCTGAATTGACATGTCCAAAAAAGCTATATCGTGGTCGGAAAACATTTTCTCCATCGAATCGCCGCGGACATAGACTCCGGCGGTGTATTGCGGGGGTAAATTGTACTGTTTGAAGAATTCTTCCGGAACGCAAATTTGAGTGTCTATATTTTCGTCCCGGATAAAGCTTCCGCAGCCTGCGGAGAACTCGACATTGTAAATATTAATGACGTTCGGCCGTTTGACATGACCAGCGAGAAGCCATGTTGTATCTATGCCGGCTTTTGCAAGTTTACACAGAATTTCATTGCTTGGTAAGGTGCCGCTTTCGTAGCTTTTCACAGACCGGGAAGTACAGTCGAGAAATTTTGCCATTGCGTCTTGAGTAAAACCCAAGTCTTCCCGTATTTTCTTAAATCGTTGGCCTATATCCATAAAAAACCTCATACGATAAACATTATTCACAATTAAAAGCGGATGTTAAGCCTCTGTAATTGTGCAAACTTTCACTTTTATTGCAAAATAGGTGAAAGATTGTGCTTGATTTATGCGTAAAGTTTCACTATATTGCAATTAACGTTTCGTGAATGATAGCAGAAACTTATAAAAAATAAAGGAAATTTTTTAATGTGGGATCCGAAAGTCATAAAAGCAGAATTGATAAAAAGAGGCTCGTCGCTTTCTCGGGCTGCCCTTGTCAGGGGCTTGAGCGAATCAGCTTGTCGGGTTGCTCTTAACAGACCGCTGCCTTCCGGCGAGCGGGCAATTGCCGAAGAATTAGGCGTTGATGTTAGAGAAATTTTTCCCGAACGTTATATTCAGAAAGAGGCGGAATAATGAAAGAGTGGTTTTCTGCAAAAGAGCTTGCCGATTTAGGACTTCCCTCTCTTGGGAAGACTAAAAGAGCCGTAAGTTACCGGGCAAAAGCCGAGAACTGGCCCAGTCGGCCGCGCGAAGGACAAGGCGGCGGCAGAGAGTTTCACCTTGATGATTTGCCGACAATTATAAAATCGGAAGTTATCCAGGTTTTAAGAATGAGCGATGCCATCTTAAAACGTAAGTTTACGGAAGAGGCGGAAGAATCTTTGGCTAAACTGATACGCGTAAACAGCACACAGCTGCAAAAAGCGGAAATCCGGGAAACGATTATAAAAGAGTTTAATAAGTATTTAGACGCTGAAGGTTTGCCGGTATCAAAGGCCCGGGAGGAATTTTGCAAGAAGTACAATGAACGTCAGATTTTTGCAGATAACCAGACAATTCGGGCGATTATAAGCGGAATCAGTCCGAAGACGCTTTTCAGCTGGGAAAGCGCTTATAAAAAGGAAGGCCTGTCCGGTTTGGTCGACAGTTACGGGAATCGTAAAGGCGACACTAAAATTGACAGGAACCAAGAGCTTAAAGGTTGCATTTTAGGGTTAATTTACGAGTATCCGCATATTGATTCAGGCAAGATAATGTCCGGGTTGCGCAGTAAGTTCCGTGAAGAGGATTTGCCGTCGTACCGCACCGTTCAAACATGGGTTAAACGGTGGAAAAAAGACAACGCATCCATTTTTACTGCGATAAAGAATCCTGATGAGTGGAAAAACAAGTTTATGGCGGCTTCCGGTTCTTTCTCCGAAAACATTGTCAGGTTGAACCAGCTCTGGGAGTTTGACTCAACGCCGACGGACATAATTCTGAATGACGGCGAACGTCATAATATCGTCGGCGTGATTGATGTCTATTCCCGCCGGGTTAAGTTTTTGGTGTCCAAAACGTCAAATTCAACCGCCGTAAGCGCGATTACAAGGGCTTGCCTGTTGGAATGGGGTGTGCCGGAAAGCATTAAAACGGATAACGGCGCAGACTATGCAAGCAAATACATGTGCCGGGTTTTTGACAGTTTGGAAATCGAACGCCGTTTCTGTAAACCGTTTACACCGGAACAAAAGCCGCATATCGAAAGGGTTTTTCGTACCTTTTCGCATGACGTTCTTGAAGTTCTTCCCGGATATATCGGGCATAACGTTTCCGAGCGCAAAAACATTGAAGCGCGCAAGTCGTTTGCCGACCATATCATGGGCAAGGCAAAGCGAAATCCTAAAGATTATTTGTCCGTCGAAGAACTTCAAAAGTTTTGCGATGACTGGATAAATAACTGCTATATGGTTAAGCCGCACGGCGGATTGAACGGGAAAACCCCGTTGCAGATAGTGGCCGATTATAAAGGCACAATTCAAAAAATCCAAAACGAACGCGCGCTTGACATCTTGCTGTCGCCAACCAGCGGCGACGGTCTGCGAACCGTTCAGCCGAAGAAAGGCATTGCGATTGACAACGCGTTTTATGACAGCCAGTTTTTGGGCGGTTATGAGAATCAGCAGGTTAAGGTTTTGTATGACGAGGCCAACTGGGGCGAAGTTTATGTCTTTACTCTTGAGGGGCATTTTATTTGCAAAGCGATTTGTCCCGAAAGAAAAGGAATCAGCCGCGCAGAGGTGGCTACGGCGCGCAAGGCGCAGCAGAAACGGCTTATTAACGAATCCAAGCAGGTTCTTAAAAAGCTTAGCAAGATTTATAAAACAAAGGATATTGCCGGCGAGATTATGCAGCAAAAGGCAAAAGAGCAGCCGAATGTTGTTTTGTTTCCCAAACCGGAAATTTCCTATAATTCGCAATTTTTGGCCGAAGCTGAAAAGGTTCTGGAAAATAAGAAAATGCCGGTCAGCCGTCAGCTTTCCAGCCAGGAAAAACGAATCATTGATAAAATGGAAACGGCCAGGAACAACAATGTTGTCGAAATGCCGCGGGAAATCATGGCACGGCAGCGCTTTGTTCACTGGCAGGATTTAGACAATCAGTTAGCAAAAGGAGAAAGGTTAAACAGCGAGGAAATGGATTTTTATCGAAATTATCAGTTTTCATCGGAATTTTCGGCGATGAGAAGGCTGGAGGCCTCAAAAGCCGAAGTTATGTAAGGATTGCCTGAAAGATTGCAGTCTTTCAGGCAACCACTGGGGCGGGAGTTCCTACGCCAATAGACAACTCCCTTTCTATAACATCCATTATAGAGGATATATAATATGCAGAGTAATGCTCTAAAAGTCAATAATTATGCTAGTTTGCAAAATATCGGCGTTATTACCTACGCCATCGAAAAGGTTATGAACCGGCCGGATTATCTTCCGGGTTTAATAGTGGTTCGCGGCCCGTCCGGTTACGGAAAGACTTTCGCCGCGAGTTATGCGGCGATTGAATACGGCGCCTATTATGTGTCGGCAAAATCGACTTGGACAAAGAAGACGTTTCTTCAGGCAATATTGAACGAGATGAGCGTTCCGGCTGAAAAGACCGTCGGCGCAATGATGGATCAGGTCTGTTCGCAGCTTTCGATTTCCAACCGGCCGCTAATCATCGACGAATTTGATTATTGTGTCGAGAGTAAAGCCCTGACGGATATGACCCGCGACATTTACGACGGTTCGCAAGCAGCAATCATCCTTATCGGGGAAGAACGGCTGCCGAACAAACTTGAAAAAATCGAACGTTTCCACAACAGAATTTTAGACTGGATTAATGCCGTGCCGGCTAATTTTGACGACGCCGTCAAACTGCGGGCCATGTATTGCAAGAAAGTTGAGATTGCCGACGACCTGCTGAAAAAGGTTTGGGAAAAGTCGGAAGGCCGCGTGCGTCGCATTGTTGTCAATTTGGCCAAAATTGAAGACGACATGCTGGCGGAAGGCAAAAGCAGAGTTGACCTGGCCGGTTGGGGAAAGCGTGAACTTATTACCGGAAACGCCCCTCTGATTCGGAGTATTTAAGATGTTGGGACAGTTACCGGTAGACAAGGCCAAAAATAACCGAAAGATTATTTGGGCCGCCATTCGGAAACTCCGGGTTTTCACGATTGTTGACCTGGAAAAGGAAACAAAGCTGAACCACGCCACGATTTCAACTTATGTCTTGTCGTTGGCAAAAGGCGGTTACCTGAGCAAGAAGTTTATTTATTTTGAGGGAAGCAGGCGCATCCAGCACTCTCAATATGAGCTTATCAAAGACACGGGCTTTTGTCATCCGCGGGTCAACCGGCAGGGTCAGGACGTTTCCGAAAGTGTTCAGAATAAAATCTGGAAGTGCATCCGAATACACAAATCTTTGTCGCTGCTTGACCTTGAAGCCATGCTTTCCGGCCTGGGCGTCACCTTTTCGCTGGTTGCCATTGACAGTTATTTGAAAATGCTGCGGACGGCCGGTTATCTGCGAAAGAAAAAGGGGGACAAGAACTACACGCTGGTTCTCGGTATGAACACCGGCCCGCTGGCGCCGCAAATTCAAAAAACGAAGCAAATATATGACCCTAATTTGCAGAAAGTCATCTGGAGCAATAAGAAAGAGGTGGAAGATGAACTCAACTGAAAAAGCCCGCCTCTACTGGGGCGATAATTTACCCGACTGGATAAGAATTTTGGCCGAAGAATGCGACAAAACGTCCCAGGGCAAGGTTGCCGCCCGGATAAAATACTCAAAGGCCACAATCAGCCTTGTTTTGAAGAATGACTACAAGGGAACAATCGCAGCCGTGGAAGAACGCATTCGGACGGTTCTGATGAACAGCACGCACGAATGCCCGGTTTTCGGAGAGATTTTGACCCGTGACTGTCTTTTCAACCAGGCGCAGCCTTTTTCCAATTCAGGCAACCCGAACCGGATCCGGTTATTCCGGGCCTGCCGGCAATGTAAGTTTAACCGTACGAAGGAGAATGTCGATGTTTAACTATCGTTTAAACGGCAATTTGGCCGAAAAAATCGCGTATCTGCGCGACCGCGCTTCTGCAATCCGAGAGGATAACGAAGCCTGCTACAGCAAAATTGAACGCAACCGCAAGGTGCTTGATTGTATCAGCGTGAATCTGGCGCGTCTGGAAAAGAAGGCGCAGGCCGAAGAACAAGCTTTTAACTCTTAAAGAAAAGGGAGGGTTTTATGACAGAATTTAACAAAGACGATTTTATGGAAAATGCACAGGGAATGCTGGTTCCCAAGTCGCAAATCAAGCCGATTGACCTGCTCCGGAACGACGTTGTCAACAATCTGATTGCAAAAGCAAAAGTTCAGTCCGAGCAAATTAAAAGCTTTAAGGAATTTGCTTTTGACGAGATTGCCCAGTTTATCAGCATTTCAGCCGAACAGTATAATTTGAAGACCAAGGGCAAAAAAGGCAATGTAACGTTAATCTCTTTTGACGGCCGTTACAAAATAGAACGGGCCTATGCTGACAAAATCGCCTTTGACGAACAGCTGCAAATTGCCAAAGAGAAAATTTACGAGTGCATTCAAAGCTGGTCTGCCGGCGCCAACTCAAAACTAATCAGTATGGTGAACTTTGCTTTTCAGACCGACAAGAAAGGCCAGGTTTCTGCCGATAGAATTTTAGGGCTGCGGCGTCTGAAAATTCAGGACGAGAAATGGCTGGAGGCAATGATGGCGTTGTCCGAGAGCATTAACGTCGTTTCTTCAAAAGGATATGTCCGTTTTTATGAGCGGATCGGCGACAGCGACAGCTGGAAGCCCATTCCCTTAAATATTGCGGCGGATTAGAGCAGATTTTCAATCTCCAAATAAAAAAGTCGTATTAACAGAAACCCGGGAGGCTGTCATGTAAAAAGAACTTAAGCGCGCGCAAGCGAAACGGCGGTGTCTTTATCCGCCGTCTACAGGAGATTAACCCCCCTGTACTGATGAGCCAGGTTAAAGCTAATGAAAAAAACGGAAATTACACAGGAACGCAAAATACTTTTGGGCAAAATCCATATCGCCAGAAAAGCGCTCGGCCTTGATGAGGAAACTTATCGGTCGGTTATCTTTGCAGCGGTCGGCAAGACCAGCGGCAAAGCCTGCACTGACCGCCAGTTGCTTAAGGTCGTTAAAGCTTTTGAGGAAAAAGGCTGGAAACATCGGAAGAATCCGAACCAATATCGCAAAGTTCCGACCGGACGAGCCGATTTGGAAAAAATCTACGCCTTATGGGGGCATCTTCAGGATTTGGGCGCAGTCAGGTCGACGAATCTGGTTGACCTGGATAACTGGGTTTGCCGGATGACGAAAGGCAAACGCAGTTCTGCCCAATTTTTGGAAGAAAGCTGGGCGCAGCGAATTATCGAGTGCCTGAAAAAATGGATTGAGCGCGAGGAATGCAAAGGAGGATGCCGTGAGTGAGTTTACCGGAATTCTGGCCGAAATCGACAACGTCATCGGGGCGGCGCTGACGTTGAAACTTGTCAGCGAATGCGGCGGTTCGACGATTTATATTCCGAAAAAACCGACTGAAAAAATGCCGCTTTGTCAGCTTTTGGGCGTCGAAAACGTTAAAAAGTTAAGTCTTGCTCTGGGTTCCGGGGAACTGCTTATTCCGATGAGTTATTTCCGGGGTATGGGCAAGAAAAAAGTTCAGATTGCGCAAATGCTGGAAAAAGGCGTCAGCGTTTCCGAGATTGTCAAAAAGATGGTCGTTCATGAACGGACGGTCTACCGGGTCAAGGAAAAAAACTATTTGGCTCTGCCTTTAATAGATTATATCGAACAACAGGAAAGGAAAGAAAATGAACAAGCTGAAAATAAAACGGTGTAACGGGCTGTTGATGGTAACGGCTACGGATATGAAAACGATTGAGATTGTCAGGAAAGCCCTTGAGGGCTGGCGCGAAGACGAAAGCGAAGCCGGCGTTTTGCAAGCCGGCGACACGGTTCTTTATCAAACCGTTTTCGTAAAGGTCGTTCAATAATGAACTGGGAGCAGTTTATCGAATGGATAAAAACACGGGATTTTTGCAAAGGCAACTATCAATATCCGGCCTATGTATATTCTTATCCTGATTTTGTCGCTTTGGGCGATTATTGTTTTTTCCGTGCCGGCGGTGACATTACCCGCAAAGGCAGAACTATTCTGACCGGGCAGACTCCCGACCAGATGCAGCATTTTATCGTTAAAAATTTTGAGGTGTGAGATGAAGAAATTAAAATATTACAGGGTGGGAAAATATACCTTTTGGTGCAGCAGCCGGACTTTGGCGGAATCTGTCGTTGAAGACTTGGTAACATTTTCCTGCCTGCTGGCGACCATGTATATTAATTATAATTATCTCGGCAACAGTCTGATCGCTGTCATTTTGCTTTCGTTGTGGATTTTGGCTTTTTTTACCAAAAGCCAAAGAGAGGAAATGACGAAAGAGGCGTTTATCCGCAGCATTAACAACGACGGGAGAGATTAAATGGAACCGGTTGTTGTCTGTTATTTTATGGCGGGTTTTATCCTGGGATGGTTTTTTAGCGGTTAGGAGGAATTTAATGTCAGATGTAAAATTGACAGATGCCGAACGCCAGCCCTGCGAGGTATGGACGCGGGTCATGGGATATTTTCGGCCGTTGTCGGAGTTCAACAAAGGCAAGAAGGCGGAATTTCTGGAAAGGAAATGTTTTGATGAACACAAAATTAATCACGGAAATTAAAAAGAATGCTTTTATTGTCGTTCTGGATGAAGCCGACACATCAGAGCAGGAAATTGAAAAACTTTTTAATTATGCTGAAAGTAAAAATTACCGGATTTTTTTTCATCACGGCATTAAAACAGAGAAAGTATTTGTTTTGTTCAACCCTACATTAAAGCATGTTGAAGTTCTGCCGTATGAGCCGGTTAATTATTTATTAAGTGTTCCGAGGATTACAATTCAGGAGTTTTTCAAAAAAAAGGCCGTTTAACCGGCCTTTTTTAATACGTTTAATTCGGGTATTTCGTGAAACATTGAACTGCCGTCGCCGCTTTCTTCCCAGCCGCAAATTTGCTGCGCCTGGCGTTTGTCGGTAATAACACCGCTTTTGGTGCCGCTGCCGAGATAAAAGGTCAGCAAGTGGCCGCCGGCGTGGTATTGCGGGGAAATGGATTTTAAACGGTCTTTTAACTGGACGTTAACGACAATCATATCCGTCCAGCCGTATTTTTCCGTCATGTACGGATACGCCTCGGAATGGAAGGAACTGGCCTTGACAACATCGTCAACGGCGGCGAAAAACAGAAATTTGCAGTTATTTCTTAAAACCCGTGCCGACTGTTTGATAGCTTCGTCGCTGAAAACCGGGTTGGCGTTTTCTGCCGGCGGCATATCGTAAACAATAGGAAACTGCCGCGGCTCGCCGCCAAAGTCGGCCATGACGAACAACAACAAACCGGCCACTATCAACAAAACAGCTTTGAACATTGATTTTCTCCTTCCGACAATGAGTTATTCCTTTATATCAAATTAAAATATTTTCGCAAGTGTATGTATTTAATTTCATTAAATACATAGTCTTTCCCCTGACACCAGTCAGCCTAACCCTTGCCGCCGTCCGGGCATATACTTGCCCTGTAACGTTAGTTAATGAGGTTTTTTATGATTACGGACAAAGGCAAAATTCTTTTTACCGACAACGAACTGGCATGCCGCCATTGCGGCGTTTTGAAACTTGCTCCAGGTTTTGCGGATAAATTAAAAGAATTGCGCCTTAAACTGGGGTTGCCGATGACAATTACGTCTTGCTGCCGTTGTCCGGGCCATAATAAGAGCGTCAAAGGCAGCCCGCGCTCTTTTCATTTAACCGAAAACGCCGCCTATCCAACCGGTGGCACTTGTGCGGTTGACGTCAAGCGCCGCGGCGCCGACTATGACAGGCAGCTGGTAGCGGTGGCGATTGCTCTCGGCTGGAGTGTCGGCATTGCAAAAAGTTTTATTCATTTAGACCGCCGGGCGGACTATACCGGTCTGCGTCCGGCTTTGTTCACTTATTAATATAAGGAGTTACCATGTCAACAGAAAGTTCGGAAGAAAAAACGCCGTTTTGGAAGTCAAAGACGGTCATCGGTTCCGTGGTTGCCGTCATCTGCGGCATTTTGAGTTTGTGCGGCATTGACATTTCGGCCGACACGCAGGCAACGATTACCGACAATTTAATGAGCGTTATCGCCGGCATTGCCAGCTTATACGGTTTGTTTGTCGCGCTTAAAGGAAAATAACGTGGTCGACGTTGTAGATATGGCAACCGCAGAAATAGCCGCATTTAACAGTTCAGCTCTGGCCGAATGCCGCAAACAGCGGCGTCGTGCCTTGAGAAGTCGGAGTAAATGCGCAATCTGCGGCGCGCCTATTCCGCCGGAACGCCGCAAAGCCGTTCCGGGCGTGAGATTGTGTGTTGATTGTCAGGAGGAGGCAGAGCGTGGCAATCGTTGATTTTGTACAAAGCAACTCAAATTTTCTGATCTGGATTTTAGGCGGTTTTTGCGGTTGGATCTGGTGGTCGATAAAGACCAAATTTGTTACAAAAGAAACTTATCAGACGTTGGCCGGCGAGGTTTCCGAACTCAAAAATCAGGTTTCCGGCATGCCTTCGCAGCGTGATTTTCATAAAATGCAGCTTAGCCTTGAACATATTACCGGAGAACTGGCGACACAGAACAAAACACTTTCGATCATAGAAAAAACACTGGAACGCCAACAGGATTACTTAATGGGGAACAAATAACAATGGCTTATCGTGATTTCATGACAGAAGACCGCCGCCTTGCGGAGCTTCGTTTTTTGGCAGAAGACAACGACTACAGCCTGAACGACAGCGTTATGCAGACAGCTTTGGGGGAAATCGGCCACGGTGTCAGCCGTGAGGTTATCTGGGCGGATTTTGCCTTCTTGGCGGAACTGGGGCTGATTACGGTCGAAAAACCGCTTGACGACCGAGTTACCGTTGCGCGCCTGACTGCCCGCGGCGAAGACGTCGCCCGCGGCCGGGCAACCGTGCCGGGCGTCAAAAAGCCCAGACCTGAATAAGGAGGCTATAATGGCCAGAAATTCAAGCATCGACCGCCTTCCCGCTGCCATTCGCGAAAAAATCGGCCAGCTGCGCCAAGCCGGCAAAACCATTGATGAGATTTTGGAAAAGCTCAAAGAGCTGGACGTTGACGTGTCACGGTCGGCGCTGGGGCGGCATTGCAAGCAGCTGGAGGAGGTTTCGAAGTCAATTCGCCAGTCGCGGATCGTGGCCGAGGCGCTCGCAAAGAACTTCGGCGACGAGAGCGAAAACAAGGTCAGCCAGGTCAATATTGAGCTGATGCACTCGCTAATCCTTAAAATGATGGTCAACAACGACGGCGAAACTATCACTATGGACAGCAAAGACGCTTTTTTCATGGCTTCCAGTCTGCAAAAACTGGTTCAGGCTTCCAAGCAAAATGTTGAAAACGTTATTCAACTGCGCAAAGAATTTGCCGAGAAAGCAGCGCAAGCCGTTGAAAAGGCCGGCAAGAAAAAAGGCATTTCGGCAGAAAACCTTGACTTTATTAAGCGTGAAATTTTCGGGATAGTCTAAAAATGGAAGAATTTCAGCGGGACAAAGTTTTTTTATATTATCAACAGCTTTTAAGCACAACGGCTTTGACCTCACCGGTTACCGTCGTTGAAAAGTCTCGCCGAACCGGTTATTCCTGGGCGGCGGCAGCAGTTGCTGTATTCGTATCATCACCGGCCGAGAATGCACAAAATACTTATTATATGGGCTATGACTACGAAATGGCCCGCGAATTTATCCAGTATGTCGGCGAATGGGCGAAAAAAATCGGCGAAGCCTGTTCCGAGGCGGAAGAATATATTTTCAAAGATCCGGACAATCCGGACAAAGACATCAAAGCTTTCCGTGTGACTTTTGCCAACGGCAAAGAGGTTGTCGCGCTGCCGTCGGTTGCCCGGGCGCTGCGCGGTAAGCAGGGCTTTGTCATTATCGATGAGGCCGCTTTCCATGACGATTTAAAAGAGGTGTTAAAAGCGGCTTTCGCGCTGCTTATCTGGGGCGGACAGGTGTTAATCATCTCGACCCACAACGGCGAAGACAACCCTTTCAACGACCTGATAAAAGACATCCGGGCCGGCAAAAGCCCCTACAAGCTGCTGCGCTGCACTTTTGACGACGCTCTGCGTCAGGGTCTTTATAAACGAATCTGTCAGAAACAAGGCAAAGAGTGGAGCCAGGCAGCCGAAGACCAATGGAAAGCCGACATTTACAAATTTTACGGCGACAGCGCGGCGGAAGAGCTGGACTGTATTCCGGCCAACGGATCCGGAAACTATTTCAGCCGCTTAATCGTTGAACAATGTATGCAGCCGGACATTCCGGTTTTGGAATTAGCGGTTAAACCTGAATTTACCGCCGCCCCGTCGGCTGAAAGGGTTGATTTTATTAACGATTGGATAAAAGACAATCTTCAGCCGGTTATTGAAAAAATGAACCCGAATTTGGCTTCAGGCTTCGGTTATGACTTCGGCCGTTCCGGCGACCTGTCGGTTTGCGCGGTTTTGCAGGAAGATGCCGGCTTAAATCTCAAAACGGCGTTTGTCCTGGAAATCCGCAACATGCCGCACGAACAGCAATGGCAGATTGCCGACTATATCACCGCGCACCTGCCGCTTTTCCGCTTCTCCGCCTATGACGCCCGCGGCAACGGTTCCTATCTGGCGGAAGTCGCCTGCCAAAAATACGGCGCCGCCGCGGTTGAAGAGGTTATGCTGACGACGCAATGGTACAGCCAGAATATGCCGCGCGCCAAGGCCTATTTTGAAGAAAAGCGGGTCAGTTTGCCGCGAAACGCCAACATTTTGAACGATTTTAAGGTTGTGAAGCTGGTTAAAGGCGTGCCGACGGTCGCCGAGATCCGGACGAAAGACGAACACGGCAACAAGCGGCACGGCGACAGCTGCATTGCTTTTGTCTTGGGCATATACGCCATGAGCAAGGAAGGCGTGCCGGTTTATGAAGGCTGCATGGGAACCGGGGATTTAGAGCTTGACGAAAGCCGGGAAGATTTTCGCAGTTGGAAGGGATGTTTATAATGTTTGATAAGATTAAAAGCTATTTTAACCGCAGTTTGTTGACACAGGAGGAGGCCTCGCCGGTTATTGCCGGCGTACGGGATTATTACAGTTCGTTTCCGAGCAACGGTCTGACGCCGGTAAAGCTGGCACGGATTTTGAGAGATGCCGCCGAAGGTGACGTTTTGGCCTATTTGGAGCTGGCGGAAGAGATGGAAGAAAAAGACACGCAGTACAGCACCGTTTTGAGTACGCGCAAGCGAACCGTTGCGCAGCTGGACATAACCGTCGTTCCGTCCGGCGACGGCCCGGAAGAACAGCGCCAGAGCGATTTTGTCCGCGATTTTCTTAAGCGGGATACGCTGGAAACGGAACTTTTTGACATGCTGGACGCCATCGGCAAAGGTTTTTCGGTTACCGAAATTGTCTGGGAAACTTCGGAAAACCAATGGCTGCCGAAAAAATTAAACTGGATAGATCCGCGTTGGTTCGGCTTTGTTGCCAATGATTTGGCAACGCCCTGCCTGCGAACGCCGGAAGGCTTAAAAGAGCTGACGCCTTTTAAATATATCTACACGACAATCAAAGCAAAATCCGGGCTTGACATTCGCGGCGGTCTGGCGCGGGCGGCCGTTTGGCCGTATTTGTTCAAGAACTATTCGGCCAAGGACTGGGTTTCTTTTCTTGAGGTTTACGGTCATCCGTTCAGGGTCGGAAAATACGGCAAGGGTGCGACGGACAAGGACAAGAGAAATCTGCTTCA
The DNA here is from genome assembly GCA_910587405.1 of uncultured Alphaproteobacteria bacterium. Classification (GTDB taxonomy): domain Bacteria; phylum Pseudomonadota; class Alphaproteobacteria; order RF32; family CAG-239; genus JAFUYI01. The sequence goes on from CAJUKS010000007.1 coordinate 75,635, forward strand.
GGCCGTCTATACGATAGGCGCGGACGCGGCCGCGATTATTCCCCAGGACATGGTCATCGAGTTTCTGAAGACGGAAACTTCCGCCGGCAGCGACGCGTTTCAGCGGCATATTGAATATTATGACCAGGCCATTTCAAAACTGGTTTTAGGCCAGACCACGACAACCGACGCCATCTCCGGCGGTCACGCGGTCAGCAAGGAACACAACGAAGTGCGGATGGACATTGCCAGTTCCGACGCCAAGCAGTTGTCCGCCGTTCTTAACCGCGACCTTGTCCGCCCGATAATCGACCTGAACTTCGGACGCCAGCGCCGTTATCCGCAGCTGATTATCGGCACGCCGGAAAAAGAGGACATCTCGGCACTGGTTCAGAACATAGGCGTTCTGGCGCCTTATGGTTTAACTTTGTCGAAAAAGCAGCTTCGTTCCAAGCTCGGCCTGGACGCGCCGGAAGATGCCGACGACGTTTTCGGCCAGGTCATGACGCCCGCTTCTTTTGAGCGTCCGCCGGTCGCCGCGTTCAATAAACAGTCTTCCCCGGCGGCTGCCGATTTTGTCGATGAGGTTGCCGATGAAGCGCTGCAAGACTGGGAAATACTGGAAGAACCCCTGTTAAACAAGGTTGACGGCCTGATTGAAAAACTGATTGCCGAAGGCAAAGGCCTTGAGGAATTGAAAAAACAGCTGCCGGAGGTGAGCGCCGACCCAAAACGGTTGGCGGTTTCTCTGGCAAACAACGCGGTCTATGCCCGGGCGGCGGGGGAAAAAGATGACGGATAAGATTTTACCCCGGGAAGCGGTCGAGTTTTTCCGCCGCAAATCGCTGAAGGCAACCGACCACTGGACGGATTTGTGGCATGGCGAACACGCCCGGTTCTTTACCGTTGCCCGTTCCGTTTACGCCGACATTTTAACCGACATTTACAACGAGATTGACAAAGCCATAGAAAGCGGCGAAACCCTGCGCGATTTTCAGAAAAACCTCAAGCCGGTTTTGCAGCGTAAAGGCTGGTGGGGAAAAACCGAAGACGGCGTTCAGCTGGGGTCTATGCGCCGGCTGCGGACGATATACGACACCAATCTGCGGGCAGCCTATGCCGCCGGCAGATGGGAGCGAATTCAGCGCCGGAAGGATTATATGCCGTATTTGCAGTTTATCATTGTTGACGACAACCGCACCCGGGCAAGCCATCGCGTTTGGGCGAACAAGGTTTACCGGGTCGACGATCCGATTTGGAACAAGATATATCCGCCGCTAGGGTGGAACTGCCGCTGTATTGTCCGACAGCTGAGCCGGGCGGAAGTCGAAGCCCGGGGGCTGAAGGTGGAAACCGGGCCGGAACTGCAATATGTGTCCTGGCTCAATCGGAAGACCGGTCAGGTTCAGCTCGTTCCCTACGGTATTGACCCCGGGTTTGATTATAATGTGGGCAAGGCAAATTTACGGGTAAAATCTCGCGAACAGGTTGCGGACAAGGCTGCCTCCTGGCCGGCCGAAATTACCGACAATACCGTCCGAAACATGGTTAAAGACGAGGATTTCGCCGATTTTTACGAAGCCCCGAGCGGCTATTATGTGGTGGCGGCGGCCGACGATTTGATAAAAAAGACGCTCAAAACGGAAGTCAGTGCAATTTATTTTTCAGACGAATCGCTGATAAAGAACAAACATCATCACCCGGATTTAAAACTCGAAGACTACCAAAACATACCGGAAGTTGCCCGCGATTATGACTATTTGGTGCAGGATACGGAAAAAAGCGTGGTCGCGGTTAAGGAAATAAAGGATAAAAAATACTGGCTGGCGGTTAAGATTACCCGCAAGGGCGACGAGATATTTACCCAGAGCTACCATCTGACTTATGAGGCGCAAATAAAAAGCCTTCTGCGCAAGGGCAAAAGGCTTAAATAGTTGCAGCGAGGCTCGAATACACTCGCACGCGACATTTCAGCCTACGGCCTCGAGATTCACCGTGTTTTGCAACTGTATATTATTATAGAACGGATAAAATTTATTTTCAATCATTTTTAACTTTTAAGCGGCAAAATTCAAAAAATGTTTTTTTTGCCTTCAGGCGTTTTTTTTCTTCTTGCCGGGTAAAGTTACGAAAAAAGGCAAATCGGTAAAAATCGGACGTTTAATGTCCGTTTAACGACGGCGGAATGCCGGCTGCCTTTTCCGGCAACAAAACCTTGCAGGTTTTGTTTAAATGAGCGTTTCCCCTGACACCAGTCAGTCTAATTATCCGCAGCAAATCGGTCTACCTTAAGGGCATGACTGATACAAATTCATACATAGCGTTAAATTCTGCAAAACTGGACTTGGACGGTGACGTTGCCGCCGAAGTCCAGTTAATTCCTTACGGCCGTTTTTCCGGCCGCGACGGTCGTCGTTTTTCAATGTTGGACGCGGACAGGGTTATTGAAAACACCCTTCGGCGCTTTCATCCGAACACGGCGACAAACACGCTCGACCTTGTCGTCGATTACGAACATCAGACTTTTCTGTCCGACAAAAACGGCCAGCCCGCGCCGGCCGGCGGTTGGATTAAGAGGCTGATTAACAAAGGCGATGAAGGTTTATGGGGTGTCGTCGAATGGACGGCAAAAGCCAGGGAACAGATTAAAAACCGCGAGTATCGCTATTTGTCGCCAGTCTTTACGCATGACAAGAACGGCAACGTGCTGGCATTGAAATGCGCCGGGTTAACCAACTACCCGAATTTAGAACTGAAAGCTTTTAACAAGCAGGAAGACAATAATTTCAACAACCAAACGGAGGACAAAGTGGATTTGCTTCAAAAACTCTGTCAGTTGCTGGAGATTCCCGAAAATTCGAGCCAGGAAGCAATTTTTGCCGAGGTTGAGAAGCTGAAAGCCGGAAAAACCGGCGCCGGCGACACTTCCCTGAACAAAATTGCCGAAGCTCTGGGCGTTTCCGCCGCTGATACGGAATCAATCGTTACGGCCATTAACAAGGCCAAAACGGAAACAATCGGCATTGCCGAGTATATGGCGCTCAACAAGGAAGTCGAAGGCCTGAAAAGCGATTTGATTGACACCGCGGTAAACAAAGCCGTCAGCGACGGCGTTTTGCTGCCGGCTCTGAAGGAACATGCCCGGGACATTTACAAGAATCAGGGGCGTGCGGCTTTTGACGATTTCGTCAACAAACTGCCGACGGTCGCCCTGAACAAATCGGTAGCCCCTGCGGGAACGCCGCCTTCGTCCGGCGCGTCGCTTACTGCGGAAGCCGTCGCCGTCTGCCGTCAGCTTGGCCTGAGCGAAGACGATTATCGCAACGCTTTGAAAGAAGAGGAGAAAGCCCATGCCAGCATTTAACGCACCGGAAATTGACGGCAAATTTATAGCTCTGAAACTGAAGGCCGAAGAGAAGGTTTGCCTTGGCGAAATCGGATGTGCGGATGCCGACGGTCTGGCCGTCGCCGCCAAAACGGCCACCGGTTTGAAGGCTCTCGGTCGCGTTGACCATATTGAAGACGACCGCATCGTCATTAAAAAAGGCGTTTTCAGATATGCCAACGACGGTTCCGACCCGGTAACCGCGGCCGAAATTGCGGAAGACTGCTATATCACCGACTCGACAACAGTTTGTAAAACCTCCGCAACAAACACCAAATCCGTTGCCGGCAAAGTTTTTGCCGTTGACGATGCCGGTGTCTGGGTGGAATTTTAGGAGAAAAGACAGATGATTTTGAATTCTCAGACCCTGGCGGCGTTAAAGACCTCGTTTAACAAGCTTTTTAAAGACGCGTTTAACGAAACCAAAACGCAGTATGAAAGAATTGCGACCACCGTTCCCAGCAGCAGCGCGTCTAATACTTACGGCTGGCTCGGCACGCTGCCCAGCCTGCGCGAGTGGATCGGCGACCGCTCAATCCAGAACATCAAGGAACACGACTACACCATCAAGAACAAAGACTTTGAAACGACGGTTGCCGTCAAAGTAAACGACATCAAAGACGACAATCTGGGCATGTATTCGATTCTGATTCAGGATTTGGGCGATTGCGCCAAACGCCACCCGGACGAGCTGGTCTTCGGCCTTTTAAAACAGGGAACCTCCCTCAAATGCTATGACAAGCAGAACTTTTTCGACACCGACCACCCGGTCGTCGGCGCCGACGGCAAGGAAGTTTCCGTTTCCAACTATCAGTCCGGCAGCAAACCGGCGTGGTTCCTGCTTTGCACCAAACGCCGGCTTAAACCGATTATCTACCAGAAGCGGGAAAACTACGAGCTGGTCATTAAAGACGACGTCAAAGACGAGAACGTTTTCCATCGCAAGGAAATCCTCTACGGCGTCGACGGCCGCGGCAACGTCGGTTTCGGTTTGTGGCAGCTGGCTTTTTGTTCGCAGGCCGAGCTGAATCAGGCAAACTTCGAGGCTGCATACAAAGCCATGCGCTCGTTTACCCGCGACCAGGGCATTCCGCTTGATATTAAACCGGATTTGCTGGTTTTCGGGCCGTCAAATACCGCGGCGGCGGAAGCGCTGATTAACTGCGAACGTTTGTCGAACGGCGCTTCCAACGTCAACTATCATAAAGTTGACCTTATGGAATCCGGTTTGCTGGATTAGGGAGCGGCGCCATGAACGAGAAACTCCCGGACTTGACCGGAAAGGGCTTGTTGATTTCCGCAAAGCGCGACGGTTTCAGACGGGGCGGCATTGCCCACCCCGTCAAGAAAACCCTGCGGCCGGCGGCAGATTTCAGCGAAGAGCAGCTGCGGCAGATTTTGGCGGAGAACGGAAAAGACCTGACGGTTGAAATTGTCGACTTTAAAAAAGTCGAAGCTCCGAAACGGCCGGCGGCTGCCGAATCCAAAAAAGGCCAAAAACCGGACGAAAAAGGCAAAAAACAGAAAGCCCAAGGCAATAAAGAACCCAAACAGGCCAACCGGGCGGAAAACGAAAACACACCGGCCGAGGGCGGCAAATAGGAAAGAAGATGAGCTACGCCACAATGGAAGATTTAATGCGCAGAACCCCCGACGGGGAGATTTTGCAACTTGCCCCCGAGGACGAGAACGGGGAACAAATCGACGTCAAAACCGTTGAACTTGCCTTAAGTGACGCGGCCGAAACCATCAATTCCTATCTTGCCGCCCGCCATGCGCTGCCGTTGTCCGTCGTCCCGGAAGCGCTCAAGCGCATCAACTGCACGCTGGCCCGGTATTATTTGCATAAAGGAGTAAAGCCCGAAGACGTCAAAGACGAATATGAAAAAGCAATCAGCTGGCTGCGAGATGTTGCAAAAGGTGTCGTTATCCTGGAAGACAGCTCAACCGGCAACGAACCCGAACAAGCCGGCGATGTTGTCTTCAGAGGCTCGTCGCCCCGGCTTTTTTCCCACCGAAACATGAGAGGCTTTTAGATGAGCGTCAGAATTCGCGCCAGAATAACCGGCCTGACGGAGGCCGCGGAAAAAATAACCGGCCTTGATGACAGAAAGCAACTGGCCGACCGCATTGCCGGCGAGCTTGAAAGCGGAACAATCCGCCGCTTTCAGGAAGAAAAAGAACCGTCCGGCAAGCCGTGGAAAGCCAATTTGCGGGGTGGAAAAATCCTGAATTTCCAAGGTTTTATGAAAGACTCCATAACCACCTACGCCGAGGACGACTATGTCGAAATCGGTTCCAATCTGCCGTATGCCGGCGTTCATCAGACCGGTGCGGTAATAAAAGCCAGATTTTCCCGTTTTCTGCAATTCTGCGTGAACGGCCGCTGGGCGCGCAAATCGTCGGTCGAAATTCAGGCCCGGCCGTACCTGGGCGTTTCAAAAGATGACGAGAAGCGTATTCAGCTTTGTATCGGCGACTTTATGACGGAGGCGCTGCGTGGCTGAAAAATACGACAGTTTTGACCTGGAACCGCAGAGCGTCATTGAAAGCAAAATGACGGAGATTATCAGAGCCGCCTCCCAAAGCGGAGCGCTGGGCTACAAAATACCGGTGGTTGACAGTTACGGCGGACAGGTTGACGACGATCCGGAAGTGCTGGTCAAAAACAGCAGTCCGGCGGTTTGGGTGACTTATGTCGGCGACAGCGACCCCGGCCGCAAACTGAATCGCCCGGACTGCGCGCTGACATATCTGATTATCGTTTATGTCCGCAACGTCAGAAACGAGAAAGCCTCGCGTTTCGGCGGCAGCAAACAGGCCGGCGCCTACAGGATATTAAATGACATCAAGCGGATGTTCATTGACCAGGATTTGGGGCTGCCGATTAAACCGTTTGAGTTTGTCAGCACCCGGCCGATTTATTCCGGGCGGCTGAAAGGTCACTTTACCAGCATTTACGGCATTACCTTCAAAACCCGCAGCTTTCTTTCCGTTTTGCAGAAAAAGGCCGCCGACCTGGACGATTTTCTGCGCCTGTTCAGTACCTGGACAATCGGGACGGAAAAGTCGGAATTCAATTTTAACGTAAGGAGTAAAAACAACCATGAATAAGATTTTTGTCAGACCCTGCAAAAAGGAGCTGATCGTTTTCAAACCGGACCGTACCCGTCTGCCGGCGGAAGGCGCCTGGGTCGAAGCTTCGACTTTCTGGCATCGCCGCATTCGCGACCACGAGGTGGAAGTCGTCAAGAACCCTCCCAAAACCGCAGCGGCCAAAGCTGCTTCAGCAAACAAGGATAAATAAAATGGCACAAATCGATTATAACGAAATCAGTAATACGAAAGTCCCGGGCTGCTATTGCGAAATTGACAATTCGCTGGCCAGCGCCGGCCTCTCCGGCAAACCGTCGGTCGGTCTGTTAATCGGCCAGGCCTTAGACGGTACGTTGGGCAAAAATACCCTTTCCGGCGTCATCAGCGATGCCGACCAGCTTATCGCTCTGGCCGGCGAAGGTTCCGAACTGCACCGTATGGCCAAGGCCTGGAAAGAGAAGAACACGGCCAACAAGCTTTATGTCATCGCCCCCGACCAGTCCGAAGGCGTGGCCGCCGTTTATAAGCTGACGTTGACCGCGGAAGATGTCAAGGCCGGCATGGTCAATTTGATGATTGCCGGGCGCGAAGTCCGTCTGACCGTCAACGAGGGCGACGAGGTTGCGGACATTACCGCCGCGCTGATTGAAAAAATCAACGCCAACAGGCAAATTCCGGCAACGGCGGCCGAGGTGTCCGACAAACCGGCCGAGTTGACGCTCACGGCCAAGCATAAAGGGGAAGCCGGAAACTATATCGACATTCGCTTTGATTATTATGAAGGCGAAGAAACGGCTGCCGGCGTCAAGGCCAGCGTTACCCAGGAAACGAAAGGTTCCGGCAACGTTTCCCTGGCGGCAACCATCGCCGCCATCGGCGACGGATATTTTACCGACATTGTCACGTCATACACCGACGCCGCCAACGTGCGGCTGTTAAAAACCGAGCTTTCCCGCCGCTATAATGCCATGGTCTGCAACGAATCGGTCGTTTACTACACTCTTAAAGGCACGTTAAACGAGATGTTAACCGGTGTTGACGGCGTTAATCATCAATGCGTTTCTCCGATTATGGATTACAAATCGCCGAACATGCCGGAAGAACGCGCCGCCCGGTTTGCGGCGATTGCAGCCTATGAATTCCAAAAGGATCCGGCCCGCCAGCTCAGCACTCTGGTTCTGGACGGCGATTTGCCGGCCAAGGAAGAACTGACGGCCGACGAACGCAACATGCTGCTTGAAGCCGGCATCTCGACGCTTGTTACCAATGCCAGCGAACAGACCGCGATTGAGCGCGAAGTTACGTCATACCGTTACAACGACCGCGGCGTAGCCAATGACAGCTATTTTGACCTGCCGACGGTTAAAACGCTTATTTACCTTCGTTATTCGTACCGCGACCGGATTTTGAACAAGTACGGCCGGTATAAGCTGGCAGACGACGGTTATGACGTCCAGCCGGGACAGGCGATTGTTACTCCGTCGATTTTGACCGCGGAAGTCATTGCCCTGGCCGAAGACTGGCAGGCTGCCGGTCTGGTCGAGGATATTTCGGCGTTCAAAGAATCAATTATTTCAATGATTGACTCTTCCGACAAAAACCGCGTTAACCAGCTTTTCCAGCCCAACATCATGAACAATCTGCGGCTGGTTGCCGGCAAACTGCAATATATTTCCTAAACGAGGCGTTAAATGAAAAAAAGCACAAATCCGTATCAGAAATTCGGCGAAGGTTCGATTAAAACCGACGCCAAAAGCTGGGACGCCACCGAATTAAGCTATTCGCTTTCGGGCGTCATCCGCAACAAAACCGACAACGGCCAGGGTTTTTCCCATAAAACCCAGGGCGGCTGGGTCAAGTTCAAAATCGAGCTGTCGGCCGGCCTTTCCATTGACGAGCTGATGGCGATGGACGACGTGACCGTGGTCTGGACAACTGACACCGGTCAAAACTACACCGCCGCCCACGCTTGGCAGGACGGCGAAATTGAAGTTGTGGCCGGCGGCTTTGAAGTAACATTCTGTTTCAAAAAGCATCAGGAGATTATCAATGGCTGACATTGAATTTGATTTGTTTGACGGGCTTTGCGTCAACGGCGTCGAGAACAAACACGTTGTTATGCGCGGGCTGACCGCCGGCGACATTATCGCGGCCGAAGAGGGCAGCGAAATCTGCTACCACACGGCGCAAGGCCCGGTGGTTCTGTCCTCGCCGATTAAGGCGATGGTTATCGCCTTAAGCCGGGTTGTTCAAAGTATCGGCGACATCAAGAAGGTTTCGCAGACAGAACTTAAAATGTTGACGGCCAGGGATTTCGACCTTTTGCAAAACAAATATCTGGAATTGAGAGGTGTCGAAAATCTGGCCGAAATGGGGCGAGATTCTGAGCCATTACAACAAAACGCTTGATGCCGTTTTAGTAATGGCTCGCACGCTTCACTTCAGCGAACAGGATATTCTGAATATGCCCTATGTCCGCGTTCACCGCTATTTTAGACGCTATGCCAAGATGATGAAAGAACCGAAAAAATGACAACCCCGAATTTAACTGCTTCCCTGCGCCTGGACTTGTACGGCAACTTGATGTCGCAATGCCGGGTCTTTGCCGGCCGGCTTAATCAGCTGAGCGCGTCGGGCAGCCGCAGCATGGCGGTCTTGTCCAAAGCCGCGCAGATGGCAGACCGGGGCATTGACCGTTTAACCAACCGTTACACGGCCGCGGTTACGGGAATCGGAACGGCAATGGCTGTCAAAAACGTGTCTTCGCTGCAAATGCGCTTAACCCGGCTCGGTATTCAGGCCGAACGTTCCGACAAAGACATGGAGCGTTTGAATACCCAGATTAACCGGGTGGCGCAGCAGCGCGATATTAACGTCGATCCGTCGGAAATCATTGCCGCGATTGAAAAAATCGTCAGCAAAACCGGCGACATGGACTTTGCGGTCGAGAATATGGAAAATCTGGCTTATGCCATCCAGGCCGCCGGAGCGGCCGGCGAAGACGTCGGCGCCATGGTCGGCGACATTTATCAAAAATTCGGCATTGACCAGCCGGAAAAAATCCGCGTGGCCATCAGCAAACTGGTCAATCAAGGCAAAATGGGCGCTTTTGAGCTGAAAGACCTTGCCACACAGGGCGAACGCCTGATGTCCGCTTATGCGGCAACCGGCAGAATCGGGCAAATCAGCCTGGACGAAATGGGCGCCCTGGCGCAAATGGCCCGCCAGTCTACCGGTTCGCCGGAGCAGACGACGACGGCGATTGAAGCGCTGATTCGCAATTTTAACGACCGCACCCGTCAGAAAATGCTTTCTTCGGCCGGCATCAAGCTGTTTGACGACACCGACCCGAACAAAATGCGGTCGGTCATCGACATTGTCAAGGATTTAGTCCGGCTGACAAACGGCAGCCAGACGAAAATCAGCGGCGTTTTGGATGAAGAGGCGATGAAAGCCGTTCGGGCGGTTATCATCGAATATAACAAAACCAAGGATTTTAAGAGCCTCGACAGCTTTTTGAAAGCCAGTTCGGACAGCGCCGCGCTGCTGCAAGACGCCGCCCGCGCCGCTTCCAAGTTTGACCCGAACATAACCAAAATGCGGGCAACTTTCCGGGAATTCATCTATTCCAAAATGGAACGTTCGCTTAACAGTTTTGCACGAGCCGTCAATTCCGTAGACCACGAGAAAATGCAACGTTATCTGAACAATACCGCAAAAATTCTCGTCGGCGTCGGAACGGCGCTGGCCGCATACAAAACGGCAAAGTTCGGTTTTGGTGTTTACAGCTTTTTAAAAAATCCGATGCAGGCCGTCCGGGGCGGCGTCAAAGGCGGTGCGCTGGGGTCGATTGCCAGCATGTCGGCGCCGTTGCCGGTTTATGTCGTCAATGCCGGCGCTCTGGGTGCGGGCGGCGGTGATTTTCTGGGCGGCGGTTCAGGGAAAAGCGGCAAATTCGGCCGTGTCGGCCGGTTTATGGCCAGACACCGCGGTCTGGCGCGGGCGGTCGGTTACGGCAGCAAATTTTTAAAATACGGCGGTCGGGCCTTGGGCGGCCTCGGCGTAGCCTATTCGGCCTATGAACTGACAAAAGCCGAAAATGCCACACAGGTCGGCGGCAGCCTCGGCAGCATTGCCGGCGGACTGATAGGCGCAATCGGCGGGCCTTTGGGCATGGTTGCCGGCGCTTATATCGGAAACTATCTGGGTGAAAAAATCGGCAGCTTTTTTGACGACGTTCCGCAGCAAAGTGCCGCCGTTATGCGGCAGGAAGCGGAAAAATCCGTAAATCGCTCGGAAACAAAGGTACAGATAGGCTTTGAGGAACCGAGCATGTGCCGGCTCAAGGTTAATTCGATTCAAACCGACGACGGGCCGGACAGCAACACCGACGTCGACTTGTCTTTGGGAGGACGGCAAATTGTTAGCTAAATTCGGAGGCGTTGAGTTCCACGTCAAGAAAATAGATTACGGCCGCAGCGTTAAGATTGCGGAGGCGAGTTTTTTGGCCGACGACAACAAAAGCCAGGTCAATGAACCCGACAACATCGACTTTAAAATTCAGGGCTTTATTTACGGCCGCGAAGTTGAAAACGTCAAACGCCGGCTTGAAGCCGCGTTGAGCCGCAAGCAAGGCCTGCTGGTTATGCCGGACGGCCGCTCGGCACAGGTAAAGACGGATGAAGGCGGCTGGCGCATCAGCGGAGATGACGAGAACGAGGGATATTATCTGCTGGATCTGAATTTTAAGAAAATCGACGCCGACAACCTGTCCCTGCAAATCATTGAGCTGAAGGAAATTGACGAGGAGAAAGTGGCTGCCGGTCAGGCGGAAACTGAAAAAAACATTCTGGCGGAGTTTGACGAGAAATTTACGTTCGAGGGCTTTCCCAACTTTGTCAAAACCCAGAGTTTCGACAGCATAACCAGCATTGCCGGAAAAATTTCAAAGTTGACGGCAGACAACCTGATCGGACAGATTGTCGACCCGATAACCGGAAATCTGGACATTTTGGCGGCGGCTGCCGGCGGCATCAGCAACGCGATAATGAGCTATCTTAAGCTGGGCGACACTTTCGGCGCGGAAAAAGACTATTTTGACACTTACATCGGCATTGCAGGGCTGCAAAGCGAAGTTGACTACCCGGAAATCAACGACGAATCTCTGTTGCAGGTTTATACGAACGCCAAGGCCGTTCAGCAGCTGGTAAATCAGGAGGCTGTCGTTCAGGCGGTGTTTGAAGCGTCGACCAAAAAGCAGTATGACAACCGCAAACAAATTGAACAAACGGTTGAAACCATTCAGAAAACGGCAGAAACGGTTCTGTTTGACACCGACAACATCGTTGTCCAGACGCAGATTTCCGATTTGGTCAATCTGGGAATTAAACTTATCCGCAAAAAGCATGCGGTCAAAATCCGCAATGTCCGGTTTAACCGGAGTTTTCCCGCCGTGGTTATTGCCCACGAGCTTTACGGCGCCGAAAATATCGAAGATGCGGAGGCCCGTCTGGTCAAACGCAACGAAATCCGGCACGCCCTGTTTTGCCCCGCCGGCGAGGAACTGGAGGTGGAAGATGTATAAGATAGAACTTCGCACGTCGGCGGTCAGTATGTTTAATTTTACGGATTTTCATATTCAAAAATCTGTTTATCAACTGGCCAATACCGGAACTTTCATCGCCTTGAAAAAAGACGTAAACGACCTGAAGCGTCTTAAACAGTCGTTAAAAATCGGCATGCCGGGACAGATCCGCATTGACGACGAAATTGCTCTGACCGGTTTTGTCAGCGAATGCCGTCCGGGCTATTACCAAAAAGAACCGTGCCTGACGGTAAAGATCAATTCGGAAGCTTCCCGGCTGGTCGGCGCCAGCGCCGGCCGCGGCCGTTATTACATCCGACAGTCCTTTGTTTCGATTGCGCAGGATTTGATTAAGGATTTCAACATTGCGCTGAACAATCGTTCGTCCAACCGGGAACTGGTTCCCGAATTTGTAGTTTCCGCCGGTGATGACATCGACGTCGTGCTTAACAATCTGGCGCTTTTGACCAACACCTTTATTTATTCGGACAATGACGGCAGCCTGGTCATTGCCGACCGTATACAAAAACGGCTGACAAATTCGGTGCTGATGACCGGAGAGAATATCAGCGATATCAAGTTTTATCAAAACGCCTACAGCGATTTTGAACAGGTGGTTTTGCACCGGCAGCAGGCTTTGAACGACGATTTGACTTTGGCGGAAATTATAAACAGCAGCCGGTCGGAAAACTCCCGGGGCACAAAACGGCAGAAACACAAAACCGTCGACCTGGTCACGACGTCTTTGTTGAGTGCCGTTCGGGAAGGACTGGAAGACGCTTCTTTCGACTTTCAGGTCATCGGTTCGTCGCTGAAAACCACCGAAGGCCGGCTTTATGACGTCAATACTCCGATTATTGTCCGCGACGACTGGCTGGAGCTGAACGACACCTATCTGATTACCGACCTTTATCTGCGCGGCGGCGAAGCCGGTTATCAGGCAAAGCTAAATCTGGAGGAACTTTGAATGTCACAAATCAACCTTATGCAAAAGCTGATTGATATTATAGCCGTACGGGTTTTTGAAATGATACGTCTGGGCGAAGTCAAACGGCATCAGGGCGGCAAGACCCAAAGCTGGCAGATTGAAACCGCCGCCGGGGAAACCGTCGAAAACGCCAAACATCTGGAACCGTTCGGTTTTACGAGCCAGGCGCCGGTCGGGTCGGAAACCCTGATTTTTAACGTTCAGGGCAGCAGGATTAACAACGTTGTCCTCAATATCGGCAATCGCGAGCTGCGGTTCCAAGAGTTAAAAGACGGCGAAGTCGCCATGTATGACACTTCCGGCAATCTGCTGCATTTCAAAAACGGCGGCATAATTGATTTTAAAGCCGCCGATACGATGAAGCAGACGGCGCAGACCATAAATATCAGCGGTTCGGCGGCTGTCAACGTCAACACCAAGAGCGCCGCCGTGTCAACCGACAGCCTGACGGTCAAGGCCAAGACCGCGTCGATTGACGCCGACACGACAACGGTCAAAGCCAAAACCGCCACGGTTGACGCCGAAACGACCACGGTCAACGGCAAGGTCAATCTTGCCGGGGGCGGTCAGCCGGTGGCCCGTCTGGGCGATACGGTCGAGGTCGATCCGAATACGCACAAAGGCACCATAACCGGCGGTTCTACGGAGGTCACGGCAGGATGATTTTAAATTGTGACGACATTGACATTGCGCTGATTAAAGACCCGAAGGTCAAAGCGGTTCTTATCTGCCTGTTTACAGATGCCCGGGCAACGGCCGACGAATTGCCGAGCTATATTCAGGAAAACCGGGGATGGTGGGGCGACGGCATCGAAGTCAGCATAAACGATAAAAAGGAGCTGATCAGCTGGGGGTCGCTGTTATGGACGCTGAAGCGGGCCAAGATGTCCGGGGACATTTTAACCACGGTCAGGGAACAAATCAAAAATGCTCTTAATCCGTTGGTTAAATCCGGTTACCTTGCCGAACCGCAAATTACGGTCAGCAAGGAAGGCGACCGGCTGAACTTTGTTTTGCAGTTTGAAAACGAAACCATTGACATACAAGGAGTTGAGTTATGACAGATTATCCGGTTCCGAGCTTAAAAGAGAGTATAGAGGCGATAGAGAAGTCCTATGACGCAAAACTGACGCTTGAAGAATGCCCGGTTGACGAGCGCAAGGCGGAAGCGCGGGTTCTCGGCTATGCCGTCAACTCTTTGCACGGACATATTCAATACCAGGGCAAACAGATTTTTGCGGATTCCTCAAATCACGAAAATTTATTGAAACACGGGGCGGAAATCGGGCTTTTTCCGAAGACGAAAACCAACTCTGTCGGTTCCGTTTCCGTCAATGCCGTTGTCGGTTCAGTCATTCCGGCCGGCACCGTTCTGTTTAGGCCCCTGGATAACCGTCAATATGCGGTAACCGAGGATACGACGGTAGAGGCCAGCCCGCAGGTCGTTAATGTCCGGGCGTTGGAAGCCGGCGCCGCCGGCAATGCCGAGGCCGGGGAAATCCTTAATTTCTCGGTTGTCCTTTCCGGCGTTGACAACAAGGCTACGGTCATTCTTATCGGTTCCGGCGCCGACGATGAAACCGACAAGGATTTTGCGCTGCGGATACATCAGACGCTGCAAAGCATATATCACGGCGGCAACGACAACGATTATGTCAAATGGGCGCTGCAAGTCGAGGGCGTCAATCAGGCCTGGGCTTACCCTTGCGAACAGGGGGTTGGTTCAACGGTCGTGCGGATTATGACGCCAAACGGCTTCCCGGACGGCATTCTGTTGCAAAAAGTAGCCGACTATATCGATACCAAACGGCCGCCGACCTATAACAACTTTTTTGTCGTGTCGCCGATAGAACGGCCGATTGACCTGACGATTTCCGGCCTTCTGCCGGATACGCCGGAGATGAGGGCAGCGGTTCAGTCTGCCGTTAAAAACTCGTTTAACACCAATTGCAAACCGGGCGGAGAAGTTACGACGGCGCAGCTGAACTCGGCCATTTTGTCGGTGCTGGGGCTGAAAGACTATCACTTGGACGCGCCGACCGCAAACATTCAGCTGGGTACCGGTGAAATTGCCGTTTTGGGAGAAATAACGTGGATTTGAAAGAACGCTATATTCAAGGTCTGATTGCTTTGCGCCCGCGCGGCAAAATCTGGGAGGTCAAGCCCGGCAGCGTTACCATGCGCAAAATAGAAATTCAGGCCGAATATCTGGCAAAAGTCCACCAAATGGCCGAAGACCTGCTGAAAGAAGCGCACCCCGGTTCGGTCGAGTTTCTGCTGGAGAACTGGGAAAACGCTTTTGGCCTGCCGCATACGGGAACTTTTGAGGAACGCCTGGCAACCTTGAATGCGGAGGCGGCCGCCGGTCTTTACAGCCGCTTTATGTATATTGACCTTTGCGCCACGCTGGGCGTGACGATTGAAATCCGGGAACATTACCCGTTTGTTTTCGGTCTGTCCGCGTTCGGGGAAAAATACGAGTGCGGCGTCGACGAAATAGTTTTCTGGTGGACGATTGTCATAAAGAAAGCCGATTCAGAGGCCGCTGTTGCCAAAATGAAGCAGTTTATCGGCAAATACAAACAAAGTCACACATTAGTCAAATATGAAGATGAAAGGACAAATTGATGAAAAAATATCCGCCGCTGGGGGAAACAAACCCGGATGCCCCTTATAAAAACGCCGACGTTACGACCGGAGAAAAAGGTTCGCACCCTGACGCAAAAGCGTTTGAAGCGATGATGCTTGAAATCATAAACGCAATTAAAAAAGCGGGTTACACGCCGGAAGACCGAAACGACCAGCTGGGCGACGCCATTTTGAAAATCGCGCAAAACGGTTTGTTCGGTTCCGTCGGCGACGGTCTGACGATTGCCGCCGGCGTCCTGAAAGCGGTAGTTGCCGGCGGTTTAAAATTTGACGGCGGCAAAATTGCCCTTAACCTGCACGACAGCTTACAGATTTTAAATAGCCAACTGGCGCAGGCCTATCTGATTTCTTTATCAAAAGCGGAAGATATGGCCGACAATGTCATTCGGCCGCAGATTACGCGGACAATCCTCCGAAAGTCTATCACCGCGGCGACAACGTTCACTTTTGACAATTCGGCGATTGCCAGTGTGCCGGACGGAACCCACGTCACGCTTGAACTTCATTTGAACATGAAAACCGTTTCCGCAATTTCATTCAACCCCGGCGTGGAATGGGACGGCAGGAAAGCGCCGACGATGAACAAAGTCCGCGACTACTGGCTGGTGC
>CAJUKS010000008.1 GCA_910587405.1 uncultured Alphaproteobacteria bacterium
ACAAGTCCTTCGGATTGACCTTCTTTCCAGAATCAAGCTTCTCTACATATTCTTTCACATTTTTAATTTTTTCCATTTTCTTCTCCTAACGGTCGTGGGAACAGATTAATATATGATATATTATTAATTTAATATATATCAATATTTATATATAAAGATAATAATATATATTACAGTTGTCAAGTCGTTTCCAATTTTATTTGTACCAACGGTTATTTTGCGGATTTTTGGGTATCTAATCGAATATTAGAGGATAATACAGTGTAAAAAGATATAAAAAATCAGGCGTACGGCTTTGCTGTGAGAGATTTTTGATCGTCTGATGAAATAGAAAGGAAAAGTCATGGATTTGAAAATTATGGTCGGCGAAGACAGATATGTTGACAAAATTTTGTACACATGATAAATAGAAAAGAGTTACCAAATTTTTAATGACATGAGTAAATTATTTATTTTAGGATGGGACAATTGTCTCATCTCCGATGTCACTTTACACAAAGTACATCCGTCGTATGTTCAAATGTGGCAAACTGTTGATCCGCTTCTGGGCGCCAAATGGACGCTTGCGGATACGCTGCGTATGCAGGGGCTTCCTCCGGAACAAGTGTGGAACGAGCTCGCGCTTCTGCTGGGAAAAGAAAAAGCAGAGTACGGCCGCCGGATTTTCTACGATACCTATCGTCAGCTGCCGGTGCCTCCGCTCACCCTCAACGCCGAACTGCTGCTGAAAACGCTGCAGGAATGCGGTTGCAACGTGGTGGTGGTTTCCAACAAAACCCAGTCTCTTCTCGAAGAGGAAATCGACCGCTTGCAGTTGGACAAACTGGTCGACATCGCCCTTGGAACAACCGCCGATTCCGCGGTGCTGTTTGATCCTGCCGATCCGGACCAGAAGCTGAAAAGCCGTTGTCATCTGCTTGAACAAGCCATCAACACCTGCCCGAACACCGAAGAGGTTATCGTTATTGCCGGTGCCGGCTATGCGGAACCTGCATATCGGATCAGGGTTGATCGTTTCGAGGAGGCTTCGGCACCGGTCTTCGACTGGGTTGCCGCTCAGGTGAAAGAAGAAGCCGAGCGCGCGATGGCAAACGGAGAATAGCGACAAGCGGTCTGAGAAAACAGATCGTCCCGCAAAGAACAACCGTCATTGACGGAACATCTGCTCAAAAGCCCGACTTTAAAAGTCGGGCTTTTGCTTTGTGTCGGTTATCAGAATCGGGCAGGCAGGAAAACGCTTGGTTCTTTAGCAAATTTGTGATAGTTGTTTAAAAAAACGATTGTCAACGAATAAAAAAAGCCGAGTGGCATAAACGGTAAGAAAGGAAAAGCGCAAAATGAAAAGTCTGTGGTCATGTCTGGTGATGTTGGGAATGGTTGTGTCGGGAAACGCCGGTGCGCAAATTGCAAATCCGTTGGCTGCGGAAAGCCTGACGCCGGCATGGAGCGTTTCTACGGCCGACCCGATGTATATCAATGTTTACAACATGAAGAATAAGCTCGAACTGGTGATTTTTACCGATGACCTTGCGCCGGTCGGCACACGCTGCGAAAAGGGAAAGGTATTGAAGGATGTCAAGTTTACGGTGGCTTTCTTCATTGCGTCGGATCAGATCCGCAATCCGGAACGAATCATCCGCAAGGTTAAAATGAAAATCAGCCGCAAAAGCCAGACTTATCTTCCCCGTGCGGTGATTGTCGATTCTTATGATAAGGACAGCCGTCCGGAAAACGGTCAGCCGATCCGTCTCGGCAAATTGCAGTTCACGTCTCCGTACAGTTGCCACAATCTCGACGGCGTCGAGTTTAAAATTTATAATCTGGAGGTTAACGGACGCGACGTTCCGGAACTGAAATTCCGGGTTGAGTATCTTCCCGCAAACAAAGACTGAAAACGCTCCCGGTGGGGCGAAAAGGACGGAACATAAAAAAAGCCTGTTTTTGCAACAGGCTTTTTTTAACTTGCGAAACAAATTATTTCGAAGGTTCTCCCCACTGGTTGGCTTTGGCTTCGCCCGGCTGGCAGAACCAAAAGATCAGAGCGATCGGACCGACGACCGGAACGAGCGCGATCAGGAACCAGAACCAGGGCTTGCCGAGGTCGTGAACCCGGCGAACGGTCATGGCCAGGTTGGGAACAACGGTTGCCAGACCCAATAATCCGCTGAGTACCTGCTGACCGAACAAAAGGGCGTCAACAATTGTCAACGGAATGGCAACCAGCGTATAAAACATGATGTAATACCAATATTGCGAGCGGCTGGCGCGGCCTTTGAAATCGGTATATTGTTTTTTGAGAACGTCAACAAAATATTTGTTGAAACCGTCTTTGTTGAGAACGGAAACAATATACTTGTTGAAAACATTTTTAATCTTTTCAATGTCCATTGAAGATATCCTTATTAAAAAAATGAAATTAACTTCGTTAATTAAAATGCACTTATAATTTTAAAAATGCAATTATTAAATTAGGAAACTGCACATTATTTGTAAAATTGAAGTCTTTATCAAAATACCTATGGCATTATTGATGCCGGCGGCGTACAAATTGCCGGAGTGAACGTACAGTCAAACAGAAAGTTGCCGAAACTGTCGTGATAAACCGTTGAAGCCGTCAGTCCGGAAGCGAACATGACTTCCAGCCCCTGACACATTGCGGGCAGCAATTGTCGGCAACCAAAGTCCTGCAAGCGGGCAATCATGTCGGTGCGTTCGCCGTCATCAAGGCTGGCGGTATCGATGTTGACGATATAGGTATATTTTATTTCTTTGCCGGTGCGGCGAATATCGATCCAGCGGATGCCGTTTTGAATTTGCACCGGCAGCATTTGCTGCATCCGGCCGAGTTGTCTGTCAATCTCATCATCGCTGAGCCGGCGGGGGCGGTTTTCGTCCGCCCGGGCCGGTAAAATGAACGCCAAAAAGACCAGCAACGGAATAATGACGTTTCTCATGACGTTACTCCGCGGCCTTTGCCGGCTGGCTATATTTGGCAACCAGGTCGGCACAGTCTTTTTTGTTGAACCCGCAGTGAAGGAACCGCTGTCCCGCTTTATCGTTATATGTGGCGGCGATGTCGGTCATCCGGGGAGAGAACGTGCTCATCAGGTCGAGGCTGACGCACAGTATCGGTTTGACTTGCGGACACATTTCGGTTTTTATTTTGGCAACGATCTCCTGTTTCTGAGCAGGATCGAAACCTTTGCGCAGTTCTTCGGGGAGAGCGTTAAGCATTTCGTCAATGTCGATTTGGTAAATATAATTGAGGCTGTCGTCGTTGACAGCGATATCCTGCCATACGACGCCGGGATTTACCTGCATCGGCAGCGTTGATTTGAGCGATTGAATTTGATTTTGAATGGCATCTTCAAGATATTTTTCAAAATCCGGATTTTGCGCGGCGGCGTCGGCAATGGCGTTTGGTGATAAATCGGCGGCGTTCGTTTCGGCGGCGTTGGCTGCAGGAACCAGTAAAACCGGGAAAATCAGCGTCCAGATGAATTTTTTCATTAATAAGCACTCCTCTAATAATTAACTGCTTTTCAGGATAATTTAAAAAAAGGACAAGAGCAACATCTATCTGAAAAAATCGAAAAAAAACCCCGGATGCAGAGCATGCGGGGCAAAAAAACTTTTTTTGTGTTTAAGGCTGTGCGGTTCCGCCGACGACGCAGACCGGGCAGGCAATGCCGCAGTCATCGATCAGCATACTCTGGGAAATCAGGGTATGGATGGTGGCGTTCTTGAAATTAACGGCATAATTGTAAGCCGTGTAACCCGAGCCTTGCAGACGTCCGGTAGACCAGGCGAGCAGATCCTGCGGCAGCGGCTTTTGACCGATGATCCCGCGGCGGCGGTTGATTTCGTCGAGATTGAAAAAGATGAAAAACAAAATTTTGGCCGAGGCAATATAACCGCCGTGTTCGAGACACCAGTTGTCGGCTTTGCGATACATCTTTTTGTTGGAAGAAAAGTCAACCAGAGAAATACCGTCGGTAAGATAAATGCCTTTAACCTGATCGGCGGAAACGTTCTGAGATGCGTACTGCCCGTTTTTCAGCAGAAAATCTCCGAATTTCGGGGTGATTGTTAAGTTATTCATGGTTTAAAAATTTATAATTGTTGTTTAATAATTTTATTGTATCGACAAAGATAGTCTTTTCGGCAACAATTGTCAAGATCGGCGAATCAGGAAAAGCGCAAGATCGGTAAGAAAGGGGAGGGTACGGTTGAGAACATTGTCGGGACAGCGGTAAAAATCGCGCATGTCCAACCGCCATTCAAGCTGTAGTATCCGCGGCTGCGGCGAAAGGCGCTGCAAATCTCCGGTCAGGCCGAAACGTCCGGTGTAGTCGGGATGATTGAGGACCCAGCTGATTTCGTATTTGTCGGCCAGCGCGGCAATTTGCGCTAAAACGGGGCCATAGATCTGCGGTGACAAAATGCCGGTGCCGACCGCCAGTTCAAAAACCCGTTCGCCGCTCATGCCGTGAATATCCAGAAAATGGTGATTTTGCAGTCGCTGAGCGGTGATGAAATCGGTTATTGAATGTTTTTCGGCGGCGAATCGGCGCCGGGTCAGGGCAGAAGTGCCGCTGTCGATTGCTGCCGTGCGTGCCAGGGCGCCGGTATAGAGATCGGGCTTTTTGACGGCGTGCCCGCGAAAGGTTCGGGTGGCATGCGGTGCGCTGAAAATCAGCGCGCTCCGGTTGTCGTAAAAACGGTGAATCGGCTCGTCTTGAAGGCCGCAATAGTTGTCGGCCGCATAATCCGGTTCATATTTCTTAAGTAAATTCAGCATCGTAAAATCCATAATGTTTTCTCGGATCATAACATATCCGCATTGTATTTATCCCCGTTATTCACAGGCTGTGCATAACTAAAAGGGAAAAGCGTAAGATAATATTGTTTTTAAATTAAATCCTGCTACAACAAAGCCGGTGTAAAGACTGAAAAAATCGACGGAGACCGGATCAAATGGAAAAAATCGACGCAAATTCATTGCCGCAGAATATCGAAGCCGAACAGGCGCTGTTGGGTGCGCTGCTGGCCAACAACAAAGCTTATGAACAAGTATCGGACTTTTTGAAACCGGCGCATTTTGCCGAAGCGGTGAATGCCAAAATTTTTGAAGTGGTTTCCAAACTGATCTCGCGCGGTCATACCGCCGATACGATTACGCTTAAAAACTATTTTGAGCAGGAAGGCGTCCTTAATGAAGTCGGCGGATACAAATATCTGATCAAACTGGCGGAGAGTTCTTCGCCGCTGACCAACCCCGAATATTATGCTCAATACATTTATGACCAATATTTGCGTCGGGAACTGATTGCCACCGGTTATGATATCGTTAACAACGCCATGAAAGAAAATATCGATTCTTCGGCTTCGGTACAGATCGAAGAGGCGGAAAAACGCTTGTACGAACTTTCGGACAAAGGCGACGGCCAGCGCGGGTTTGTCGAGTTTTCGGATGCGTTGACCCAGTCGCTCAATACGATTGAAAAAGCCTATCAGCGCGAGGGGAAAATTTCGGGTATTTCGACCGGGTTGAACAATCTTGACCGGCGCACCGGCGGGTTGAACAATTCGGACCTGATCATTTTGGCCGGACGTCCGGCGATGGGAAAAACCGCTCTGGCGACCAACATTGCCTATAACGTGGCCGACTGGATGAGCCGTGAACGCAATTTGGAAGAAAAGGCGCGCGGCGTTGCTTTTTTCTCTCTCGAAATGTCGGCCGATCAGCTGGCAACCCGCGTGTTGTCCAGTGCCGCGGCCATTTCGTCGCAAAAGATGCGCAACGGTGACATTGACAACGGCGAATTTGAGAGAATCGCCGCTTGTGTACGGATGTTGGAAAAAATGCCGTTGTACATTGACGATACGCCGGGCCTGACCATTAACGCCATCCGCAACCGGGCACGGCGATTGAAACGCAGCAAAGGCCTGGGATTGATCGTGATTGACTATATCCAGTTGATTACCGGAAACGCCAGCCGCGGCGAAGCCAACCGGGTGCAGGAATTGTCGGAAATTTCGCGCGGCCTGAAAATCATGGCCAAGGAACTCAACGTGCCGGTGATTGCATTGTCCCAGCTTAACCGCGGCGTGGAAATGCGCGACGACAAACGGCCGGTGATGTCCGACTTGCGCGAATCCGGATCTATTGAGCAGGATGCCGATATCGTGTTGTTTGTTTACCGCGAGAACTATTACATCCAAAACGAGGAACCGAAAGAAACCGACAAAAACTATTCGCCGGAAAAACATGACAAATGGGAAGCGCGCATGCAAGCCACCCGTCATCGTGCCGACGTGATCATCGGCAAACACCGTCACGGGCCTACCGGCACCGTCAAACTCGGTTGGCAGGGCGAATATGCCCTGTTTACCGACCCGATCGAAGACGACCAGCTGCCGGAACAGATCGGATAGACGATGGAAAAAAAACGTTATATTGTCACGATTGCCCGCCGCGATCCGGTTGCGGAAGCGCAAAATACGGTAGAGCCGGAATTTTGGAAAAAGAAAAAGCTGGAACAAATGTCAGCCGCCGAATGGGAATTGTTGTGCGACGGTTGCGGCAAGTGTTGCCTCAATAAGCTGGAGATTGAGGGCAAGATTCATTTTACCTGTGTGCGCTGTCGTTTTTTGGATACCAAAAGCTGCCTGTGCCGAATTTATGAAAACCGTTTTGAAAAAGTGCCCGACTGTCGCAGCGTCGATCTGAAAGCGATCCGCGAAAAACCGCGCTGGTTGCCGCGCACCTGTGCCTATTGGCTGTTGGACAACGGACAGGAACTGCCGGAATGGCATCCGCTGGTGAGCGGCGACAAGGAAAGCGTGCATCGCGCTTTTCAATCGGTGCGCGGGCGGCTGATCATCTCCGAATCGGAAGTAAAGCATTATGAAGATTACATTGTTGACTGGAAAGACGTTTGAGATTGAAGAAAAATCCGGGCTGCCGCTTAAGGTCGTGCAATCTTCCCGTTGCCGGCGCCTCAGTCTCCGAATCGATCAAAAGGAAAAAAAGGCGGTATTAAACCTGCCGCCGTTGTGTTCGGTGCGGCGGGCATTGCAATTTGTCGAAGCCAACCGCGGCTGGATAGAAAAACATCTGGCAGAAATTCCCGCAAGCCGTCGTTTTGCCGACGGCGAAGAGATCAGCCTGCTGGGCCGTCCGACGACGATCCGTCATTGTCCTGATCTGAAAAGCGGTACGGTGCTTGAAGACGGTGTTCTTAAAGTTTCGGGCGAGGCGGCGTTTTTATCGCGACGGGTAAAAGACTTTATCCGTCGGCAGGCTCAGGTCTATCTGCTTGAATTGTCACGGCAGAAAGCGGCATTGATCGGTTGTCGGGTCAACCGGGTGACGATCAAAGACACCAAATCGCGCTGGGGCAGCTGCTCCACGCTTGACAATATCAATTATAACTGGCGGATTGCGTTGGCGCCCGCAGAGGTGATCGACTATCTGGCGGCGCATGAGGTGGCGCATCTTAAACACCGCGACCACTCGCGCGCATTTTGGACTTGTGTGAAGAATCTCAGTTGTTGTGCCGATTCCGGGCGCCGCTGGCTCAAGCTTAACAGCCGGTTATTGTATGCCTATGAGTAATCTGCTTGATTTGCGACAATAAAAAAACTATATTATAGGCAGTGAACATATCTAATTTTGAGGAGAAACTTATGTTAGAAAAAAATTATACCGATGTCGGTATTGAAAAAGCCGCCGTTGACGAAGGTCTGCGCGCTTATCTGGTCAGCGTTTACAATCACATGGCCGGCGCGTTGGCAATTACCGCCGCGGTTGCTTTCTTGGTGGCCAACACTTCGCTGATTGCGATGATGTTTGATCCGCAAACCGGCGGTATGTCGGTGCTGGGTTGGCTGTTTTTGTTGTCGCCGCTGATTGTTATTTTCGGTTTCGGCTGGGTTTTGACCCGCGGAACTTTAGCGCAGGTACGGGGGGTTTTCTGGCTGTATTCGGCTTTGATGGGCGCTTCGTTGGCGCCGATCTTTCTGGTCTATACCGGCGCCAGCATGGTTCGGGTTTTCCTGATTACGGCGGCAATGTTCGGCGCGATGAGCATTTACGGAACCGTTACCAAACGCGATTTGACCTCGATGGGTTCTTTCCTGATGATGGGATTGTGGGGAATTATCATTGCATCGGTTGTCAACCTCTTTATGCAAAGCCCGGCTTTGTATTATGTGCTGTCGATCGTGTCGGTGGTTGTCTTTACCGGGCTGACCGCTTATGATACCCAGAAAATCCGTCAGATTTATGCTTCAAGCGATAATGAAGACACCATGACCCGCAAGGTTGTGGTCGGCGCGCTGGAACTGTATCTTGATTTTATCAACCTGTTTCTGGCGTTGTTGCGTTTGATGGGCGACCGCAAATAAAATTCCGCCTCACGGCGCCTGTCGTATGACGAAAAAACGGACCGATGACATTTTGAAATGTCACGGCCGTTTTTTGGGTTTTGTATGAAATATGTATATTTGTGGGTTTGGCGGTGATAATTGGGAGCTGCCGGAAATCTGTAAGCAAAAGAAACCTTCATAACATTTTGTAAGGAAATATTTTACGTCTCCGCGACAAAACTTAGGTACGCGTGAACGAACCGTTTAGGTTCGACCGCGAGACAAGTCACGAAAAAAGACGCGTTTTGCACGCGTCTTTTGAAAGTGGCGTCGACGAGAGGACTCGAACCTCCCACCCACAGTTTAGGAAACTGTTGCTCTATCCTGATGAGCTACGTCGACATTAAGGACGGATTATAAATATTCTGCCGGCAAAAGCAATCATTCTTCATCATCTATCCACGATTTCAGGCTGGCGATTTCGGCTTTGAAATCGGCTTTCACGTTGGCCCAGAACTCGCGAAAGTCGGTTTTCTTCCAGGTTGTGACGGTCCAATAGGTTCCGACCGACAAAATAATCAAAACCCCGATGGCAAAGCCGCAGGCAAGCAACCAGACAATCGTCATTCCGATTGCCAGTATTAAAATCAGCCCCCAGGAATAATCGGCCCCTTTGACAAAATGAATCGAATAAACGAACATTGCCAGTTGAACCGCTACTCCCAACAGCGAACCGATGCGGGCCGCCCGACCGTACTTCTGTATTTCAAGATTAACCACCCATACGCAGCCGGCCGTCAGCAGGCCGCAGGCAATTAATCCCATCGTTAGCATCGTACTCATTTCAATCCGAAGTCTTGGTTATTGTACACTATTAACAGC
This sequence comes from uncultured Alphaproteobacteria bacterium, assembly GCA_910587405.1. Taxonomy (GTDB): domain Bacteria; phylum Pseudomonadota; class Alphaproteobacteria; order RF32; family CAG-239; genus JAFUYI01. The sequence goes on from CAJUKS010000008.1 coordinate 9,256, forward strand.
AGTGCATAATATTATTATATTTTCCCGTGTATGTCCAGTTTTTTTGTGGCGTCTCAGAAAGCGGGAATCCTGAAAAACAATCCCGCCGGCGGCAAAATGCGGCTGACGGGATTGTGCAACGGCGGCGGCGGTCGTGTTTCGCTGACGGGTTGTCACCGCAATCAGGCCTTTTCGGCAAGACGGTGCAGAAACCTTTTCTGAATTTCTGCCAGTTGTTCGACGGTTTCCCATACCGCATATTCGCCGGCGGCATGCATGCCGTCACCGCTGCCCGAATGCATGATGACGACGGAGCCGCGTTCGGCAAAAGCCCGCGAATCGGTGGCGCCGCCGATATATTCAAATTCGAGCGGGCGGTCGAGGTATTGTTCGGCCGTTTGTTTATAATCGCGAATGTACGGATTGTTTTCGTCCATAACCACCGGGCGTCCTGCCGATACGATTTGGTAGCTGACACCGTCAACCATGGCCTGTTGCAGATTTTGTTCCAGTTCGCCCAGCGATGATTTTTCGGTCAGTCGGAAATCGAGCATGGCTTCGGCATGGTTGGAAATAACGTTGGCGACGGCGCCGCCTTCAATCCTTGCAAAATGAACGGTGTCAATCCAAGTGTCGGCCGGTTTGGGCATTTTTTTGCAAAAATACGGATAACGGGTGCGGATGTTTTGCCATACCTGCATCAGTTGTTCGTTGGCGTCAATTCCTTCCCAAGGCGTGGAGCCGTGAGCTTCCTTGCCCTTGGAGAACAGTTTGACGAATACCGGACTTTTGCAACGGGCGACGATTTTTCCGATATCGCCGGCAACGTCGACGTCCAACACGATTTTGGACTTGAGGTCGGGATTGTCTTGTAAAAAGGCTTCCAGTCCGAAACTGCCTTTTTCTTCGTCGGAAGACAACAAAACGCCGAATTTCAGCGGCAGTTGTTGTTTTAAGACATATTCGAGCGAATTTAAGCCGACGGCGGCAAACGATTTCATGTCCAAACTGCCGCGACCGAACATTTTGCCCTCTTTGACGTAGGGGACGAACATCGGATCGGCTGCGGGAACCACGTCGATATGACCGACGACCAAAACGTCAAAATCACGGTATTTGCCGTTGGAAAGCAGAATGACCGGCGCAAGGGCGTCTTTGCGGTATATTTCGACCTCGGCGCCGAGGGGTTCGGCCTGTTGTCTGATGAAGTTCATGCAGCGTTCAATTTCCCGCATGTTGCCGGTTTCGGTGCGAAATTTGATCAGTTGGGCAGCCACTTCCTGTAAGTTCATTTTTTTATCCTCTCTTTGCTGAATTTTACCTTTTATTCATCTTATATGAGTATGATTAGCGCAATTATAATAAGAAAGGATTAATGAGGATCTGCAAATGAAAACATTTTTAGCCGGCGTTATGATGTTTCTTTCGCTTGCGGCCCCGGTATGGGCCGGCGGCGATGCCGAAAGCGATTCCGGGCGTGCGTTGCCGCGGATGGCTTCGCTGCGTTCAAAGTTGGTTAATGCCCGTTCGGGTCCGGGTTCGCGCTATCCGATCGAATGGGTGTATAAACAAAAAAATGCGCCGGTTGAAATTATTGCCGAGTTTGACCTGTGGCGGCAGATCCGCGATTGGGAAGGTTCGGAAACCTGGGTTTATAAACCGATGCTGAGCAACAAGCGCTGGATCAAGATGACCAACGCCGGTACCAGCAACATTTACGCCAAGCCCCAACTTGACGCCAAGGTGATTGCCAAAGTGGAAGATCAGGTTATCGGCGAAATCGAAAAATGTCCCGAGGGCAAGGATTTTTGCCTGATTAAGTTCTCTTCGGCAGAAGGATGGGTTCAGCGCGGAGACTTTTTCGGCGTCTATCCCGGAGAAACAATCAACTAACCAACAGGACCCTTTTGATGAGTACAGTTAATGAAATAAGCTTTTCCGATATTTACATCACCCCCGATAAGGTTGCCTATATTCCGGACGGCAAAACGGCCAACGGCCTGATGAAAATCAAGACCGATGATTTCAACTATTTTTATGATAAACTGGAAAGCTGTTATGACGGCCACAATCCGAGCTATTCGGTTTTGTATAATAAAATTCTGTATCGTGTCGAACGCAGCGTCAGCATTTACGGCATTCAATACTGCGCCCGCAAGATGCCGCCTGAAGTTCCGGCTTTCAGTACACTCGGCTTTGCGCCCGAATTGCGCAAATATCTGCTCAAGCTGGGCAACTCTGCCGGGTTGATTTTGTGGTCGGGGCCGACCGGCGCCGGAAAAACCACCGCGGTTTCGTCGCTGATGAAAGAATACCTGATCAATGAAGGCGGTTTTGCCTATACGATCGAAGATCCGGCAGAAATGCCGCTGGACGGCAGCTACAATGCGCTTAACGGCAGTCTCGGTTTGTGCAAACAGACTCAGCCGATTGACGGCAATTGGGGCGGTTGTCTTAAGTCGGCCCTGCGTTCCAAGCCGCGTTTTATTTTGGTAGGCGAAATTCGTACTCCCGAAACCGCCAGCGAAGTATTGCGCGCCTGTACTTCCGGGCATCTGGTTTTGTCGACCATTCACGCCAACAACGTGACCGACGCCATCAACTCGGTGATTAAATATGCTTCTTCTTCGGGGATGACGGAAGAACTAGCCTATGACTTGTTCTCGCGCGGGATGTTAGCGGTTTTGCATCAGACTTTGAACGGTATTCGCAAAAAGGTGCCGACAGTTTCTTATCTTTTTGCCAACCCCGACACCACTCAAGGGGATCAGGTCCGCGCGATTATCAAAACCGGCAAGCTCAATCTGGCGACTTCGATTGATACTCAACGCAGCCGTTTGTCGTTGGGCAAAGAACTGTTTCCCGGATTGCGCGAGCAGAGTTAGGGCTGCAATTTGAATCGTAAAAAAAAGCCGGCGTTTGCCGGCTTTTTTCACAAAATTTTAACCGTGTTCGGCCTTGATTTTATAAATATATTCGATTACTTGGGGGCTGTCCCAGTCGGCGCTGCCGCGGATACGGCCGATTTCTTTGCCTTCGCGGCTGATCAATACGGTTACCGGCGAGGAAAAAATTCCCAACGCCGAGGCCATGTCGTTTTTGTCGTCAACGTACATTTCGAGGTCATTGCCGCCGAACTTTTTCAACAGCCGCCGTTGTTCGGAAAATCCGCCTTGCCATTCTTTTTTGGGAGAAATCATAATAACCCGGATGCCGTCATCCTTGGTTTGACGGGCAAAAGCGTTGAGGCTTTCGATTTCGCGCAGGCAGGGCGTGCAATGTCTTGACCAAAAGACGGCCAGCACAAAATCGCCGTCAAAATCAGAAAGTTTGACCTTGCTGCCGGTTTCGCCGTATATGACTTTTGACGGCGCCTGACGGGGCACGTGATAAATGTTGACGCCTTTTTCGTTTGCCCAGACCGTCGGAATTTGCAAACACAGCATTGCCAGCGTTACCATTCTACAAATTTTTTTCATCTGCTTACTGACCATATTTTTATCTTGTCTCCGGTTGAGGAATAATATATAACCATAATAATCAAATAGACAAGCAAAAGGTAAAAGAATATGAAAAAAGCCTCGGTACTTTTTTGGATCTTGTTGGCGGCGGTCGCTTTGTCCGTAAGCGGCTGCGGCAAAGTCTCCGCTCCGGCAGCGCTTGAGGGCAGCGGCTATCCCCATTCTTATCCGCGGCAGTAGAGACAAGGAGGATTATGATGGCAGAAAACAATTTTGTGGATGAAATGATCCCGTATGTCGAATTTGCCGACAACGCCAACGAACGAACCCCCTGCGTTTTGGTGCTGGATTGTTCCGGTTCCATGCGCGGCGAACCGATCAAGCAATTGAACGTCGGGCTGAAAGCGTTGGAAAAAGAACTGAAAGAGGACATTGACGCCAGTTCGCGGGTTCAGTTGTTGATTATCAAAGCTTTCGGCAAAGACGAAACCGAAGTCTCGGCCGACTGGATTGACGCTATGAACTTTTCGGCGCCGGAAATGGTTGCCGGCGGTTTGACGCCGCTCGGCAAAGCGATGGAACTGGCCTTGCAGAAGATCGAAGAGCAAAAGTGTTTGTATGACAGTTGCGGCATCACTTCCAAACGGCCGTGGATTTTTCTGATCAGCGACGGCGAACCGACCGACTATGATTGGGAAAGCACCGCCCGCAAGTGCTGCCAGGCGCAGGAAAACAAAAAAGTGGTTATTCATGCGGTGGGTACCGAAGGAGCCAACCTCGAGAAGCTGGCGCGCTTTTCTCTTAATACGCCCAAACGGCTGACCGGTTTGAAGTTTACCGAATTTTTCCTCTGGCTGAGCCGAAGCGTTTCGTGCATTTCGAAAGCGGCGCCCAACGCCGGCGATTTGTTTGATAATACGGGAAACTGGGATGAAGAAAACTGACCGTCGGCAAATCAAAGTACGCGCAACCTGCATTACCGGGCCGATACACCGCGGCCGCGGGCAGCCCTGTCAGGATTATTGCCGCTATTCGACCCGCGGTGAAAATTTTGTAGCCGTGGTTTCGGACGGTGCCGGCTCAACCCGTTACGGACGTATCGGCGCCAGGATCGTCTGCGATACCCTGGTCGATCTGCTGGCCAATGCGCCGTTTGACGATATCCGTTCCGCGGTGGTCAATGCCATTTCGGTTGCGCGCGACAAACTGATGTTTCACCGTCTCAATTCCGCCAACAATCCCAAAGGAATCATGGCTTTTGCGGCGACGGTGGTCGGTGCGGTCTGTCATCGCGGCCGCGGGATTTTCTTTCATATCGGCGACGGTGCCGCGATTGCCTTTACGGCGCCGGACCTGTCGCGTTATGTCGCCTCGCGGCCGGAAAACGGGGTTTTCTCTTGTGAGACCTATTTTTACACGATGGACGATTGGGAAGATACGTTACGTTTTACGACCTTTGAACAGGCTTATACGCTGATGCTGATGTCCGACGGCCTGACAAACTTTTCGTTTGCCCCTGATTTCAGCCGTATCGAACCGAACTTTTTGCTGCCGATCAATAATTTTCTGGATGGGGAAAAGCTGAAGACCAAAGCCGTGCGTGCGCTTTCCAACACTTTGAACACGATGCGCGCCCAAAAGCTTAATCCGGACGACAAAACTTTCTTATGGGCCAAACTGTGATGGAAGAAACTGCGCCGATGTATAATGCCATTTACGGCGACCGAACCTGGGAACAGATCACTCTGGGCGAGTTGATCAACAAAGGCGGTGCCGCCGGCCGTATCTTCCGGGTAAAAGGCCATCCGCAGATGGTGGCAAAAATTTTCCATAATCTCGGCAAAAGCAGCACCAACCGCGAAAAGCTGCAGGCAATGCTGCTCAACCGTCCCAGTTTTTCGCCGGCGATGAAAGACGGCAAACAGTTTACGATGGAAGACGGCAACAGCTATGTTCAGATTGCATGGCCGGAAGCGTTGTTGGAAGACGAAAACGGCTTTTGCGTCGGTTATCTGATGCCGTTGATCGATTTGAGCCAGGCGGCATCGCTTGATCACTTTATGCAAAAGGCAATCCGCCACAAGCTTAAACTGACCGAAAAATATGAACATCGGGTTCAGGCGGCTTATAATCTTTGTACCATGGTGGCGGCCTTGCACGAGAAAGGGCATTACATCGTCGACCTCAAACCGTCCAATGTATATGTTTACAAACAAAGCATGCTGATTGCGATTCTGGATTGTGACGGTTTTTCAATTCGCGGCGAAAAAAGCCGCTATCCGGCCGAATTTGTCAGTGAGGAATATATTTATCCCGAGGGCATGCAGCTCAGTTGCGAGCAGATGGGCGAAGAGCAGGACAAATTTGCGTTGGCGGTGATTTTGTTCAAATTGCTGAACAACGGAATTCATCCGTTTTCCGGTGTTCCGCGCAAGCAAGGGGTTCCGAACCTGACGATTCAGGAACGGATTGCCGCCTATCGCTATGCTTACGGTTCGTGGGCCGATCTTTATCAGGCGCCGCATCCTTACAGTATTCACGATTATTTTGCCAAAGACACGCTCGAATTGTTTGACCGGGCTTTCGTTAAGGGAATGAAACGCCCCACGGCGGCCGAATGGGAAAGGCATTTGCGCAATCTGCTGCAAAACCTGCGTCCGTGCAAAAAGAACTCCGACCATGCCTATTTTACTTCCAAGGGATGCGGTTTGTGTCTGATGGACGAGAAGTTTAAGTCGGACATGCAGGAACGGCGTCAGCAGCTGCAAACCCCTAAAACCGTACGCGGGCTTGAGATTGACAAGATGTCGCCCGAGCAAATGGAACAGGAAAAGATAATGGAACGGCGGCGGGTGATCCGCGCCAACCATATAACGGCGGCGGCGACGGTCGTTTACCTGCTGTTTTTCGGGATGGTTCATTTTATGGCGGCGCCGTTTGCCGAGGCGCTGAAAACCGCCGGAATCGGCGTGCAGGCAATCGGCATTACCTTGATTATGGCGTCGATTCACCGCCTTTTTCAAAAACTGCGTCCCAAGGTGCCGTTGTTTCGTTACGAGATGCTGCCGCTGTTGTTGGAGGTTTATGCGTTTATCTGCCTTTTGGTCGCTTTGATCGCGGTTAATCGTCTGCCCCTTGAAATATTGATGCTGGCTTCTTAAATTTTGCTATGAAATAAAAATTTTTTGTGGTATAAAGTTGGGCAAATAAAATACTATGAAAGGTTTATAACTTGAAAAATCTAAATCCCATTCTCATTTCCGGCAAAGAAGTCCTGCCGCTGGTCGAAGGCGGCAAAGGCATTAATGCCAGCGACGGACGCAGCAGCGGCGCCTGGGCGCATGAAAACTGCGTCGGCACTTTCTCCGGCGTCAGTCCGGATTTTTATGACGAAAAAGGCAATGTCGTTTCAGAGATTTTCTTTAAAAAGTCGCGGCCGGAACGCCATGAAGAAATGGTCGAAAGAGCCATCAAAGGCGGAATCGCCCAGGCGGAAGTTGCCCATGAGGTTTCAAACGGCAACGGCCGCATCCATATGAATATGTTGTGGGAGTTGGCTGATTCGCAACGGATACTCGAAGGCGTGCTCGAAAAGGCCAAGGGCCTGATCAACGGCGTTACCTGCGGCGCCGGGATGCCGTATCATCTTGGCGCGCTGGCTTCCAAATTCGGCGTTTATTACTATCCGATTGTTTCTTCGGCCCGTGCGTTCAACATTTTGTGGAAACGCGCCTATGCCAACTTTACCGAGTTTTTGGGCGGCGTGGTCTATGAGGATCCGTGGCTGGCCGGCGGACATAACGGCTTGTCCAACGCCGAAGACCCGGCAAAACCGGAAACACCGTATAACCGGGTTGTGGAATTGCGCAGCCTGATGAACAAATACGGTCTGACCGCAACGCCGATTATCTTGGCCGGCGGCATTTGGTCGTTGAAAGACTGGGAAGATTATATTGACAATCCGGAAATCGGCCCGTTGGCCTTCCAGTTCGGGACCCGTCCGATGATCACCAAAGAAAGTCCGGTGAGCGAAGCTTGGAAAAAGGTGATGCTGCAGGTCAAGAAAGGCGATGTTATTTTGCAGCGTTTCAGCCCGACCGGTTTCTTCTCTTCGGCAATTAAAAACACTTTCCTCGAAAAACTGCTGGACCGCAAAAACGGCGAAATTGCCTTTAAGAGCGAGGCCGATGCCGAATTCAGCCAGCCTTTGAAAATGAGCGAACACAAAACCGTCTTTATCCGGCCCGACGACATGAGCAAGGCCAACAACCAAATTAATGCCGGGCTGACCGCAATTAAGGAAACGCCGGACGGCACGGTCGTCTTTATGACTCCCGAAGACTGGGAAGAAATGAAGCAGGATCGCAAAAACTGCGTCGGTTGTTTGTCGCAATGCCAGTTTTCAACCTGGTCGGCGGCAAGTCCGACCGGATCAACCGGACGTATTCCGGATCCGCGTACCTACTGTATTCACAAAACTCTGTACGAAGTGGGTCACGGCGGCAGCGTCAAAGATCATTTGCTGTTTGCCGGCCATCAGGTTTATCGTTTTGCGACCGATCCGTTGTATCGCAACGGTTGCATCCCTTCGGTAAAAGAACTGATCGAAAAAATCAGACGCGGCGAGTAGTGCTTTTGCATCCATATTGCCTTTTCCCGGTCCGTCGGCTGACAGACCGGGATTTTTTGTCGGGGAACAAACTGAAAATACCGGACAAGAGTCCGGTATTTTGATCGGAAGAAAGATGACGGATAGCGGTCAGGGGTAGTCGCAGCGTTGGCGGCTGCTCATCATTGCGCGATCACTGACCGGCAAGTCGTCGCTGTCGCCGAAATTGTGCATGTCACAAATGAATTCTTCCTGATCGTCGAGGCCGTAATTGGGCGTGATCAGGTTTTCGTCGTCCACGGTTTTGATATGAAAATCCTTTTCGTCGTCGTCCTGATAGGTGAGATTTGTCATATCTTTGATTTTAATTTTTCTGCCCATTGTTTTCTCCTTGCTGGTTTAAATTTAAAATAAGGGCAACGGCCCGATTTTAAACCTGATAAATTTGCTAATCTCGGCTTGCAAAACGCTTGCGTTTCGGCTATAAACACCCTAAATATCTCATGAAAACAAATCATTTTAACAAGAAAGCATACCGGTTATGAGTAAAAAGGACTATTATGAAACTTTGGAAGTGGCCAAAGGCGCAACTCCCGAAGAGATTAAAAAGTCGTATCGGCGGCTGGCCATGAAGTACCATCCCGACCGCAATCAGGGCAATGCGGAGGCAGAAGCCCGTTTTAAGGAAATTAACGAAGCGTACGAGGTTTTGAAAGACGAACAAAAACGGGCGGCCTATGACCGTTACGGTCATGCCGCTTTTGAACAGGGCGGCGGCGCCAACCCGTTTGATTTTAATTTCGGCGGCGGTTTCGGCGACATTTTTTCCGAAGTGTTTTCCGATTTTATGGGCGGCGGCAGACGCGGCGCGCGGAACAGCGCCGGCAAAGAAGGCGAAAATCTGCGCTATGATTTGGAAATATCGCTTGAAGACGCTTATAACGGGTTGGAAAAGACAATTTCGTTTCCGACCGAAAAAGTTTGTGACAAATGCAACGGCTTTGGAACTCAGGACGGCAAAGAACCGCCGCTGTGCGCCGCCTGTCACGGCAGCGGCCGGGTACACCGTCAGCATGGCTTTATGATCATGGAAACGGTTTGTCCCGAGTGCGGCGGCCGCGGACGCAAATTGAAGGACGCTTGTCCCGAATGCCGGGGCGAAGGAACGGTTCCCCATACCAAGGAACTCAAAATCAAAATTCCGGCCGGGATCGACGACGGTACACGTATTCGCTTGTCCGGCGAAGGCATTCCCGGCACCGGCGGCGGACACAACGGTGACTTGTATGTGTTTGTAAGTATCAAGCCGCATAAGCTGTATATGCGCGAGGGGGCGGATTTGCTGGCTCAGGTACCGGTATCGATGGCATGTGCGGCGTTGGGCGGCACAATTGAAATTCCGGCGGTTGACGGGCATAAGATCGAAGTGAAAGTGGCAGCCGGTACCCAAAGCGGGCAGCGGATCAAAATCAAGAACGAGGGCATGCCGAAGATGCGTTCGATAGATAAAGGAGACTTGTGGGTGGAATTCCGGGTTGAAACGCCGGTTAACCTCAACGCGCGTCAAAAAGAACTGTTGGAGGAATTTCGTGCTCTCAGCGGTGATGATAACTGTCAGCCGGCCGAAAAGAGCTTTTTTGAAAAAATAAAAGACTTGTTTGCGGCCTGAGTTGTGAAAAAAGGTTGATTTTTGTCTATAACGGTCGTATAATCCTAACCGTTAAATTAATTATTAATTTTAAGAATATGATTGTTACCGAAAAAATTAATCCGGTCGAGTTTCTGAATGAGCTGACACGGATGGATCTGGAAAAGATTGATAATGATGCTTTGATTATGACTATGCTCAAAACCAAGCTGATTTGCGAAACTTACTCACGCCGTGAGTTGGACTGCGTTGAGCTGACGTTTTTGAACGGCTGCCGTTTTTATCTGCAACGGATGGAAAACGAACTGAAACGGCGCGGCATTCGACTGGTGACCCTGGTTGATCTGCTGAAAAACAATGCCCCGGTGGTCTATGACGTCCTCTATTCGTATTCGATGGAAGAGTTGCTGGAACTGGTCAATGCGTTGGAAAAAATTACCCGGCAGGATAAAAGCGAGCTTTTTCTCCTGCTGAAGGAAAAAGCCCAGGCCGAATTGATGCGGCGGGCGGCGACGGGCGGACAAGCCTGATCCTTGATGTCTTTTATTTCCGGTTGAATCTGTGAAGATTCGGCCGGATTTTTTTGTACTGCGGTCGCGCCGCCGGCAATGATTGAATATTTTCGGAATATTTTGTCAATTTAGGGCTTGCTTTTTGACGGTGGCTGCTTCATACTGTTTGTATCAATAATTATTAATTCTAAGTGTTATGGAAAAGTACGTCAATATGTACATCAATCTGGACGAGTTTATGAAGGAACTTGCTCAGACAGATATCGCCAAACTGGACGATCAAAGCTTGTGTGAACTGGGATTGAAGCTGCGCATTGTCAGAATTGTCGTCTCAAAGCAGCCGAAACTGACCGAACAGCAGCAGGAAACTGTCCGCATTTTCACCGAGTTTGACGAAGCGGTGACCGAAGAAATGGCGGCACGCGGTTATCAGGTCGTTGACAGTGACGATTTGCGCGATGCCAACCCCGAAGCCGTCGCTGAAGCGCTGATGAGCATGGGGATGCAGGAACTGCTGGAATGGTCCGCCGCGTTGGAGGGCAGCACCGATGACAAAGATGTCCGGATGCAGTCTTTTATCAACAACGAACTTGTGCGCCGTTTTTCGGGAATGGGCGGTTACATGCCGAACTGATATCCCGGCAGTGTGTTTATAACAAGTCTTGCCGCCGGTTGCGGCAGGACTTGTTATCTTGGTAAACGAGAATTATTAAATGTACAAATATGAAAACCAAACAACAATGGATTGAACTGCTGCAACAGTTGCAGCCGTCAACGATTTCGTCCGCAAGCGACGAAAATCTGATCGAATGGGCAGGGCAGTTGTCAATGGCGGTTGCGTTGCCGGTTCCCGAAGCAGATCGCGATCTGGAAACGCGGATAATTGCCGCTTATACCCAAGCGGTGCAGGAACTGCGCTTTCGCGGGTATGACGTTCTTGATCTCAGGGAAGTGTCCGATTCGACGCCCGAAGTCGTTGAGAGCTATCTCGAAGACGTTCCGTTGGAACTGTTGATCGAGTTGATTAACGATTATGACAAGCTGGCCGGTCGGGATCCGCGTTATGCCCCGATTGCCGAAATTGCCAGGGCCAAAATGCAGGAACGCTGTGTCGGCAGTTGCTGAGCACCTTTGCCGCAACGGCTGTTTATCAGCGGCTGAGTTTGACAAACCCCCGGAATTTTATGATTCCGGGGGTTTTTGTCGGATGATTTCTCATCTTGTTTGTTCAAGGTGAGTTTTTTTGTTTCTGCTTTTGAGTTGTCTTTGACGTTTTTGGCAAAAAACTTGCAAAAGTTTTTGAGAACTTATATACTGTTGCTGCCGGTGAGAGGTCACCGGCAGGGTATCACAACCCTTCAAGTAATTAAACGACTCCTGTAAGAGGGAGCCGGGGATGTAAGTGTGTTTTCTGGCATATCGAATAACCCGGACTGTTGGTTACTTGACAGTTAGGAACTCCCTCACCTTGTTTGTTCAAGGTGAGTTTTTTTGTTTCTGCTTCTGAGCTGTCTTTGACGTTTTTGGCAAAAAACTTGCAAAAGTTTTTGAGGACTTATATACTGTTGTTGCCGGTGAGAGGTCACCGGCAGGGTATCCTAACTCTTCAAGTAATTAAACGACTTCTGCGAGAGAGCCGGGGATATAAGTATGTCTTCGGATGTATCGAATAACTCGGACTGCTTATTACTTGTCAGTTGTGAACTCCCTCACCTTGAATCCTCAAGGTGAGTTTTATTTTAACAAAACTTTGGGAGTTTGGGTATGCCAATCAGACACATCCTCAAACGGCAGCTGGGGCAGGAATTTCATCGTTGTCGCAAGAAACAGTCGTTGGGATTGCAGGCGGTTGCCGATCACACCGGTTACAGCTGGCAGAAAATTGATAAAGTCGAAATCGGACAAACTTTTAGCTGGGACATTTATAATAAGCTGCTTAATTTTTATAATAAAAAGATTGAGCTGACGCTGGTCGATAGCTATTGTGGGGTCACGCGTCGCCAAGAGGAGAAACCTTCTGCCTTGCCCGCTGATGAAAGAAACAGCGAAAATCAGCTGCTTAAAGAGGTTTGTGCCGGTAAAGCGAAACATGAAGACGCGCCGGACCGGCTGAGTGACGATGACGAAGAAAAACGGCGCCGCGACAAAGAGAAAAAAACGGAAGCGGCCCGGGAATCGGGGAAACTGTTCTGAGCCGAGGATGGGAAAGTCGGCGCGGCCGGGTTGCCGTGACGAAACATTGCCGCCGCTTTTTTCGTCGATCGTCAAAAAAAACACGCCGTTAACGGCGTGTCTTAAGGGCTTTTGTTCGAAAAAAGAACCAGTTATGAGTTGCCTTACAGAAAACCCCGCGTTTTTTGGTGACGGAAAGGTGTTGCCAGATATTTTCTACCCTGACGGGTACGGTCCGTCAGGTTTGTAGCCGTTTGAGAACCGGCGGTTTGCTCAGTGATGTTTATTGACTTTTTTAGAAACAAAATTTATAGTAATGGGTGTCAATATATTATTTCTCAATTTCATATTATTAACTAAAATCTCTTTAATTATGGAACAACAAAAAATAATTGATAATGCCGAAACGTTAGCGGCAAAAATCGTAACCGTAGAATTTAGCTCAATGAAGTTGAACGAACTGTTGCAACTGGCAGAAGATACGGAAAATACAATTGAGGCACTCCAGGCGCATTGTGAAGAACTTTGTCCGGATAAGCAGAAAGTTCTTAAGGTTTTGGAAGATAACAGAACACGTCTGGCCAAAGAAATACGGGCTAAGGGTTATATAATTGTGGATTCTGAAGCACTACCCAAAATGCAGCCCCGGATTGTTAAAAAGCTTGTGGCGTCAATGGATGTCCAAACTATTGACAAGCTCCTTTCTGTTTATTCAAAAGAAAAAGACAAAAAGGATAACCGAGGAATGATGATCAAGCTTCGTCGTGAGCGATTAAAGCGTTTCTATGCCCAAAGCACCTCTCTCAAAGCAAGAGCATTAGCACTTGGTTGGGAGTGGTAGAGCTTTTAGATTGTTGAACCGGTGTTTTCTCTTGGGATATTTTTTCCCTAATCTCAGTTTTGCAGAAGGCCGGTTTTGTTGAAGTTATTAGGATTTTTTTAAGTTTCATCGCTAAAACAAAAAACCTGTTTACTTTGAGAAGTAAACAGGTTTTTTTATAAAAAGAAAAATTATTTGTTCAACTGAGCAGCAACTTCGGCAGCAAAGTCTTCTTCTTTTTTCTGGATGCCTTCACCCAGTTTGAAGCAGGCAAAGTCTTTGATTTTGACGTCGGCGCCCAGTTCTTTGGCGGCGTCGGCAATAACCTGCTTAACCTTTTTGTCCGGATCCATAATGTAGGCCTGTTCTTCCAAAACGACTTCGTCGTAATATTTCTTAACGCGGCCTTCAACCATTTTTTCAATGATGTGTTCCGGTTTGCCCGAAGCTTTGGCCTGGTCGACGAAAATGGACTTTTCGTGTTCGACGGCAGCCGGATCAACGTCGGCAATGGTCAAAAACTGCGGCTGCGAAGCAGCAATATGCATCGCAATGTGTTTGCCCAGTTCGGCCAGTTTGGCTTTGTCGGCGGTCGATTCCAGAGCAACCAGCACGCCGATTTTGCCCAGATTGTTGCGGGCAACGTTATGAACATAGGGTGCAACCACGCCTTCGCTGACTTCAACCACTTTGGCGCGGCGCAGGTTCATGTTTTCACCGATTTTGGCGATCATATCGGTCAGGCGTTCTTCAAAAGACTTATGAACTTTCGGGCACTGGAAGTTTTTCATGTCGCACAGTTCGCCGTTGTTCATCAAGGCAACCAAAGCGGCGTCTTCAACATATTCCTGAAAGATTTCGTTTTTGGCGACAAAGTCGGTTTCGGAGTTGACTTCGACCACGGCGCCCTTGTTACCTTCAACGGCAACGGCAACCAGACCTTCGGCGGCAACGCGGCTTGCTTTTTTGGCCGCGGAAGCGAGGCCCTTTTTGCGCAGCCAGTCAACGGCTTTTTCCATATCGCCCTGAGCTTCGACCAGAGCTTTTTTGCAGTCAAGCATTCCGGCGCTGGTGGATTCTCTCAATTCTTTTACCATAGCGGCAGTAATTTCGGTCATTTTTTCTAATTCCCCAATCTGATGTTTGAATTAAAATGGCGATATTTTAGGGTCTAAAATACCGCCATTGATGAGTTGCTAATTTGTCAGCCGCAAATTATTCGGCAGCTTTAGCTTTTTTGGCGGAAGCTTTTTTGGCTTCTTTGGGAGCCTCGGCTTCTTCTTCGTTGTTTTCTTTGATCGCGGCTTTTTTCTTGGCCGGTTTGGCATCGGCGTCGGCAACGATTTCGTCTACCTTAACGCCCTGAGCGGCGATTTCGGCCTGAATACCGTCCAAAACAGCGGAAGATACCAGTTCGCAATAGAACTGAATGGCGCGGATGGCGTCGTCATTGCCGGGAACCGGGAAGTCGACCAAAGTCGGGTCGGCGTTGGTATCGGCAATTGCGATAACCGGGATACCGAGCTTTTTGGCTTCTTTGATCGCCAGATCTTCTTTCGGCATGTCAACGACAAACAACAGGTCCGGCTGACCGCCCATGTTCATAACGCCGCTGAGTTCTTTAGCCAGTTTGTCCTGCTCTTTGCGCAGATTGAGCAGTTCTTTTTTGGTGTAGCCTTCGGTGGCGTTGTTTTCGAACATTTCGTTCAGTTTGACCAGACGGGAAATCGATTTGTAAACGGTTTTCCAGTTGGTGAGCATGCCGCCGAGCCAACGGTAGTTTACATAATACTGTCCGCATCTTTCGGCGTTTTCTCTGATGATGTCCTGAGCCTGTCTTTTGGTGCCGACAAACAGAACTTTACCGCCGTTGGCGGCAATTTCTTTGGCTGCACTCAAAGCCGTGTACAGCATCGGGTAGGTCTGCTGCAGGTCGATAATGTGAACGTTGTCTTTTTTGCCGTAGATGTAGCTGGCCATTTTCGGGTTCCAACGACGGGCGTGGTGTCCGAAATGAACGCCGTTTTCAATCATCTGACGGATTGTAAATTTAGGAAGTGACATATTTATATCCTTTATTTTCCGGTTAAACCTCCGCAGGCTTTCTGGCTTGTTGCCAAGCACCGGAGCGAAGGCCGAAAACGGTTCCGCCGCGCCTGCGTGTGAATTAATGTTAAACTGATATCG
Source organism: uncultured Alphaproteobacteria bacterium (assembly GCA_910587405.1). Taxonomy (GTDB): domain Bacteria; phylum Pseudomonadota; class Alphaproteobacteria; order RF32; family CAG-239; genus JAFUYI01. The sequence continues at coordinate 24,644 of CAJUKS010000008.1, forward strand.
AATCTCCGATATCGGGGCTATATTTATACCTAAATATTTTATTTGGCAAGAAAAATATTACAGGGCGTGCGCAATATCGGCAGCGTTTTCGTCCCCGGCGCGGCCGTCGAAATCGCGGATGGCTTCAATCACCCGTTCGACGGTACGGTCAACCATTTCTTCGCGGGTTTCGACCACGATGTCGGCTTCGGAATAATAAGGATATTCTTCCTGAATATATTTCTCGAGTTTGTTTTTGAGGTGCTGGTCGTTGCCTTCGATAAACGGGCGGTGTTTGCGGCCCGAGGTGCGGTGATAAAGAATGTCGAGATCGGCTTTGAGCCAGACGGTGATGGCATAACGCCGCGCCAGTTCCCGGGTTTGCTGCGGGACAAAGGATCCGCCGCCGGAAGCAAGTACGCAGGGCTCGCCCTGCAGCAGCCGTTTCATCACCCGTTCTTCGCCGGCGCGGTATTCTTCTTCGCCGAAGCATTTCAAAACGTCAACCAGCGGCAGACCGGCGGCTTTTTCAATTTCCTGGTCGCCGTCAACGAAGGGCAGCCCGAGTTTTTTGGCCAGACGTTTGCCGACACTGGTTTTACCGCTTCCCATCAGGCCGACAAGTAAAATTATTTTATCGTTTTGCATGGTTTGTTAATCTTTATTTCAAATATTTGATGTCATAATATAAACAGTTTAAATTTTATCAATATTTTTTTTACAAAAGGTGAAAATATGCGTCAGAAAAGCAGCAAAACCTGGTTTTATGTCATTGCGGCAGTGGTGGCCGCCGCGGTATTGTGGGTGATTTCGCGGGAGATCCCGTTCACGCCCGAAAAAGTTGAACAGCCGCTGGAAAATACTTTTGCCGGATAGGCGATGCGATGACGGGGCAGAATCTGGAAAATTTTCTCGAAATGATGGCGGCCGAAAAAGGCGCGGCGCAAAATACGCTCGAGGCCTATCGGCGTGATATCTTGCAGTTTTTCGAGTTTTTCGGTACCGACGCGACGCGGGCGGAAGAGCGGGACATTTCCGCTTTTGCGCAATATTTGGCGCAACGCGGTTTTGCACCCCGGACACAGGCCCGTAAGTTGTCGGCTCTGCGGGAATTCTATAAGTTCTTGTATTCGGAAAAGGAAATCGGCGACAATCCGACCGTCAGAATTTTGTCGCCGCGGCGCGAAAAAACGTTGCCCAAGTTTTTGACCGCGCCAGAAATCAAACGGTTGCTGGCAACGGCGGAAAGGGGCGAAGACTTTGCCCGCCAGCGGCTGACGGCCATGTTTGCGCTGATGTATGCCTGCGGTTTGCGGGTTTCCGAGTTGGTCGGACTGCCGGAAAACTGCATCAATTTTGAAAAAAAACAGATTTTGATTATGGGCAAAGGCAGCAAAGAGCGGCTGATTCCGGTGGCGGATGCGGCGCTCAGCATTATTTTGCGCTATGTCGGGCAGCGGCAGCGGTATGTCGGAAAAAGCGGTTCGCCGTGGCTGTTTCCTTCCCGGCGCTCGGCATCGGGTCATATTACCCGTGACAACTTTTTCAAAAACCTCAAAAATCTGGCGGTCGAAGCCGGAATTTCGCCGTCGCGGATTTCTCCCCACGTTTTGCGGCATTCGTTTGCCACTCATTTGCTTAACCGCCGCGTGGATTTGCGCAGCGTGCAGAAATTGCTGGGGCATGAAGATATTTCCACCACCGAAATTTATACTCATATCGTGTCGCAGCAGTTGATTGATACGGTGATGCAAAAACATCCGTTGGGAAAAATCAGCGAATAAAAAGCGGAAGGGGCTCTGTGCGGAGACCGACAGAGCTGTGCCGATAAAGAAAAAAGAGAAACCTTTACAGGTTTCTCTTTTGAAATGCGATTGCAAGCTCAGGAACGGATCCAAAACCCGAACAGCTCGGTGACGCGGAGGTCGGCAAGTTGGTCGCTTTTGGCGGCGAGGGTGCCGTCTCCGAACAAATTGTCGGCCCAGATGACGAAAGTCAGCCATGAATGTTTGTCATAGCCGGCCAGCGGCAGCCTGATTTCCCGTACTTTCATTTCCGGATTGAGGCGGTCGACGGAGGTTTCCATCTGCACGGCCAAAAACTTCCACAGCAAATCAGCCGTGATCAGGGGGCGGGTACATTCCGCGCGAATCCTGGAGGCTGTTCTTCCGGAATGCAGGGTAAGCAGACGGGCCAAAGTCAGTACCGGCGCTCTCGGATCGAGATAAGACCACGGAGAAGCGGACTTGTCGCTGAATTCGTCTACCGTATCGTAGTTCTCCCGCTCTTCTTTCAGCTTTTTCTTGATGTTGGTGAAAATGTCCTGAAAGTAAGGCAGGTAGATTTTCCCGTCGCCGAGGTTTTGGTCTTGCAACTTTCTTCTGTCAATACCCAGCTTCTGGGCAAAGGCAGGAAATACGTCATTTCTTTTCATATGGCATAGTGTTTAATTCTGTTAATAATAAATTACTAAAGTTTTCTATAGCATAACCGCGGCATAAAATCAAGCCAAAATTTGACAAAAAAAGACAGGCGGAGTTGTTGAAAAAAAGAAATAGATATCCCCCAGTAAACTGGGGGTTCTAATCAGCTACAAACCTACGGTTTGACCACGCTCGTTGGCGTGGAGCGGTGTCTAACGACACCTTTGCATTCAGCCCCGAGTAAACTCGGGGTTTTCTGTAAGGCATGTAATAAAAAAGCGGGAATTGAATTATCAATTCCCGCTTGAGTGTGTTAAGAAAATCACGCGTCAGACGCAGGTTTTCTTTTGTTGATTCACTTTATCTTAAAATCCGCCGTCAGGATAATCTGAAGCAGTCGGCAGTCGCGTTTATCTTTTCTCAGATCAAGCCATGTGGTTTGAGTGAGAAAGTCGCTACTAACCTCGGTGGTATGAGAAGAGGCACAAAAGAAAGCTTCTGTTCCCGTCTGAACCTGAAAATTCAAGATATCCTTTTCACAGTACATAAATTCCCATGCCATTGACCAATCGGGGATCTGCCAATAAAGATCAATGCCGTTATTGTCGGAATGCATATTCCGAAATTTTTTGTAGTAGGCAATTCCCTCTTCAAAGGTCATTTTACGATCGGCCAGATGTACCAGTAAAGACGGTCGGCCTTTAAAAGGAAACATTCCGATCGGCTTCATGTGGCTTCTTCTCTGAGTACTCAGCTCAAGATTGCCGTTGCGGTTCTTGTACAGAACGGGAAACGGCAGGGTGTCGCGGATTTCCATCAGAATCTTGCCGAGATTGTTCTCGCCGACGCCGTCGCAGATGCCCCAGTAGGTGTCCCCCCATGTGTTGCCTTCTTCAAGAACGGCATCGCCGGTTTGAGCAAGCATATACATCAGCGGCAGATGCCAAGTAAACTTCTGGCGGTTCAGATCTTTCAAAATCTGATATTTGACGCTGTCCCAGTCCTCGCGGATTTGGTCTTCTTTGCCGTTCCAGTAAGCTTTTGCCTCGTAAGGAGACATGATTGTGAATTTTTTTCGCAGTTCAATGTCCTTGGTTTTAGCTGCCTGATAGGCATTTTCGGTGCAATCGAAACAAAGGCCTTCGAGGAAAACCTTTATTTTGTCGCTGCAGAGCAAAGAACCGACCTGGGTCGGGAACTCATATTTACTCCCGTCTTTTTTGTAGGGATAGAAGTTCGACAGAAACCGGGCTTCCGGGGTGGTAAAAGTTGCAATTTTTTCCATGATGTCAGAATTTTTTAAAGTGAATAAATACTAGAATTGTAATAATGAACTGATAATTTTTTTGTATAAGAAGGATACAGCAATCCCGATTTTTGTCAACATTTAAATTTTTGCCGAATAGTCAGCGGGCGTATTACAGATTTTGGGCGAGCTGCAGAAACATTTCCGGCGTCAGTTCTTCGGCGCGGGCGGTCAGGCTGATGCCGAGGCTGCCGCATTTTTCCGTCAGTCCGGGAAACTGTTTGAGGCTTTGGCGCAGCATTTTGCGGCGCTGCCCGAAAGCTGCCGAGGTAATTTTTTCCACTTTTTGCAAAATTTGTTTGTCGGGCACTGTTGTCTTGGGGCGGAACAACAAAACGGTGGACCAGATTTTCGGAGCCGGGGTAAAGCACTCCGGCGGCAAGTCCATTAATTTGACGATGCCGCAAGTAAGTTGTGCCAAAACCGAAAGCCGGCCGTAATCTTTACAACGGGTCGGCGCCGTAATGCGCTCGGCCACTTCCTTTTGAAACATCAGGGTCATTGCCCGGTAACGGCTGCTGTCTTGCAGCCAGCCGATCAGAAGCGGAACCGAAACGTTGTAAGGCAGGTTGCTGATGATTTGCCGCGGCGCGTCAATTTCGCGGCTCAGGTCATATTGCAGGGCATCGCCGTTGATAATGCGAAACGGAATCGGGGTTTGCGCTTTAAGTTCCTCCATAATCTCAATACAGCGGCGGTCCATTTCGATAACGGTCAGGGAAGCCGGCGCCGCTTCGACGATCGCCCGAGTCAGGCCGCCCGGTCCGGGGCCGATTTCGCAAACGTGACAGTCCGCAAAACTGTCGATGCCTTGGCAGTTGAGACTGAGACGAATGATTTTGTCGGTGATGTTACGGTCAAGCAGAAAATTTTGCCCTAAGGCTTTTGAAGCAAGCAATCCGTGGTTTTCCACCGTTTGGCGCAGCGACGGGAGCATCTTTTATTCTTTCAGTTCGATCATTGCCCGTTGCCGCAGTTCCTGCAGGTGTTGCGCGGCATAGCGTTCGTTTTTCTGATTGCGCAGCATGTTTTCCACTTCTTTGGCGGTCGGTGTCGGCATTTGGTCCCGGGCCGGATCAAACTTCTTTTCAACTTTGAAAATATAATAGTCGCCGTTATACAAAACCGGGTCGCTGACCTGGCCGGAAGAAAGCTTGCGAACGCTGTTTTCAAGCGTTTGCGGCAGTTGCCCTTCGTTGACCCAGCCGAGCCGTCCGCCCGAAGACGAACTTGGACTTTGCGAAAATTGGGCGGCATAAAGTTCAAAGCGCGGATCGCGGCGCAAATTTTCGACCAACTGTGAAATATGCTTGGCTTCTTTGGCCGGAATGACAATTTCGGAAAGCATGAATTTGGGTTTGCTCATGTCTTGGGCGGCCAAGGCCAGCGCTTCTTTGATTTCGGGCTCGGTAATGGTTTCGCCCATGGTATTGCGGTGAACCAAACGAATCCATGCCAGATCGTTTTTCATCTGTTCGCGAAAGACCTGCGGATCCACGCCTGATTGTTTCATCATTTGGTTAAGCCGTCCCCGCGTCAGGTTGTTGTTTTGGCAAAAGACGTCGATTGAATTTTCGACTTCTTTTTCGCTGATGTCAATTTTGTTGCGGGCGGCGTCCTGAGCTTTCAGTTTTTCATCGATGGTATTTTGCATCACCTTGTTGATGATCAGCAATTTGGTTTGCGAATTGTAAGGAATGCCGGTCGTCATGGTAAAGGCGCGCACCCGGTTGTTGATGTCTTCGGTGGTGATAATGTCGCCGTTTACCTGAGCCAGAATCCGGATTGATCCCGTATAAGGGGTCGGTTTGCGAATCGCGACCGGTTCCGGCGGCGGAGTAGGTTCCGGTTCCGCCTGAGAAGCGCCGCGGAACAAAACCGACGGTCCTTCCTGTTCCGGCTCGGCGGCGTCATTCTCCGCCGAAGCGCGCCGGTAGCCGGGAGCAAATTGAGCGCGGGCTTCGAAAGATGAAATTAAACATAGTGCCATCAGTAAGATTCTGATCATGGTTTACTCCTCAATTTAGTTGGAACCGATTCCGCCCAGCGTTTTCAACAGGAAAGTTGCGGAATATTCATAGCTGTCTTTGTAGTCGGGGTCAGTCGAGTTGTATTTATGAACGTCAAAGACCAATTTAAAGCATTCGTCTTCATAAATTATGCTGCCGCCGTGTTCCAGCGAACCCTGAGACTTTTTGGTGAGGTCCTGCCGGTTATAGGCGGTAATGGTCCAGTCGCGCGAGACTTTTGCCTCAACCGAAGTATATAATTCTTTGCGTTCCCGATAATCGTCAAAAAAGTAGAGACTGCTGTCGGGACGGTTGCCTTTTCTTCCTTTGATGGAAGTGAATGAGACATAAGCCGAAAGAATGTCCGGGCCGATCCGGGCGTTGATTTCGTTGTATTTCAGCTGATAGTTGGTGCGGTCGATGCGAAAACGGTAATTGAAGTCCAAATAGGACGTCGGCGCAGCGTAAACGCGTCCGACATAATCGCTCAAATGGCTGTTGTCACCCAGGCTCTGGGCAAAGCTCTGATCTTCGCTGAAGTAATAACTTTGCGCAATGAATATCGAAGTGCGTCCCATGATGTTGCCGTAGGAACTCCAGTTGAAACCGTAACTGATGCGGCTGCCGGTATCGTTGCGGTCGTAACCGTTGTAACGGTCAAGATTCAGAATGTTGGTATCGTCAAGCTGGGCGTTCAGGCTGTCTTCGTTGGGAATTTTGTTTATTTTGTTGCCGCCGTCGGGTGCAACCGCCGCCACGATAATCGGTTCGATGATTTGCCGCGAAGTGTCGGTCGCTTTGACAAACGGCAGCCGCCATTCAATGCCGGCCTGAGGAAAAACCCGTCCGACCGCCCCGGTGTAACTGTCATCATTGCTGTTGATGTATTTGTCAATGTAATAGGCGTCGGATTTGACCGAAGCCACAAATTTGTATTTTTCGCCGAACGGGCTGGTATAAGGTAAGTTCCATGAATTGATCATGCTGGCGCGCTGGGTTTTGGTTTCGTCGCGTTCGCGGTAAACCGACGCCATGCCGAGGATGTTTTTGAAGTATGAACCGTTGTCGGCAATGTCGCTGATGTGTTCATAGGTGGCCAGCGGCAGAATATAGGGCTTGCTGTAGTCACGTTTCTCAAATTCAGAAATATGATATTCGCGCAGCGAATAACTGACCAGTTTGTAGGAATAAGCCTCGACAGACGCGTAATTGCGGTTCTCAAAACGTTCAAATGCCGCTCTGGAGGTCAGCCAGGTTTCGGTTTTGCCGGGGAGGGACAAATCTTTTAAATAAGCGCCGTCGGAAGCATAGTTGATGTCCATGCTGGCAAGCCAGAAATCGTCGATTTCGTATCGTCCTTTGGCAAAGATGTTGTAGCGCGATTCATGCGTGTTCTTGTCTTCCATAAAAGTGCCTTCAAGAGACAGGTCGCCGTTATAAAGCATTTTGCGGTAACGGCCCCCCCATACAATGTCCTGTTCGGCGCTCAGTATAGGCGAAAACAAGAAGTCTTCGTGATCGGAAATGTTCCAGAAATAGCGCAGCTGCAGCGAACTGCCCAGATACGACGTGGAACGCAGCGACGGCGGCAGAAAGCCCGAACGGCGTTTGACCGTCGGGTCCGGGTGCGACATAAACGGCGTATAAAAGACCGGGATGTCTTTGATCTGGATGAAAGCGTCGCGATAATAGACGTCCTGGTTGGCGGCGTCATGGGTGATTTTGCGCGCTTTGATCTGCCACAGCGGCGACGGATTGTCCTTGCAAACGTCACAAGGCGAATAGACGCCGTAAAAGAAATATTTGTTTTTGTTCGGCGATTGTTTGATGCGGCGCGCGGCCAGCCGGCTTTCGTCGGCAAGGATCATTTTGACTTCGCGAATCGTTCCCTTGGACATTTTGTCTTCCAACTGCGCGTTGTCGGCAAACATGGTGGTTCCGTCCGGTTGAACAATGCTGACGTTACCGGAAGCGGTGATAATGTCACGGGCGCGGTCATAGGTGATTTTATCGGCCTTGAGGGTCGTTCCTTCTCGGATAATGTTGACGTTTCCGCTGGCGGTGATGATTTTTGACTGCGAATTCTCTTCGACCTGATCGGCGCTGAAATGGATCTGAGAACGCCGACGCACCGGTTCAGGGGTATTTTGGGCGGCCGTCCACAACGGAAACAAAAGCAGGCTTCCGCTAAAAATAACCAGCATACGTTTTAACGTTTTTTTTGACAACATCGGTTATGCACTCCGGTTGCGTTGCCGGCGCACAAACCAGGCCGGATTGTAAAATAACAGCAGGTAAATACAGATAACAAAAGGTATAATCAGGTTAGCATAGACCAAAATCAGAAAGTACAGGCTTTTGGTGCAAAGGTTGCCGAAAGCAAGGTCGCCGGCTTGGATTAATACCATGGAGGCTATCGAAAGCGAGATGATTTTGCCTTGTCCGCGGCGGTTAAAGTTGCCGACAAGCAATCCGGTGCAGCCGAGCAATGCCAGAACCAAATTGTAAAAGGGGCTCATTAAGCGGCGGTTGCCTTCCAAAATATAACGGTTGGCTTCCTGTTCGCTTAAGTTGGGATTGTTCCGGGCATTGAGCAGTTCTTCCAAAGTTTTGGAGCGGGCGGAATCGTGGCGTTTGCGTGCCGAAGAGGTGGTGCCGAAGTCGATCGAGTAGCGGTCGAAAGAGAGGGAAGAAAACTGAGCGGTTTTATTGTCAATTTCCTGACGGACGCCGTTAACCATAATCAGCCGCGGTCCTTTTTCGGTATAAATGATGACGCCGTGTTCGGCCGAAACCGTTACTTTGGCTTTGGGATTGCGCTCGTCGTTGATCAGAATGCCCTGAACCGAACCGTCTTTTTCGTGAGCGGTGATGAAAACGGTGAGACCGTTTTCCATAGTGGTGAATTCACCTTCGCGGAACATCAGGTGAGAGACGTCGTTTTTAACCTGCCACTCCAAATCGGCAAAGGATCTTTCGGCCTGCGGGATGGCGAAGTTGTAAACATAAAGTCCGAAGACGGACATCACCAGTCCGACAAAAAAAGCCGGCTTGGCGTTTTGCCACGGACTGATCCCCGCCGATTTCATCACGACCAGTTCGCGGTCGGAAAGCATCCGGTTGTAAACGAACAACACCGCCACAAAAAGCGAAATCGGCGACAACAGGGCAAACAGGCGCGGCATCAGGCAAGAAGTCATTTTGATAAACAGGCTGAGCGGCAGGCCCTTGTTGGTGACCAGTTCGACAAAGCGCAAAGACTGGGTGAGCCACAAAATCGACATCAGCGAAAAGGTGACCAGCAAAAACCCGATGAATATCTGACGGGCGATGTAAATGTTTAACTTTTTCATTTGTGGCGATAGTATAAGATATAAATTCAATATGCAATAAAATCCTCAAAATTATGTGCAATTTTGAGGATTTTTATTGCATGGAAACAGCTTTAGGCTATTTTTGCACGCTGATCCGCATACGGTAGAACGAACGCCATACGAAGATCAGGCCGATCAGGAAAAAGCTGACGCCAAGTCCGAGCGACAGACAGCGGGGTGCGGCAACCGCCATTTCCACCGCCAACAGCCCGAACAGGGTGGTAAACTTGATGATCGGATTGAGGGCGACCGACGAAGTGTCTTTATAAGGATCGCCGACGGTATCGCCGACAACGGCGGCTTCATGCAGAGGCGTTCCTTTTTCTTTCAGATCGACTTCGACCACCTTTTTGGCATTGTCCCAGGCGCCGCCGGCGTTGGCCATATAAAGGGCCTGAAACAGTCCGAAAGCGGCGATGGAGATCAGGTAGCTGGCAAACAGATCGGCATCAAAGCAGGCAAAAGCAATGGTGAAACAGAAAATTACCATAAAGATGTTAAACATCCCTTTTTGCGCATAGATGGTGCAGATCTTGACCACTTTTTTCGAATCTTCGATCGAAGCGGCCTGGTTGGTATCCGGTTTTATGTGTTCTTTGATGTAGGCGACGGCACGGTATGCACCGGTCGAAACCGCCTGCATCGAAGCGCCGGAGAACCAATAGATTACCGATCCGCCGAGCAGCAGTCCGAACAGAACCATCGGGTTCATTAAGTTGAGCTCAAGATTTAAGAGCAGAATGATCGAAAAGATCATGGTGGTGGCGCCGATAACCGCGGTGCCGATCAGAACCGGCTTGGCAGTGGCCTTGAAGGTGTTGCCGGCCGAATCGTTCTTTTCCAGCAGTTCCTTGCCGGTCTCAAAATCGGGGCGGAAGCCGTAGTCTTTTTCGATTTCCTGGTCAATTCCCTTAATCTGTTCGATCTGAGAAAGTTCAAACACCGATTGAGCATTGTCGGTAACCGGACCGTAGCTGTCGACGGCAATCGTCACCGGACCCATGCCGAGCATACCGAAGGCAACCAGACCGAAAGCGAAGACACTCGGGTAAACCATATAACCGTCGAGACCGTTGGCGGCGGCAAAATAAGCGACAGCCATCAGGCCGATCATAACCAGGCCTTTCCAGAAAGCGGAAAAGTTTCCGGCAACGATACCGGAGATGATGTTAAGCGATGCCCCGGCTTCGCGGCTGGCGTTGACGATTTCCTGAACATGCTGCGATTTGGACGAAGTGAATATTTTGGTGAACTCGGGGATCAGAGCGGCAGCCAAGGTTCCGCAGCTGATGATGACCGACAGTTTCCACCACAGATCCGGTCCCATATTGCCGATCATGACATAAGAAACGGCAAAAGTGACGGCGATTGAGAGCAGAGAGGTAATCCATACCAGCGAAGTCAGCGGTATTTCAAAGTCAAAATCCTTTTTACCGCCGAAACGGATTTTGGAAATCCAATTGTTGAGGAGATAAGAAATCACCGATGTGACAATCATCAACAAACGCATGGTAAAGATCCAAACGATCAACCTTGCCTGGATGTCAATGCCGTCGGCCATCAGAGCCAGTTGTCCGTCAGCGGTGTAGGCCATGCCCGCCGCCAAAACGATAAAGCTGATCAAAGCGACCCCGGTGACGCCGTAAGTTTCGAAACCGTCGGCAGTCGGACCGACCGAATCACCGGCGTTGTCACCGGTACAGTCGGCGATAACACCCGGGTTGCGGGCGTCGTCTTCATCGATTTTGAAAATGATTTTCATCAAGTCGGCGCCGATGTCGGCGATTTTGGTGAAAATGCCGCCGCAAATACGCAGAGCGGAAGCGCCCAAAGATTCGCCGATGGCAAAGCCGATAAAGCAGGCACCGGCGTTTTCGCGCGGAATGAACAACAAAATGGTGATCATCATAATCAGTTCAACACAGATCAGCAAAACGCCGATCGACATCCCCGAACGCAGCGGCAAACTCATCACCGGAAACGCCTTGCCTTCCAAAGAAGCAAAAGCGGTGCGGGCGTTGGCATAGGTATTGATCCGCATGCCGAACCAGGCGACCGAGAAAGAACCGAGGATGCCCAATACCGACCACAGCAGGATGTTCAAGACCATCGGCAGCGGGGTGTGGTTGAGGAAAAAGAAATAGTAGAAGATACAGACAGCGATAAAAGCTTCCAAAATGACCAGCAGCACCGCCTGTTGTTTCATATAAGTTTTGCAGGTCTCATAAATTAAAGATGCCATGTTCAGCATTGATTTGTGAGCAGGCATTTTTTTGATTTTGCAAAATTCGTAGAAGCCGAACAGCAGTCCGAGGGCGCAAAGCACCAGGCCGTACAGTAAAATCTGAGAACCGGTAACGGCATAACCGCCGAAATTATACCCGACATCCAAAAGCGGGATGTTGAGGTCAATTTCCGAAGCGGCGGCGCTGACTGTTCCCAGGCACCAGGTCAGCAGGACCGCAGCGGCGATGCAACCGTATTTTTTTATAAATTGCATGATTATAATTCCTTAAAATAAATTGGGTTAAACAACTTAATGCAGCCAGCCTATAACTTCTGTTTGATTATTGCAAGTACAAATGACGTTTCTTTGTGTACAGCCTTGTTTGAAGTGGATTAGTCGCAAAGTATATGATATCCTTTCGCGGAGAGGAAAGATAAAATGAGTTGGGAAAAATTGCCTTTTTGCGGCGGTTTGGCAGCGGTGCTGCTGACAATCGCCTTTATCCGCGCCGTTTTTATGGTGCCGGATTTTGATTTTTGGTTTTGGGACGTTTTCTTTTATATTTTTTTGGCTGCGCTGGACGTTTATCTGGTGGCTTATAAAGAAGCCGTTTGGTGGAAACCTCTCTGTATCGGCATCATTGTTTTTTCTTTGACGGTGCTGGCCGTAATGCAGTTTTACCCGCAGCAGGCGGAAACGTTTTTGCAATCGTTGTTTGCAGCGGCAGAATGATATCGCCGAGCGGCCGGTTCGGATTTTAGTTCTGCCGATCATAATGCTTGATTGACAAAATTTGTTCAATTTGTTACAATTACGGCAATTTAGAATTATTAAATTTACAATTAAGATATTAACCAAAAAAACTATAGACTATGTATTACATCGAAGATTTCTTTGAGAAGTATTGGTGGATTTTTCTGATCGTCGCCGTGGTTTTGTCTGTTTTTATTACATTCCGATACCAGCCTGATTATGATTCTTATCAACTGTCGGGCAAGTATAAAGTGGAAGCAAAAATGAAAGAACACAAAACAAGGGTGTTGATGACGGCTGTTTCGAACGGCAAAAGCGTGACGGTGGTACCGATTGTTACACCTTATACCGAGTATACCTTTAAGGTTAGCAACGGTAAGATCTACCAGCAGGAGAACAATGAAGAAGACTATCTCGGCGTGCCTATAAACGAGGGTGACGAACTTTACGTTTATGTGAGCGACGCTTCGGGATGGGGAGATTCGGATGTTTTGTCTCACCAGGAGATGACGTCTCGGGACTTCATGGATAATACCAGTCTGTTTTGGAATGGTGTTAAGATCTTTTTGGTGATTGCTGTCGGGATGGCCGTAATTGGGCTCGTTATCCTTATGATAGCAGGCTTTTTTGATTGATACCGTTTCACGGATAAAACCAAAGGCCGGGCATTTTATGTTCGGCCTTTGGTTTTTTAAAAAAGATATCCCCGGTTTGACCGGGGATATCTTTTTTCTGTGGTGTTCGCTTATTCGGCCGATTTGTTTTCCAAATCTTCACCGGTTTCCTGATTAACCCGTTTTGCCGACAGTTTGAACTTGCCGCGGTTGTCCATGCCCAGGCATTTAACCCAGATGCTGTCGCCTTCTTTGTAGAAGTCGGAGACAGAAGCAATGCGTTCGTTCTTAACTTCGGAAATGTGAACCAGTCCTTCGGTGGTGCCGACGAATTTTACAAAAGCGCCGAAATCCATGATTTTGGTGATGACGCCTTTATAGATCTTACCTTCTTCCGGCTCGGCAACGATACCCATGATCCAGTCAAGCGCCGCCTGGCCGTCGGCACTGTTGATGGTGGCGATGCGGATGACGCCGTCGTCGCTGATATCGATTTTGGAGTTGGTTTTTTCGGTAATTTCGCGGATAACCTTACCGCCCGAACCGATCACTTCGCGGATTTTGTCAACCGGAATCTTCAAAGCGATGATTCTCGGTGCGTTTTCGGCCACATGCGGACGCGGTTCGGCAATCGTCTTGGCCATTTCGCCCAAAATGTGGATCCGACCTTCGTGAGCCTGTGCCAAAGCGTTTTTCATAATGTCCTTGGTAATGGAGGTAATTTTAATGTCCATCTGCAAAGCGGTAACGCCGTCTTTGGTCCCGGCAACCTTAAAGTCCATGTCGCCGAGGTGGTCTTCGTCGCCGAGAATATCGGTCAAAATGGCAACCCGTCCGTCATTTTCCTTGATCAGACCCATTGCAATACCGGCAACCGGTTTAGCCATCGGAACGCCGGCGGCCATCAACGACATCGTAGTGCCGCAAACGGTGGCCATCGAAGAAGAACCGTTGGATTCGAGAATTTCGGAAACGACCCGGATGGTGTACGGGAAAGCATCTTTGTCTTTCGGCATCATCGGATGAATCGCGCGCCAGGCAAGTTTGCCGTGACCGATTTCGCGACGTCCCGGACTGCCCATGCGGCCGCATTCACCGACCGAGAACGGCGGGAAGTTGTAGTTGAGCATAAAGTCTTCTTTATATTCGTTCATCAGGCCGTCAATAATCTGGGCGTCTTCGCCGGTACCGAGGGTGGTAACCACCAAAGCCTGAGTTTCGCCGCGGGTGAAAATGGCCGAACCGTGAGCTGCCGGCAGAACGTCGACTTCGCACCAAATGGGGCGAACGGTTTTGGTATCGCGTCCGTCGATGCGGGTACCGGTATTCAAAACTTTTTCGCGGACAACCACATGTTTCAATTTTTCGAGGACGTCCAGCAGATAGTGATTTTCGATCTCATTTTCGGGATCGATGCCGGCTTTGACTTCTTCGTCCAGCTGGCCGACCAGAGTGCCGCGTTTCAGTTTGTCGGTTTCGGTGAAGGCTTCTTCGTAACGGCTGCGAAAAGCTTTGGCAATACGATCAAACATTTCGTCGAATTCTTTCGGGAAAGCGGGAGCCTGCCAAGGTTCTTTGCCGGCTTCTTTTTTGAGGTCTTCGATCATGTCGATTACCGGCTGGAAGCTGTCAAAGCCGAACATGACCGCGTTCAGCATCGTTTCTTCCGACAGCTCGTTGGCTTCCGATTCAACCATCAGAACGCCTTCTTTGGTACCGGCAACCGTCAGTTCGAGTTCGGATTCTTTCTGTTCGTCGATGATGGGGTTCAAAATGAACTGGCCGTCTTTGTATCCGACTTTGGCGGCGCCGATCGGTCCCATGAACGGAATGCCCGAAACGGCAAGGGCCGCGGAGGCGGCAATCATCGCCACAACGTCGGAAGTGGTTTTTTGGTCGTGAGAGAGGGTTGTGCAGATGATTTGAACTTCGTTCTTAAAAGCATCCGGGAACAACGGACGAATCGGGCGGTCAATCAAACGCGAGATCAAAACTTCTTGTTCGGAAGGCTTGCCTTCTCTTTTCATAAAACCGCCGGGGATTTTGCCGGTGGCATAGTATTTTTCCTGATAGTTTACGGTCAGGGGAAAAAAGTCCTGATCGGCTTTGGCCTCTTTGGCTGCGCATACGGTTGCCAGCACTTTGGTTCCGCCGTAGGTGACAACGACCGAGCCGGTTGCCTGTTTGGCAACTTTGCCGGTTTCGATCACCAGCTTGCGTCCGCCCCATTCCATTTCGCGGGTGGATACTTTTAAATTATTCATATTATCTTACCTTTCTTTACATCTTATATCTACATCTTTAAACATCACCTGCAGCTACGGCAGGATTTTGATAAAAGTATTGCGGAACCTGTGTACTGTTCCGCAATACTTGCAAAACTTATCGTCTAATGTTAAGTTTTTTAATGATTTCCTGATATCTGCTTTCGTCTTTTTTCTTCAGGTAGTCTAACAAGTGACGGCGTTTGCTGACCATCTTCATCAGACCGAGACGGGAGTGCAGGTCCTTGCGGTGAACATTGAAATGTTCAATCAGATTATTAATACGGGTTGTCCAAATTGCAATCTGAACTTCCGGAGAACCGGTGTCGCCTTCAACCAGGCCATAAGTTTTGGCCAGTTCGTTTTTGGCTTCTTTGGTAATCGACATCTTTATTTTCCTTTTGTTATAAATTAAACACGCGGACCGGGGAAAAGCGTTTTTCCTCAACCCGCACCAACGCCGTCAGCTTTCCGTTGCAGACCGCGGCAACAATCTGCCCGGCGGAAAATAAATTTTCGCGCGTTTTGGGCGAAAGTGCCTGTCCGTGAAGGAGTTTGACGGCTTCCGCTTCCGAAACAGCCATAACCGCGATGTCGCGCAGAGAGGTTTCTAACGGAAGCAAAAATTGTTTGCGTTGCTCAACATACACCACATTTTGCAAAGTTTCCAGCAAAATTTTATCAGACTGGTCAAAAATTCCCGACCGGGTGCGCCGCAACCGGCACAAATAGCCGAGCGAACCGAGTTTGCGTGCGATATCGCGCCCCAGGCTGCGCACATATGTGCCTTTGGAACAGCAGACTTTAAAACAACTTCGGTTTCCCGGCAGGCTGCCGGTAAATTCCAGTTGATGAACAGTGACCCGTCGTTCCGGAATTTCCACCTGTTCGCCTTTGCGGGCAAGGTCATAGGCGCGCTGCCCGTTGATTTTGACCGCGCAAAATGCCGGCGGAACCTGACTGATTTCACCCCGAAACATCGGAAGGACGGCTTTTATTTCTTCATCGGCGGGAATTCTGGCCCCGGCGGCGATGACGGTACCGTCGCTGTCGGCGCTGTCGGTCTCGGCGCCCCACTGGACGGTAAATTCATATTCTTTGGTTTCGTCATCCAAAAAATCGATCAGTTTGGTCGCTTCGCCGAAAGCGATCGGCAGAATGCCGCTGGCAAACGGATCCAGAGTGCCGGTATGGCCGTTTTTTTGCGCATTAAACAAGCGACGCGTCAGGGTGACCACCTGCGTTGAGCCGATGCCCTGCGGTTTGTCGACAATCAGCCAGCCGTTGACGGCTTCGCCTTTGCGATGTTTCATGGTTGTTTTCCTTTTTTCTTATTTATGACAAGGGGTAGCTTAAATTTGAGGCGGTGTCAACCTTGTTTGTCGGTTGCAAAAAATCAAAAAAAAGCCCGGGCTGCGCGAGGCAGGCCGGGGAAAACGTGCGATCAGAGACGGCGCAATGCAGACACAGTCTGATGATCCCACAACGGAGAGACGTATTCGTACACTTCGTAAACAATCTTTTGATTGTCCGGAGAAGTCATTTCGACGCGGTTGGGGTACTGCGTATAAGCGGTAACCGGCGTCCAATGTTCCAAACTGGGGCATACCGCCAGCAGCGGGTATGACAACGGTTTGTTCGCAGTGTCAAACAGCAAGACCTGTTCATCTCCCGTCGGCGTTTGCAGTAGGACCGACGGTGTGCCGAGATAAACCAGTTTGTGGTCAAAGTCCAAAAAACCGGCATCATCGGTAAGCAACAACCGGTCACCGATGATGTTTAACTTTTGGGTGGCGCAAACTTTGCAAAAACGGTCTTTTTCTTCATCATAGTATCGAACGACAATTCGGTTTTTATCGGTTCTGATCAACTGGAATTTGCTGATTTCCAGATCGAGAAGTGTTTTGGTTTTCATCGTATAATAGTTTATGGTTAATAAATTTCTTACGAAAATATGTAGCTTTTTTTATTCGTTTTGTCAAGATCCGACCGGGTATAAAAAAACCGCGTTGCCGCGGTGTTTTTTTATTGTTCCAGATCCTGAGAGACTTTCGGATCGTGCAGAAGCTTTTCAATTTTGTCCGCTTCGGCAAATGTATTGTCGATCCGAAAGCGAATTTCCGGCACATAACGCAGGGTCGTCTTGCTGCCGACTACTTTGCGAAAGTGGTTGGCGGCCAGTTGCAGGGCTTCCTGCACTTCCCGATCGGTTTCGGGGTTGGAGGTGATGAAATATACGTCGGCATATTTCAGATCAGGCGACACCTGAGCTTCCATAACCGTGACCAGGGTGTTGATTTCTTCAAGGTTGCGGACACGTCCCTGATTGATTTCGCCGGCGATGATTTTTTTGATTTCCTGTCCGACGCGGAGCTGCCGCTGAGATTGTTCTTTGATTGCCATTTGTCGTTCCTTGTTCATAAAAAACCGGCAAACCGAAAATCAGGCGGAAAAGCCGAATTTCCGGTTTGCGGCGTTTGATGGATTTATGCCAGTTTGGCAGCGATGGTTTCGATCTCGTAACATTCGATGAAGTCACCGTTTTGAATGTCATTGTAGTTTTCGAAACTCATGCCGCATTCGTAGCCTTCTTTGACTTCTTTGACGTCGTCTTTAAAGCGTTTCAGCTGTCCGAGACTGCCGTCGTGAATAACCACGTTGTCACGCAGCAGACGCACTTTGGCACCCCGTCTGACCATGCCTTCGGTGATCATGCAGCCGGCCACCTTGCCGACGCCGGTGATGTTGAAGACGCTGCGGATTTCGGCGTAGCCGAGAATCTTTTCGCGCAATTCGGGCGACAGCAGTCCTTCGAGACCTTTCTTGACGTCGTCGGCCACATCGTAAATAATCGAATAGTAGCGAATGTCAACCCCGTCACGACGCGCCATATCGCGGGCCTGAGGAATTGCGCGGACGTTAAAGCCGATGATCAAAGCGTTGGAGGCTTTGGCCAGAGTAATATCCGATTCCGAGATCGGGCCGACCGCCGAGTGCAAAATCTGAACGCTGACTTCGTTGTTGGACAGTTTGTTCAAAGTGCCTTCGATCGCTTCGATCGAACCTTGGACATCAGCTTTGATGATAACCGGCAAGTGTTTGGATTCGCCGGACTTAATCTTGTCGAGCATCTGTTCCATCGCGGATTTGGCGCTCTTGACCAACTTGGCGTCGCGTTCTTTCTGAATGCGGTAGTTGGTAATTTCCTTGGCTTGAGATTCGCTTTCCACCATGTTGAAATTGTCACCGGCTGCCGGTGTTCCCTGCAGTCCGATCACTTCAACCGGGGTTGCCGGTCCGGCTTCGAAAATTTTGTGGCCGTGTTCATTGAACATGGCGCGGACGTGTCCCCACTCTTTGCCGGCAATAATAATGTCGCCGACTTTCAGGGTGCCTTTTTGGACCAGCAGGGTCGCAACCGATCCGCGGCCTTTTTCCATTTTGGCTTCAATCACGGTACCGCTGGCCTTGCAGCCGGGATCGGCTTTAAGGTCCAAAATTTCCGCTTGCAGCAAAATCGCTTCGACCAGTTTGTCAATGTTGATCCGCTTTTTGGCCGAAACTTCGGCGCACAGGCATTCGCCGCCCATTTCTTCTACCGCAATGCCGTGCTGAAGCAACGAGGTTTTGACTTTCATCGGATCGGCGCCGGGCAGGTCAATTTTGTTGACCGCAACCACGATCGGAACTTCGGCCGCCTGAGCGTGGCGGATCGCTTCGACCGTTTGCGGCATGATCCCGTCGTTGGCGGCAACCACCAGCACCACGATGTCGGTCACTTTGGCACCGCGAGCACGCATTTCCGAAAAGGCTTCGTGACCAGGGGTATCGATAAAGGTGATTTTCTGTCCGTCGCCGACCGTAATTTGGTAAGCACCGATGTGCTGAGTAATGCCGCCGGCTTCTTTGGCGGCGACGTTGGTTTCGCGCAGGGCGTCAAGCAGCGAGGTTTTGCCGTGGTCGACGTGTCCCATGACGGTGACCACCGGTGCCCGCGGCAGCAGGTTTTCGGGACGGCATTCTTCTTCGTTGAGAACCATTTCGACGTCGCTGTCGGCAACCCGTTTCCATTTGTGTCCCATTTCTTCGACCACAATTTGCGCGGTATCGGCGTCAATCGGCTGATTGATGGTCGCCATAACGCCCAGCGACATCAGCTTTTTGATCACTTCGGCACCTTTTTCGGCCATTCGCGAAGCCAGTTCCTGCACTGTAATCACTTCGGGAATAATCACTTCTTTGATGATTTTTTCCTGCGGTTGGACAACCGGGGCCGGTTTCGGTTGTTTTTTCTTGTAACGGCGGCGCGGCGAAGCAAAACCGTAATCGTCTTCGTCATCGTCATTACTGCCGAAAGTATGGATATTGACTTTCGGGTTGCGGCGCTGCGGTTCAAAGCTGCGTTTGGTGATTTTCTTGCGTTCCTGTTCAAAGACGTCGTCTTTGCTTTTGCTTTTTTCGGAAAGCGGCTTGGCCTTTTTGTCGCGCTCGCCGGCGTCTTCGTCGTCTTCGTCAAAATCTTTGCCGCGGCGGTCTTTTTCTTTGGCTTTGAAGGCATGTTCGTCGTCGCTTTTTTCGGCGGGTTTGGCGGCAGACGCGGCTGCACGGGCTTCTTCTTCGCGACGTTTTTCTTCTTCGAGGCGTCTTTGTTCTTCCTGTTCTCTCAGCCGCGCTTCCTCTTCTTCTTTTTGTTTGCGGCGGAGGGCGGCCTTTTCTTCTTCTTCCTGTTGACGGCGCGCTTCGTGTTCTTTGGCGTCGGCAATCAGTTTGAGTTTGGCGGCGGTTGCCTCGTCAATTTTAACTTCTTTGGCTGCCGTTGCGGCAGGATTGATCACTCTTTTTTTGCGAACTTCGACCTGTACCACTTTTTTGCCGTCGCCTGACGGTCTGGAATCTCCCAGATTCTTAAGGGTGAGGGTCTTTTTTCCCGATAATGTTAACTTTGACTTTGCATTATCTTCTGTCATTATAACTGTTTCTCCATCTTACATAATTTTAGGAATTGAAATTTTGCCATTTTTGCAACTGGTTACGAACCATCTCTGCCATTTTGCCTTTCAGCAAAGCCGCATGTACCGTGTTTACTCTGTTTAATGCCTTGTCCAACTCCTCAACTTCAAACAATGTCAAAATTTCCGTATTCCCGGCGGCGTTTCTGATTTTGGCAGCGCCGTCACTGCCGGCATCGGTCGCCTCGATAATAAAAGCGACTTTACCTTTTTGCAGATTTTCCCGCACTTTTTCAAAGCCGGTAATCAGCGATCCGGCTTTCTTAGCCAGATTTATAGCGTCAAGTGCCCGATTTTTCAAGATATTTTCGACGATATCCCCCAAGTTCGGATCGACCTTGGTGTTTTTGCCGAATTTCTTAAAGATATTTTTGGCCACCGCCTGATTAAGAACCGCACGGGAATTGGTAAGATAAAAACCTTTTCCCGGCAGTTTCTTGTTAAAATCGGGGATGACCTGCCGGTCGGGCGTCAGCGTAAAGCGCAAGAGTTCTTCTTTGGCTTTTTCGGCGCCCGTTGCCAGGCAGGTGCGATTTGGGTTAGTTTCTTTCATCCTCGGCTTCTTGTCCTTCGTTTTCAAACCAGTGCTCGCGGGCGGCCATGATGACTTTGTTGGCTTCGACTTGCGAGAGGGCGTTTTCGCCGAGTATTTCGATCAGTTCGTCGGCAGCCAGATCAGCGAGGTCGTCCAACGTTTTGACCCCGTTTTCGGCCAGTGCCAAAATCATGTCCTGATCCAAACCGGTTACCGTTTTCAAAGTGTCGTCAATGCCGAGGCTCTTGCTCTTTTCGGCAAATTCGGCGTTGCGTTTGGCGACGAATTCTTTGGCGCGGTTTTGCAGCTCGGTGGCAACGTCTTCGTCAAATCCTTCGATTTCGGCCAGTTCGTGCAGCGGAACCAACGCCACTTCGTCAACATTGGAAAAGCCTTCCGCAATCAGCAGGTGGGCAATCATTTCGTCAACGTCCAAGGCTTCCATAAAGCGTTGGGAACGGACTTTGTTTTCGTTGGAACGGCGTTCGGCTTCCTGTTCTTCGGTGAGGACGTCGATATCGCAATTTAACAGCAGCGAAGCCAGTTTGACGTTTTGACCGCGGCGTCCGATTGCAATGGAGAACTGTTCCTGCGGAACCACGGCTTCGATGCGGTTGTTTTCTTCGTCAAGAACCACTTTGGTGACTTCGGCGGGCGCAAGGGCGCTGACCATATACTGGGCGCGGTCTTCCGAATAGGGAATAATGTCGATTTTTTCGCCCTGCAGTTCGGTGACCACTGCCTGAACGCGAATACCGCGCAGGCCGACGCAGGCACCGACGGGATCGATGGTCACGTCTTCGGCTCTGACGGCCAGTTTGGCTTTGGAACCCGGATCACGGGCAACCCCCATGATTTTGACGATGCCGTCATAAATTTCCGGAACTTCCTGAGTAAACAGGGCGGCCAGAAATTCCGGGCAGGTGCGTGACAGGAAAATCTGCGGGCCTTTGGTTTCGCGGCGGACGTCGAGAACATAGGCGCGCACGCGGTCGCCGTTTTTGAATTTTTCTCTCGGGATAATTTCGTCACGGCGCAGTACCGCTTCGGTTTTGCCGATGTCGAGCACCACGTTGCCGAATTCGATTCTTTTAACGGTTCCGTTAACGATGGTGCCCATTTTTTCTTTGTATTCTTCGTACTGACGGTTGCGTTCGGCGTCACGCACTTTCTGAACGATCACCTGTTTGGCGGTTTGGGCGGCGACGCGGCCGAAATCAATCGGCGGCAGAGTGTCAATAATGAAGTCGCCGAAGACGGCGTCTTTTTTATAAGCCTGAGCCTGTTCGACCGTCAGCTGGGTCACTTCGTTTTCGACTTCGTCCACAACTTCGCGGTAGCGTTCCAGTGTAATGGCGCCGGTTTTGCGATCGATTTGGGCGCGGATGTCATGTTCAAAGCCGTAACGGGAACGGGCGGCTTTCTGGATTGCAACTTCCATCGCGACAAAGACGTCTTCTTTGTCAATGTTTTTTTCGCGGGCCACCGTGTCGGCGACTAAGATAATTTCGGGTCTGGGCATATTTTCGATGTTTGGCATTTTTCCCTCGTTAAATATTTCAGTTAAGTTTATTCTTCGATCTCAATTTCTTCTTCACCGGCTTCGGCGGCTGCGGCAGCCAGCAGTTCGTCGGTTAAAAGCAGTTTGGCTTTGGCAACGGCGTCGTAAGGAATGGCATATTCTTCCCCGTCCATGGCCAAAATAATGTTGTCCTGTTCGTCCACCCGGAGAATCCGTCCCTTGAAGCGCTTGCGCTTTTCGACCTCGGTGTCGGTTTCGATTTTGGCTTCGAATCCGGCGAATCGGACAAAGTTCTCCAGTGTCGTCAGCGGACGGTCCAATCCCGGCGAACTGACTTCAAGGTTGTAACGGCCGGCGATCGGGTCTTTTTCATCCATAAGGGCCGACACGGCGCGGCTGACGGCGGCGCAATCGTCAACGACGATGTTTTCGCGGTCTTTGCGCTCAATCATAATTTGCAAAGTCGGATTGACGTTGCCGATGGTAATGATGCGGACGACGTCAAAGCCCATTTGGTTGATAAGCGGTTCGAGCAGGTCCTGCAGGTGGTGTCTTTTTTGCATTTGTTTTCCTTTTTCATTAACAAAAAAGCGGGGCTTTCGGCCCCACTTTCAACTAATTTTCATGAAAGAATATATGTTATATAGCATAAATTTTTAAAAGATAAAGCTTTTTTTTCTTTTGTTGATCAATGAAACAATTATTTTTTGAAAATTTAAAAAAAGATGATAAAATAAGGCATCTTTTTATTAAGGGCCGGAGATATTTGATGACTTATCAGGAAATGCTTGCAAAAGCGGCAACATTGACGCAAAAGGATGACTGCCTGGCGCTGCTTGAGGAAACGATGTATCTGAAATCCGAAGAAATGGTTTCGTTTTTTGAAGCGCTGACCGCAAGTCCGTATTTTGCCGAGGTTTCACCGGACGTTCTGAGTCGTATTTACAAAAAAATAACACGGAATAATTATTTGTCGCCGACAAGAAGAGTGGATGTGGTCGAGACGGTTTATGACAGGTCAGGCGCCGTTTATGTGCCCGAGTTGGGGGGACTGCTTTCCTTTAACGCCTGGATTATTTCGACTGTCGGGGATCCGATGCTGCCGTCGTTGGCTTTTTTTGAAAAAATTATCGACAATAAACCGACGCCGGAACAATTTGCAGACATATATCAGAAAATCGATGAGGTGCTGGAGCGTCATCCGTATTGGACTGATCTGCAACAGGAAAGTGTTCGGCATTTGCTGGATAAACTGTTACAGAATGTTCCGGACGGTATGGTTGCAAATTATACCCAAACAGCTGCCTGGGCCGGAACCAGTTGTTTGTATTCGGAAGCGCTGCCGTATGTAACGCGCGGCATACAGATGAGCGGCAATAATGAAGGGAGTTACGAAGCGGTTTGTGATTATGTTTGCGAAATGGTGCAGAAAAGACGTGCCGATCCGGCCGATTTTTTTGACATTTTGCGAAAGATGGCAACGGAAGGCCATAGGATTCCGCAAGCGGCATTCGGTAAAGAGGGGAGTGTCAACGCCTGTCAAAAGGAAGTTGAAGATTTGCGGCAGCGTTTGCAAACCGGGACGCATGCATATGAATTGTACGATTATGCGCTGTCTGTCACAAAAATGCTCAGCGAATCGCATCTTATGTATGACAACGATGTTCTTTCAATGATTGAAACCCTGCAAAGCAATCCGCGCCCTCCGTCAAGAATGCTGCCGGTTTTTGAAATCTGTAATACGGTGACTGGCCGCACTCCTTCATTGTCGGAACGCTGTTTGAAGATTGCGACTCAAGAAGCCGCTTACGGTGTGCGGGAAATCGAAGCGCCGCAATCTATGATCGATGCGATGCAGAAATTTTACCGGGATTTTCCTCATCCCGAATCGCAACAATATCAGACGGATGTCGCCGGTTTGTTTGCCGATGCGACCCGGTCGAATTTATATCTCGATTTCGTTAATTTGATGATGAATTGCGGAAAATCGAATCAGGCTTTTGCGATTGTTGCCGCAAAAACGGATTCTCTGCCGTCGGCCGGCAAACACACCGCCGAAGCGAACGCCTTGCTGCAATGTCTGTCAAAAATAACGGCGTCGGCCGATATGGGAACGCAAGCAGCGGACTTGGTTGCAAAGCTGGTTGAACGACCGGATATTTCGGTAAACTCGGCAGTCGTCAAGTTGAGGGAAATTGCCGGAAATGCATTAAAGCGCGATCCGCAGCAGGCAGAGCGTTATTTCGATATTTGGCAGGATTTGCTCACCCGGCGCGGCAAGGAAGTTGATCCGGTTCTGATGATGAAGGAACTGGCCTGTCTTCCGCCCGGTTCGGCGCAGCAGGTTGACCGAATGTTGGCTCTGGCTGATTTAATGCCGCTGCCCGAAGACACGGAAGAAAAGGCGGAGCTGCTGACAAAATTGCTGAACCTCGGCATTATGAACGATAAAGAGCAGACCGCTAAAGTTATACAATGGGCGGAAGCCAAGGGCCTGACACCGGCGATGATGTTTGAGGACGAAGAATTTGCCCGCGACGGTTGGAATACTGCCGATATTATTGAGATGCTGAAACTGCATGAGGAAACCTTGCTGCAATGTCAGGATGCGTCGGCACAGGGATTGATACGCCTCGAAACGATAAAGCGGCTGATTGCCGACTCTTCGTCTTGGAATTCGGAACAACAGGAAAGCGTCGACCGTATTTCCGGAAAATGGGAACAAATGCGGCGGGCGGCCGAAACCAGATACGCCGGTTTGTCGGAAGGCGAAAGGAAGCAGTTGGAACGGGTATTGACAACCTCCGCCTTAGATGAGGAAGAAAAAGCTCTTTTCTTCCGCGGCGGCCTTGACGGTTGTCTGTCCTGTAATCTCGGCCACTATCTGAAGGTAAAGGAATATATGCAGCGAGAAGCCGGTTCGGATGAGGTGACGAAGCAATGGCTGATTCCGTCCGCTTTTTCGTGTGCCAAAATTTACGGCAAAGACTATATGAATTATTTTCGGGTGATTGACAATTATAATAAAGCGCTGCCGAAATGGCAGAAAGAATGCCGAAGCGAGGATCGGGAACAGGCGCGTGATGAGAAGGCGGAGAAACTTCGTCGGCAGTATAAAGGTTATTCTTTTGTTCTCCAAACTCTGGAAAATTTGCCGGATAACCGGTTGCTGGCCAAAATGGCGCTGCAGAAAAATCTGTTGTTGTCGCCGCCGAAAAATGAGGCGGAACTGAAAGTCGTGAAACGATGGCAGCAGGAAGTGTTGTCCGATAAGAAATTTTGTCTTCCGAAAGAAAGGCGGCGGCTTGAACTTTATTGCCAGAGTCTGCTCGGCACGCTGTACAGTACAGTTAATTATGTGGAATATCGCAATTTGCGACCGATCGGCATGGAGCGAGCGACGGCCTGGATGGTCAAAGCCGTGGAAAAAGACGGTGATTTGCCGCGGATCCGCCGCTTTTTTGACCGGCATCTCAAAGCAGTGAATGGGGTCGGGGAAACGTTTTTGAGGCTGGATGCACCGCATTATTCGACGGAGAGGATAACCGGTCTCGATGATTGCGTCCGTTCGGAAGTGAAATTTTCCGACGACTATTCGCGAGTGGTTGATAAACTGTCCTATATCAGCGACCGCGAACTGGAAACGTTGAAATACGGTGAAATTTACGAGCGGCTGGCCAACATAAAATATAAGTACAGCGATTATGACTTTGCCGCGGCCAACTCGGTTTACGTTTCGTCGCAAGATGCCTACGACAAAGCCGAAGAATATTATCGGCGCGGGCAGGTGACGCCGTCGCGTTTTGCCGATAAGCCGGTTTTGTAT
The DNA here is from genome assembly GCA_910587405.1 of uncultured Alphaproteobacteria bacterium. Lineage (GTDB taxonomy): Bacteria > Pseudomonadota > Alphaproteobacteria > RF32 > CAG-239 > JAFUYI01. The sequence continues at coordinate 50,485 of CAJUKS010000008.1, forward strand.
AACGATGATCAGACGTTGCGCTGCCGGGTAGCGTCAAAAGACGATCCGCGGATTTTGTTTGCCGGCCAACATACTTCCTGCTGCCAGAGCTTCGGCGACGCCGGCGGCCGTTGTGCCATCGACAGCGTAACCAACCCGCATTCGGGGTGCATGATCTGGGAGAAAAAAGAACAGGAAGGCAGCGAATGGCAGATTTGCGGCTGCAGTTGGTTTTATGAAAGCCAGAACGGCAAATACAAAGGATTGACGTTTGATAACGTGGAAGTTGAAAACTATTATAAAAACAAAGGAGAAGTCAAAAAACTGCTGGCGCGGATGGTTAAGGAATTTGCCGGCGACAATTATCGTTATATTTCGGTGGGCCAAAGCAATGACGACATCAGTATGGCCGGTTACAGAAAATTGTCTGCCAAAAACCCGCTGCCGCAAGGGTATGAAGGGTATACGGATGCTTCGGAAAAGCAAAAGCTGTTGTACGAAAATCCGAAAGCGGCGGCCGAAAAAGTTGACGTACCGGTTATTTGCGCCGGCGATATGCGCGATTGCCAAAAGCTGGAAGCGATCAGTCGGAGTATACGGCGGTTTGATTGGCGTGACGGTGATAAATGCGTGGTTTTGAAAGACAGCGATCGGGTTTATGCGGCGGCGGTTTGGAAGCATAACGAAAAGCGGGTGATACTGGCGGCAGATCCGCAATCCGCGGCCGCGGTACCGCAGCAGTTGTCGAATTTTCGCGATTTTGCCTTGGAATGTGTCCGACGTGATATTGACAATCCCGAGATTGATGACGATCTTCGTCTGCCGTCGGCTGCGGTTGAAAAGAAAAACACCGCTCCGAGTTGCCGCAACATCGGCGCCGAATATGAATAGCCGGGTAAAAAAACGTTGATTTTGGCGCCGGGTTGTTATACTCTGCCGGGCAGATTTGGTTAAAAACTTGGAGAATGTCGATGCAAAAATATATTACGACCCCGATTTACTATTTGAACGGACTGCCCCATATCGGGCATGCATACACGTCCATTTTGGGCGATGTTTTTAAAAAATTCGAACAAATGCGCGGCAATGGGGTCTATTATACCACCGGTACCGACGAACACGGGCAGAAAAACCAGCACAGTATTGAAGCAAGCGGTTTGTCTGCCGACGAATTTCTGACCCGTCAGAGCGATAACTTCCGTCATTTGTTTGTTGATCTGGGAATCGACTTTGATTATTTTGTCCGTACGTCGCGTCCCGAGCATAAGAAGATTGTGCAGGAAATTCTGCAAAATATCTTTGACAAAGGACTGATTGTCAAAAAATCGTATGAGGGACTTTATTGCGAAGGCTGCGAGCAGTTTAAGAAGAAAACCGATCTGGATGAAAACGGTTGTTGTCCCGATCATAAGACGGCGCCGAAGGCAATCAGCGAAGAGAATTATTTTTTCCGTCTTGAACCCTATCGTCAATGGCTGATCGACCATATTAAGAGTCATCCCGACTGGATTCAGCCGGCCAAATACGCCAACGAAGTTTTGGGAATGCTGAAAGAACCGCTGGAAGACCTGTGTATTTCGCGTCCGAAGTCGCGGGTTTGGCTGGGGGTTGAACTGCCGTTCGATTCCGAATATGTGACCTATATCTGGTTTGATGCGCTGGTCAATTATATCTCGACTCTCAATTACGGTCATAATCCCGATTTTGAAAACGTATGGGCAAACTCCAACCACTTGATTGCCAAAGATATTTTGAAACCGCATTGCATTTACTGGCCGATTATGCTGCATGCCCTGGGGGCGGCACCGGTAACGCATTGCTTCATCCACGGCTATTGGATCGGCGAAGGCGGCGTCAAAATGTCAAAATCACTCGGCAATGTGGTTGACCCGGTCGAAGTGGTTAAGCTGTTGGGTGTGGACGCGCTGCGTTTTTATCTGATCAACAACATGACTCTCGGCGGCGATTCGCAAATCAGCGTTCCGATGTTGAAGCAAGGTTATAAAATGCTGGCGAACAATATCGGCAATTTGCAGATGCGGGTGCTGAAAATGGTGCAGAAGAGTCTGGACGGCAAAGTGCCTTCGGCGGCGGCGCTGACAGACGAGGACAAAAAACTGATTACCGAGATTGCCGGACGTTTTGAACGGATTTATAATCAGGAAATGTCGTTGGAAACGGTTAACGAACTGGCGGAAAGCATCGTCAAAGCCGGTGATGCCGCCAACGCCTATTTTGCCGCCAACACGCCGTGGGTCTTGGCGAAAGACGAAACCCAAAAAGCGCGTTTTGAAGCCGTGGTCTACACTACTCTCGAACTGTTGCGGCTGATCGGTATCGCCCTTTATCCGCTGACACCGGCAACTGCCCGCAAGATTGAAGCTTCGTTAGGCGTTGAGCCGGAAACGTTTGTTGCCGAATTTAAGCCTTTCGGTTTGTCGGAAGGCACGGAAATCAAAGTCGGCGATCCGCTGTTTCCGATTATCGAATGATTTCAAAAAAACAAGCCCCGGTTTATCGGGGCTTGTTTTTTGCCGTTGTTAACGCATCGGCACAGCCTGTTTATCCGGGATGGGATATTTTAGAATAGATTTGATATTGCAAATAAATGTTTTGTAAAGCGTTTACAAATTCCGGGTCCGAGAATAATTTGCCGCAATCGGTCGGATAAGGGTGGTCCGCCAGCTTTTTAACCGGCAGTTTGACTGTTTTTTTGGGCAGGAACCGACGGCAGAAAGCATAAGCCGAGGCGGCTTCCGCCTGCGGGGAATCCGTCTTATAGCCGATGTCTGATAACATTTTGCAGGCATCGTTTTCGGCGGCAAAACGGCTGCCGTACCAAATGCCGATATTGTGGGCGGCCAGTTCGCGCCAGGGAAAGTCTTTGCCCGGATCGGCCTTCCGTTCGGGAGCGATGTCCGAATGGCCGACAATTCTTTCCGGCGTGATGCGATGGCGTTTGATGATATCCCGGCACAAGCCGATCAGCGCTTCAGTCTGGCGGCGGTTAAATTTGCTTTGTCCGAGCGAGCGGTGGCAGACTTCGATGCCGATCGAACAGGAATTGAGGTCGGTGGTACCGCGCCAGTAGCTGACGCCGGCATGCCAGGCACGTTTGTCTTCGCTGACGCATTGAAATACCGTGCCGTCATAATCGACCACATAATGTGAGCTCAGCTGCAGCGTTTTCAGTTTTTCAATTCCTTCGGCCGCCGGGTGCGCCATTGAGTGCAGCACCAAGGTGTCAATCGGCAGTTTGCGGTCATCAAAAAAATCAAGCGGGCGAAGTAACATGGTATCCTCTCTTATCGTCTGATGGTGGAGAGCTGGATCGGGAAATCGGCATGTTGACGGATTAAGCCCTGATGACAGCAGCGACGGTAACTGAAATACAGTTCGGGGTTTGTATAGGTGTCAATGCCGGAAAAAGAAACGTTTTGAATGCCGAGCAGGTGCAGGCGGTGCCGCGCATAGGCTTCGAGGTCGCACAGGTAACGGTCGTTGCCGATCGGGGTAAAAAAGCGGCGGTTGTTTGAATCCTGATCAACAAACAAAGAGCGCATGTCTTCGCGAACTTCAAAAGACGCTTTTTGCAGACACGGTCCTGCCGCGGCGGCGAGGTCGTCGCGATCGGCGCCTTTTTCGAGCATGATTTTAACCGTATTTTCAATTACCCCTTGCAGAGCGCCGCGCCAGCCGGCGTGAACGGCGGCAATGATTCCGTGTTTGTAATCGGCCAGCAGAATCGGCATGCAGTCGGCAGTGGTAATGCCGAGAACAATATCCGGGCGGTCGGTTACCACACCGTCGGCTTCAATCTGATAGCGAGAAGGGGTGTCAATATAAACCGCGGTAGCGGTGTGTCCCTGTTTGGGACGCATAATCCGATTGCCCGGCAGTTGGTAGAATTTTCCGATCAGTTCAAGGTTGGTTTCGATATTTTCCGGTTTGTCCTGACTGCGCCAATTGAAATTGAGACTGGCGTAAATTCCTTCCGATACGCCGCCGTTACGGCCGAAAAAGGCGTGTTTGTCCTGCGGCAGGTTAGGCGCCAGATAATAATTGACCATTTTCTCCAGCATCGCTTTACTCCACGGTTTCGGCAATCACCGGTGCCGGCTGCGGTTTGCGGTCGGAAACGGTGATGTTGTTTTGCAGTTCGGCGGCAGCCCGGGCAAAATCTTCCTGGTTGGCCGCGTGAACAAAGGCAAGCGGTGTTTGCGAATCGACATAATCGCCGACTTGACGGAAACCGGTATAACCGGTGGAATAATCGATTTTTTGTCCCGGGGTGGTACGACCGCCTTTTAATCCGATGATGCTGAGTCCGATGTTGCGGGTGTCCATGCTTTCCACATAACCGGCATTACGGGAGAAAACCGGCCGGATGACCGGGGCTTGCGGAAGATATTTGGCCGGGTGATCGGTAAAGTCTGCCGGACCGCCCAGTTTGGCAATCATGCGGGCAAAGGTCTCAAGCACTTTTCCGGAAGCAAGATCCCTTTCCAGCCTTGCCAAAGCGTCGGTTTCGGCGGAAAATTGTCCTGAGATCGTCAGCAAGCGGGCTGCCAGACGCATGGTTACCTGATGCAGGCGCGGGTCGGCGGGCTGCCCTTTCAGGTAATCGACGGCTTCCTGCATTTCGACGGCGTTTCCGGCGGCGGTGCCGAGCACCTGATTCATATCGGTAAGCAAAGCTTGGGTTTTGGTGCCGGTGCGGTTGGCCACTTTGACGATTGAACGCGCCAATGCCCGTCCTTCTTCAAGATTGTTCATAAAAGCGCCGTTGCCGAATTTGAGGTCCATGATCAGACAGTCAAGACCGGCCGCGAGCTTTTTGGAAAGTATGGAAGCGGTAATCAGCGGGATGGACTCGACGGTAGCGCAGACGTCGCGAATAGCGTAGATTTTTTTGTCGGCGGGCGCCAGGCTGCCGGTTTGGCCGATAACGGCACAGCCGACTTCTTTGACCGTGGCGCGAAAAAGGTCGTTGTCCGGCTGGGTTTGGTAACCGGGGATCGAATCGAATTTGTCAAGTGTTCCTCCGGTGTGTCCGAGACCGCGTCCTGATATCATCGGCACATATACGCCGGCGGCCGCCAGCATCGGCGCCAGCATCAGGCTTACTTTGTCGCCGACGCCTCCCGAAGAATGTTTGTCTGCGACCGGCGCATCAAGTTCCGGCCACTGCAGAACACTGCCGGAATTGCGCATTTTGAGCGTCAGCGCCGTCGTTTCCGCTTCGGAAAAGCCGTTGAGCAACACGGCCATGGTAAAGGCGCCGACCTGGCAATCGGCAATGCTGCCGTCGGTGACGCCGTTAACGAAGAAGGCGATTTCCTCCTCAGTGAGTTCCCGCCGGTCGCGTTTTTTGCGAATGATTTCCTGAGGCAGCATATCAGTTTCCCCCTTCAATAACCCGGATCAGGTCATCCAGCAGCGAACTGGCGCCGATGCGGAAATGGTCGGGATCGGGCCAGGTTTCTCCCATGATTACTTCGGAAAGGGTAAGGTATTTGCGTGCTTCTTCAAAATCGCGAATACCGCCGCTGGCTTTAAAACCGGCGTTTTTACCGCTGTCGCGAATGGTTTCCAGGATGATGTTGGCGGCGCCGACGGTGGCGGAGACTTCGGTTTTGCCGGTGGAGGTTTTGATAAAACCGACGTCGTAGCCCAAGCAAAGCCGGGTAGCGGCGGCAATGGCCGATACATGACGGAGGGCGCCGGTTTCCAAAATGATTTTGGAGGTTTGTTTGGCGGTTTCGCGACTGACGATTTCGAGAAAACGGCGGCATTCGTCAAGATTGCCGGCCAGAAAATCGCGGTAAGGGAAAACGGCGTCAATTTCGTCGGCACCGCTGCCGAGCGCTTTTTTAATTTCTTCTTTCATTTGTTTGAAGTCGTGTCCGCCGGCGGGAAAATTGACCACGGTGGCAATTTTGACCGGTGTTTTTTTCAAGAGCTTTTTGGCAAAACCAACCCATTCCGGATAGATGCAAACGGCAGCGGTATATCCGTAAGGGGTGCAGGCTTTTTGACAGAGGGCGGCAATTTTGGCTTCGGTGTCGTCGCGGTTGAGCGAGGTCAGGTCAAGACTGCCGATCAGGCGGCGTGCGGTCTGGTTGTCGGTCATTTTAATACTCCTCGAGATAAGCGGTAATTAAAGAAGTGAGGTTGCCGCCGGCGCGGGCGGCGTTGGCAATTGTTTCTTCATGTGACAAAGGTTGCGTCTGCAGGCCGGTTCCGAAGTTGGTAATTGCCGAAACCGCCAGAACTTTGACGCCGGCATGAACGGCGGCAATCACTTCGGGAACGGTGGACATGCCGACGGCATCGGCGCCGAGAATGCGAAAGGCGCGAATTTCGGCGGCGGTTTCGAAGTTGGGCCCCAGCACCATCAGATAAACCCCTTCCGGTAAGGCGATGCCGTGTTTTGCCGCCAGTTGTTTTAACTGACGGCGCATTTCGCGGTCGTAAGCGTTGCTCATGTCGGGAAAGCGGGGGCCGATGTCATCGTCGTTGGGACCGATCAGCGGGTTGCGGCCGGAAAAGTTGATGTGGTCCTTAATCAGCATCAGACTGCCGGGTGTCAGTTCCGGATTGAGCGAACCGGCGGCGTTGGTGACGATCAGTCGCAAAATTCCGAGTTTTTTGAGAGCCTGCACCACTTCGGCAATCACCTGCGGGGCATGTCCTTCGTAAAGATGAAAACGTCCCTGCAGGCAAAGAACTTCGTGTCGGCCCAGCCGGCCGACGATTATTTTGCCCGAGTGCCCGGCGACTCCCGGGCGGGGAAAGCCTTCAATATCGGCATAGTCGATAATCAGCGGGTTTTCGATGTTGTCGGCGACAGCGCCGAGGCCCGAACCGAGGATAATTGCGGTTTGCGGCCGGCGGTCCTGTAACAGGCGTTGCAGTTGAGGGAAATTGATCATCTTAAAATTCCTTAAAAGCGTTGGGGAGAAGTTCTGCCATTTTAAATGTCTGTCGGACCCCGGTACGGTCGGCAAGCAGAATTTCGGTGTCGGGGTCGGCAAACTCGCCGATTCTCTGCAAGCAGGCGCCGCAAGGCGTGACCGGCGACGAGCCGTCGGAAGTGATCAATATCCGTCGGATCGTTTTGCCGCCGCCGCAAACCATAGCGGCAACCGCTCCCGCTTCGGCACAGGTGCCGCACGGGTAAGAAACGTTTTCGACGTTGCAGCCGGTATAAATGCGACTGTCGTCGGCTTCGACGGCGGCGCCGACCCTAAAACGGGAGTAGGGGGCATAGGCGTTTTCGAGTGCGTTGCGGGCAAAAGTGAAAAGTTGATGATAATTTTTCATGTTCGGGCTTGACCTTAAATGTTTTATTTATCAATATAGGGTATATTATGCTAGGATTGCGGTTTTAGCAAAGATTATTTTTGTTTTTTGCATTTTGAAAAAGAGGAAGCGCCTATGTGGAAAAAAATTTTGCTGTTGGTTATTGTTCTCGTCCTGATTGCGGTGGCGGGCGTGACAGTCTATCTGAACAATATCGACTGGAATCGTCACAAAGACAAGATATCGCAGCAGTTTTCGGCTGCCACAGGCAAAGAAGTGGTGTTTGACGGGCCGGTGCGCTTCAGCCTTTTTCCTTCTCCGTATCTGGAAGCGGCGGACATCAAAATCTATAATCAGGCTGCCGGCGGCGAGAAGGTGCTTCTGGCCAAGATTGAAAAACTGGTTTCCACGCTTTCGATCCGTTCGTTGATCGGCGGTAACTTCAATGTCGAACGGATGAGCCTGATCGAACCGGATATTTATGTGGAAGCTTATTCCGACGGCAAACTTAACTGGATGTCCTCCGGCAGCAATCAGCAGAACTTTCAGATTGACAACGTTGAAATTTCTCTCAACAGCGTTACCGTCGAAAAGGCAAAGATGCATCTGATCAGCAATGATTACAACATTAATTCGGTGTTGGACAATCTCAATGCCGAAATTATTGCTCAGAGCCTGTACGGGCCGTACCGGATTGAAGGCAGCTATGTCAAGGACAACAGCCCGGGCGGTTTTGCAATTTCGCTGGGACAGTTTTCCGACAGTTTTGCCACTTCGGTCAATGCCGTGATCAGCCATCCGCAATCGGAAAGCTATTTGCGTTTTGACGGCACGGTGCTGCTCAACAATGATGCCGTGAACGGTAATCTGATTTTTGAATCGCAAAATCCGGTCAACTATATCAATACGAATTTCAAAAACGCCAACGTCTCGGAGGATTATGAATATCCGCTGGCGTTGTCAATGGAGCTGAAAACCGACAAATCTCAGATCAGCCTCGGCAATATCGTCCTCAAATACGGCGGCAGCGCCGGTGCTGGAAATATACTGATTCCGCGGCGTGAGCAGAAAATCGGCGACGACGGGGCGGAACGCCGCCGCATCGACGCGGTGTTCAATATGACCGAGTTTGAGTTGGAACCGGCGCTTCAGGCGGTGAAGGAGTGGGTAAAACAATATGACCGCAAAGAAAATTATGTTCCGGAATACGATTTTGACGTGATTGCCGACCTGAAGGCGCTCAAAACCACTTATAACGGTCAGGTTATCCGTGATTTTGACTTAAGCGTCGATTTCATGAACAATATTCTGAAAGTTCAGAATCTGAGCGCCACTATGCCGGGCGAAACCACAGCCAAGCTGAACGGAGAGGTGTTTGGGGTTGAGAAAAAGCTGACTTATAATTTTAACGTCAGCAGCAGCACGCTCGACTTTTCCAAATTTGCCAAATGGCTGAAACTGAACGTCGAACCGCTGTCGCAGGGAACTTACAAAAAAGGCACCCTCAGCGCGACCGTGGAAGGGACAACCGAGATGATCAAAATTGCGCCGTTTGACCTTACGCTGGACAAGAGCGTTGTCAGCGGCAAAATCGGGATTGTTCGCGATGACAAAACCCGTTGGTTTGTGATTGCGGATGCCGACAGTATCAATTTTGACAATTATGTGGCGCCGCTGCCGAAAGAGATTGCGGCCAAACCGTGGCAGGACCGTCTGGTTTATCGTTTCGGCAAGTTGGCGTTTTTGAAAGAGGCCGACGTGCAGTTTCGTACCTCGCTGAAAATGGGAATTTTTGAAAAAGTGCCGTTTGAAAATCTGGAAATGGAAGCCACGGTCCGCAACGGCGTGATGAAAATCGTTGATTTGGCGGTGAAGAGCGTTGCCAGCGGCGATTTCACCTTCAAAGGCGAAATGTCGGGTTTCGGTGCGGCCCCGCAGGTTAAAAACCTCAGATACAATGTCGCTGTCAGCGATATGCCGTCGTTTTTGAATAAGTTCGGGATTGAAATTGCCGGCGCCGATTTCGAGACGATGAAACGGTTTTCGAGTTCGGGTGTGGTTACCGGGGGACTGGAACGGGCCGCGGTTAAAAGCGTGGCGCGTCTCGGTGAGATCGAAGCGGCTTATCACGGTGAAATCTCACGGCACAACGGTGTTTATCGTCTCAACGGCAAAACCAAAATCAAAGCGCCGGACTTTGTCAAAATGTTGAACAACTTTTCGGTTGCCTACGCGCCCGATTATCCGTTGGGCTTGTTTAAAATGAGCGCCGAAGTCAAAACCAACGGCAATGTCGCGGTGTTTAACCGGCTCAATGCCAACATCGGCGTCAACAATTTTGCCGGCACGCTGGCTTATCAGACGAAAGACGGTCGCAATCAGGTGAAAACAAATCTGAAAATAAACCGTTTTGAGTTTGAAAAATTCTTTTATAACGCCAACCTTCAAAAAGACGACAAAACCAACTTCCGCGGATCGGCAGAATCGGCGACGTTTTTGGTCAAGCCGCGTCTCAGCCAGACCAAAATCGATTACGAATGGTTGAAGAACTGGGATATTGCCGCCGTGTTTGAAGCCGGCAGCCTGTCGTTCAACAATAATGCCTTCATCCGCAGTTCGGGAAGTTTGGCTTTGAATAAGGGCGTTTTGAAATTGAGTCGTTTCACCGGCGAAAATGCCAAAGGCGTATTCAGCGGCGAGTTGGAATTGAATGTTGTTCAGGAGCCGAGATTAAACGGCAAGATCAATATCAGGGGGATGAACCTTAATAAGGAAAACTGGAGCGGCAGCATCTACGGGTTGACCCGCGGCGTTGTTAATTCGGATATTGTGTTCGATACCTCGGCGGTTTCGGAAGATGCAATGTTGTCCAACCTTTCGGGAACGGTTGGTTTCACCATTGACAAGCCGATCGTCAAAGGATGGGATTTTGGAAAAATTGAGAGCGATTTGGATAAACGCGATGTTTCCGAAGGGTTTGCAACTATCGCCCGGGACGCACTCGGCAAAGGAGAAACAATTTTTAATTTGTTGAAGGGAGATGTACGGCTTGACAAAGGCAATTACCACATTGCCAACACCGGTTTTGTCAACGAGGACATGATGATCGACGTTTTGGCCGACGGCAGCCTGAAAAACTGGACCGGCAATGCGTCTTTGCAGGTGACGTTTAACGACGCACGGGTTCCGGGGTTTGATTTTTCTTACGAAGGAAGCATCTCTACTCCGGTGTTGGACGTTGACGTCAGCAAAGTGACCGGTGTTTATGATGCACACTGGGCCAAGCTTGAGGCCGAAGCCAAGGCTCAGGAGAAAGCGCGGGCGGAAAAGTACCGCGGTCTGATGGACAAGCAACAAGAGCGGGCACACCGGGCGGAAGCGGTGCTTAACGACGAAATTATGCCTGACTTTAAGCTCTACAGCCAACTGGCCAAAGACTCCAAAATGCGTTCACAATATCAAAACGTCGGCAAGCAGATCGAACGTGTTCAGGCCTTGTTGCAGGAAATTTTCGTTAAAGACAATATGGTCAATATTGAGGATGACGTCATCAGCCGTCTGGAACAGCAGAATAAGAAGGTCGACGAGCAGTTGGCGCAGATTGTTTCCGAATTGAAGCGGGTGCATCTGAAAGACGTCAAACTTCGGATTAACGAAAGTTATAATGTGATTTTCAACAATTATAACGGCTCAAAGAAAATTTCCGCCGCTTATATCGACAAGCTGGGCGGGCTGGAAAAACGTTTGGCAGCGATCAATACCGGTTTTTATCCACAAAAAGACGCAAGCATCATTGAGTGGAAAAAACAAATTGAAGCCGGCGTTTTGGCGATTGACGAAATTAACTCGGAAATAGCCAAGGCCAACATCGATTTGCAAAACGTGTCCGATACGGCACGGTTGGAGGAATATTATAAGAAGTTTGATACCGCGCGGCAAAATACGGTGAACGAACTGAGCCGGATGGAGAAGGCCGCGGCTGACCTAGCCGCGTATGCTGAAGAAAAAGTCCGTCTGGAGGAAAAAGCCTATGCCAAGTGGTTGCATGATCAGGAAGTTAAGCGCAAAATGGAAGAAAATACCGGTCAGATCTCTACCGCCGGTGGCAAAACGGTGACGGTGGAACGCGATTTGGACGACATCCGTCGGACCGAAGCGGCGGTCAAGGAACAAAAAGTAAAAGTGCTTGATTTTTCCGATGACGGCAACCAAACCGACGAGGGACGGCGGGGAAGCGAAGGCGGGGTTCGTTCTTCCGGTGCAGGGTATGTGAAAAGCGGTGGAATAATTGTAAAACAGTAGCAGATAGAACTTGTCGAATCGGTTTTTTGTGTTATATTACCAAGTATTAATGTTGTTGTTATTATTTGGAGATTTTAATGCATAGAAAACCTGAGGTTTGTATCCTCCCCGTGGCCGGATTGTCAACACGCAACCTGCCTGCTACCAAAGTTTTACACAAAGGCTTTTTGACTTTGAACAACCTGCCTATCATCCAATATGCGATCAATGCCTGCGCGGAAATCGGTATTAAGGATATTGTCTTCGTCTACAGTGACCAGTCATGCAAACACTTGTTCGAAAGCTATTTTTCTCCCTATCCTTGGTTGGAAAAGCATTTGGAAGAAAAAGGCAAACACGACCTTTTGAAAGCGGTGAGAGATATTATCCCCGAAGGAATGCGTTTTCATTTTGCCGAACAGAGCGAACCGAAGGGTAACGGTCATGCGGTTTTGATGGCCAAAGACATTGTCGGCAAGCGTGACTTTGTGGTCATGTGGCCGGACGATGTTTATTTGAACGTTCGCGGCGGCAAGGGAATTCTGCGTCAGTTGTTGGACGTTTATGAAGAAGAAGGCGGCATGGTCGAAAATATCATGGAATTTCCGCGGGAACAGATGGTCCGTTACGGTGCCTTGATCGGTGCGGTTCGCGACGGCCGAATCGTCCGCGCCAAAGGAAAAATCGAAAAACCGGCGTTGGACCAGGTTCCTTCCAACTATGCCAGCATGGGTCCCTATATTCTGCCCAATGAAATTATGGATATTCTGCCGGAGGTCAAAAAAGGGACCAACGGTGAAATCAACCTGGCCGATGCCGCGGGCCTGGCGGCCGAACGCGGAATGAAACTGACCGGGGTGCTTTGCGATACCTTGCGTTTTGACTGCGGAACCAACGCTGATTTGGCTAAGGCCAATTTGAAGCTTTCTTTAATGGAAAATCCGGATCTGCGGGCCTATTGTCGGGAATTGCTTGATACCATGCTGGTATAAGGCTTGTTAATCGGTTTGAAATAAATTAATCAACTAAAAAATCCGGGGTTTCTCCGGATTTTTTTATTGTCAAAGGCAATGGCTGGATTTTTGTTTTGGCTTCATTTTGACAAGAAAAAAGGAGGATTTTCCCTGTATCAAAAAAAGGTTCATTTTTTTGATACAGACAAATGGTACAGCAAAGAAGATTGAAGATCAAGAAGATTTTGAGATTATCAATAAGGTAGGAAAAGAAAGCCGCGAAGAAAAAATGTATCAAAAAAATGAACGTTTAAATGCATTTTGATAAGGATTGTGTAAATGACTAAACATACTTCTTGGGCAATTGCATTAACGGCGACGACTTTTTTGAGCGCGCCGGCAATTGCCGCCTCTCTAACCCCGACTTTGGAAGAAAACAGCGTATTTTCCTATTCCGAAGGCTCGGAAAACGACTATAACTTCACATTGCAAGAACCTGATGCTGACGGTAAGTTGACAACTAAGTATTACAAAATCGATCTGAAACCGGAAGCTTTTTCGACATCAAAGAACGTCAGCTGGACCGCGGTCGGTGAAGACCAAAAAGACGCGACTGACGTGGTTTCGGTTCAACTGCCGAACAATCAGACCAAGTATTTTAAGTATACTTATACCCAACCGGAAGGATATGAAACAATAACCAAACCGGAATTGGTTTTACCAACAGTTGCTTCCGATGTTATCCAACAAGGCGGTGCGGCAATAAGAAACCCAAATGGTACGGATTACGGTAGTATTGAGAACAAAGTTTTTAGAGACAACAAAGTCAGCGGAAAAATCATTGGTCGTAACTATCAAGTATCAAAAACTTATGGGGGTGCCGTTTATAATGGTGGCACCATCGGAAATGTTGGGGCAAATTTTATCAACAATTCCATAACGGCAACCGCTGAGGGAAAATCTTCCGCCAATATCTACGGTGGCGCCATTAGTAATGTCGACACTGGTATTATCGGCGATATTACCGGAAATTTCATCGGCAATTATGCTTACGGTTCTCATGTTTCCGGTTCTTCTGCCTCTGTCAATGCTTACGGCGGCGCTGTTTATAATCAGGGGAAGATCGGGGATATCAGCGGCGATTTCATCGATAACCATGTTAACTATGGTTCTGGCGGTGCCATTTATAATGAGGGAGGCATTCGCAATATTGTCGGCGATTTTATTAAGAACTACATAGACGGACACAACCACAATGGCGGTGCGATTTACAATAGTGGAACTATTGAAGACATTACCGGTGATTTTATTGAAAACTATGTTACCAGCTGGTATACTGATGGCGGTGCGATTTATAACACGGGCAATATCAACAATATTACCGGCAATTTTATCAGAAATCACCTCACAACAGCCGGAACAGCGGCCGCTGCCAATGGTGGGGCCATTTATAATACGGGTACAATCGGTAATATTCTCGGAGATTTTGTCAGCAACTCTATTAGTGCCGATGGTGTAGCCGCTGGAGCTGCCATTCTCAACGGCGGTACAATCGATAATATCATCGGTGATTTCGTCGGAAACCACACAGACGCTTATGGCGGTGCTATTGATAATGTCTATAGCGGCAAGATTAGTAATATTACCGGAAATTTTGTCGGAAATTTTGTTTCTAGCATAGGGTATGCTTATGGCGGTGCGATTTTGAATGCCGGTACGATTGACAGTATCACCGGAAGCTTTTTAAATAATCATGCCGAATCAACTTCGGCATCTTATCTTGCCGTAGGCGGTGCAATTCGTACAACTAAAGATGTTACTTTTGCAGCCAACGGCAAAAAACATTTCCTTTCCGGTAACTACACTCAAGATGTAACTCGCGGCAAAATTTATAACGCTCTATTTGTAGAAGGCGAAAAAAAGATAGCTTCCGCACGGCTTGTCACCTTTGATACCACCGGTGGCGGCACTTGGGTTATCAATGATAACATAGAAAGCGGATATGAGTATGACGGTAAGTATAATAGTATGACCTATGCCGGACGTTACTATAATATAGTTTTCAAAGGTTATGATACGATTGATGCTGCGACCGGAACCACCACCCAGTATGTGGCGATCAACAACGATATCATCAATGCACGAACCGTTACGGTTAACGGTACCACCTTGCGTTTTGGTTCTTATCAGCACGAAGATCAAACCGCTAAGAACTGGGACGGCAAAGGGGCGTTTGTTGCCGCGTTAAACGAAGACGGCACCACCAACCGCGACGCTGCTGCGGTGACGAGCTTATCGTTGAACAACGGTGTGTTTGACATTGCCAACGGTTATTTGGAAACCGTCAAACTGAAAGGCTATTCGGCGACTGACAGCTTTATGCATATCGACGTTGATCCCGACAATATGAAGGCCGACGAATTGCATGTTGCCGGTAACGTCGAAGGGGTGACCAAGCTGATCGTTCACGCTTCGTCCAATGCCGATATCCGCGGCAAAGGCGAAATCCTGTTTGCGCAATCGGAGAACGACACCACCGGTAACGAAGGTTCGTTTGTGGTTTCGCGTGTTTACAAGAGCCCGTATTTGTTTGATGTTAAATACGATCAGATTGCCAGCAACAGCAACAAATGGTATTTTGCAATGAACGACGAAGAGAACCCGGACAAGTATGTTGAACCGGAAGAACCGGACGTCCCTGACGTTCCGGATGTCCCGGCGCCGGAACTGCCGGATATTCCGCCGGTTAAGCCGCAGCCGCTGCCGGGCAGCGACCGTCCGGTAGCACCGGAAGTGATCGGCGCCGAATCTCTCCCCGCGGCCGCGCTGGCGCAAAACAGCAACATGGTTTACAATATCATGAACAAAATCAGCGCTAATCGTCTGTATTGCCCGGGTTGCGGTTTCTACGACTACTACTGGAACGGCGAAGCCTTCCACAATCTGTGGGCAAACGCGGTTTACAACACGCTTCGCATCAAGACGCCGACCGATATCGACGCCGACGTTTGGGGCATTGAAGCCGGCGGCGACTTGCAGCATGATCTCAACAACAAGCTGGGTCTGTTCCTGTCTTACCGCAAAGGTAACTACGACATGAACGGCGACGGCAAGCATCATTACTCGACGATCGGATCTGAGATTGACATTGATTCGTATCTTGCCGGTCTGTATTACCGTTATGACCGTAACCACTGGTGGACTTTTGCCACCGTATACGGCGGCATTCAGAGAGTTGATCTGAAGACCAAAGACGGCATCAAGTCGGATACCGACGGTACCGAGTTCGGCGGCAGCGTTGAGTTGGGTTATGACTATGCGATCAACAAAACCCTGTACCTGACTCCGAGCGTGGGGGCTTTCTATACTCAGGTAGACTATGACGACGCCACCGACAGTGCCGGCAAGATTGCGAAGTACAACACCTTGCGTCAGCTGGAACTGGAAGCCGGGGTCAAACTGACGAAAGCGTTCGTAACGGACGAAGGCTATGCCAACGTTTACGTCAAACCGAGTGTTGTCCGCACCATTGCTGACGGTGACAAAGTCAAAATCACCGGTTTGGGCAAAGTCAACACTTTGGAAGACCAGACTCTGGGCCGGGTTGAACTCGGCGGCCGTTACGGCTTTACCGAACAACTGTCCGCCTACGGCTGGGCGAACCACACCTTCGGCGACGACTACAAAGCCTCGACGGTCGGTCTCGGCCTCAGCTACAGCTGGTAGTTTGAGCCAAACTTCAAAAACGCCTCCGAGTTATGCCGGAGGCGTTTTTTGTAATATGAAAACCACGCGTTAGACGCGTGGTTCTAAAGAGCTTATAGCTTTG
>CAJUKS010000009.1:0-4624 GCA_910587405.1 uncultured Alphaproteobacteria bacterium
TTTTTGACGCAGTTAAATATAAAAAAAACGCCCCGGTTTACGGAGCGTTTTTTTATATTTTAGATGGTTGGGGGTTAGTAAATCGGGAATTTTTCACAAAGTACGAGAACTTTTTGCCTGATTTCTTCAATTGTTTTTTCGGCGTTGCCGGCAGCCAAAGCGTCGATGATGTCACCGATCCAGTTGCCGATCAGCGTGAATTCCTTTTCCTTAAAGCCGCGAGTCGTGCCGGCAGGCGTACCGACGCGGATACCCGAAGTGATTTTGGGCGGTTGCGGGTCAAACGGAATCGCATTTTTGTTGCAAGTAATATGGGCTTCCTCCAGCTTTTGCGCCACCACGTCTCCGGTCAATCCTTTGGGACGCAGGTCAACCAGCAACAGATGGGTATCGGTGCCGCCGGAAACCAAGTCAAGTCCGCGCTGTTTTAAAACGTCTCCCAGAATTTTGGCGTTTTTAACCACCTGAGCCGCATAAGCCTTAAACGATTCGCTCAGATCCTCTTTGAAACAAACAGCTTTGGCGGCAATAATATGTTCCAACGGACCGCCCTGGGTGCCGGGGAAAATTGCCGAATTGATTTTTTTTGCCAGTTCTTCGTTGTTGGTTAAGATCATGCCGCCGCGCGGTCCGCGCAAAGTTTTGTGCGTGGTGGTGGTGACAACGTCAGCATACTCCAGCGGGTTGGGGTGGCAGCCCCCGGCGACCAAACCGGCAAAGTGCGCCATATCCACCATCAGATATGCGTTGACACTGTCGGCAATACGGCGAAATCGCGCAAAATCAATTTGTCGCGGATATGCCGATCCGCCGGCAATGATCAACTTCGGCTGATACTCTTGGGCCAGCCGTTCCACCTGATCGTAATCAATCAGTCCGTCTTCTTTTCTGACACCGTAGGAAACGGCCTTGAGCCATTTGCCGGAAATAGAAACTTTCGAGCCGTGAGTAAGATGGCCGCCGGCGTCCAACGACATCCCGAGAATGGTATCAAACGGCTGCAGCAGAGCAACATAAACGGCGGTGTTGGCCTGAGATCCCGAATGCGGCTGAACGTTGGCAAATTTTGCATTAAACAGCTTTTTGGCCCGTTCAATCGCCAGATTTTCCACTTCGTCGACAAAAACGCAGCCGCCGTAGTAGCGTTTGCCGGGGTAGCCTTCGGCATATTTGTTGGTCAAAATGGATCCTTGCGCTTGTAAAACAGCTTTGGACACAATATTTTCCGAGGCGATTAATTCAATCTGATCGCGTTGGCGCTGCAGTTCGCGATGAATGGCAGCGCTGATTTCCTGATCTTCCTCTGCCAGATTTTTTTCAAAATCCATCATTATTTTCCCTCCTCAATTTTCTCGATTCGGCGGTTGTGACGGCCGCCTTCAAATTCGGTTTGCCTAAAAATTCCGATCCGCCGGATAACATCCGGAGCCGACATGGTTCGGCCGCCGAAAACAATAACGTTGGCATTATTGTGTTTTTTGGCCATTTCAGCCGTAAAATCATCATATAACAGAGCGGCGCGGATACCGTGGTAACGGTTGGCGGCAATCGAAATGCCGATTCCGGTTCCGCAGATTAAGATTCCCAGTTCTGCCTGGCCGTTAAGGATAACTTCGGCCATTTTTTTTGCGGCGTCGGGATAATCGCAGGAATCGGTATTATGGGTGCCGAGGTCTTGCAATATGATCCCCAGATCGGCATAATGGCGAATAAGTTCCTGTTTTAGTTCAAAACCTCCGTGGTCGGATGCGATTGCTATTTTCATGATTGCTGCCTTTATGTTGTTAACCTGCGGCGATGATAGAACAAGCGCGAGAAAAAAAAAGCATTTTTTTAAGATTTATGCAAAAAAAGTTATTGACGTGATCAAAAAAAATTGTATATATAGTCTCATTGAATGTGCAACGGTATTGTGGCCGGTTGGCAGAGTGGTTATGCAGAGGACTGCAAATCCTTCTATATCGGTTCGATTCCGGTACCGGCCTCCACAGCATATTATTCCGGCTTAGCTCAGCGGTAGAGCAATCGGCTGTTAACCGATTGGTCGTTGGTTCGAATCCGACAGCCGGAGCCATATTGGACAAGGCTTGTGATTTAGGTCACAAGCCTTTGTTTTTTCTTGTGTTTTTGCGGTTCGGGCGAAGGCGTTTTTGGGGGACAAATTAGCCAGATTTTGTACCTTGGAGAACGGGAAATTTAACGCATAGCCCAGTTTGTTGTCCTTTAATTCCAGAGTGTGGAAAATCATCTTTAAAAGTTTTCTTTTTAATTCGAGATTATGGCAGTTTTCAAAGATTATCCACGAATTGCGCGCTAAATCCAGAATTTCGGATAAAAGGTCGTTAAAACAGTCATCCGCTTTGTTATGGGCAGTCATTTTTATCATCAATCGGCTTTTTTCGGTGCGCAATTGTTCTTTTTTCGCTTCGAACAAATCTTTGTCGATTTCCCCGTCGAGAAACAAGTTTAACAGTTTGTCCAGTCTGTTGTTGGTTTTGCTTAAGTTTGCCTGCAAAACGCCCATTTCTTTGTTGCGAAACTCAATTTCGGCTTTTTGGGATTGTCTTAAGTGATTATTAATTTCATCTAAAAAGGTCTTGGGAAACTGCAAAGTTTTAAGAATAAGTATAATTTGGGCATCAACTTCTGTTTCCGGAATATATTTGCGTCTACCCTCAGCATCGTAACAAACAACATAACTGAATTGCCCTTTTTTTAATTCGTTGGTACACATTTTGCCGGTATGGGCACATCGGATTAGGCCGCGGTATAAAAACGGCATCTCAGAGTATTTGAAAGGCTTTTTACCGGCGCTTAGACGGACGGTTTGGCAACGGTCCCATATGTCTTTTGAAATAAGCGGCTGATAACAGTGAGGAAAAGTTTTGTCTTTTATACGCATTTCACCGTAATAAAACGGGTTTTTTATGATATGGTGTAAAGTTGAAACGGTCAAAGGTTTGCCAGTGCGCGATCGGGCACCGATTCGGTCTGCTTCTTTTTTTAGTTCTCCCAATGAAGAGCGGCCTAAGGAATAGGTAACAAACAGCTTTTGCAATAACGGGCCTTGAATTTCGTCAGGTTTAATCCAGGCTTTGCCATGGTCGTTGTGGCAATTGATATAGCCGGTCGGAGCCTGGCCGGCATATTCGCCGTTGTTGTTCTTATATTCCAGAGAACGGCGGACGTTTTCTGAGAGTTGTAAAACATAAGATTTTGCGCCCATGACCGCAAAATCCCAACGCATAATATCCATTGAGTTGGCGTTCTTGCTGATTACCATTCCTTCGCGGTAAAAATGCAACTCGATTTTTTCTTGCCGGATCAAATTATCCAGCATAACGCTTTCCTTGAAAGAGCGTTGAATACGATCAACGGCATCAGCTATAATGGCAATCGTTTCTTTTTGTTTTTTACAGAAATTTATCATTGCCGTAAATTCTTTGCGGTTGCCACGGGTAGAGCTTTCTATAATTTGAAAAGATTTTATAACTTCAAAATTTTTTCGGTTGGCGTATTCGGTAAGGCGTGTATTTTGGGCAGCGAGACTGTGTCCTTCCTCTTGCTCCTTTGAACTCACCCTGGTCAAAATAACAGCCTTCATCTTTTAGTTCACTCCACATTTTTATTAAACAATCGAAAACTCCGGTAAAAAGCAGGATGCTTTCTTCAATTTTGCCGTCCGACAGAGGGACGGAAGATAAATTTTGAATTTTATTGATAAGATTATCTTTTTTCATGGTATAGAATTCTCCTGTCTTTTTCAATCGGAATTTTTATTTTAACAATCGTCATCTTTCTTATCCTCATAAAAAGTTACTTCCTTTCGGCGGACGGGGCGACAATGACTATCTGGTTTTTTAATTTTATTCATTCCTCAATCTCCTTTAAAAAATTTTTTGAAGACCTCTGAATTGTACTGCCCGGCTGTTAACGTAATCAATTCGGCAATCGTATATTTGTCTTTGACTTCTTTTAAATTTTCAACAAAATATCTGGTGCCAGCTTCGCAAGCTCCGGTGATAACTCGGTACATTTGAATAGCTTCCGCTTTGGTCACAATTGTATCTAACGGCAATCCTTCATAAGCAGAAGTATCGCGATTAGATAGCTTGTAAAGCAGCCCTTCTTTTGCTTGGGCGATTGTATCGCCGTGACTGAAATTAAGGCCATCAGTTACCACATAAGCAACCTTTCCTCTTATCTTGACTTTGAAAGCATTCTTCAGTTTTTTTAACACTTCACAAAATATGCTGTCAAAAACTCGGTATTTACCGTTTTGCCAACTAAGAGATAATTCCAAATTAAGTTTAAATTCGCGCATTGTAGATTGGAACGTAGAAGGTAAAGCACGAGTTTGTGCTTTTAGCGCGTTTCTCAAATACAGAGAGCCCCCAACGGTAGGATTAAAACCTTCCGGGATACTGGTTAAGCTTCTCAAATCCAGAAAGCCCCCAACGGTAGGATTAAAACCTTCCGGGATACTGGTTAAGCTTTCCAAATCCAGAGAGCCCCCAACGGTAGGATTAAAACCTTCCGGGATACTGGTTAAGCTTCTCAAATCCAGAAAGCCCCCAACGGTAGGATTAAAACCTTCCGGGATACTGGTTAAGCTTTCCAAATC
>CAJUKS010000009.1:4724-63124 GCA_910587405.1 uncultured Alphaproteobacteria bacterium
AGCCCCCAACGGTAGGATTAAAACCTTCCGGGATACTGGTTAAGCTTTCCAAATCCAGAGAGCCTTCTATTATTTCTTCTCCGTAAAACTGTTTTTCAGTTAGATTATATTTTTTACAAAAAGTTTTTCTGTCTTTCATTGTTTGTTTCCTTTACATTTCGTACCATTGGTTTAGATTTTTGAGGATTTCCTCGTATTTTTTGCCTTGGCTGCTGCCGAGTACCCCGGATATGTCCATATCCCGCAACATCATATCAATTGTGGTTTTGGCATTTTTGGAGGTAACATCGCTCCAAGAAGACTCTATTAGTTTTCGGCCGTCGAATTTCACTAATCCGGCAATGCGTTTATAGTAGTTGCGCATTTCGTCAAAGTTATCGAAGCTGGAACAGCCGGAAGCAAAGAAGCATTGCAAAAGTCCGTGAAACAGGCGGTTTTGGCGGTTGCTTTTATAAGTTTCCTTACCCATAAAATCGAAGTAAACCACATCCCCTTTTATGCGCTCAATTGCATTGCGCCATTCGCGGTTGTTGCCAAAGAGTTCATAAGCTTTTTGTTTGGATATCTGCATTATCTTTACTCCGGCAAAGAATCGTCGAGGATTTCGGCGGTTGTTTTTTTTGCTAACTGCTTTTCTTTTTCTTCAATAGCTTTGGCGGCTAAACTTTCCGGCATTTTATTAATAGCAGGGATATTATAATAGCGGCACATGGCAATCTTATTGATGCCCAGTTCGTCTATCCTTTTCAATTGTTCTTCGGTAATGTCTTGTTTATTGACTTTTTCTGCAAAACAGGAAAGGCTTTTTTTCAAAATCTTCATTAAAATCTTCTGCCCGTTTTTCCTGCGAGAAACTGACGCCGTTCCAGGCAACTGACAGGAGATTTTTATTTAATTCGGGAATTTTAAACATAGTTTTGTCCTTTTTTAATTGTTCGTATTAACGAGAGCCTCAAACACATCGTCCACATCACAATCGCAGCGGTCGGCAACCATAGCGGCCAGTCGTTCGGTTGAGATGTCCGGTTCGCTTTCTTCGATTTCTTCCCAGACCTCTAAAATATCCTCGTCTGTGTATTCAAATTTTGGTTCCGGGATATGTTTTTTGTGTTTTTTACTCATTTTCTTTCCTTTCAAAACTGGGGCAGTTTAACCGCGTGCCCGGGCGGTGTTAAAGAGGACTCAGTTGTTGTCGGCGGTTGTTTTGTTGTTCAAACTGTTTTCGACTGCGGCCACGCCTTTGGCTTCGCTGTCAATTGCGACAGGCAATTCAAACCAGGTGCCGGCGGTTGACATACCGTCGCGCAGGCTGGTGTAGATCTTTTTCAGCGTAACTACCTGTGCCGGTTTGATAGCGTCCATACGGCATTGTATGCGCTTTTCCAACATTTCCTGCGTAACTTTGAATTCGGCAAAGGCGGCAATCAGGCGCTTGATATTTTCCGGGCTGGTGTCGGCGGAAGCTGTCAAGGTTGCCTCGCACTGCGCAACGGCGGCTTCGACAACATCTCCCGGGATAACGCCTAAAATACAAGCGCGTTGGCGGCGGGCGCCGTCGTTGGCTACCAGTTCGTAAATGTCGCGCGGATCTTCAAGTTTGTAGTCGCCTTTTTTGGTATGGCGTATATGCTTGACGGTAAAGGTTTTGGACATTTTGGTGTTGGTCTCCAAGTCCCAGGCGTAGGCTTCGACCGTACTTTCGCCGTTCTTGCGTTCCAGTTCTTTAATGCCGGACTGGATATTGCCCCATTTTTGCGCGATTGCTTCGGCCAAGCGGATGCTGGGGCCGGTTATTTCCGACCCGCCGCGGCTATACGAATAGAGAGCACTTTCTGCCAGCTTGGGACGGGTACAATCGTTTAAGATGCGGTCGGTGGCTGCAATTGGGTCACGCGGGAACCTTTTGGCAATTACCATCGCCGCCTGTACTTCGGCAATGGCTTTTGACTGTTCGATTTCAACCACGGCATTTGAGGCTTGGTTGGCCGGCAGCCGGTTTTGTTCAAACGGGTTGGGAGTGGTGATTTTGGTAATATTGTTTTCCATGATCTTTTCCTTTACTTGATTAAAAAAGTGCGCGTCGGCACGGTTTGTTTGTTATATTTTTCGAAAATTTCCGGATGCTCCGCCAACAAACGGTTCTTGTCGAAGTATTGCCGGGGTTTGCCGTATTTCCAAGTGGCCAAGGTGCGGTCATTTGAAGTTAGGACTTCGTTTTCGCCCATAAAGGCGGCAATTTTTGTTTTGAGATCCTCGCAAAGGTTCTCCAGCGACACGATTTGCTCTTTGGCTGTTTTCATTTGCTCGGCCAACAGATGAATATACGGGCTGGCCGTTATCTCGGTTTGGGTGCTCTCGCAAAAGCGCCGCATAACATCGTCGAAACAGCGCGGTTCCGGAGGAATATTGTCTTTAACCTTTTGCCAAAAGGATGCGTATTCCCGCAGCATATGGCGCTGGATATTTTCGCTGGCCTCAACATGATAGATTCTGAAATCCGACCCGCCGATAAGTACTGCAACATCGGTAATGCGGCGATTGTAAACCATCATGTAGTGCTGGCACTGGCAAATATATTCAACCGGGATTTGATCCGTTCCGGGTTCGCCCCAGCCTTCGGCGGTACGGGCGGTTTTTATTTCCAGAATCCTCTCCGGATCTTCAATCACCAGTCCGTCAACGGTGGCGAATATGTAATCATATCCAGGCATAAAGAAGATTTCAGTTTCGGCAACGCTGTAACCGGTAACATCTGAGTAGTGTTGGCGGATAACCGGTTCCAGCGTCCGGCCCCAGAACAAACCGGCGTTATCTGAACCTTCCGACGGATTGCAGCCTTTTTTGTCACACCAGACTTGATACGGGCTTTTCCATTTGGAAAGGCCGAGAACGGCGGCGGAATCGGATCCGCCGATGCCTTTTTTCCTCTCCTCCAACCACTGTTCGCGGGTAAGCGTCATAATTTTACCCTTTCCGCTTTAGAATAAAATTTTTGATGTTTTCCTTCGTGCCGTTAATTCTAAAGGCATACAGGTCCGGCTCGTCGTCGTTGATCTGGGCGGACAGGACGATATTTTCCACGATGCCGGTCAACGTGCGATAGCCTTCGCCGGCGCTGTTTTCCGCCCAAATGACCGGTGCCCAGTCTTGATTGATTTTTTCAATTGTTTTCATTTGTGTTTCTTCCAAAAATTAAGGGTTATAAGTGAATTAGAACAACGGCGAACAGCCAAAAGCCGAACAGGAAAGCGATGGCAAAAATACAGCAAACTTCACTGATTTGCTCTTTTTTAAGCTGACGGCGGTAAGCGCGATATTTCTGTCCGCACTCAAAATTGCTGATGTTTGGGCTTTGCATGGTAATTCTCCTCTCAAACAATGCCGCATTTCAGGCATTCTTTGGTCAGTACCCGAACCAGTTCGGTTACGGCGTTGCGGATGCCGTCGCAATGGACAAACTCGTCAAAGTCGTCGCCGTGATCGTCCAATAGTTTCTCTACCGCCATTTCCAAACGCTGATCGGTTGAAAAGTGGGAAGGATAGCAAATCAGGCGTCCGTTCTCGTCCCATTCCTCAAAATGGCTGTCCGCTTCCGGCATATTGTCGGCGACATAGCAGTTGTCCGGCTGCAGATTTTGTTGCAGCGCTTTGCAAAAAGCCGTGAATTCCGGAATAGTCTGCAATTGTGTGATTAAGGGTGATTTCGTCATGTTAGCCTCCCAGGGAAACTTTGATAGAAATTGCCTGGTCATATCTGCTATACAGGCAGTCCCAAAGGTTGGGAAATGACTTTTCAAGTCGGTTAAGCTGAGCATCCATTCTTGCGATTAAGTCTGATATAAAGTTCAACGATGCTGTATTGATGTTATTCTCAAATTCGCTGATGAGCGAAAAAGTTTCAACTTCAGCGATGTTATTAGTGTCGATTAAATCTAAGTAAATTTTGTTTATCATTTTGTTGACCTTGTTTTGTTGTTTATACTAAAACAAATATACTTTTTTTAGTACATAGTCAATACTATTTTTAGTATTAAATGAAAATTTTTAGTATATTGGCAATTTTTTTTGTAAAATTTTTAGGAGAAAAAAGTAAAAATGCCGCCAGATGGCGGTGAAAATATAAAAAATTTGATATTCATGTATTTTTATTTAAACTAACAAATATCAAATTTGTGGTGAATTTGTTTAAATCTTATATTTATATTAATCAGTTACTGGTTATTATATGCGGAATCCAAGGTATTTTATTCATTTTCGAATGGTGTTCTAACAATATAACTACGTATTGGAAAATATTTTTCATGAGCCGTCTTTAAGCTTTCCTCACTGTTCATGTATGATGTGGGATATAAAAAATTTTTTGATATTTCATCTGTATCATGCAAAACTTGTTCTGTTTGGTATATCATTTCTACTTTTTGTAAAACAACTTTGTTGCAATCATAATCATCCTCTAGGATAATGTGAATTTCACTCTTCTTATTAATTATTTTATTAAAGATGTCAAAGTCAGAAATATCTTCCGTTATATTGATGAGAAGTATTTTTTCATCTAACGGTTTGATCTGGTTGCTTGTTTTGTCATGCAAAAAATCATAGTTATATTCAGCAAAGCCTATTATTCCCTCGACAAGTTTTATTTTTTGTTTGTTATCTTTGACAAAATTTAAAGATATAACAGACCTTGTTCCGCTTGTTATTTGCCAACCAGACTCATTAACTTTACCTTTAAAATAAATTGTAATTTCTTTGTCTGATGTTATTGAGATGCTTTCTAAAGATGCAATAACTGTGGTCATTTTACCCTACTTTTTCCGATTTTAATGTATAAATAACCTTGCCGATAATTGCAGCGTTGTGGATAGTGGCGTTGCGTGGCTGATAAAGCTCGTTGTCTGATAATATGGTGATTTCCTCACCAAAACCACATTGAATGCGTTTAACGGCAAGCCCGCCGGACAGACGTAGCAAAAATAAACCGTCCGAATCCGGTGAAATGCGGCTAATATCCACCAAAACCCAGTCCCCGTCTTTAAGGGTTGGTTCCATTGAATCGCCTTTAACTTGCAGCATTTTTATGTTTTTGGGCGATGAGAAGGTGATGTTGTGATAGTCGTCAGCAGGCATAATCCATTGTCCGATAACATCATCCGGCGTTTGGTCGCTACCGGAGCCGCAGCAGGCAACGGTATTTAAGATGTCAATGGCTATCGTCTCTTTGTCGTGTCGGTGGAGATTATAGACAAGCTTGGTGACATCTTCAATTATGACATTTATTTCACTTGGGTAGGTAGGTATGATAGGGGAAAATAAAGGCTTAGATGACAACTCTTGTTCGTCTATTTGTAATATGCGTGCGATTGCTCGCCGATCATCTTCCTTTAATTTCTGTGGTAATCCATATTTGATATATTGGTGTATATATTGATCTTTCCTGCCGATTGCTAGCGAAAGTTCTCTATAATTTGTTCCCTTTTCAGCAATTTTTTCATCAAGATATTTTCTTATTTCTTCTTGGGTCTTCATATGAGGTGCTCCTTTTCTTCAATAATATACTAAAAATACTATTTGTGCAAATACTAAAATTAGTATTGACTTTGTGCTTGTTTAAGTATATTTTGTACTGAGATTAGTAATAAGTCGGAGGATTGGATGACAAGAAAAGATTTTTTAGAAAAAATTGAGGAATTTTTACGCAAGAACAAAATTGCACCAACGGCTTTGGGGATTGCAAGCATAAATAATCCTGGCTTGGTTTTTGATGTTCGCAAAGGGCGGGAATGCAGAGAGGCCGTTCAGCAACGTGTTTTAGAATTTATGGCAAAATATGAAGAGGAAAACAACGAATGAAAAAATTTTTAATTTGGCTTTTGACATCTTTATATCCGGCAATTTGCGTGTTTGAAAAGACGGCAAAAAATTCGATGTATGAAGATGATGAAGGCAACGTTTGGCAGTGTTTCTGCCGCAAAAAACGATCCGCAAAATAGTTTTGCGGTTTTTAAAAGCCGGACCGGTTCCGTTCGGCTGTTTTTTTATTAGATTAACAAAAATAAGAAAGGTAAAAAGATGAATAATAATGAATTTGGTGCCCGTCTGGCCAAACAAACTTTAACCGGCGATATTGCCACATTTTTAATTGACCGCCTGCGGCAATTTCCGAAGCCATATCAGCAGATGAGCGAAGCTGAACAAGGTGAACAGATTGAAATGGCAAAGCGTGCAGCATGCGAACTGGTCAATAAAGCGGTCAACATTGTCGCAAGCGGCGGCCGCAAGACCGTACAGGCCGAGATGGGAAAAATCACTGTTGACAAGGGATTGAAATGCGAAATTAAGGCCAACGTGGCTTATGCCGATGAATTAATTTCGGTTGCCGGCAAGCCGATTTTAATTGTGACCAATTCGGATGACGAATTCACCGGCGGCGGTGAAAATCTAAAAGCAGATCCCGATCAGCGGGAAATGTTTAATAACTGCAATGCGGAGTACCGGGAAGCAGACGGCGATGGTATTCCGGAACCGGAAACGGCTGCACATTCTGATTTGCCAGCATTGGAAGACCATACTGTCGTTGATGCGGAATTTGAAGAAGTTGACTCTGACGATGCCGCTAAGGAAGAAGACCCGTTTGCAGCAGAAGAAGATTCTTTTGCAGATGTCGACGAACAATCAGCAGACAGTGAAAACGCTGCTTAACGACAAGGACAAAGAAAGATGGCGGTTGTTCTGGTTATTCCCGGTCTGCCGGTACCGAAAGGGCGTCCCCGCTTTACACGGGCGGGATTTGCCTATACGCCGGAAAAGACCAGGCGTTATGAAAAGCTGGTTGCCGGTCTTGCCTCAACCAAAATGGCCGGATTACCGCCATTTGACTGTCCGATAAAAGTAATGGTAACCGCGTTTATGAAAACGCCGCAAATGTCAATTAAAAAAACGGCTGACGCGCTGGCAGGATATATCCTGCCGGCAGTTAAGCCCGATATTGACAATTTGGCCAAGGCGGCGCTTGACGCCTGCAACGGGATAATTTGGCGTGATGACGCGCTGATCTGTTCGCTGCTGGTAAAAAAGCGCTATGCTGCCGAGCCGCGGCTTGAATTGCGGGTGATGCCGGAAGAAACAACTTTGTTTGGATGAGGTACAAAAAATTAATCAGGCACAAAAACTATTTGGCAAACCGGACAAAAGAACCCGGGAAGCTTTGAAACAGCACCCGCGGATGACGGATGCGCAACTGTTGGAATTTGAAAAGGCAGTGTTGGAGATTGCTGCCCACCGGCGCGGATACCGGGCGCGGGCGCAGGATTTGATAACCCGGGTGATTGTGCCCGAAAAACTGAGGAGAGGATTATGACAGGCGAGGAATTAAAACAATTTGAAGCTCTTCGGCAGGAGAACGCCCACCTAAAAGACCGTTTGCAAAAGGTAATAGAACAGTTACAACATACGGTTGTGGAACGGGAACGTTTGGCTGTTGCTTTAAAAAACAGGAGCAAAAGCGATGCAGAATAAATTTGCTTTTTTTGCTAATTTTGCCGAAACAATTAAAGAATTGCCCGACGAGATGCAACCGCGGGCATACCAGGCCGTGTGTGAATACGGAATATACGGAGAACTTCCGGATGATGTTCTTTTAAAAAGCATTTGTTTAATGGCAAAAAACTCAATCTATAAAGATTGGGGTGGTGCGCCGATAGGAAATAAAAATGCCCAAAAAAATAAGGGTGAAAAACAACCCCAAAACAACCCTGAAACAACCCCAAAACAACCTGATATTCTTGAGAAACAGAAACTAGAAACAGAAACCAAAACTGAAACAGAAACCAAAACTGAAACAGAAACCAAAACTGAAACAGAAAAGGGTTGTTTTTCGCAAACAACCCCGGTTGCGCCTGTTTGTTCTGCCGAGAAAGCGAAAGAATACGCTTTTGAGGGGGAGGTTATCAAACTGAAACAAAAAGATTTTGACGCTTGGAAGCAAGCTTATCCGGATTTGAACCTTTATGCGGAATGCCTTGTCCGTGACAATTGGTTGAAAGGGAAGCCGGAAGAGGAGCGAAAGCGATGGTTTATGTCAACGGCGGCGTATTTTGCGAAACAAAACGAACGGCGAAAAATCCAAAACGAACAACTGCGAGAGGATAGTTTGAACGACTACAAACCGGCACATTGCTCCGAGCCCAGACTGTTGACAGCAGAAGACATCGAAAAATTCATGAGGGGATAGGATATGCGCAAAGAGCTTGAAATAATCAAACACGTCATCGAGCTTTATACCGGTGACACAACTGACGCCGCAATGGCAAATTATGAACTCAAGAACAGCGAGCAGGTCAAAATGTATGCCGCCGCTTTCAAGGAATATGACTTGTCTGATGTTTTGAAAGCCATTGATGATTATTGGAACTTCAAAAATTCGAAAACAAAGCCGACAGTTGCGCAGATTTTGGCCGTGCTGAACAGCAATAAAGAGGTTGAGAAAAATAAATTTTCTGTCGATGTTCAACCTTCCCGATTTGATGAGAGCAACTGGCGGTATTGGGTTGGCGTTGACCTGGCGCGGGCTTTGATGATGCGGGGTGGTAATAAAAATCTGCGCTTTTGGTACGCCCGGGCGGTGAAGGAAATTTTTGCCGAACGGGTTGACCGTTTGCCGGGAGCGCGTTTTTGGGATTATGCCGCTAAAGTGCGCAAAGCTTTTGAAAACGGCTTTTTTGATGATGTGGACGATGTGGCGGAGAATATTCGGCGCCAAGAAGTGGATGGCAAACCGGTGCCAAAAGAACCGGTTGAATCGGGAAACTGGCTGGCTCTTCATTGGAAGGCCGGAGTGTAAGTGAACGGCAAATAAACGGCGGGAGGTTAAGACGGATGGGAAGTGAAGCTAAAAAAGAGAAATTGAAGCGCCAATTACGGTTCGCCGCAAAGGTGATGAAGCAGTTGCCGATGGCAAGCGTTCAGGGCTATCGGCAGTTTTGGCCGCAAATTATTCATTCCGAAGAAGAGAAAATGCTTATGGAACAGGAAAAATACCGCCGTTTGCCAACCAAAGCCGAAATTGACTTGATGGAACGGATTTTGGAATATTACAAGCCCTTGGATCCGTTTGAAACAAAGTTGGTATGGCAGCGGGCGGAGGGTAAGCCGTGGAAATGCTTAAGCCTTGATTTGGGTTACAGCCGCGCTTATCTTGCGTCAAAATATGACGCGGCAATTTCCAAAATGCTGATTTTTATCTGGTCTTCTTCAGTTATTCACGCTAATCAAAATATTTGATTGATTTTGATGTGAAAATCGTTATATATTACTTGTAAGGAGAAAAAAATGAAGACAGATTGGAAAATTCTGATAGCTGGGTTCTGTCTGGGTTTTACAGCGTATCTGCTTTTAATGAAAACGCAACCGCCGGTGGAAAGAGAAAATGAGCGGTCATTGGTCAAATATTGGCAAAACGTAGGTAAATACTTGACGAAGGCTATGGATGATGAGCGAAAAAAACAAAGCTAATAATGTGGCGGTAGTGGATAAAACTGCCTCTGCCGTAGATGATGCAGTTTCCGGCGAGGTTATTAAAGAAAAAGTTCACCCCAGTGTCAGAATGGAAGTGACGATGGCGGAACAAAGAACCGAAGAGACTTTGTTTTGCGGTCCTCTTCCGCCGGCCAAAGAGTTGGCAGCGTATGAGAAGATTGTTCCCGGAGCAGCAGAACGGTTGTTAAAAATGGCAGAAAGGGAACAAAAAAACAGTTACAAGCTTTCAAACAAAAGAAAACGCTTGTTGCGGTTGGGTATGATCTTGGGTTTTGTAGCATTAATGGGATTGATTTTCTTAACCGGTTGGGCAGTATATCTGAAGGAACCCTGGGTTGCAACTGTTTTGGTGGGATGATAGGGGTTTGCGGTATTATGGCTCGGGGCGGCAATAAAGAGGAAAAGGGCGATAATTCCTGAGAAATCAGAAGATTTTTTTATAAAAAATGAGGGGCGAAAAGGTGAATTTTCGCCTTTTGTTTTGTTTTTCAACGAGTTACGGGGAATTTGTCTAGACAAAATAGTTGTAGACATTTTTTCCGTTTTTGGGCATAATTTTAGGTATGATGGATTGAAGTGTAAAGATACGGCTGAGCGTCTTTACAGCTTCTTTTC
Source organism: uncultured Alphaproteobacteria bacterium (assembly GCA_910587405.1). Taxonomy (GTDB): domain Bacteria; phylum Pseudomonadota; class Alphaproteobacteria; order RF32; family CAG-239; genus JAFUYI01. Next base: position 14,874 of record CAJUKS010000009.1, read on the forward strand.
TAAATGAAACATGATATGCTTTGACCTTTCGGCTCTCCGTTCAAGACGGGGAGTTTTTTGTATGTTTTTTTAAGGGGGAATGAGTGATGGCCGAAAGCAGGGAAAACGGCGGGCCGCGAGCGGTTAATCCGCATTTGTCGGACTTTCGCGATTTGCCGGCGGAAAAACAAAAAGCGATTGCTGCCGCTGCCGGCAAAAAGAGCGGTGAAGCGCGGCGGATGAAAAAGACTTTTCGCAATATTGCCAAAAGTATCTTAGACCTGCAAGCCCCCGAAGAGGTGGCTGCAAAAGTCAAAAAGTTTTTTCCCGGGTTGCCGGAAAACGAAATTGACAACCGCGCCGCAATGATTTGTGCCCAGCTTGCCCGCGCTTTGGAAGGCGACAGCAAAGCGTTTGAGGTTATTCGCGACACCGCCGGAGAAAAACCAACCGACCGGATTGAGCTTAAAAATGTAAATGAGGAGCCGTTTGAGATAAAGGTTGTTGAATGATTTGTTATAAGAAATATTTGCCGTTGTTTGATATGGACAGCCCCAAATATGACACTTTTGCCCTTACCGGCGGCCGCGGTTCTTGGAAAACCGGCAGCGCCTGCCGTGCCGTTTTGGTGGCGATGATGAAGAAAAAGAAACGAGTTGTTTGTTTTAGAGAAACTAAGAGCAGTCAGAAATCATCTTTAATTAACGAATTTCAGGAACTCATCGACGGCGAATTTAAGGGGCGCGGTTTTGTTTACAATACCGAATCGGTTACCAACGTTATTACCGGTTCAACGATAACGTTTCACGGCCTGCGCGACAGCAATGCCAATGCCCGCGAAGCGGTTAAAGGGTTGGCGCAAGTGGATATTTGGCTGGTTGATGAAGGCCAGGCTGTCTCTTTGGCGGTTTGGGAAGTTTTATTAAAAACTATCCGTAAAGACGGAGCCAGATTGATTGCCGTTTATAACCGGATTGATGACGATTTGCCGATTGAAAAGGCGCTGTTCTTGAATTATGCCGAGATGACGGCGCCGGAAAAGACCTATTTTGTTGAAGTCAATTATCCGGAACTGGCCGAAAAAGGGCTGATTGCGCAACGGTTCTTGGACTATGCCGAACTGGTAAAAAAGAACAAGCCGGATGAATATGAACGCGATTATTTGAACAAGCCCCGCGGCGCCAACGTTGCCCGGGTAGTCAAATACTGGAGTAAAGATAATGTCAACCCCGATATTCGCTATTGCGATGATCTGGACATCTATTTGTCAATGGACTTTAACGTCGATCCGATGATGTGGGTTTGTATTCATCGGGACAGTCAGACCCGGCGCTCTTACGTGTTTGACGAGATTGTGATTGAAAATTGCTGTACGGATGATGCGGTCAATGAATTTATCAGCCGTTACCGCGGGCATAAGGCCAAGGTTATCTTGAACGGCGATGCCAGTGGGCAGTACCGCAAAACGCAAAGCCGCTATACTGACTATGCGATTGTTAAAAACGCTTTGTTGCGCGCCGGCTTTAAGGTGGAAATCAGAATTCGCCGGCATAATCCGCCGATTCAAAACCGGGTTAAAGCTTTCAACAATATGGTCTTTGGCGATGACGGACAGCGGCGGCTGTTGGTCAGTCCGGTTTGCGAAAAGCTGATCTACAATATGAAGTCCCTGGTCTATAAGCCGGGGACTTCTGTTTTTGACCTGCCGACGCCGGATAAAATCCGTGCTGACGGGGAGAACAAACTTAAATTTCTCGGCCACATTTTCGATGCGGTGAGTTACCACGCCGAATTTTACGAGCCGATTTTGATGCAAAGGAACAATGAGTAATGGAATATGTTGTGGACGGGGAAAACAAGCCGCGCCGGCTGGATCGTGACCGTGCGGCGGAAGCGGCGGCGCAAATCGGGGCGATGTTTGACGATTATGACCGGGCGCGCGCCAAGCAGCTGGACATCTACGCCAAATTGAAGCCGGAGATTTATTTGGACGAACGTTGCCGCAGCCGCAAAAAGGATGACCCGGACAACTGGAAGTCCGATGTGCATTTGAATAAGCTGTATTCGCTGTTTGACACGCGTCAGGCGTTTGTATGGGACAATATCTATGCCAATATTGAACAAATGTTTGATGTGGAAGGCAAAGACGAGGAATCCGAACAGACTGCCAAGCTGCAAAAGGCGGCGTTGGTAAATGATTTTTACAACATGAATATCCAGCAAACGTTGGACAAGGCAATTGAATATTCCGATTCTGTCGGTGAAGCCTGTCTGTTTGTCAGTTGGAAAAGGAAGGTTAAACGAATCCGGCGCCCGTTTGAGGCTGTAGCGGATAATCCGGACTGGAGGGTTGTGCGATCAGGCGGCAGGTATTCGGTGTTTGAAGTGCCGGTATATGACGGGCCGGCAATTGCGGCGGTTAATCCGGTTGATTTGGCGTTCGATCCCAAAATTAACCCCGACAATGCCGAAGAATGGGACAGTGCCGCCAAAATCATAAAAAGCTGGAAGACCTATAACAGCATAAAAAGCAATCAGCTGTATGATTTGTCGGCGGAAGATCTGGAGGCATTAAAAGCGATGGTTGACCCTGCCACGCCGAACGACCGTGATATTGATGCGACGGGTAAGTTACGGGATGTGGTTGACGGTGACCGGCTGGAAGTGCTGGATTTTTGGGGAGACTTTGCCGCAACAGACGGAACTTTTTTAAAGAACTGGCATATTACGGTGATTGCAAGAAAGTTTGTGGCCGTTTTTGAAGACAATCCGCTGATCTTTAACCCGATTATCAATGTGGCAATGCAGCGCGATGTGGACAACAAGCGCGGGATTCCCCGTTTGTACTCGGCTTATGCGTTGGCAATGGAGCAGGAACACAAGGCCAACCTTGAAAACGACACCCAAAGCTTGAACCTAAACCCGCCGAGCTGGGTGCCGCGGGATGTGCTGGATAATCGGGATAAAAAGGAAATCCGCCTGTTTCCCGGCAAAATTACCGAATATGACCTTGGGATGGCCGACCCGAACATGATTATTCCGATGCGGTTTAATCTGATTAACAACGAAAATACGATTGCTTTTTTGGACGGGGCGATCAGTTCGGCTTCCGGCGTTTTCCCGAATATGCAGGGGCAGGAGGAATCGGGCAAGGCTTCGGCAACCGAAATTAAGGTTAAATTTTCGGGGCAGACCACCCGCCTGGCTAAGGATATTGACGCGTATAAGCAAAATATGATTGTGCCTATGGTGACCAAAGTGGCGGAACTTTCCGCGAATATGCGTTCGGGGGCGGTGCGTTTGCTGATTGATGAACGCGGCAGCAAGTTTGCGGCCGAAATTACCGATGCGGTGCGCTGGGGAAATTATAAGTACAAATATACCGACAGTTCCGGTTTGCAGAAGAAACTGCAGGCAAATGAAAAACTGGTGCAGATTATGACCCCGGTCTGGAACGACCCGGCTGTACCGCTTGATAAGCCGGAAATTGTGAAAACGGCACTCGAAAATGCCGATTTTAACAATCCGGATAAGTTCTTCTTAAATCAGGCACCGCAAATGCCGGTGCAACCGCAAGGTCAACCGCCGATAATGCCGGAAGGACAGTCGCCGGAAATGGCGCCGGATAATGCGGTGCCCGATCAGGCGGCTTTGCAACCGGTACCGGAGATTTTTTAGATGATGACTGATGCGGAAATTTTGAAAATTTATTCCGCCGTATCCTCTGACAACGGCCAACAGGTTTTGGCCGCGGCCAAGGATTATATGGTGGAAAAATCGGCGCAACCGGCATTTGGCGCCGAACAAATCAAAGGAATGGGATGTTTGATAAATTATCTTTCTTCCTTTGCCAACAAAGCTGAACAAATAATTACGAACAAACAGGAGAAAAATTGATGAATACCGAAGAATCAACACCTTTGACGGCGGGTCCCGAAGATACCTCTGCCGATGCGGCCGTAATTGATACCGATACCGCAGCAAGCGCTGCGCCGGATGATGCCGCTCCAGAGCCGGAAGGACAACCCGACAAAGCTGAGGAAAACGGAGCACCAAAAAGTGACAGTGAAAAACTGCTTGCCGGAAAATACAAGACCGTTGACGAACTGGAAAAAGGCTATAAAGAAGCCGAAAAGCTGGTAAGGGAAGCGGCGGAGTATCGCAAAAAGGTAGAAGCCTATGAAGCGGCCGAAGCCAAAGCCCGGGAAATGCGGGAGGCCGAAGCACGTTCTTACGGTTACCGGGATGCCGAAAGCCAACAAATTGAAAATGACGTTGCCGCGGCGGAGTTTAACCTTTATGTACAGGCCTTGGAAACCAGGCTTGAGGGGGAAGACTATACCAAGGCGGCGCAATTGCTGCAGGCTTATCGGCAGACAGGCCGTCGCGATTATCTTGAGGCGGCGAAAAAGTGTTTTGCGCCGGAAGTTATTTCACAAATTGCCGTTACCACTGCCCGTTATGCCGGGGAACGGCAAAATGAATATGCCCAAGCGAAATTTGTCGAGCAACGCCAGGCTGTCAACAGTCTGGTGCGGGAGTTTTGCGAAAAGAATACCGATTGGATTGATGCAAACGAAGAACGGCAGCAACTGGTCGGCGAAACGATTAAGGCGTTGGGGGCGGATGCTGATCTTGACGCTTTGAAATCTTTTATTGAAGCGATTGAAAGACGGGCGGTCGAAGACTTTAAGAAAGATATGGAGAAACAAAAAGAAACAGACGCACAGTTGTCGCGTATTCCGTCACCGTCAAACGATGGCAGCGGCAAGCGGCGGGAAGTTGACATTGAGCATTGGCAGGATGTGGACGACCCCGCAAAAATGCGGGAACTGCTGCGCAGAGTATAACCGGAGCCGTAAACAGCGGCTCTTTTTTTTAGGAGGTTTTAATGTCATTAAAAACACTTATTCCTACCCTTTTTCAAGAAGAGTGGGAGAAAAACTTGGAGAACGAACTAGTGATTGACATTTTGTCGGCGACTAAATACGACGCGATTGTCAAACGCGACGGTTCGGACGAAATCAACGTACGCCTGCCGGGCGAAGTTTCGGTTAAGCGTTGGGGGGGCGGCGATTTGGCAGACCCCGAAAAAGTGGCTTCGTCGATTGCAAAAATCAAAATTGACAAAGGCTGCCAGATTAATTTTGCCCTTGACCATGCGCAGGCGGTGCAGATTTCCGGTTCGTCTTTGAAAGAAGCAAAGCAGCTTTCGAGCGTCTATTCGCGCGATGCGGTACAGAAATTTGCCGAGAATATTGACCGCGATTTGGCCAAACTATACCCGGTAGCCGGTATTTGGATGGCGGGGGCGTCTGACGCGGCAATTACATTGACCGTTGACAATGCGGCCAAATTCCTTTCCGTCATGAAAGCCCGTTTTTCGCGCGCCAAAGCCTGGAAGACCGGCAAGATGGTTGCAATCTGTCCGCCTGAACTGACGGCCCTGTTTAACCAGGTGCCGGGGTTGATGAATTCGGAAAAAGGGTTTGAAGACCGTAAAAAAGGCTTTGTCCGCGAATTGGCCGGTTGGAAGATCTACGAATCGAACAACGTTGTTACCGACAGTTCGGACGACGATGTTTTTTATCCTCTGTTCGGAATTCGCGGCGAATCTATGGCTTCGGCCAAGGAAAAGAATATTGACCTCATCCACTATATCCCGGAAAAGGGGCTGGATGATGCTTTTAAGGGCGCCGGTATGTACGGCGTGGGCTGCCCGCGGCCGGACAAACTGGGCGCAGCCAAAGTCAAAGTTAACCTTTCTATGTAAGGAGTATATAAAATATGGCAAGAGATGTTGTACAAATGGCCGAAACGCTGGCAGATACGAGTGTTTCGGTTGCCAAGGCTACCGCTGCCGCAACCACCATTGCGGTTGCCAACGGAGCGACGGTGCCGGGGTTTTTTGCAGTCAAGGATAATTCCGGTTTTGTGGTGGTGGATGCCAGCGCGGCCGGTAATGTGGTGTTTAAGGCCGGAGATGCATACCCGTCGCAGAATATTCTCGGTGATCTGAGTGTGGCGGTAACCGCAGGCTTAAACGTATTGCAGGTGGAACGCCACGGGCGGTTTGAAAACAAGGACGGTTCGTTGAATATTGACTTTGTCGGCGCAATTGCCGGTAAAATTTATGCTTTTGGCAAACACGCCGGTTTAGCGCCGGTTGACCACCAGTAGAAATTGTTTACAAAAGGGGCGGGCAATCCGCTCCTTTTGTTTTTATCAACCCCTATTTTGGAAAGTAAATTTACATGAAGATCAGAAATACAGTGTCGCAGGCGGTTTTTAACTATGAATTGGCGGAAGGACGTGAGTTGATTGCTAAATATCCGCATTTGAAAATTGAACAGGTAAATGCAGAAGAAAAAAAGGCGTTGGAACAAAAGACGGTTCCGACCGCCGAAGACAAGATTTTGGGCAAAACGGCGGCGGCAAAAGAAGAAACGGCTATTGACGCGCAGTCAAATGCTGCCGGAGCGCAGCAGGATGAACAAACAGACGAAACGCCAGCTTTGGAAACTGTCGATGAAACGACGTTAGAATCGGAAGAAACAGGCGAAAACCTTGTTTCTGAGGTGGCAGAAACAGTCAAAACGGATAATTTGCAAGCCCCGAAAGAGATTATTGTTCCTACGCCGGATGAAGATAAGATTTTGGGCAAGAACAACAAAAAAGCAGGTAATTGATGAAGACCTTTTATGACATTATTCTTGATGTTTCCAACCTGCGCTGGTCGATCGTTGATCCCGAGCCGGCGTCTTTTGAAGATGTGCAAAAGGCGGTTAAGCTGGCGATTCCGCAAGCGCATTCGTACATTTGGAATTTGCAGGACTTCTTTTTTAAGGAAAGAAAAACGGTTATTACACTCAATGCCGGGGAAAATGCTTTCTTGTCTCCCTCCGGGACCGTTAAACAGATATGGATTAACGGTGATGACCATTATTTGACCGAATTTGAAAACAGCGAAGACGTTGACTTTTTGGAAAGCAAAAGCGGGCAGCCGACACAATATTGGGTTGAAATGGGTGACGAAGGGCCGGTTGTGCGGCTGTATCCTATGCCGGAAAAGCCGGTTCAGGTGTTTGTCCGTTATGATACTTCGATGAAGGCTAAAACGGCGGACGGCCGCGAAAAAGCAAATTTTGAAGCAATGGACGACGTTTTGAACCTGCCTGATGATCCGGTTTTGCAGGATTTGTACTTGCACTGCCTGAACACTAAAGCGATGGTCTATCTGGTGGCGGATGAAACGGACGAGAACTATAAGCCCTATCAGCGTGAATTTGAAGAGGCATACCGGTCGTTGCTTAAATACCGGACGACGATGACCGAACGCCGTTTTGTAATCTGAGGTAAAGTAAAATGATGGATTTGGCAATTCAAAATTTCCGCGGTATTCGCGCGGTCAATCCGGTAGTGGATGTGGTAAATTCCGGCGTTATTTCGGCGGTGACCTGCCGTAATGTTGAACTGCATTATTCCGAAAACGGCGAAAACGTCGGAATTTTTACCGCCAAAGGCAACATGGTTGTTGCAACCTGTCCGCATAAGGTTGTCGGGCAGTGGGAAAGCGTGCAAAACCGGGTTCAACATCATTTCGTTTACGCGGTTGATGACACTCAGGGCTATTTATACCTGTATCATGCAGACGATGACAGTTGGGAGGTGCTTAAAAGCGGATTATCTGTAACCTCAACCTGCAACGCCCTGACAATGGCGGTGGGGTTTGAAGACTGGTTTGTCTTTACCAACGGCGTTGACGATTATCTGGGCGTTTGTATGGATAAAGAGTTGGAGAATGAGAAAGTTAAGTTTTTGGAAGCCGAAGATGACGACGGAAAGCCCATCCGCGGCCTTTGTTTACAGGCCTATGACGGACGGCTGGCGACAAACTCCAAAAACCGGGTGCATTGGTCGGCGCAGCAGAATATATTTGACTGGAAGACGGCCATTGACCCGAACATTTTAACCGGCGGCGCTTATCAGGAATTTGATCGCGATGTGACGGCGATGGTTTATTACAACAATACGCTGATTGTCTTTACGGCAGATTATTCAACTTATTTTTCCGGCAATCCGGGCAATGCGTCTTCTTTCAGCCGCGGCGGGGCAACCGGCGGCGGTTGCAGCGGCTTTGGGGCGGTGGTGAAATTTGACAACAAGATTTTTTACTATGACCCCAAAGCGCAAAACGTTTTTGCCTATTATCTGATTGATACCGGACAAACAAGACCGACCAACGGACTGGCGGACAATGTGATCGGCTTTTTTGCCTCAATGGACGGCAACCGGTCGGAGGAAGCGGAGATTGTACCTTATGTTTCCGGCGACCGCAGCGAGTTGTGGTTTAAGCTGCCTTATCCGGACGGTGATAAAATTTTGATTTTTGATTACTTGAAATCGGAATGGATAGAACGGCAGCAACAGCAATCTGTCAAAGGCCTGGCGGTTATCGGCGGTTATTTGTATTCGGCTGACGGCAACAATATTTTGCGTGAATATATGACGCCGGAATTTGCCGGAACCTTTATCCCCGCCGAATATAAGATGAATATTATTAACGTAGGTTCGGATTCCAACCTTAAAGTTCCGAAGATGCCGTTGATTTTGACGCTTGATTTTGACTATGAAAATGATTTTTATATGGAATTTATCTATGACGACCGGCCGGAAAGAAGCAAAGTTAAGCGGATTGCAAAATTTTCCAAAGAATATTTGATATGGGCCAAAAATGATGATGACCCGGACGGCGGATTTTGGGCTTGGGACGAGGGCGACGGCAACGGCGGCCTTTGGTTGTCTGAGGATAAAAATACGGTGATGTTCAATCTGGCCGGGCTGTTGAACTTCAAACAACTGCAAATTCGCATCTATACCGCGGAGAGCGGGCAGGAATTCGGGATAAAGCGGATTGAACTGAAACGGGTTAAACTCAAAACCAAGACAATCGGTTGACAATATTTTGTTTTTCTTATATAAAAAGAATGTCCGTTGTTGCTGCAACGGACAAATTCTTAACCAGAGATAAGGAGTTGTCTAAACTCTATACTCCACCTCAATGGTTATAGAGTAATTCATTTTAACATATTTGTCAAGATGAATTAAAACTCCTTATCGCATTTTGCGAAACGGAGGTGAAAATAAATGATAATAAGGTTTATTATTATCATTAAGAAAATAAAAATTTATTTCCTGATCAGGAAGTAGATTTTGGAGAGGGGAGCAAGCAATTGCTCTCCTTTTTTGTTGGGAGTTTTTATAAAAATGGTTGTTCTGATAGAAAAAGGCAGCCCGTTTTTTGATTTTGAAAAAGCAAAAAAAGGATATTTTTTGAACCAAGACAAATTGGATGACGAAAACGGTTTTGAACATCTTTTTGCCAACGGTTTGTTCTGGAATGCCTATAAAAAGGGGTATGTCGGAACGTTGTTTGCCTATCAGGGCGAAGATGAGCGCTGGTATATGGGCGGGTGGGCAGAAAGAAAAAGGCATAAGGATTGTGTGAAAGCCGTTATGCAGGTGGCGGACTTTTTCCCCGTCATTTATGCGCAAACAAAACATTTGAACGCCGTTATTTGTTTGAAAGCTGCCGGTTTTCGTTGGCTCTCGCGGGATAACGGACTTTTAATCAGGAGAAAAGAAATATGAGCAAGAATAAAGCAAAAACGCAAACTTACAGCACCGGCGGTCTCTACGGCACTTCGACCACCGGCAAACGGGGGACAAGTTATGACCCGTCTGATTTTGAAACGCAGCTGGTTAATCAGACAACTTCATCAATTCCGGCTTATCTGCAACAGTTGACCAACCCGAGCTATGACAGCGAAATTTTTCAATCGAAATTGAAGCGTTTTAACGATGTGGCCAATCAGAATTTTGAAAACAACGTCATTAATAATATGGCGAACCGGGGATTGGCACGGGGATCGACCGTCAATCAGATTACCGGGCAGTATAACAACTCTTTGCTTAATGCGCAGCAGGATTTGTTTAATAGCGAAGATAGCCGGGTAGCCAACGTGTTAAACCAGCTGATGAACTATTATCAGGTGCCGTATAATATGATGACGGGAATAAATAACGGCAGCCAGGGATTGTATCAAAACGCGCAGCAAAACGCCAATAACAGCAATTTGTGGGGCGGTATTGCCAACGCGGCGGGGACGATTGCCGGGGGTTATTTGGGCGGTCCCGGCGGAGCTGCTTTGACCAACTGGGCATTGGGAACAGCCGAAAAATAAGAACAAAGAGCGGATTTCTCCGCCCTTTGCCTTTCTTATCGTTTTATGGACAAGAAAAATCGGATTTTCCGAATTATCAGAATAATTTTTATTCTCATAATTTTTCCTTTCATAATATGAAAGGGGAAAACACCGCCCTGTTTAAACTTGACAATTGAGCCTAAACAGGTTATCTTAACTCTATGGAAAGAAGTTAAGAGGTGTTTAACCCCTTTCTGAGTTAAAGAATGTCCGTTGTTGCTGCAACGGACTTTTCTTTTATAAGAGAAAAGCAATAGTGTGTCAAGCTCTGCCGACCTGTCTGTCGGCGGGGCTTTTTTTATGGAGTTTTTTAAAAAATGAATTCTGCAGATAAAATTTTAAGAATTGCACAAGGGGGCAAACCGATAACCCCGGAAATGTCGGTGGCAGACCGGGTGATGGCTTACGCGATGCCGGAAGTTGAACCGCAAACCCAGCCTCAACTACAACAACTACAACCTCTGCCAAAAAATAACGGCCTTTGGGGTGGTTTTAAGGATTTTGCCGGATCTAACGCCGGGCGGACGCTGTTGGGCGGTTTGGGAACGGCGTTGGCGGTGGGATTGACCGGAGGCACTGCCAAAGATGCGCTTGGCTATGGGGTTATCGGTGCCGGCAATACCGTAGGCGTGCTGAACAAAAACAAACAATATCAAGACGCCTTGCAGGAAAAGCAGCTTGAACGGCAGCGCAAGATTGATGAAGCTGAGCTAAACCGACAGTTTTTGCAGGGTCAGCAGACAAGATTATTTAAGAATCAAAAAGAATTGGCAGATTTGCAATATCAAAAATCTCTCGATAATATGTTGATTGGAAAGATTGTTGACCACGAATGGGAAGCGGGCGAAGAAGCGCGCAAACTGGAGGCAAAGAAAAATGCAATTAGAAACTCCGGCTATTCGACAAGCCGGCAGGATTTTCTTATAAATAATCTGTACGGAATGAAGGACGACGACTATTACGGTTACCTGCTTGCATCCGACCCGGGTAATGCGGAAGCCTTGAACTATTTTAACAATAAGAATAAGGCGCAGAGAGTTATTGACCCGGTAGGAAATTTGGAAAAATATGCTGATGTTGCCAAAGCTGGGGGGATGGCTCTTGATGTAGAAGCTGCAAATTCTGGCAACGGTGTATTTATCGGTAAACCAAAAGATGGTACTGATTTTAACAGTATAGACAGCGTTAGAAAAGAGTTTAATGCTTTGACTTCCGATTATCGAAAAGTGGGTGATGCTTTTTCCAGAATTAAAGCCAGTTATGAGAACCCCACTCCTGCCGGGGATTTGTCCATGATCTTTAACTATATGAAAGCGTTGGATCCCGGATCTGTGGTTAGGGAAAGCGAATTTGCAAATGCGGAAAATGCCAGAGCGTGGTTTGATAATACAAATGTTCCTACATTTGTTCGGTTGGCTTATGAAAAGGCTGTGAAGGGTAACAAATTGCTACCGGAACAAAGGAAGGACTTTTATGATATGGCAGTGAAACTGTTTGAAGCGCAAAAGAACAGTTTTGATAACCACTCGCAATTTTATAAGGGATTGGCACAACGACGGGGATGGGATGAAAATGATATTATATCTGATCCTTATGTTTTTGGGGACAATGGTTCAGCTGATACCATGGTCTATTATAAAAATAAATATAATTTGGAGTGATTGAAATGGCAGATTTGGCAAGGATTAAAAGAAATGTTGCAAAAATGGTGGCGCAAAATGCTCCCGAAACAGATATTGATAGATATATTGCAAGTGAAGGGGTAACAGTTGAAGATGTAAGAAATTTTAATGCTTCTTTGCACCCGTTGACTCCCGAACAAAAGGCCGAAGCGGCACGGCAGGCAGATGATATCCGGCCAAAAACCGACTATTTGAAGAATGGGCTGGATATTTTGGGAGCAATCGGCGAAGGAGGAGCTTATGCAGGATCCCGGATATTGAACGGGTTAACTTTAAATGGCAGCGACTGGTTGGAAAAGAAGCTGACCGGCGGTAACAGCGAATTTGAACGGATGGGGCGTGAAGTTGCCGAAAATGCCCAAAACGGCGGGAAAATGGCAAGCTTTGGCAATACGGTAGGCAATGTTTTGGCAGAAATGGGCGGCGGAATGCGCGGTGCCGGAAAGCTGGGCTATGATTTGACCCAAAAAGGTATATCCGGCTTAGGCGGGTTGTTGGGGAACAATTGGTTGAGAAATTCCACACTGGTACCCTCGGTATTGTCGGGCGGAGGAAGTGCTGCTATTTATAGCACGTTTGGCAATGATTTTTCTCATCCGAAGAAGATTGGGAAAGACGCAATGTATGGCACTTTGTTATCCGGAGTGTTAGGTGTGGCAGGAAAAGCTTTGCCTTATGCAAGCAAATTGTTCTCTGCCAAGTCTATGACCAAAGGAATGCAAGGAGGTTTGGAAAATGCAGCTGATAATCCGCAAGCGGTTAAAATCTTAAATTCCGGGATTAGTCAGAGTGACGATATTGCCCAAGAGTTTTTGAACAAGGTAAGACCGGCAATGCGCAATATAAACCAAGAAACGGAGAATATGCTTAACGGTTCTTTAACCCGCCGGGTTGACGTGCCGAAAACAGTGGCTGACCAGAAAGCAAAATACGGGCAGTTTATGAAAGAGCACGCTGCAGATGAGGTGATGGATTTTGCGCCGACAAGAGAGCAGTTGATTAATTATCCGGCTGAGAGCAGGTTTAATTTGCCGAAAAAAAATTTAGCACCAAAAGAAGCAGAAGATATTTTATTCAGAAAAGCCAAAGAAAGCGGTATTGAAGTAGGAGGTAATCCGGAACATTATACGGTAAAAGGACAGAGAGGGCAATACGTGAGAACATTGCCTAATACGCTTAATAATCCGGATATAACTTATAATCAAGGCGGACGAGAATATTTGGCTAAAAAATATCAGGGAGTTTCATTCGACGGAGAGAAACCGTTTTTTGATTTCATTGTAAAAGAAAACGGAGGCTTGTATAATAAATTTAATACGGATGCAAAATATTTAGATAATCAGATAAAAAAAGCCGCTGACAATGTATCTGTCAGCGGACGAATTTTGGAGCCTAAGGGCGCTGGATACATCAGCCCAGCTCCAAAATCTGATAATAGTATACCTCTAAAAGGTGCGGTTGTCAATGCCGAACTTCCGCATTTTTCGGTTTTATATGAAGGATTGACGCCGTATCAGTCCAAACAACTGGGAAAAGCGTTCCAAGCCGGTTTGGAAAAAACAAATCAAAAAGCCGGTAGTTTGGAGAGCATAAACCGGGTGAAACAAGAACTGAATGATATGATCAATAAATCGACTTATCCTGATCCGACGAGGCCTTTGGTAAGGAAGCCGGAAAGCGGCGCGGCAGACTTGATTGAGGTTAAAAAACGGGTTGACAGCGTTTTGGGATCTGCCCTTAAAGGGCGTGACCGCGGATACCACAAAGCAAAACAAATGGAAAAGGCTTATGACGCCGGTTTGAACTACAATCCGAACAGTATGTCCACGATTGATTTGGTGCCGGAGTTGAAAACGCTTGAACGCAATGCCTTTACACAAGGTCTGTTTCGCCGGATGACCAACAATTCTCTGGAGCATCGGAATTTGGCAGAAAACATTTTGAAGTATGACAATGCTTTGGCCGGCGTTTTGCCCCGTAACAGGTATAGTTCGTTAATAGAAACGTTGAATAACCAAGCAACCCGTTTTGGCCGCTTGGACAGACTGGGTAATCTTGCCGAAACAAAATTGCAAAAACCAGAGGCAAGCCGTTTGTTTTTGCGTGAACAGGCAGAGACTCCGGGAGCGGCAAAAGGGGCTGCGCTTGATTGGTTAAACAGGCTGCTTCGCGGCAGGGCAATTAAAAAGGCAGCGCGTAATTTGATGGATCCGGAGTTTATGGGACAGGACGACAACTGGCTGATGGAGAATTATCCGTATTTGGCCAACGCCGTTTCTGCCCGGATGAAACGGATGACAAACGAATAATTTTGGCAGTGGGGCAAAGTTACTGTAGTTGGGCCGCCTGTAGTTGGGCGGCTTTTTTTTATTTAAGGAAACAAAAGATGGCAAATATTAATTATCCGTACCGTTTTGTGGGCGGGAAAAGAGCGGTGGCTTCTGAAGTCAATGCGAATTTTGATGAAATTAAAACCTATACCAACGCGGTCAATGCCGAGATTGCAGCGTTGCAGCAGGCTATCGGCAAGTTGGAAGAACGGCCGACACGGGAAATGTTTGATGTGTATTTTTCTTTCAAGGGGGAAACGCCGACCGGCGCCTATCCTCTGTGGACCGGACAAACAATTACCAACTGTAAGCTTTTTTATCCTGAATTTTGGAAAGAACTTAACCGTTTGGCGCGCAATAAGAGTGTGCCGACCGTAAGCAGTTCGGCGGCGTTTGACAAGCAAGTAACCGATTATGGGCAATGTGCGTGTTTTTTTATTGATACGTTGAACGGCCATGTTCGGTTGCCGAAAATTACCCGTTTTATCAGTTCTATCACTCAGCTTTCCGACTTGGGCAAAGCGGTTAATGACCAGATTAAGAGCCATACTCACGGTCTGCCGGGAGCTACCTCTTATTGCGCGGGCGGCGGGCGGAACATTTATGTATATGGGGCAAATGACGCAACGCCGAAAAATAATTACCGCACTTCTTCGGCCAGCGGAGGATCCGAAACTTGGCCGAAACACGTCAAACTCGGCCTTTATATTCAGGTTGTCAACAATATGTCTGAACTTTCGGGTTTGGATGTGGATGCCATAAAAAAAGAGCTGGAAGCTTCGGTTGTGGCATTGCAAAAACAAAGCGCCGCCTATGAGGCGCAATTGCAGGCAGAATTTGAAGAGATTAAGAACGGGATAGATATTTATGCCGAAGAAGCAATGTTTGGGTTATCGCAACGGGTTGAAGCGGCGGCTAAATCTGCGGAAGATAACGCCGATATTGCTTTGCAGCAGGGAGAAATTGCTACTGCAGCTGCCAGCGCCGCCGGTAACAGCGCCGACAGCGCGACAGCCTCTGCGGTTGCTGCAGCGGATTGTGTTACAACCGCCCAAAATGCCGCTTCGGCTGCCGGACAAAGTGCGGTGAATGCCCAAAATTCAGCAACAAATGCCCAGGCAGGCGCCTTGGCTGCCGGGCAAGCAAAAGAAAGCGCAGAAGAAAGTATGCAGGCTGCAACGGCCGCTAAAACTGCGGCGGAGAGTTCGTCCGCTTCGGCCTTGGCGGCGGCGAATGCGGCACAAACGGCTTTGGCTGCGGTTGAAACGGCAGCTTCGGCGGCTTCAGCTGCTGAGGCAAACGCAAAAGTGTCGGAAACAAACGCTGCAACAAGTGCGGCAACGGCGGAATCGGCCAAAGAAAATGCTGTTGCCGGCGCAAACGCGGCGGCGGCTTCCCAAACGGCGGCAGCTGCTTCGGCTTCGGCCGCAACCGAAAGTGCAACCGCGGCAGCAAACAGTGCGGCGGCTGCTTTGGCCGATGCTTCTGCCTCTCGGCAAAGTGCCGCAAATGCTTTGTCCTCTGAACAGTCTGCGCAAACAAATGCTTCTAATGCTGCCGTATGGGCGGAAGGAAGCGATGCGCAAGTGGGCGATTTGGGCGGGGTGCACTCGGCGAAAGAATGGGCAGCGGTTGCACAAGCCGCAGGCGATCCGTTCCTGTTTATTATCCGCGACTGGACTGGTGAATAAGGGGAAAGATGATGGATATGGATATTTATTTGGGGCAGGAATATGTCGGCGAAGCCAAGCTTGAAAGTTCCGGTTATGACGGGCCGGCAAACCTGAAAACGCTGATAACAAGGGATGCGGTGGCAACTTTTCCGATTCCGGCAACAACCACGGCAATTAATCAGTATGCTTTTCGGCTATGGAATTCTTTGACAACATTGGATATTCCGGGATCGGTTAAAAGTTTGGGCGATTTTGCGCTTTATTACTGCCAGGGATTGCTGAACGTGAAGATCTCCGAGGGATGCTTAACTATCGGAAAAAGCGCTTTTGCGCAGTGCAAAAAGCTGCAGCAGATAATCATACCCTCCACGGTTGCCACCATAGGTACAAGCGCTTTTGCGAACACAAGCGCCGATTTGATTATTATGGTTAATAAAGAACCGGATTCTATTGCCGGGGCGCCGTGGGGCAACAGTACGGCAACCATTGTCTGGAACAACTGAAAGGAAGATAAAATGGTTCTATATATAGGGGGTGACCCGGTGCGTCTGGTCGTAAAAAAAACAAAAGACATTGACGAAGAAACAGAAATGATCGGCAGGATATTAGACCGGACGATTGCCGGAACAGTGACCATACCTCAAGGTATTGATAAAATCGGAGCATATGTTTTTTACGGATGCAATAAAATTGATAAAATCGTGATGCCTAGAGAGCTGATTAGTATTGGCCGAAGTGCGTTCAGTATGGTGACAAAAATGCCGCAAATTGATCTGCCATCTACTTTACAGGAAATTTTGACAGATGCTTTTGCAAGTTGCACCTCACTTACGGAGATTTCAATCCCGGCAAATGTCGTTTTGATTGACGATAGTGCTTTTTTCAATTGCCGAAAGATGAAAAAGGTAAATATTGCCAGCACGGTTTTGAATAAAATTGGAACAAACGCGTTTGCCAATTGTTCTGTGCTTGAAAGCTTCAGTATTGTGACGGCAGGAGAGGATATTACAATGGGTAACAGCGTCTTTGCAAATTGCAGCAGTTTGCGAAATGTCAATTTTCTGTTCAGGGTTACGGTTATGGGAAATTCTTGCTTTAAAAATTGCACTTCACTTTCCAGCGTAACATTGTCTAAACGTATGAAAGTTATTTCGAAACAAACTTTTTCCGGATGTACGGCTTTAGCTTTTATTTCTATTCCGGATAACATTACCGATATTGACAGCACGGCTTTTGAAAATTGCCCTAATTTGGGGGTTATCCAGATAAAAAAGGCAGAAAACAGCATTGCCGGGGCGCCGTGGGGCGCGGAAAACGCCACGGTCGTCTGGCAGTAACAATAACGATAGGAGAAAAAACAATGCGAAAAATAATGCGATACAGACTGATTGCCGATGAAGGCAAGATACTGACCAACGGCAAACACCGGGGAGCAGTGGTCGATTGTTCGGCAGAAGATGCCGACAACTGGTATGAAGAAGATTATGTTGAGGAGGAAAAAGATGTCGACTGATAAGGAGTTAAAACAGCTTGTGGTTAATAAGCTGACACAACAACAGTTTGACGAACTCTCGACCAACGATGAAATTTCCGAAACCGAATGGTATGCAGTCGTGGGCGCGGAACCAGATGACAGATGGTTAAAAACCGACGTCAGCAATTTGACGGCGGCCGGACAAGCGGTAATTGCCGGTATTGCGGCGGACAGTGTCAACTTGGAAGGTCTGGCCGATACGGATTTATCCAACCTTACGGCAGCGGGAAAGGAGCAGATTGCAGATTTGTCGAAACCGTCGGGAAGACGTGTTAATCTGACCTTTCCGAATAGTGAGGAGGCAGATTTAATTATGCCGGCTGCCGGTCATTTGGTAGCTTATACACAAAATACCGCGGCAAGCGGCATAAGTACCTGGATAACTCTCATCGGCACAGTTGACGCTACTGCTGTGATACGAGACATGGACAAAGGCAGTGGCACTGCAACACTGGTAGCTGTTCTTGAGGTGAGCAAAGGAATGTCGGTTAAGATGTTGACCAGTGGTAATTTTCAGAGTTCGGCCAACAAATATTTGTGGTTTACTTATGCGGAAGGAGCAAATTGATGTTTTATATTTTGGATAATAATGGCCAAGTTTTGTTTGCCGATGATCAACGTCAACGACTGCTTGATACAATTGCTTTTATGCCGCAATATTTGGCCGCCGATATTCGAGAAGGAGAACTTGAAATTGGGTATGATGGCCGATTTTATCTGTCTGGAGACGCCCCACAAAAAAGCAGTGAAGAAAAAGCGGCAGAAATTCGTGAGACGCGCGATCGGCTGCTGGCAGAGACCGACAGATATATGTTGTCGGATTATCCGATTACGGAAGAAGAACGAGAGCTGTACCGGCAGTATCGGCAATATCTGCGTGATATTCCCTCCGCCGCGGATTTTCCGGAGCTGGAAGTTAAAACTTTTTCACAATGGGAGATGAACGGATGGACTGGGGCGTGATTGCAGGAGCAGCGGCGTTAATCGGGGTATTGATGAACTTTATCCGGATGGGGGAATGGAAAGCACGGCAGGAAACAAAGGTAGAAAATTTGGAAAAACGGGTCGAAACCTTTGACCGCACGGTTGGCGATTTGTTAAGCAAAAACGATTATCAAACCCAGCTTTTGACGGAGTTGAAAGTGAAGTTGGATATGATATTTACCGAAAAGAAGGGACGTAAGAAAAATGATTGAAGATATTAAAAAGCCGCGGGGGATTCGCAACCATAACCCCGGCAACATCCGATGGGGGGACAACTGGTTGGGGCTGGATGACAAAGGCAGGGCAAAAGACCCTGCCTTTTGCGTTTTTACTGCACCGGTTTACGGCATTAGGGCTTTGGCAAAGGTTTTGATTAATTATAAAAAAATCCACGGGCTTAAAACCGTGCGGCAGATAATCAGCCGGTATGCCCCGCCGAACGAGAATCAGACGGCTGCTTATGTGCAATCCGTAGCACAGCAACTCGGCGTTTATCCGGACACGGTTATAGACATTGAAGAGTGCGGTGTGCTGATGGTGTTTATCAAAGCCGTTATTCGTATGGAAAACGGCATACAGCCCTATTCTAACCAGGAGTTGTTAAAAGGAATTGAAATGGCGAGGTGAAAATGGAAAATGAACACAAAAATTGCCGGTACCGGTTTTGGAAATGGCTGATCCGGCTGGCGCTGCGGCATCGGCGGATATATTGGCTGTTGTGGGGCGTGTTGGCGGTAGGCGCCGTATGTGCCTGGCGTTTCGGGCTGGCGGGTTTTCTTGACAACCTGTAGAACATAAGTTATAAAAAGAAAGTCCGGTGCGGGAACACCGGACATTTGATAACCTCTGAAAGAAGTTGAGCTATAACTTCCCTCAAGATGGTTATAGTATAAGTCTAATTTTACAATTTGTCAATAGGCAAACGGTATTTAGGCTTGTCAGCTTCTTTCATAGAAAGAAAGGAGCAAACAATGATAATAAAGTTTATTATTATCATTAAGAAAATCAAAATTTATTTCCTGATTAGGAAGTAGATTTTGGAGAGGAGGGCAAGCAATTGCTCTCCTTTTTTTGTTGAGGTAAGAATGATAAACAAATTACTCGGTTGGGCTGTGGGGTTTATGACTGTAGCAGCCCTTTGTTATGCCTTTTATGAGGCGGGGCAAAAGGTTGGCGAATGCCGGGCAAAGATGCAAATAATAGAGAAACAAGTTGAGGTGGTGAAATATGTTGAAAAGAAAAAGGCGCTTATTCAGAGCCGCCCTAATGCCGGTCGTGATGAACTGCTTAAGCGGATGCGCGCAGGTCGATTATAGTCTGTCTTGTCCGGTGTATCCGGTCGCCGGTCCTAAAGTGGCAGCAGAGCTGGAGAAAGCGAGCTATTCGGAATTTCCGAACACCTGGGAGTGGATTGGCCGAATTGATAAATTACGGCAGGAACTGGAGGTGTGCGGAAAATGAAGTTTTGGGTATATCGTCCGGACAAGGCGAACAAAAGCGAAGTAGATTTGAGTTTGTTATACTCTCCGCGCGGGTTAACCTATTGGCAGGAAAAGGAACGGGAGGACGCCATGAAACAGCCGCCGGCGCCCGTTTTTAAAAAGCCGCATCAAGTAGAAGTGCCGGGGTGAGAGATTTTGTTTGAATTTACTCGGTAAATTTCATTATTGGAGATTTTTGGCGTTAGTGTATATGAAGTTGCCGTATGATCATTTTTTAAATGAATGAGCATAAACCTAGGATTACCTGCCAGAGAATTTATCAGTAACTCTAAATGTTTATTTTTATCCAACTGCTTGGTCTCAAGATTAAAAGAAGATATTGTTCCGGTAATAATGTCTGGATAACTGATTAATCCATCAAACTGGAAATTATTATTTTCATCTTCTACGGCATAACTCATTTTTACAGGATTGGCTCTGCCTTTTAATAAAAAGCATTGTTTAATGTTAACGTAATGGAAAATAACTCCTTCTGCCAAGTTGTTTAATGCTCCTCTGTCGGATACCCAATATACGCTTTTTGCATTGTTTTTTATTGCTAAAAATTCTATAAAATGAGACACAATAGAACTGATTAGGATAAAATTTTTCACTAATTTTTTATTAAAACTTTTTTGCTTCAGATATTCAATCAGCTTTTTAAGAGATATTCCGGCTGATTGATTTTCAGGAACAGAAGTGTTGTTTTTTATATATGTTTTTAAATTTTCTTGTATTTTTAGGAAATCTTCATCACTGACAGTTAAATAATTTTTCTCTATCACAAAAGAAATTGTAAAGAAATACTTATCATCTCTTATTGTTTTTAAAACTTCATCCGGTACATTTGTCATTTGTTTTAAGTCTTTAAATTTTTTGCGGGATAAATGATTTGCAATATCGGATGGTGAAGCAAGTGGGCATAGAGTAAAAGTTGCGGTAGGTGATGGCTTATTTTTATCAAATAAACAATAATCACTCAGGATATACCAATAATGCGGAACATATCGCATATGTAAAATCTCTTTTATCCCTTTTGTATATGATTTCCATAATTCTAAAAACTTTTTATCTTGAGAAAAAAGAGTTTTATTATTCATAGGACAGCCTCATTTTTTATGTCTTTCTTTTTATTTGATATAAAATGTAAAAAATATATAAAACAATTAATAATAGATTTGTCCACTCTTTTTTATAAACAATCACTTTTTGCAATCAATTTGACTTATATTAATAATTGGTATATAAGAAAAATATTCTATTAATAATAGCAGTGAGGATGTTATGAAAAAACTATTGATTATTGTAGCCTGTCTGTTGTGGGCAGGAACAGCCGAAGCGCAAAGCGCTAATTTTATACGTGGCTACTATAAACCAAGCAGCAACACTTATGTGGCACCACATTACCGAAGCAGAGCCAACAATACACGGCTTGATAACTATAGCACCAAAGGGAATACCAATCCGTTCAGCGGGGCTAAGGGCTATAAGCCCGCCTACAAAATGCCGTCATATAAAGCGCCCAGAATACGCGCGCCGAAACTGAAATGGTGAGGGTACTAAGATGAAAAAAATTTTAATTTTACTGGTATTTTGGGGATTTCCGGTAATGGCTTGGGATGGTTATGACTATTCCAATGGGGCTTATATTGAGATAGAGCAAGGTAATTTGGTTCGTGAAGGCGAAGATATTGAAATTTATGATTATGATACGGGAGAATATCGCACTTTTGAAATGGAGGATTGAGGATGAAAAAGATAAAATTGCAAATTTTCGGAGAAAAAGTTGTTGAGGGGAATCCTTTGGCATATATACCTGATTTTTCAAAAATTGTTGAAAGGGAAGTTGAGGTAGATAAAATTATAAAAATTGTTGAACGGTTTAAGGGACAGACCACTATCAATTTAGCTGACGGAACGTGTTTTGCATTGCCGGAATCTAAAGAAGAGATAGAACGCAAGATTGAAGAAGCGACAACTTCTGAGACTATTTGAAAGAAGCGGAGGAATAAACTATGCTAAATATGATAAAAAATATTTTATTTGTATCTTACCTTAAAAACAAAGGTATAAAACGAATTTGTTTTATATTGGGAGGGCTTCCTTTTATTTTGTGTTTAGTGACATTCTTTGTAGAAGGAGCTAGAACACCCGGATATGTTTTAACAGGAATTATTGCATTTTACGTTCCTTTCCTTCTGGCGTCGGCAATGGTCTGGGTCTATAGAGGATTTAAAGATAATATAAGCATATCTATGAGTGATTATTTGGTATTAATAAATTCTGTTGAAGTTGTTTTATTTCCTCAATATGAATTTGATGTATCTCTGAAACAAAAAAGGGTACATTTTTTCGCAAGAGATTATCTTTATGAGAAAGATACAGTATTGGTATATGTTGGTATTGGAGAAGATAACAAGATTAGCGATTATGGAAGTATCAATAAAACTCAGGAAGCTTCTGTTCTTGACAATTTGGTCGCTGCAATTATTGAGGGGACATTTGTCGATCATAGAAAAGACAACAATGTTTCAGAATGCGATATTGCATAGCTAATCGTGCACAAAAAATTTTAGTAAGGAAAAGTAAATGAAAAAAGTTTTGTTTCTCTATTCTTTGTTGGTAACATTCTCTTTCCAAGTAAAAGCTATGGATGTATATGAGTGTGAAGCATTGGATATTTCAATGAATATTGAAGGAAAATTTGAGCATGATAGGACTTTTACCGGATATAAATTTGTAATTGATGGCAATGATGCGGTTGTTTTTGAGGGTGACACTGAGATAAATCGTCCGGTTTTGTTACTGAGAAATGAAGAAAACAAAATTGATCTGATTGGAGCTGGAGCATTAACAACAGAAATTTTTACAATTGTAAAAAGAGATAAAACCCTTCAGTATGTCAAAACTGGGTATATCAAGGGGGGATACACTATCATGGGAAATTCTAAATGTCGTTATAAGTCGGTTGACAAGTAAATAAATTTGTTTATTATTATAAGTAGAGTTTCAAACCTCTATAAACAAGCGGATATACCGCCCCCGAAAGATAGGCGTTTTTTTATGCCTTGTTAATTCATTTTGTTGACCTCAATTTGATTTAACAAGTTTCTGCCGGGAGAGCGTGAATATACCGAATAAACGCTACACGTCTTGTTTCGTGGTTTGAACTCCCGGCGCCTTACGGTTTAAGGCAAACTTTTTCAAACAAAGGAAACAAGAAAATGAACAATTTAGTCAAAATCAACCACAATAATCAAGTAACCACAGATTCTTTAACCGTTGCCGACCGTTTCGGTAAACGTCATTGCGATGTGCTTCGCTCAATTAAGATGTTGAAATGTAGTAAAGAATTTAGCGAACGCAATTTTGCGTTGGCTGAATATTTAGACGAACAAGGCAAACCAAGGACATATTACGATATGACTTATGACGGTTGGATGTTTCTTGTTATGGGCTTTACCGGAGAAAAAGCAGCAGAATGGAAAGAGAAGTTTATTGTTGCTTTTCGAGCTATGGAAGCAAAGTTAAAATCTTTAGAGGTAAGTTCCGATAAACCGGTTGTTGTCTCCGAACACACCCGGGCGCTACCGGCGGGCAAGAAGGAGATTGTGTTATCGGAAAAAGCCCGGGAAGAGATCGGCGGTATTGTCAAAGCGGTAGTGGTTAAAGCCTTATCGGATAATACCCCGGCGGTGGCTTCTCAAGATTTGATTGCCGATGCCTGTAAAACGGCGATTGACGAATCGTTTAAGGTGGATATTAAAAACGACAACATCTTTAGTTTGTATAAGTTTGTCAAAAGCGCCTGCCGCAGAGCAGTGCGGGAGGAAGTATCCAAGCTGCTGCCGCAATTTCCAAAAACAGAACCTTGGGAAGTAAGCGACAGCGACTTACTGTTTCACCTTTACCGTTGGCATAATACCCGCAACAAGGTTGATACGATGCGTTTTCGGGAATTGCACGCACAATGCGATACACTTGCCGATGAAAACACCGATTTGAAGAATCGGCTTCAGCAAATCAGCACGTGGATAAAATAATGCGGTTTGCTGTCGGATTAACGGCCTATGTCCTGGTGTTATGGGTGTTGCCGTACTTAATATTGTGTGTGTTTTAAGAATATGGCTCTAGCTGGCAAGCAAGATATCACGTTCGTAATCTTTGAATACTTGCATCTGTTCCCGGTAGATGGATAATTCGGTATAATTAGTTCGGATACTGTCCACTATGGGGAGCCATATTGAAAAGCCTTGCGATCTTGTGTCGCAAGGCTTTCTTTTTATAAAACCATCTATGAAAATAAACTATGGGAGAAGTAGGATGGTGCTGCGACAATTGATATTGAACAGAGAAAATGTAATAAGAGCGTTTTTGTATCTCCTCTGGTGTGCTTTGATCGGAAGTTTGGTCTTGTTTAATTTTGAAGTAATGTGGGGGACCAACACCCAAGGATGCAGTTGTAATGAGCTGGGGTGGCAATATGGTATGCTCTATAACTGGCAGGCTTGGGGGCGTCCATGTATTTATTCGGGAGATTTTTATTTTAGAACATATATATCGTATTTGGTAATTTATCTTTTGTTTGACTGTGTGCGGCGCAAAATTTTAGCCTGCAACCCTTCGATAGCATGGCGGTTGGCGGAGATGAGCGTAGTTTTTGTTCTTTACTGGTCACATATGATTTATCCGCCGGAAAATTTGACGATGTACTATACCTCGTTTTTAGGCAGTTTGCAGTTTTTATGGCCGTTTTTTGTTCTTGCGGCCGGGGTAAAGTTTTTGTCTCAGCGAGCCGTCGTCTATACGCTTGGTTCACTGATCTCGATGTGGGTCATCTTGATTTTGGCCGATATCTTTTTGTAAAAGGCAAACGGTAAAAGTTAAGCAAATAAAAAGTTCCGGTTATGATACCGGAACTTTTTATTTGATGGCATTTGACTAGATTCGCGTTGCCTCAAGTTCAATAACTTCGAATTTGAGGTACGGAAGCTGATCTTTCCAAAAGTTGTGCAGGTCGATCTCAAGTTGGTTCTTGATGTCAACAAGATCGTTTTTGGTCTCCGGGATACGAGAACGCAGTAATTCTTCAATCAGCGGGCGATAGAACTTTTCTTTCATTCCGTTATGATCAAGCCGGAACAGGGCAACCGCATCAATATCCGAACGATTCCAATAACAGGTTTCGATCTTGATTTTGACCCGATATCCTGCCTCTTTCAAATTAACGGTATATTTGTCGACGATGACCGGCGAAGTTCCGAAATGCGTGGTTTTATAGTCAAAGTAATCGTAATCGTAATCTTTGATATAAAAACCAAATCCCCAATGCAAAACATACTGAGGCTCATCAACCACATGTTCGCCTTTTTTCGCTTTGATGATGTTACCGCTTTCGCATCTGACAAAAACACAACTTATGATAATAAGAATGCCTAAAAATAAGCAGGAAAATAATTTTTTCATGGTATTATTTTTTTATTTATAATAATTTTTTTTCACTCAGAATGATAAACAAAAAATTGACAAAAGTCAACAGATAAAGACGGAACAAGGTTGCTTTTCACAAGAAAAACGTCCGGAAGCTGAATTCCGGACGTTTTTGATCGGTTGGGCTGTTTTAAAGGCCTTCCCGCAAAAGCTGCTTATCTGCGCTCAACTCTTCGACTGTGAAGTTTTGGCAGATGTTGAGATTGCGGCTTTTGATGCCGTTGGCCGCGTTTTGCGTCAGGTTGAACCGGCCGGTCAGATCCATCCATTTGATCCAGTCGGTTTGAGCTTGGCGCCGTAGTGTGAGGTCTACCAGACAGTCGTCGGGCATCAGGGAAATCAGCTCGTTAATACCGCGGTCGATCATGACGGCGTATTGACTGACGGAAGAATCCTTGATGAAATCGGCGACGGGGCGACCGTCCAGACTTTCCCAAATCCGGGAGCGCTGCTGCGGGGATTTTTTCTCCCATGTGTGACCGGTCAGCCGATAACCGGGCATCATGGCAAACAGCCGTTCGACGTCGGGTTGAGAGACGTCAATAATCCGGTGACTCCATCCGCATCCGATTTTGAAATGCTGAAACATTTCAAACAATCCGTAACTGTCTTCAACACTGTAGAGACAGACGAATAAAAAGTTGATCATGGCTTTGTTGTTAATCCCATGATGCTTGAGGTTGGGAAATCTTTGTTCGACCAATTTGTCATAAAGGTCCAAATAGTAGTCGAACAGCACCAGACAATAAAGACGACGGTTTTCCGGTGTCGTGTCTCGTTTTAAGATGATCTCATCGATTTTATTCATAGTAATTGTAATTAAAAATTTAAATTCACCAAAATTTTAACGGAAACAGCCGGACAAGTCAATTGTTTTGTCGATAAAAATACGATTTTGCCGGTAGGCGCGGACGTAAAAAGAGCTTGACTCAAATCATATTCTGACATATTTTCTAGCCAGTTAAATTACGGGCCCTTAGCTCAGTTGGTTAGCTTGAGGCGAAAAAGGCTGCCGGTGGCAGGCTTTTTAACGAAAGGTGCAGCGCCGTTAGGCTGCAAGCAAGCGAGAGCGAAGCGCGGCAGGCGTTACAAGCCAACGACAGGAGCGCAGTTGACGAGGCATCAGCCGAGTTTTACGAAGCGACTCAGGCCTGCTCTTAATTATTGTAAATTGTACCAAAACGAATGTTTGGTGCGGGCATATAAATTACGGGCCCTTAGCTCAGTTGGTTAGAGCAGGCCGCTCATAACGGTCTGGTCGCCTGTTCGAGTCAGGCAGGGCCCACCATCGTTGGCGATAGTTGTTAAAACTATCGCTGTTTCTTTATTTCCAAAGCTTTTAACCGGTTCATAGGTGCAAAAGGTGCTTTTGGGCAAATATCCGAACTAATGCAAAATAAAACTTGTTTTTTTATAAAATTTTGTTACCATTTTTTCGGTTATTAACTATTAAATTATAATTATATGTTCTTAATGTACTCTTGGGATGCATGGTGTAGTTTACTTATACCGGTGCTTGGTTTTTGTTATGGGTTCCATAGGAAAAAATCAAAAGGCTTACCGATGGAAAAGCTATTAAGTTTTATTCTTATTGTTTCATCGGTTGCACTTTTTATCGCTGTTCTGTTGTTAAAATTTATTTTTTGGGAAAGCGAAGAAGAATATTTTGGGATTTATGCCGTTCCTCTGGGAGCATTTGGTTTTAGCGGTTTTTTTCTTGCCGTTGCTGATTTATTTAGGTCTTTGGAAAATAAGACCGGTTCGTGAATGGCGGGCTAAGCCCCACCATAAAAAACTCCCTTTGCAGGGAGTTTTTTTATAACCATGGCATTTTATGGAGGTTTATTTTTTCTTTTTCCACACAAAGGTTTCTCCTTTTTCTTTCTTCGTCATTTCCGATTGGTCGGGAACAGACGTTAATTTTTCGAAAAAGGTATGATGTTTTTGCAATTCCCCTGCGACTTTAACCGTTTCTGCCAATACGGCGGCAGAATATTTTTCGGCGCAGGTAACAATAGAAGAAATTTTTTCTTCATCGGGGATTTTCATTTCAATCAGGCAATCTTTAATTTACCGGTGCCATCTATATAAACTAACAGGTTTTGCAAGCCTGATCTGTCGTGACGGCGGATGAACTGTCGAATTGTTTTGACGGCGGCCGAGAGGTGGGTTAAAATGATCGGAACTTTTGAAAGGAAAATGATGTTCGGCCAATCTGCATTTGAAAATAAAACCGTTATCCGGAGCCGGTTGTCTTCTTTCGGTTTTGTACGCGAACCGGACGGTTACGTTTACCAAGCGGCCATCGCCGACGGTCAGTTGAAAATTGCGGTGAAAGTTTGGGACAGCGGCAAGGTCAAAACAACCGTTTATGATCCCGATACCGGAGACGAATATGTTTTGCACTTAACCGATGCCGTCGGAGCTTTTGTCGGCAGGGTCCGCACCGATTGCGCGGAGACATTGCAAAAAATTGCCGACAATTGTTTTGAAACCAAGCTTTTTACAAGCGATTACGCGGCTAAGATCGCTGAACACATTCGGGAAAAATATCAGGATCGACTTGAGTTTTTGTGGGAGAAGTTTCCGCAAAATGCGATCGTCCGCCGCAAGGATACCCGAAAGTGGTATGCCTTGTTGTTGACGGTGAAAAAGCAAAGCCTCGGACTTGCGGGAGAGCAGACGATTGAAATTATTGATCTGAGGATGAAGCCCGAAGATATCGGATCTTTAGTCGACGGTTGCAAATATTTTCCCGGATATCATATGAACAAACGTCACTGGATTACGATTTGCCTGGACGGTTCGGTTCCGCTTGAAGAAATTTATCAACGTATTGAGCAAAGCTATTGTCTGGCGGCGAGATAACGGCAGCCTCTTTTCTGCATCGATGTAAAAAATTTAAAAAAGGTCTTGACTTCGAGTTAGCTCTAAAGATTAGACTGTGTCATTATCACTTTGGGAGATCGAATAATGAACTTGATAAAATATGCCGTTGCCTTTTGCCTGATATTGTTCGGCGAAGCGGCATCGGCTCAGCAAACAGGAGGAAACATGACAAGAGAACAATGGGCAGATCAAACATACAAACAATTGTTTGCAGCCGAAAGAGCGCCTGATCCGACCGATCCCGAATTTATGGAGATTCTGCAAAGGTTTATTTTCGGAGAAGTTTTTTATGTCGGCGAAACGGATCCGAAAATCCGTGAATTGATCACGGTGGTTTCACTGACGACATTGCAAACTTTGCCGCAGCTGAAAGCACATATCAATGCCGCGCTTAACGTCGGCAACACGCCGTTGGAAATCCGCGAGTCAATCTACGGCTGTGCACCTTTTATCGGCTTTCCGCGTACCTTAAATGCCGTCGGGGTGTTTAATCAGGTGATGCGGGAACGCGGGCTTGAACTGCCGCTCGAAAACGCGGCCGCGGTCAACGAAGAAAACCGGTTGGAAAAGGGGGCTGCAATTCAGACCGCCCTTTACGGCGATGAGGTCAAAACGGCCATGGAAACGCTGCCGGATCCATATAAGGACAAAGTGCCCGAAATTCTGACCGGATTTTGTTTTGGCGATTTTTATACCCGTAAAGGGCTCACTTTACAACAACGAGAGTTGCTGGCTCTGGTCACTTTGACCGCACTCGGCGCCGAAAAGCAATTGCCGGCTCACATTATGG
Source organism: uncultured Alphaproteobacteria bacterium (assembly GCA_910587405.1). Classification (GTDB taxonomy): domain Bacteria; phylum Pseudomonadota; class Alphaproteobacteria; order RF32; family CAG-239; genus JAFUYI01. The sequence goes on from CAJUKS010000009.1 coordinate 43,971, forward strand.
GCAATTTGAAAGCCGGCAATGACAAACAGACTTTGTTGGCGGCGATGGTTCAGACGATTCCGTATATCGGGCTTCCCAACGCTTTGACCGCAATTAATCTGATCAAAGAAACCGACGTCGAAAATTATCAACCGATCTATCGTAAATAAAGAACAACCATTTGAAAACAAAGGAGAATAAAGATGAACAAAATCAGATTGTTAAGCGTGGCTACCCTTTTGATGACAGCCTTCTCAGTCCCGGTCGGCGCCGCACCGAACCAACAGGAAATCAACGCGCCTAAAATTCTGATTGCCTATTATTCCTACAGCGGCAATACCAAAGAAGTGGCGGAGGCGATTCAGAAACAAACCGGCGGCGATCTGTTTGAAATCAAAGCCGAAGGAACTTATCCGGCATCGTACCGGGAAATGACCCGGCAGGTTCAACAGGAACTGCGAGACGGTTTTCGTCCCCGTTTAACCGCTGTGGTTGACGATATTTCCCGTTATGACATTATTTTTATCGGTTCGCCGGTTTGGTGGGGAACCGTTACGCCGCAAGTAAGCAGTTTTTTGGAAAGTCACGATCTGGCGGGAAAAACGGTTATTCCGTTTATCACTCACGGCGGCGGCGGTGCCACAAATGCAATCAGGGATATAACGGCCGTTTGCAAAGGCTGCAAGGTGCAGTCGGACGGATGGGTCGGTTACGGCAGCCGGACGATGGGGCTTTCCGGCTGGCTGAAAGGATTGAAAATATCAAAATGAAACAAGCGGAAAGCGTTTCGGATTAAAAATGATGCCCGGGAGACGATACCGGGCATTTTTGAAAGCAAATACAAAGATCAGGCTTTGAGGCGGTTGGCAACATTGTTGATCCAGTTGTCAAAGGTGTCTTCGAAGTCGCCGTCGGCTTTTTCCAGCTCCAGCAGACGTTCTGCACCGTCTTTAGCCAGATATTGGTCAAAGTCAATTGCGGCTTGGCAAAAGTGTTCGTAATAAGATTCTCCCAAGCCCAGTACCGCATACTTGGAGTTTGACAGATCAAGGTCGGCCGTTTGCAGCTCATCATGCAGTTCTTGGGCATTTGACGGCGGTTCTCCGTCATTCCAAGTGCTGGTAATCATGAGAATATAAGGCATTTTTTCGAGGTCCCGAGCTTTGACGTCTTCCATATTCAAAACCTCGGCCTGCATTCCGGCGCCTTCCAGTGCCTGCTGGGCCTGATGAGCGAGAGTTTCCGAATTGCCGGTTTCGGTGCCGTATAAGATTTTTACTTCCATTCTTTTCTCCGTTGCTGAAAAATCAAAGCCTGCCGGTTGAAATATTTTAAGCAGGAGGCAGGCTTTGACGAGTTTAAAGATATTTTAAAGACTTTCCAAGGCCCGCCGTTTTTTTACGGTTTCTGTCAGAAATGAAATATTTTGACGGACCTTGAAAATTCTGTCAGTTTAGATGAAGCAAAGCGCCCGGAAAGCTTCGGTGAAGCTTCTTTTCCGCCTGCCGCAAATAAAATAATCATCGACAGCGGCAATTTCTACGGTTTGCTTATATAAATTTTGCGGCTTTGCAAAAAGGCGGAAGATAGGATCAGTGTTTGGTCGGTTCTTCTCCGCTTTGGTCCGGGGAGGCGGAATCCGCGTCGGCATCCTTTGAGGAATTTATATTTTCGAGCGCTTTTTCCTCGCTGAAGTAACGACGTTCGTAAAATTCGGCTTTTTTGCCCGGATTATAACCGGATACCGGCCGAAAATAGCCCATAATGCGAGTCCATATCTCACATTTTTGTCTTTCTTTGTTTTTTAATTTTGTTTCGCCTTCGACTGTCATTTTACTTTCCGTTACATTGTTTCGTTTTTTTCAAAATGTAGTAGTCGGCCAGAGCGCCGGTAATCTCCTGTTTCTCGCTGTCCAGCCGTCGCAGTTGCCCCGGTTCGGCTTTGTAATAGGATATTTCGTCACCGCTCTTGAGCTCAATCAGGTCACCGTTTTGACTGTAGGTACCCTGTTCGTAAAAAGTGCCGTCTTCGGCATCAATGTAAACCAGTTTGTTCTCAAACTTATTGTCCGGTCCCAGACGAACGGTCATCTCAATCCCCGGGCCGTCGGCAGCCGGAAGGGTGCCGTTGTATGTGCCGCAGGTTTCGTTGCTTTTGGAGCAGCCGCTCAATACGGCGGCGCCGATAAGCAGATAAAACAGTTTGTTCATTTCTTTCTCCTTCTTTTTTTGTTTGAAATAATATGCTTTCGGCAAAAAACATCCTTGCCTTTAGTTTAACTCCGTTATTTCGCAAGCTGCAACAAAAAACGCCGCGTTGACGGCGGCGTTTTTTCCGGGAACTTATTCCGTTTTGGCACCGGCCGTCGGTCCGGTCAGTTTTTCGGTTAAAGTCTGGAACAGAACATATAACATCGGAATAACGATCAGTCCGACCGCAGTTCCGACCAGCATTCCGTAAAATACCGGAACCCCGATCGCAATACGGCTGTTGGCGCCGGCACCGGTCGCAACCACCATCGGCAGCACGCCCAGAATAAAGGTGAAGGCCGTCATCAGCACCGCGCGGAACCGTTCTTTCAGTCCGGTCATAGCCGCTTTGTTGATGGTGGCGCCGTTTTCGCGTTCTTCTTTGGAAAACTCCACAATCAAAATCGCGTTTTTGGCGGCCAGACCAACCAGCAGGATCAAACCGAGCTGTGCATAAATGCTGAGCGGCAGGCCGTGAATGAACAAGCCGAGCAGAGCGCCGACCATTGCCACCGACACCGAAGCCAGCACCGGAATCGGCGTACTCCAGCTTTCGTATTGCGCCACCAAAAACAAATAAGCGAAGGTAAGCGCCAGAATAATCAGGTAACCGATTTGTCCCTGGTTGGCCTTTTCCTGAAAGCTCATGCCCGACCACTCATAGCTGTAACCTTGCGGCAGCGCTTCTTTAGCCAGTTTTTCAATCGCGTCCATCGCTTCGCCGGTACTGTACGCCGGATTGCCCATGATGGTGATCGAAGCGGAAGGATATTGATTGTAGCGGTTGATGGTGCTGGGGGCCAAAACTTTGCTCAAGCTGACGACGCCGCCGAGCGGTACCATTTCGCCCAGGCTGTTTTGAACATACAGATTACTGATGTTGTCAACCCCTTTGCGGAATTTCCAATCGGCCTGAACCACCACTTTGTTAACCTGAGTTCCGAAGTTGACGTCGTTGATGTAAGACGATCCGAGATATTGTCCCAGTGTGTCGTAGATGCTGCCGGTGCTTACTTTCATCGATTCCGCCTTGGCACGGTTGATGTCAACGTATATGTGCGGAGTGTTGGCGTTGTAAGTCGAAAACGCATACAAGACATACGGCGAACTGTTCAGCCGGCCGATAAAGCCCTGCAGGGCGGTATCGAGTTTTTTCGGGTCCGAAGAGTCAAGAGCCTGCAGCCGGAAGTCCATGCCGTTGGTGTTGCCCAATCCCATAATGGCAGGCATTTCAAACATGTTAATCGAGGCTTCGGGCGAGTCGCCGATTTTGCCCTTAACCCGATTTAAAATGTTGGTTGAGTACAAGTTCTTGTCCGAACGGTCGGCCCACGGGTTCAACATCGTGATAATGAAGGCGACGTTTTCGCCCGAACCGCCGATCATGCTGTGACCGGTAATATTCATTGCGTGAGCGACGCCGCCTTCCGAAATGATCTCCGGTACCAGTCTTTTAACCAAAGCGTCGGTGCGTTCGCGCGAAGCGCCTTCGGGCAGCTGAATGTTGGTCATGAACACGCCCTGGTCTTCGCCGGGAATAAAGCTGGTTTGGCTGATTTTGAGCAAACCGTAGATGCCGGCGACAATCAGCACCAAGATCAGTGCAATAACGCTGATCTTACGACTGGCAATCGCCACAATACCGGCATAACGGTCGCGGGATTTGTCCAACACTTTGGTAAACCAGAACAACGGGCCGCTCTCAAAAGGTTTGAGCGGGCGCAGAATCGTGGCGCACAAAGCAGGGGAGAGCGTCAGCGCATTCAGAGAAGAAAACGCGACCGCGGTTGAAATAGCAATCGCAAACTGTTGGTAAATTTTGCCGGTGATGCCGCCGAGAAAGCCGATCGGCACAAAGATTGCCAACAATACCAGCGTGGTGGCGATAATGGCGCCCGAAACCTGTTCCATCGCTTTGATGGTTGCCGGTTTGGGAGCCAGTTTTTCGTTTTCCATCAGGAACAAAACCCGTTCCACCACCACGATGGCGTCGTCAACCACCAGACCGATCGCCAGCACCAGTCCGAACAGGGTCAGGATGTTGAGACTGTAGCCCAACGCCAGCAAAACCGCGAAGGTTGCAAACAGCGATACCGGAATGGTCAGCGAGGGGACCAACACTGCGCGCCAGTCCTGCAAAAAGATATAGCAGACGCCCACCACCAAAACGAATGTCAGCAACAGGGTGAAGACCACTTCTTCGATTGACGACTCAATATAGTCTGTCGCGTCATAGGCAACAAAGATCTCGACGTCATCGGGATAAAATTGTTCTAAACGTGCCATTTCCGCCCGCAGGTTGGACATCGCATTGATGGCGTTGGCCCCGGAAAGCAGGTTGATGGCAATCGCGACCGACGGCGCGCCGTCAAATTCGGATTTGGCGGTGTAGCTTTCTTCGCCGATCTCAATGCGGGCAACGTCGCCCAGACGGACCAACCCGCCTTCTTCATCGGTGCGGACGATAATCTGTTTGAATTCTTCGACATCGTTAATGCGTCCGGTGCTGAGCAGGGCATAAACCATTTGCTGAGTGCCGTCGCCGGGCATCGAACCGACCTTGCCGAGCGAAGGCTGGATATTCTGACTCTCGATTGCGGAACGGATGGCCGCAACCGGGAGATTGAGGGCGGTAATTTTGTCGGCGTCCAACCATACGCGCATGCTCAGCGGCGGCGCATAAACGTTGACTTCGCCGACGCCGTTCACTTTGATCAGGTTCTTTTTAATGTTGTTTTGCACGTAGTTGCTTAAAAACAGCGTGTCATGAGTGCCTTTAGGGGAACGCGCCGTCAAAAAGCCCAAAATATCCGAAGAGCGGCGGCTGACCGAAATTCCCTGTTGTTGAACTTCTGCCGGCAGCTTGCTCAAAGCCTGTTGAACCCGGTTTTGCACTTTGACCTGTGCCATATCGGGGTCGACTCCCACTTTAAAGGTAACCGTCAGGTTGTATCTGCCGGTAGCGTCGGAAGAAGATTCCATGTACAGCATGTCTTCCACCCCGTTGATGGCTTCTTCCAGCGGAATACCGACCGTGTTGGCGATAACTTCGGAGCTGGCGCCGGGATATGTTGCCGAAACGCTGACGGTCGGCGGCGTGATTTCCGGATACAGGGAAATCGGCAGCGAAAATACGGCGATTGCACCGGCCAGAGTCAGCACAATCGAAATAACCATCGCAAAGCGCGGCCTTTCAATAAAGATTCTCGAAAACATAAGTTATTTTCCTTCCGTCGTTTGGGGATTAACGTTTTCTGCCCGTACTTTTTTGCCGTCGGCAACTTTTTGCAGTCCCTGAATAATGACTCTGTCACCGGCATTGAGGCCCGAAGTAACGATCTGGCGGTTTTCGATTACATCGCCGAGCGTAACCCGTTTTTGTTCGACTATATTGTCATCGTTAACCGTCATCACGTACATGCCGTGTTCGTCCTGAGCCAACGCGGCCTGAGAAATCACAATGGCGTTTTTCTCGCTTCCAGATCCGATCATAATGTCAACATAGCTGCCGGGAATCAGCGTTCCGTCGCCGTTTTCGAATTCCGAATAAACCGACATGGTTGCGGTTGCCGTGTTAACCGAGTTGTCGGCAAAACGGGATAAAATCGGTTTTTTGATCTCCTTGCCGTTGGGCAGAACGATTTTGCTGTATGTTTCGCCGCCGCGTTTGCGGTAATCCTGTTTTAAATTGAGCATTTCTTTATCGGTAACCGAAAAGACGATTCTGACCGGGTCGGTTTGCACGATGTTGGCCAAAGTGCCGCCCGAGGTACTGACGAAGTTTCCGACCGTTACCATTGCCTTGCCGATATAACCGTTGATCGGCGAGCGGATTTCGGTATGTTCAAGATCGATTTTGGCCAGTTCATAGTTGGCTTCGGCCTGTTTAATGCCGGCCTGGGCCTGAAGCATGTTGGAATAGGCTTCGTCCAGCTTTGATTCGGAAGCAAATTTCTGCTGGTTGAGAGATTTTTGACGCTTATATTCCTTTTCAAGCTGGGTAAAGCTGGCTTTGGCTTTGTCAAGTTCGGCCTTGCGGAGGTCGGCGGTGGCAATGTAACGCTGTTGTTCGATCACGAACAGGATGTCGCCTTTTTTGACAAACGACCCTTCGTTGAACAATACCTTTTCCAGATATCCGCTGACCTGAGGTTGGATATTGACTTCGTTGATCGCTTCGACATGGCCGATAAACTTTTGTGCCGGAGTCACGTCTTGCAGCCGCGCCTGCTCAACCACAACGTGCGGATCGCCGCCGGGTCCTCCGGCCGCCGTCATCTGTTGCGGGCTGAGTTTGGTTTTCAGAAACCATCCGGCCGCGACACATAAGCATAAGACAACCACCTGCTTTAATATTTTGCGATTGCTCATTTTTCCAACTTTCATTTTCCTAACCTTTCATTATTTCCGATTCTGTCAATTATCGCGTCAAATCCTTCCAGAAAAGTCTGGGAAAGACTGAATTTTAAATCTTTGCAAATATAAGCGTTGATCAGGCCGCGCCAGGTGCCGACGATAACGGTGCCGGCGGTCCGAATGTTGGCCCGGAGGCTTATTTCTCCGTTTTTCTGCGCGTTTGTCAAGGCGTTCGTGATCGTTTTGAAATGAAAATCACGGATTTCGCCGGTTTTAGCGTCGACCTGATTGAAAATGCTGTCTGACCACTCGACCTGAAACAGGGTGAAGAAGATAAATTTCCGCACTTCAGGGCTGCGTTCGATATATTCGGCTTCGCGCCGGAAAAAATCGCGCAGGGCGGCAATAGAGTCGGGACGGGTGTAGCGGCTGCCGATCTCAATGCGGTTTTTTTCCGCCTGCCGGTTGATGAGGTCGGCCAAAAGCTCGGCTTTATTTTTAAAATGCCAATAAACCGCCCCTTTTGTCAGATTGATGCGCGCAGCAATATCTTCAAAAGTGGTGCGGGAAAAGCCTTTTTCATAAAAACAGTCCAACGCCGACTGCAAAATCTGCGCGCGGGTGTTTTCGGTTTCTTCGCGGGTTTTTCTAGCCATTTTCTTTTCAATAAATATACATTCAAGTAGGTATGTATATTTGAATAAAAAAAAGTTTGCAACAGAAATTTTAAATATAAGTACTTTTTTAATGAGGAGACTTTTTGCTAAAGATAAAATTTTGGATAAATATTGACAAAAATATGGTATAAAGTTATGATAAAAAAGTAAAAGGTAAACGGAGAGCTAAATGGAAAAGTCAGTGCTTTATAAAGATGTTGCAAATGTCAGCGCGCTGACAAATACAATTTGCGGCTGTTACACCGATTTGCATCACAGCGAACAAAAAATAGCCGATTTTACCGACCGGGTTACCCGCTATTTAGATGTAAGCCTGGATGAATTGGAGGCAGAACAGGCTTTTCGACTTTCTTACGGCGGCGGTTCGGAACCCAACTTTGAAAAATATGCGATAAATAACAGCGGCGTTAACATTGAATTTAACGGCAAACGGCTGGTTTATTTTCACGGTGACGAAACTTTTGCCGAACAACATACCGTTTATCATGAACTCGGGCATTCGTTAACCCGGCACTTGAATTTGTATGACAGCCAAAAAATGGATAAGTTGTACGATTTCTGCGGCAAAGGCATTAAATTTTTTTCCGGCGGCAAAACGGTCTCTCAGTTTGCCGATCGGGTGACTTATTTGAAATATCTCTCGGAGATGCAGTCGGAAGGGTTCGCAACCGCGGCAATGATGCTGCGGACACCGGGAATTTCCAGATTCGGGTTGTATTGGGAACGTTTGAAAGATATGGCGGTAAGAACCGCGGCGGCGAGCCGGACCACCGACAAAACTTATCCCAGTATGAAATATTATTCTTCAATGCCGACCGAAATGGCGGTAATTGCCAAGATGCTGAAATATCGGCTGACCGGAAAAGACAAACAGTTTTTTACCGCTGACGGAAATATTGATTTTGTGAAACTGGCCAAGGACGTCGAAGCGACGGTGTTGAAGTCGGCTTATTCGCCCCGTACTTTTCAGCGTTTGCTCAACAACGATATTCTCGGCGGCGTCCACACTCCTTCAAACGGCTGGTTTCGGTATGTTCCGCCCGCAACCCTGATTGCCCATATGGTGGTGGCCGTTGAGTACAACCCGGTGATGCTTGTTAAACGCCATCTTAAAAACAGACATCATAAAAAACTCGATCTCGAGCGGCAGGAGCGTCAAAAAGCGCTACTGCCCGATGACGGCAGCCGGGATACCGCACAACTGAACATGTTGTTGGCGGAAGACAACGTGCGGGTGGATTTGGCCGATTTTTATATGAACTCCAAGAAAGTTCCGTTTGGGAAATATACCGAGTTGCTGCGGATGTTCAGCTCTTACCATTTGGTCGAAAGGGGTGAGTTGCCGAAAGATGTGTTAGATTCGGCACTGGCGGAGCTTCCGGCTTCTCCGCAAAAGCAAAAGCTTGCCGCGGCGTTGGAGCAGTCTCGCCGGTCGTTTAATCAGGTGCTGCAACGACACGGAGAAGCGCTTCGCCTCGGCTTATCCGGGGTTGAATGGGCGGGAAGCAAAGAAAACCGTCGTTTTCTCTGGGAACTTAAAAAGCAAAAAGAGGCTGATCCGTCTTTTGCGGCGATGGAACGTTTCCGCGAACGCATGAGTCCGGCAGAAATTCAATATTACATTCATGACAAGGCGATGCTTTTTGCCGATCGGCCGATCAAAGCCTGTTCGTCCGCAGAAAACGAAAAGGCTTTGAAGAAAGAGTTGTTCGGGATGTTGCAGCAGGACGGTTCGGTTTTGTATGATGACAAAGCCTTAGGGATGCTTGCGGCCAAATACGGCAAACAAAGCTGGCGCGGAAAGACGTCTCGCACATTTTGGGACAGTTTTTCCGGTTATATCAGCACTTTGCGCCGAGCGGAATATTTGAACCGTGACGGTTTTTCGGAGGTGGTGGCTGAAAAACTCAAAGTTTTTGAAATGCACGAACAATATGGTTCTTGTGCGGTTGCAAAGGCGGAAAAGACACAAAACGTTAATTTGGCCGAGAAAGCAAACCGCGAAAACGCGGCTTCTCATTATGCCAATCGGGGAAATGTTGCGGTTGCCGATCATATTCGTACGGCGCGTCAGAATCTGAACGGCAGTAAACAAAATCCGGAAGGTGCCGCTGCCGACCGTAACGGCGAAATAAACGCTTCCGTTTCGATAAAAACAAACTATGCAGGCAAAGGCGGCTATGATGGATATTAATAAAATACATAAGGATATTGACGATTTTTGCCGCCGGTATAATTGCCGTTATTTCTTTTATGATAAGCTGCATGTTTATGACGCGCAGGGGCTTCCGTCGCAAATGCCGGCTTTTCTTGCGGAAACCGAGCAGTTTTTGGGACCCGATTACCGGAACCTGCTTTTGGACCGCGGTGTTATCACCCGCTTTCCCGGCGGCGGCTATGACTTTAATTTCTCTTCTAGTGTGGAAAACGGCGGTGCCACCTGTTACAGCGCCATCGGTGAAGAACAGGGGCTGAATAAAAACATCCTGATCTTTTTTGACGACCAAACCATGACGGAACGTCACAATATATATCACGAAATGGCACATATTATTCAATATGAACATGATTTTTACAATTTGAACGTGTTGCAGAAATTGTACAGTTTTTCGATCAAAGAAGCAAAATATAAGGGGGGTTCGACGCTTTGCCAAAAATTTGCCGATGCGTGGGACTATTGCGACTATCTGCGCGAAGCTCACGCCGATGCCTTTGCCACCGCCTGTATGTTGTTGCGTTGCGAAAACAAAAAGGAGTTCCGTCGCGAATGCCGTCGCAGTTATATCCGGTCGGGAATGACGTTTTATCAGGCGAGCCGTGATCCCGACCGCGAATATCCCTCTTTGCGTTTTTATATGTCATTTCCGATCGAAAAGGAAATAATCCGTCAAATGAAGCGGTATCGCCGCAGCGGCGAAGACCGGCAGTTCTTTTTGCCCGACGGTAAAATAGATATGAAAAAGCTGGCCGATGCCGTGGATGAAGCGGTGATGAAAAACGCTTTTTCGCCGCGCGTGTTTCAGCAGATATTGGACGATGACCGCAAAGGCCGCTGCGGTATTCATGAAAAAAGCTGGCGGCAGCCGCTCGGCGAAGCACGTTGGTGCCGGTTTTTGAGCATTTTGGACTTGGACGGCGAGACGAAAGCCCTGCAGCGCAAAGTTGACGCGCATACGCGCCGCAACGAGGAACGCACGGCAGTGAGTTTTGAGAGATTGAAATCGGCAGATTCTTCGGCGGTTTTGCTTAACATTGCCTGCGGACTGGATGACAAGTCAATTTCCTTGACCGAGATTATGCGATTTTTCAAAATAAATCCGAATTCATACGCCGAACTTGACGTGATGACGGCGTTGGCTGCCGGACGGCTTCCCGATGCGGCGGTGCGAACGGCCAAAGCCAAAATACTGAAACAAAAACCGCATTGCGGCGCCTTTATGGCCGAAATGCTGGAAAAATATCAAAAAGGCGTCAACAAGCTGCTCGATGTTGCGGAAATACCGTCCGCAACGGCCGGGGTCTTGCGGTTGATGCAGAAAAATCCGGTGGTCCGCGAACGGATATGGGAGATGTACCGGCAGCGCCGTCAGTATCCTCAGGCAGCGGTCTGTCCCGAAAAATTTGTTTTGGAACAGCCGCTGACAAGTCGTCGGCAGCGCCGCAGGCTGGAAGAAAATTATCGGCTGGCCTTACATCGGTTGGGCCGTCGGATCGGGCTTGAGGACAAAAGCCGTTATGCGGGGATGTTGGATGCTGCCGTTGCCGCTTTTGCCGCCGGTACCGAATGCCGTGAAGATCCGGTGCTGAAACCGGTTGCCGATGATTTGTATGTTATGTATTATCGTTGCCCCGAAGCCTTTAAACGGGCGGTTGCCGAGTTTAAGAACAAAGGCGGTCCGGTTGTGCGAACAACGACGACGCGCCGTGCCGGAGTGCAGAGAAGAAACGACGGCCGCTAGAAAGTGTGTAAATTAGGTTTAAATTTACTTTTTGTGTGTTATACTCAAGCCATATTCAGGGAGTTTTGATCAATGGAAGAAGAAACAATCTTAAAGAAACTGGAACGGCTGTTCAAGATGCATCGGCTTTTGAAGGAAAAAAAGCTTAAGCGGATTAAGGACAAAAAGCTCAAGTACGGCCAGTGGGACTGGGAAGACGAAGACGACGAAGAAGACGATCTGCTGTCGCGTCCCGAACTGATTGAAGAAGCCCTGAAAGAATATATGTATCAGTTCGGCCTGTCGATTTATCAGAATAAACAGGGCGACTACTATTTTAAGAAATTTATCGACGACACCGATATCCGCGATTTTGACGAACTGGATACGCATCATTTCGCGCTGGGGCAGCGGGAACCGAATTTTATTGAAAAACTGTTGGAAACCGTGCCCGAAAACAAAGTGCATTTGCTGGATAATATGGAAACCGCCGTGCTCGACCTTTATGAAAAAGACGCGATCATGTCGGATATTCTCGACCAGATGGTCAACGAAGAAACCGACAAATGTCAGGATATTTTGGAGCATATGGAAAATACGGCGGAAGCGGAAACCGTGTATGAGCCCGAAGTTCTGACAAAAACCGAAGAGTTGGCTCTGGAAGCCGGGTTGGAAGCGGAACTGCCCGAGTTGGCGCTTGAAACCGCGGAAAACAGCCGTGAAATCATTGCGGAAGAATTAGCCGAAGTTTATCAGCCTGCCAATGAGACGCCGGCAGCGCCGGATGAAGACGGCGGCGTTCCTCCGGCACCGGCGGAAGAAAAATGGAACGAAACCTATCAGTGCGGCGAACAACGGGTGGAAAAGGTCGTGATGCCGAAACCGACGCGGGTACGGCGGGTTCGCAGACCGCAAAGCAACCGTCTGCCGCCGCTGGTCAAAGACAACGGCAATGATCGTTGAGCGGTTGCAACACCGGCCGTTCTCCGGCTCGGCGACCGAATAAAAGCTCAAAAGCGATAGCTGAAAAACTCCCTCAAAAACAGGGAGTTTTTGATGTGTCGTCATATTTGCCGGCAGGTCTGCCAAAATCAATTTGCGGATATGAAATAACGAAAGCGTGTCGGGAGGTGACGGCTATTAAAGACAAAAGATGACACCGCAGGAAATCATAAAATATTATGAATAAAATGCACTTTTGAATTGCATTTCTCTAATATTTCAATTATGTTGTTTTTGGGTACTGAGAAAGTTCGGCGCCGATTTTCAAGATCCGGCCGAAGACTGGATTGATGCAGTAAAACGGGGATATATGGAAGGACGGGATCAGCGCCGCCAAATATACAAAGAAGGCCGCGAGCAGGCGCCGGTATTGACGGGAACGATGGAATATATGGGAGCAACGCTCAGTCCGGTGGAACTCGTAAAAGTTCCCCGTCTGGCATCGGTGCATGTCAAAACCGCAAAAAGAGCTGCCAATTCAAAAATTAACGGATTAATCTATGGTTGGGGTGTCAGTGAGGATTTGAACGAGTATCCGCTTAATATTTTTACCGGTATAGTCGGAAACTGGTTTGGTCACAAAGCTGTTAATAATATTTTCGGACGGGGCATCAACGGATTGCTGCGTCAGCTTCCCGAAGAGGCGGTCTCAACCGGCGTCAACTGGGTTAAAGAAAAAGCCATGGATATGTATAATCAGTGGAAATAAGGAAGATAAAATGACAAGAAAACAACGACTGAATTGTCTAAAAGTACAAAATTTTATATTTCGGGTAACCATGCTGTGGCTGATCATTAATGCTCTTTTTGTGCAAGGATATGTTCCGTACAATTTGCTGTTTTTTATTTTTGATTTGTTCATCTTCATTTTTATGTTATTGAGCGATATATGGTATTTCCCGTTGCATAAAGATGAAATGCAGACAGTGGGCAAATATCGCCGCTTTGACAGGCTGGTTATGAGTATTTCGTTTTTCTATGCTTTGTTGATCAATTTGCTTTACTGGAATTGTGTTGTTTACAGTTGGTATCATTTCTACGATAAATAGAATAAGTAGGGAAAATAAGGAAGATGAAATGACAAGAAAACAACGATCCGTTCAATGTTCGAACGGTTGGTCGAAATAGCGGATTGTGATACCGTAAAGACAAACCCCCGGGCTGATTTTTTGCTGCGGGAGTTTGTTGATTTTGCAGATTGCGTCGATCTCAATCTTCCAGATACAGGCTGCTTTTTTTATAGTTCATAATGGCATGACGGATCAACACACCGATAATTGCCGCAACCGGAACCGCAATCATCAACCCCAAAAAGCCCAACAGCACGCCGCCGGCAAGCAGGGCGAACATCACCCATACCGGATGCAGCCCGACGTTGTCACCCACCAGTTTCGGCGTCAGGAAGTTTCCTTCCAAAAATTGCCCGACCCCAAAGACAATGACAACGCTGACAATCGGCATCATCGAGTCAAACTGGGCAAAAGCCAGTGCCAGACTGATAATAAAGCCTGAGATGGTTCCGACATACGGGATGAAAGAGATGATACCGGCCAAAAAGCCGACCAAAAGCCCCAAATCCAGGCCCACCAGGTGCAGACCGATGGCGTAAAAACTGCCGAGAATAACGCAGACACTCAACTGCCCGCGAATAAAACCGGCCAGCGTACGGTCAATTTCATGAGCCTGCTGCTCAATCGACTTTTTTGATTTACGCGGCAACAGGCTGCGAACTTTGGCAATAAACTTATCCCAGTCGCGCAACATGTAAAAGGCGACCACCGGCGTGATCAGCAGCAGCGAAATCAGATTGACAATCGCCATCCCGCCCGAAACGACGCTGCGCAGAATAGAACCGAGTATCTTCAGGTTGTTGGCGGTGTTGGAACGAATGTATTCGCGGATACGTTCGGCATCCAGGGTCGGAAACAGATCTTTCAGTTCGTTTAGGATCGGTTCGGCTTTTTTAATCAGCGAACCGACATAATTCGGCACCACGCTGATAAAGACGCTGAGTTGGCTGTCGATGACGTTGGCGATCAGTACCACCGTCGGAACGATGATCAGGATGACCAGCAGCAGAACCAGCACGGTTGCCCAAGTGCGGCTGATTTTAAAACGGGTAAATTTATCGACCAGCGGATCCAACAGATAACCGATAATGATTCCGGCCACAAACGGCAGCAGCACCGAGCGCAGAATATACACAAAAGCGCAGAAAAACGCAAACAGGGCCAGCCAGAAAAAGCGGTTTGACTTGCTTACCGACGGGTGAACCGCCGCGGTGTTTTTGGGCATGATGTTTTCCTTTCGCCGTTTTACATGTCAATCAAAGTATAATAGTTGCCGCTTTCCGTCAGCAGCAGGTGATAAGACTGCAGGGCTTTGCGCAAAGTGTCAATGCCGCCGATGTATTTGATTTGAAACTGGATGCGGCCGTTGCCGATGGCATTGATCTGAATGTTTTCGACCGCCGTAATCGCCGAGATTTTTTCTTCCGCTTTTAACCATGTGCCCAGCGTGTTGAACTTGTACAAGACCGTAATGGTTTCGGGCTCGGAAGAAGTGACGATGCTGCGTCCTTTCAGTTCGTCCGAAATGCGGAGTGCGGTTTCTTGCGCCGCCTGTTTGTACAATTCGGACGACAACAGTCCGTTCACGTTGAAAATTTCCCTTTTTCCGTTTTGCGGGTTAAGGATACGCACCGTAAGGCCGTTTTCGCCGTCGGGATAGGTTTCGGCCACATAAACGTCACCGCCGTTGTTAAGTTCGCTGAGACGGTGAAAAGCAGAAGCGTCCAAAGCCAGAGCCTTGTCGGCGCTGAGAGAGGGCAGGCTGTTTTCGTCCGGCGAAAAGAAACGGATGGAACCTACCGTTTGCGGGCTTTGTTCCCAGGCAAAACGCCACGGGTTGTTTTCTTCCCACAAACGGGCCGGCTGACCTTCGCTTTCGCGAAAGACCGGCACGATCATGACGTTGGCGGACGAGGCAACGACCAGCGGAACGTTCTTTTCCTGCAAATATTGTTTCAAAAGCTGATCATGAGCGGTAATTCTCAATTTGGCCATGTAGCGCACGTTGGAGGCTTTTTCTTCCAACACGGTGGTTTCCTTGACAAAGTTAAGCAGCTGATCGTCGGTAAGCCGGTTGAGGGTTGCCATTCCTTCGCGGGTGGTAAAATTGGCGGCGATGGCGTTGACGGCCTGACGATTGGCCTGACGCATCGCGCGGTCGCGGGCGGCAGCGGCATTGTCGGCGGTAACGTCAACCGTGACGTCGGCCGAATAGGCGGGCAGCCCGGCCCGGACGGAAAAGCAGGACAGAAGAGTGAGTACAAAAACGGAAAGTAACAAACGGCGCATGGGTGTCTCCGGATTATTTCATAAGTTCGAGTTGGTTGAAGAAAAAAGCAATCTCCCGTTCGGCGGTTTCAAGGCAATCGGAACCGTGAACGGCATTTTTTTCGATAGAAACCCCGTAGAGGCGGCGCAAAGTGCCGTCTTCGGCGGCGGCAGGGTTGGGCGAACCCATCAGGTGACGATAGCTTTCGACGGCGTTTTCGCCGGCAAGCACCTGGACGATTATCGGACCGGCGGTAATGTTTTCAATCAGTTCGGCAAAAAAAGATTTATCCTGATGAACGGCGTAAAAACGTGCGGCTTCATCGGCGGAGAGCCACAACATTTTCTGAGCGATGATCTTCAGGCCGCTTTCTTCGATTTTGGTAATGATTTTGCCGCTGACGCCGCGAAAAAGGGCTTCGGGCTTGATCATTGAAAAAGTTTTTTCCATTTTTATCCTCTGTCGGTTGGCTGGTTTGCGCTGATCTTATCCTATATGTGCCGAAAAATCAAAAGTTTTTATAGACTTTTTGATCAATTCGTTGTTTATTACACACAAATTGTGATTTAAACTTCATTTTAAGGACAAAAAAAAATGATTGAAAGCGCCTATCTCAAACAATTGCTGGCTCAGGCCGCACAAAATCCCAAAACCATCGTGCTGCCGGAAGGCGAAGACAACCGGGTTTTGGACGCCGCTCATTATATTGCCGAAGCCAAAGCCGCCAAAACGGTCATATTGGGCAATCGCGAAACGATTGAAGACTATTACAACGGAAAAGGCTGGAATTTGGACGGTATTGAGATTATGACTCCGGAAAGTTCCCCCAAAGCGGAAACTTATGCGCAAATGTTTTATGAGTTGCGCAAGGATAAGGGAATTACGCCCGAAGATGCGGCTAAGCAAATGCACAATTACAATTATTTCGGCACCATGATGATCAAAGCCGGCGATGCCGACGGCATGGTATCGGGCGCCAACCATTCCACTGCCGACACCGTTCGTCCGGCGTTGCAAATCATCAAGTCTGCCAAAAAAGGCCGCGCCGTTTCTTCGGCGGTGCTGATGGTTGCCGGCGGCAAACCTTATATTTTTTCCGATTGTGCCATCATGATCAATCCGACCGCTCCCGAGCTGGCAGACATTGCGATTGACAGCGCGCAGACGGCACTGCAGTTCGGGATCGAACCGCGGGTTGCCTTGCTGTCATACTCGACAATGGGTTCCGGCAAAGGCGAAGGCGTTGACAAGGTGGTCGAGGCGACGCGTCTGGCCAAAGAACAGTTGCAACTGCCCGAATATGGCGATCTGCCGATTAAAATTGACGGCGAAATGCAGGCTGATGCGGCGCTGGATCAGGTTGTCGGCACTAAAAAGGCTCCCGGAAGCGAAGTTGCCGGTCAGGCTAACGTTTTGATCTTTCCGGATATCGAAGCCGGAAATATCGGTTACAAGCTGTTGCAGAGATTAGGCGGTGCCGAGGCATACGGGCCGATTCTGCAGGGTTTGAACGCACCGGTAAACGATTTGTCCCGCGGCGCATTGGTCGAAGATATCGTCGGCATGATTGCGATTACGGCTTTGCAGGCGGCAAAAAAATAATTTTACACTAACTTAAATTACAAAACAGGAATATACGATGGAAAAAATCTTAGTTTTGAACTCCGGTTCTTCATCTCTGAAATATCAGTTGTTTAAAGTAGACGGCGATCAGTTCGAAGTCCTGGCCAAAGGTCTGGCCGACCGTATCGGTATCGAGGGCTCGTTGGTGACCATAAAAGTCGGTGACGGTGAAAAAGTGACCACCAAACTGCCGCTGCCCACCCATAAAGAAGCGATTAAGGAAGTGCTTGACCTGTTGCTCGGCAGCGTTTTGAGCAGCGTGGAAGAACTTTCCGGCGTCGGCCACCGCGTGGTTCACGGCGGTGAATATTTCGACCGTTCGGTGTTGGTAGACGACGAAGTGATTCGCATTATCGACGAATTGTCGGCGCTGGCTCCGTTGCATAACCCGGCTGCGGTCATGGGGATTAAGGCAATTAAACAGCTGTTGCCGAATGTTCCGCAAGTGGTTGCCTTTGACACCGCTTTCCACCAGACGATGAAACCCGAGGCTTTCCTGTATGCCCTGCCGATGGAACAGTATACAAAATATAAAATCCGTCGTTACGGTTTTCACGGCACGTCTCATTTGTTTGTTTCGCGTCAGGCGGCGGCAATGCTTGGTCGTTCGGGCAAGTTTATCACCTGCCATATCGGTAACGGCGCTTCAATTACGGCAATTGAGGACGGCAAGTGCGTTGATACCTCAATGGGCTTTACCCCGCTGGCCGGTGTGGTAATGGGAACCCGTTCGGGTGACGTCGATCCTTATGTGCCGCTGCACATTATGAAAACTCAGGGCAAAAGCGTTGACGAAGTCAACAATCTGCTCAACAAACAAAGCGGTATGCTGGGGCTGTGCGGCTATTCGGACAACCGGGACGTCGAGGATCAATATGTTGCCGGAAATCCGGTTGCGGTTGAAGCGATGTCGGTTTATATCTACAGCATGGTCAAATATATCGGTGCCTATGCCGCGGTTTTGGGCGGCGTTGATGCAATTGTCTTTACCGGCGGCGTCGGCGAAAACGCTTCGCTGGTTCGTCAACTGGTATGCGAACGTCTGGCTTATCTCGGCGTCAAACTTGACCCGGCGCTTAACGAAAAGTCGGTTCACGGTGTGACCGCCGATATTGCGACCCCGGATTCGAAAGTTCGGGTTTTGGTTATTCCGACTGACGAAGAACTGGTAATCGCCCAAGACGTTAAGAAACTGATTTAACGTTCGGGATTTTTTTCAAAGCCGGAAAAGCAGTATTTGTTTTTCCGGCTTTTTGTGTCGGCGGCAGGGAGATAACAATGCCGCAGGGGGAAGCACACGACGGATGTTTAGATAAAATAATTTTACATATTGAATTGGATCTTTCGCTTATTATGTTGTATTGCAGTGTAAATTTATAACGGAGAAAACAAATGAGCGGTTGGCTGATGATGATGGGTTTGGCGCTGGTTTCCAACGCCAATGCCCAAGAGGCGATGGTTGTTCAGTCGGATAACAACAATCCGACGGTGATTTTCGGCGAAGCGGAAAATGCAAACGGCACCATGAACGAGATAACCGTAAGACAGGCAAAAGACGCGGCCAACCCGTTTGGCAATCCGATCGTTAATACGATCCCTTACGGCAAACAGCCGGTTGCCGGCAATGCGGCCCAACCCGGAGGCTGTGCCGCAGCGCAACAACCGCAGCCGTCTTCTGTTGTCAAACCGGTCGGCGCCATTTCCGAAATCACCCCTCAAGATCCGGAAATCAGTGAAGATTCGCCTGAACAGATGCAAAATGAAATTGAAAATACCCTTTATGAAGGGGATGACCGCATTTATGATGTTCAATCCTATCCGGATGATGATATTAATCAAATTGAAGGGCAGGACAGTGCAGTGACAAATTATCCGGCTTATTGAAAAAAAACGCCTCCGGCATAACTCGGAGGCGTTTTTGTGTTTGGCCCAAACTACCAGCTGTAACTTAAACCCAAACCGAAGGTCGACGCTTTGTAGTCGTCGCCGA
>CAJUKS010000010.1 GCA_910587405.1 uncultured Alphaproteobacteria bacterium
CCGGCATGCTCGGACGCATGAAAAGCTTTGTCAGAAAAGCCGTCGACTGCTGTATCGAATAAAAAACGCACGCTTTGCAAAACCGGTTCGGAAGCACTCTTCCCAGAGCCGGTTTTGTTATTGAAATATTAAGTTTTATGCTGTAATCTTATGCCAATTTATATATTTAAATATTCTGGAAGTATGAAATGATTCGTAAAAACAAAGCTGAAAATCCTTCTGTCGAAGAAAACGATAACACTTGGCTCGGCAGCAATCTCTATCGCCTGATGCTGGTGGTGACGGTTGTCTGGTTTGCGATTGTCCTGATTTATATTACCCAGTTTTTCGGCTGGTCAAATTTGTTTTTGATGATGCCGGACGAATTCGGCGGTTTTTTGGCCGGGGCAACCCTGCCGCTGGCGCTGATCTGGGTGGGAATGGCCTACGTTGACCGCAGTGCCGCTTTTAAACGGGAAGCCAAGTTTTTGCGGGCATATATGAATCAGTTGGTTTATCCCGAAGAGGGCGGCGCCGCAACCGCCAAGGCCATGTCGGAAGCGATTCGTTCTCAGGTGTCCGAACTTCAGGAAGTCACCAAGCTGGCGATGAGTCAGACTTCGATGATCAAAAAAGAATTGGATGAACGGGTTGATGATTTTGCCAGTTTGGTACGGGTGTTGGATAATTATTCCACCAAAAGTATCGTCGAATTGACCAACGGTGTCAAAACGTTGACCAAGAGTTTTGACGGCGTTACCGACAAGGCTTTCAAAACCACGAAGGATTTGAACAACTGCATCAGCGAGTTTTCCGAAGTGGCCGGGCGTTTGCAGGGCGATATTAACGGTATTGTCGACAATCTGCTGCCGGGCATGCATGAGATCAAAAATTCGGCCGACATCATCCAGAACGTTGCCGAGACCAGTTCGCGCCAGATTATTGAAGCCAGCGAAAACATTAAGTCTTACGGCAGTGTTTCCGAAGAAAATTTCAATCTGGTGTTTGAAAAAATCGAGGCCCAGAGCAAATATTTGGAGAATATTACCGAAAAAGCCGTGGCGAGCACCAAAACGGTCAGCGAAACTTTCCGTTCGGTCTCTTCTGAACTGGATCAGTTGGTCGAAATTCGCAGCCGTCAGGCGGTTGAATATGCCGAAGCCATGGACGGCGGCATGCAGGAAGTTTATCGCAAAATTGCCGAACACAGCGACTTGTTTGCTTCGGAAGCCGAAAAAATTATTGCGCAGACCGCGTTGGTGGAAAACAATATTTCCGCTCAGGCCGACGAACTGAAAAATATTTCCGATACGGTTTCCGAAAGTTTGCGCAACGCCGAAGCTTCGCTGACTGCCGGCTTTGACGATTTGGACGAACGCAGCACGCAGGCGGTGCAAAATCTGCGCGAAGTGGTTGATACCGTTAAGGTCAAGACCGAAAACCTGATCACCTTTACCGATGTCGCCTGCGGCAAACTGAACAGCGGCAGCGATACGATTGCCGAACGTTACCGGGAATTGCAGGGCGTGAGCGGCGAAGTTCAAAACGCTCTTGACGATGTCAATGCCCGTTTCGTCCGCAGCATTGCCGAAGTTCGCGCCGCCGTTGACGATATGACCGGAAAATTGAACGAAGTCGGCGACGCCGTGATGATGCAGTCGGAAAAATTGAACGAAACCGGCAATATGGCAGTGGCTCAAAGCCGTCTCGCCGAGAACTCGCTTGCCGAACAACACGGCAGTATCAGCAGCTCTCTGGCAAAGATCGAAGAAATCCGATCCGAACTGGCCCGTCAGATTGAAGAACTTTCGACCGCGGCGCAAAAAATTGCCGGAGATACCGGAGAAGCGGTTGCGCAACTCAGAGAAACGCTTGAAGATTCCCTCAGAGCTTCCACGGACGCGGCGGATCAAACCCGTAAAATTAACGACAGCCTGGAAGCCGAAGTCAAACGGCTTGACGAAGCGGCCGACGCTGCCGTTGAAAAGGTGTCGGGACTGGAAAATACGGTTGCCGCCCAAAGCGACAGCCTGCGCAGCCTGATCGGCGATGTCGACGAACATACGGTTCAAATTGCCGCCGTGATGGAAAAACATGCCGATGCGGTCAATGAAGCAACCGGCGGTTTCTCCAAACAGTTTGCCGAAATTGTTTCAACCTTTGAAGGCCAGTCCGAATTGTTTAATTCGGTAGCGGAAAACACCGCCGGCGTCAGCCGGACCATCCGTGAGCAGATTGCCGCCATCGGCGAAAGCGCCGACAGCGTCTTTGCCAAAATGTCCGCATTGGAAGAAGAGGTCGAAAGACGCGGTTCCGCCGTGGCCGACAAGTCGAATGTGGCGATTGACAAATTGAGCGAAATAGATCAGGCGATTGCCGAACGGATTCTTAAGCTGGACCAAGACCTCTCCGACGTATCGGGCCGCCAGACGCAAATCGCCGACAGCATTGTTGCCGGTCTGCAGCAATTCGGCCAAATCGTCGAACAGGCGAAAACCGGTGCCGACGATGCCGCAGCCTCAATTGTCAACAGCATGGCCGAAGGATTGGAACAGTTTAACCGCATTGCCGGTCAGACCAAAAACGATGCCGGAGAAACGGCTGATCAGATTGTGGAACGGCTTGGCGCCGGACTTGAAACCTTTAATCGTGCGATTAGCGATTCCCGAACCGGTTCGGACGATGCCGCGGCTGCCATTGCCGAAAATACGGCTCGTATCCGGGAAGTTCATCAGGCTTTCGGCAGCGACTTCACGGCGTTGGCCGGAGAAATGGAAAGTTATGCTTCGCGGATTGACGGTTCGGTTGAACAAATTCGCAATCAGGGCGTTGAAATCAATCACAATTTCGGTGCGTTGGTTGAGCAAATGCAGCTTCAGGGCGGCCAGATTAACGCCGTATTCAACAATATAGGCGAACAAATTAAAGCGCAAAGCGCGGTTATAAACGACAATTTCAGCCGCCAGCGCGAAGACTTGATGGATGCCGTCAACCTTGTCAGCGCTCAGACCCGTCTCGGCGAAGCGGCCTTGAATCAGCAATACAAGTGTCTGATGGACGTTTCCGACGCCGTATCGCATAAAATGAACGGTCTCAGCGAACAGTTCAAAACCGATGTGAACGGTTTATATGACAATGCCGCCCGTTTGGCCGGCGAAGTTTCGGCTCTTTCCGAACGGCTGCTGCAAATCGGTGACAGCGTCCAAAAAACGGCCGGCAACTCGATTGCTGATATTGAACACGTCAATCAGGCGTTGGCGCTTTGTTCCGAAGACCTTAACCGTGCAACCGACAATGCGGCCGCCAACATGAATAAAGTGGCCGAAGATTATCAGCAGTGTCTGACCGGCTTTAATGCGGTTGCCGACGATACGGGACGCAGCCTGACCGAGGCGACCGGCCTGATAGCGGTTCAAAACGACAAAATGGTTCAGATTTCCGAAGATACCAAAGCTTTGGTCGATTATTTCAACGGGCTGATGAACAATGCTTCCGATCAATTGATTGATAAAGCCAACCTGGCCCATGACAAAATACGCGAGTTGGGCGAGAGCCTGCAGTCTTTGAGCAGACAGCTGGAAGAAGCCGCCGGTTCCAGTGCCCAGCATTTTGCCGCTTCGGGCGACAGTTTGCGCTCAACGATCATCGAGATCATGTCCAACGCCGAACGAATTTCGGGTGAGATCAAAGCCGCCAACGAAGTATTTGCCCGGCAATCGGACAGCCTGCAGACGACGGCGGACGAAACGCTGTCCAAAGTCAGCGACGTTATGGGAACGTTCAGCGGCAGTCTGGAAGAGTTTACCGCCAAAAGCAATGCGATCGTTGCCAGTACCGACAGCTTTAACGGTGTGATCAAAAAGCAGATTGAACTGTTGGATATCGGTGCCAAACAGGCCGGCAGCGAGTTGGCGGAAATTGAAAAGCGTTATCGCGAAATGAAGGTGGAAAACTTCCTGAAAAATGCCACCTCGATTATTGAAAAGCTTGAAACCCTTGCCGTTGACATCAATATGATTTTCAATCCCGAAAGTCAGGACAAATTGTGGCAGAAATACTATGAAGGGGATACCGACGTTTTTGTCCGTTATCTTTCCCGTACCATGAGCCGCAAGCAGGTGATTGCGATTAAGGAAGAGTTCGAAAGAAACGCCGAGTTCCGCAAAATGGTCAATGCCTATACCGGCGAATTCGAAGAATTGATCAATCGTGCCCGCAGTTGCGAAAAGTCGGGAATTTTGCTGTCGGTGATTTCGGGAGCCGATATCGGCAAAATTTACTACGTGATTGCCCGTGCCCTTGATAAGTTAAATTAAAACGATGCGGATACTCGATTTTGACAGTCAGGTATTTTTGGCGCCGATGGCCGGTATTACAGACCGGCCTTTTCGGCAATTGACAGCTTCGTTCGGCAGCGGAAACATTGTTTCGGAAATGGTCGCCGTCAATGCGTTGGAACGCCAAAATCCCAAAACCTGCAAAATTGCCGACGTTCGTGACGAACCGTATCCGGTGACGGTGCAGTTGGTCGGCAGCGATCCGCAGTTGTTTGCCGAGGCGGCTCGGCTGGCGGCAGATCTCGGCGCTCACAGCCTTGATATTAACATGGGTTGTCCGGTCAGAAAAATTGTCAATAACAACGCCGGCTCCGCCCTGATGCGCGATCCGTTGTCGGCGTCACGTATAATCGGCGCGGTTGCGGCGGCAACCCCGTTGAAGGTCAGCGTCAAGTTTCGCAAAGGCTGGGACCATGAGCATGTCAATGCGGTAGAATTTGCCAAAATGTGTGAAGACAGCGGGGCGGCATATGTTACCGTACACGGACGAACCCGCAGTGACTTTTATGCCGGAACCGCTGATTGGGATATTATTGCAGCGGTCAAAAATGCGGTAAAAATTCCGGTAGTGGCAAACGGAGACGTCAGCGACGGCGCTTCGGCCCGCCGTATTCTCGAATATACCGGCGCCGACGCCCTGATGGTGGGGCGGGCGGCTCTCGGTGCGCCGTGGCTGATTGCGCAGATTGATGCTTATTTGAAACGGGGAACCGAAGCCGCGGCACCGGGCCCGTCGCAGATCAAACAAATTTTGTTGCGTCACATCGGCTTGTTGCGCGATTATTACGGCGAACGGACGGCCTTGCAATTGTCCCGAAAATATGTTTGCTGGTATTGCAAGGGTTTGCACGATGCGAAGCGGTTTCGCGAACAATATACCCGCATTAATGACTTAAATCAGGCGTTGGCGGCGGTAGAGGACTATTTTGGTCCCCAAGCCGCAGGTACAAAGGAAGAGGAAGCATGAAAATAATTGTCGGAGGTGCCGGTAACGTCGGCAAAAGTATCGTGGCTTATCTGAGCCGCGGCAACAACGACGTGGTTGTTATCGACGATAACGAAAAGAATTTGAATGAAGTGGCCCGGCAATGGGATATTATGCCGATTTTGGGGTCGGTCGCTCATCCCGATATTTTGCAAAAGGCAGAAGCCGGCAAAACCGATCTGCTGATTGCCGCGACCGGAAGTGACGAAGTCAATATGATTGCGTGCCAGGCCGCTTATTCGTTGTTTAACATTCCCCGCAAAGTGGCGCGCATCAGCGCCCGGGTTTATTTGAAAGCGGCGTGGGGCGGTCTCTTCGGCGATCATGATATTCCGGTTGACCTGGCGGTTTCGCCGGAGTATGAAATTTCCAAAGCCATCAAACGCATTTTGGGTTATCCGGGAATATCGGGCATTTATCCGCTGGCGGATAAAAAATTGCTGTTGTTGTCTTTTCGCTGCCCCAAAAAATCACCGTTGCTGCAAATTCCGTTGGACCATCTGGAACGTGCGGATCCCGATTTGCACATAACCGTTGTCAACATTATCCGTAACGGTCGCGGTTTTATTCCCGGCAACGACGATACGTTTCACGTCGGTGACGAAATTAATCTGCTGGTAGCTGCCGACGAAGTCGAAACGGTCATCCACAGTTTTGGACTGGAACGCAAGGAAAACGAGCAGGTCGTCATTTTCGGCGGCGGCCAGTTGGTTGCCTATCTGGCGGAGGCGTTGGAAGACGATGACAATATCGTCAGCTGCCGGGTTATCGACGAAGATGCGCACAGTGCGGCGCGGTTGGCCGGTCAGCTGAACAAAACCGCGGTTTTTCACGGCTCGATGATGAGCGACGTCGTGCTTTCGGAAGCGGGAATCGCAACCGCCGATGCCGCTGTTGCCGTTACCGGAGAAGACAAGGACAACATCATCGCCACCATGATTGCCAAACGCAACGGGGTTGAAAACACGATTGCGCTGGTCAACTCGCGTTCATACAATACGCAAATTATCAATATGGGCGAGAATATTCTGATTGACCGTACCTCCATTACCATTTCCGCCATTTTGAAAGAATTGCGCAAAGTGCGGCTCAATCAGGCCTATTCTCTCGGATTGTCGGGCGAAGTATGGGAAATTGCGGTCGATGACAATTCGCCGCTGATCGGTTCGGCGTTTTCGGAACTCAATCTGCCGCAGGAAAGCAGAATTTGCGCTTTGTACCGCAAAGGAGAAATTCGTCTGGCGCCGTTTGTGCGAGAACATTTGGAAGCCGGGGACGTGCTGATATTTTTTGTGGCGCCGTCGGCAATCCGTCGGGCCGAAAAAATCTTTGCATAATTATCCCCTTGCTTAACAAACATTTCTTTACTATTTTGATAAAATAGGGTTACAATCCGAATTGTGCAATAATAATATAAGGAAAAAACAATGTCACAAAATGTTCAGGAAGACTTTTTAGGCGATATTCGCAAAAATGAAATTGCCGTAACGGTTTTTCTTATTAACGGTGTTAAGCTGCAGGGCGTTATCACATGGTTTGACGAGGCGTCGATTCTGCTTCGCCGTGACGGTCATACCCAGTTAATTTATAAACACGCGGTGTCGACGATTATGCCGAGCGCAGCGGTTGAAATCGTTTCAAAAACAGCCGAAGAGTAGATTTTGGCTGAGTATGTTGCCGAAATTCCGGCGCTGAAAGCCGCTGTTATCTATCCGCAGGCAGTGGGACGGCCGGTGTCGCTTTATCCCGAACAGCGGTTGGCCGAGACGGTCGGACTGGCGGCGGCAATCAATCTTGACGTCTGTCACAGTGAGATTGTTCGCATCCGTCAAATTCGTCCCGATGCCTATTTCGGCAGCGGCCTCATAGAACGTTTGCGGGAAATCGTAGCCGAACGGAAAATTGAACTGTTGGTTGTCGACGCCGATTTAACCCCGATCCAACAACGCAATTTGGAAAAAGCGCTGAATTTAAAAGTTATCGACCGCACGGCTCTGATTTTGGAGATTTTCGGTGAGCGTGCTCAAACCCGGGAAGGCTGTCTTCAGGTTGAATTGGCTCATCTGACTTATCAGCGCAGCCGTTTGGTGCGCAGCTGGACTCACTTGGAACGGCAACGGGGCGGCGCCGGTTTTTTGGGCGGCCCGGGCGAAACCCAAATTGAGCTTGACCGTCGGATCATTGACGATAAGATCGTCAAAATCAAAAAAGCGTTGGAGAAAATCAAACAAACCCGTGGATTGCAACGCAACGCCCGCAAACGGGTGCCTTATCCGGTGGTGGCGCTGGTCGGTTATACCAACACCGGAAAATCAACCTTGTTCAATCGTCTGACGGCCGCTCAGGTATTTGCCGAAAACCTGTTGTTTGCGACCCTCGATACAACGATGCGACGTTTGAAACTGCCGTCCGGCCGCGAAGTTATTCTTTCCGATACCGTCGGTTTTATTTCCGATTTGCCGCATGAACTGGTGATGGCCTTTCGCGCCACGTTGGAAGAAGTTTTGGAAGCCGACGTTGTGGTTCAGGTGTTGGACGCCGCCAACCCCGATTGCAAACAACAGCGTAAGGACGTGTTGGAAGTGCTGCATGGTTTGGGGCTGGATAAAATCGAATATCAGGACAATTATCTGGAAGTTTACAACAAAACGGACCTGCTGTCCTCGTTTATCGCGCCGCCGGCGGCCGCGGCGGTTTCGGCACTCAACGGAGAAGGCTGTGACAGGCTTTTAAAACGCTTGGACGATATTTTATCCGCCGGAAGCACAATCGTCAGCGTCGATGTTGCGGCGGCAGACGGTAAAATGCTGGCATGGCTGCATCAAAACGGCGAAGTCGTGGCTTGTCGGCAACAAGGCGAAAAACTGCATTTGGAAGTTAAGATGGATCCGGCAGTGCAAAACCGTTTAAATGTGATGCTGAAACAATCCTCTGATTGAAAAAGCTTTTTTCACGCCTATATCAAGGCGGAAAACAGTTTAGTGAGGAGAGTTTTGATGCTGGTTTTGCTGTGTGCTTTTATTTTGACGGCCTGTTCGTCGGTTCCGGATTATAACGAACAGCTGCAAGGCTGGGTAGGGGTGTCGGAAGAACATCTGATCGACAATTGGGGAATGCCCGACAATTCCTTTATAGTGGACCAAAACACCAAAGTGGTGACCTATGTCGAACTTGATAAAAAAGGGCGTCGCGATGCTTATCCCAACCTGATCGATTATCCGGCGATATCGCAGCCGAGCCTTCCCGGCCCCGATCCGGACCGTCAGGATATTGAATACTGTAAAATTTCGTTTACAATCAGCGGCAATATTGTGACCGGTTACAATTACAACGGCGACGATTGCACCGGATTTGTTCTCGAAGCTCAGGGATTAAATTAGAACGCAGGCGTAAAGCACGGCAAAGAAGTGCATGACCGTTCCCGCCAAAACCATAAAATGCCATACCGCATGGGTATATTTTTTGCTTTTCCAAATGTAAAAAAAGACCCCGAGCGTATAGAAAAGGCCCCCGAGAATCAGGAAAACCGCGCCGGCGGTACTGATTGAGGCAAATAATTGTTTGGAAGCGAAAACAATCATCCAACCCATGATCAGGTACAAGGATATCGACCAGATTTTGGTTCCGCTTCCCGAAGTTACCAGTTTTAAGACGGTTCCGGCAAGGGCGAGACTCCAAATGATTCCGAAAATCGACCAGCCGACCGGTCCCCGCAGATTGACCAGCAAAAACGGCGTATAACTGCCGGCAATCAGGTAATAAATGGCAATGTGGTCAAATTTTTTCAGTATCTTTTTGGCCTGCGGGTAGGGGATGGCATGATAAAGCGTCGAAGCCGTATACAGCAGAATCATTGACACGCCGAAAACGGCGGTGGAAACAATGGTCCATACATCGCCGTAACGGGCGGAAAAGCCCACCAGAACAGCCAATGCCGCAACACTCAGAACGATGCCGATGCCGTGGATGAGACTGTGGCAGATTTCTTCCCCGCTTGTATACGGGCGTAGTGCGGCAGTGCTGTTCATAATTTATATCTCCCTGAAAATATTTATGATTTAAACATAAGAGCAAAATGTCGGTCGGTCAAGCGATTAAGTTAACAAAAAACTAAACTTTGCCGCCTATAGTAAAATATATTAATCAAAAAAGAGGTGTGCGATGTTGTTAAGTCAGATATTGTCGGGCGTGCCGACAGCCGAAGGAGAATGGCCGGATATTGAAATCAGTACGGTAGAAATTGATTCCCGCAAAGTTATGCCGGGAGCATTGTTCATTGCCGTGAACGGCAATAGCTCAGACGGGCGAAAATATATTCCCGATGCGGTGGCCAAAGGTGCGGCGGCGGTGCTTTACGACGGGGATTATCAGCCGCCGGCGGAAACGGCTTCGACGGTTTTTGTGAAAGCGCTCGGAGATATGCGGGAAAACGTTGCTCGTGCCGCGGCCAATTTCTATAAACCGCTGCCGCCTTATATATCGGCCGTTACCGGGACTAACGGCAAGACCTCGATTGCCGATTTTACCCGTCAGCTGATGCGTTATCTCGGTTATTCGTCAGCCAGTATCGGAACGATCGGCGTTGTTTCCGATGCCGCGGAAAACATCGAAACCCTGACGACCCCGGACAGCGTGACCCTGCATCGGATTTTGCGGCAGCTGGCGCAAAAGGGCGTTGAATACGTTTCGCTCGAAGCCTCGAGTATCGGTATTGAACAGTATCGGTTGGACGGTCTTAAGATCAAAGTTGCCGGTTTTACCAACTTTACTCAGGATCATCTGGATTATCATCGGACGATGGAAAATTATCTGCAAGCCAAAGAACTGCTTTTTTCCCGGGTTATGGAGGCGGACGGCACGGCTGTTCTCAATGCCGATATTGCCGAATTTGACCGGTTGGAGCAGCTTTGCCGCCGGCGCGGGATTCGGGTAATGTCATACGGCAACCGAGGAAAAGAACTGAAAATTGTTTCCCGGCAGCCGCATGCGGCCGGACAAACGCTGGAAACCGAAATTTTAGGGCAGCATTACCGGCTTGAATTGCCGCTGATCGGGGAGTTTCAGGCGATGAACGTATTGTGCGCGGTTGGGATGGTTATTGCTTTACACGGGTTTTCGGGAAAGATAATCGATTATCTTCCGTTGGTTAAAGGTGCACCCGGGCGGCTTGATCTGGCCGGTCGTTTGAAAAACGGAGCCGGTGTTTATGTTGATTATGCCCATACGCCCGATGCGTTGGAAAACGTGTTGAAAACAATGCGCCGTCACACCGAGAATAAATTGTGGGTTGTGTTTGGCTGCGGCGGTGACCGCGACAAGCTGAAACGCCCGCTGATGGGGAAAATAGCTCGTGAACTGGCAGACCGGGTTGTCGTAACGGATGATAATCCGCGAACCGAGGATGCCGCCGAAATCCGTCGCCAGATTATGGCGGAATGTTCCGAGGCGGCAGAAATCGGCGACCGGGTTGCCGCAATTGAATATGCCGTTTCGCAACTTGAAGCGGGAGATATGTTGGTGATCGCCGGAAAAGGGCATGAAAACGGTCAGAAGATCGGCGATCAGGTTATCCCGATGAATGACATGGAAGAAGCGACAAAGGCAATTGCCAAAAGCCAGAGATAATCCTTTTTATTATTTGTTTCTTAAAAAACTCCCCGAGAACCGGGGAGTTTTTTTGTATTTAACTGTAGCAAAAAAAGGATCATTTTTTTGATACAACAAAGGTTATAATAATCTCATTTTGAAAAATCAAGTTTAACCCCTTTATAATACACAATTTTATTCTTGTTTTCAGAAATCGCATATCCATACTTATTCTATAGCAAAAAAATGATCGTTTAAATGCATTTAGATAAGGATTGTATAAAATGACTAAACAGACTTCTTGGGCAATTGCGCTCACGGCAACCACTTTTTTGAGTGCGCCGGCAATGGCCGTTTCTCTAACCCCGACTTTGGATAATTTGAAATCGGAAGCCGGTTCCGTTCTTCCTTCTGTGACCGAAACTTATACTCTTACCGAAGTTGACGGTGATCTGCCGGCAGGCGCGGTGAAAGTTGAAATCGGCGATAAAGATTATTACTTTACCCCGAGCGGCGATAATGCTGGATTGCTGACTGCTTTAGCCGGAACTTCGGCGGGGATGCTGCAAGAGAGTTCTGACGGCTTGTTTGAGCTGGACGGCAAAAAATACGGCTTTGACGCTGCTTCGATTCCGGACAGCGCGTTTTCGTACAGTGAAGGAACGGAAGACGACTATAATTTTACCGTGCAGGAAGCGGATGCAGAAGGCAAGCTGACGACAAAATATTACAAAGTCAACCTGAAGCCGGAAACGTTTTCCACTTCGCCGCGTATCGGCTGGAGTGAAGTTGGAGAAGATCAAAAGAACGATGCCGACGTGGTCACCATCAAACTGCCGAACAATCAGACTAACTATTTTAAATATACTTACACACATACCCTGGACAGAAAAGTGTATAATACTTCTCAAGAGAATCTAAGCGGAGATGTAGATGCTGATTTTTGCGGAATCAGTGGTAATACTATTAACAACAAAGACACTATTGGCAATATTACCGGAGATTTCGTTAAAAACAGCGGTGGTTTTCACAATGACAAAAGCGGTATTATCGGCAACATTACCGGGAATTTTGTAAAAAATCGGTATATCAACAATGCTGGTATAATTGGCGATATCACCGGCAATTTTATCAACAATAAAGCTTCCGGTTTCTATGGTAATGGCGGAGCTATTCATAACAAGGGAACAATCGGAAATATTACAGGACATTTTATTGCAAACTCCGGTGACTACAACGGAGGGGCTATTTATAATGATCATGGAACAATTGGGGATATTACCGGGGATTTTATTGGTAATCTTATCAACAGTGATGCCGGAGCTATTCATAACTATTATGGCACTATCGGCATCCTTACGGGAAATTTTATCGCTAACTCTGCCGGGCGTGACGGCGGTGCGATTGTTAATAGCGACACAATCAACAATATCAGTGGCGATTTTATCGGTAACTCTGCCGGCGGAAACGGCGGTGCGATTTACAATGTAGCTGTTATGGGCAACATTACAGGAAATTTTATTAAAAACTTTACCAGCGGTAATGGCGGAGCCATTACTTCTTATAACCAATCTATCGGTGATATTACCGGCGATTTTATTGGGAACTATGCTAAAAACAATGGTGGCGCTATTAACAATCTCTATGGTAGCAAGATTAGTCATATTACCGGAGATTTTATCGGAAATTTCGTCCAAAAATATGGCGGCGCGATTTATAACGGAGCTGTTATTCGCAGTATAACCGGCGATTTTCTGAATAACTATGCTCAAACGGCTTCTGAAACCAATAAAGCTTATGGCGGTGCCGTTTATGCTGCTGCAAATATGAATTTTGTTTCAGGTTCTGAAACTCACTTCATGTCAGGAAACTATACCAAAGATCCGACACGCGGCAAAGTTTATAATGCTCTGTCTGCAAAAAACTCTATGACTGTTACATTTGATACTGTTGGCGGCGCCTGGGTAATTAACGACAATATGGAAGGCGGCAATTATGTCTTCAAAGGTGATGACACGATTGACGCGGACACCGGTACCACCACTCAGTATATTGCGATGAACAATGATATTGTCAATGCCGGCAATGTTTCGGTTGAGGGGACGACGCTTCGTTTCGGCACTTATCAGCACGAAGATCAGACGGCGAAGAACTGGGACGGCAAAGGGGCGTTTGTTGCTTCCTTGAACGCCGACGGCACTGCCAACCGCGATGCTGCCGCGGTGACGAACCTGTCGTTGAACAACGGGGTGTTTGATATTGCCAACGGTTATCTGGAAACCATTAAGCTGAAAGGCTATGCAGCAACCGACAGTTTCCTGCATATTGATGTTGATGTTGAGAATATGAAGGCGGATGAGCTGCATATTGCCGGTGATGTTAAAGGTGTGACCAAAATGATTGTTCACGCCTCATCGGATGCCGATATTCGCGGCAAGGGCGAGATTTTGTTTGCGCAATCGGAGAACGACACCACCGGCAACGCGGATTCGTTTGTGGTTTCGCGTGTTTATAAGAACCCGTATCTGTTTGAGGTTAAATACGATCAAATTGCCG
This sequence comes from uncultured Alphaproteobacteria bacterium, assembly GCA_910587405.1. Classification (GTDB taxonomy): domain Bacteria; phylum Pseudomonadota; class Alphaproteobacteria; order RF32; family CAG-239; genus JAFUYI01. Next base: position 13,444 of record CAJUKS010000010.1, read on the forward strand.
AGAACAGCAACAAATGGTACTTTGAACTAAAGGATGAGGAAAATCCGGACGTTCCGGATGTTCCCGATGTTCCTGACGTTCCCGATGTTCCCGATGTTCCGACACCGCCGACCCCGGAACTGCCGGACATTCCGTCGGTTAAACCGCAGCCGTTGCCGGGCAGCGATCGTCCGGTAGCGCCGGAAGTCATCGGCGCCGAATCTCTGCCGGCGGCCGGTTTGGCTCAGACCACAAATATGATCTACAACATCATGCAGAAGGTTTCTTCAAACCGTTTCTACTGCCCGGGCTGCGGCTTCTATGACTACTACTGGAACGGCGAAGCTTTCCACAATCTGTGGGCCAATGCGGTTTACAATACCCTTCGTATCAAGACGCCGACCGATATCGACGCCGAGGTCTGGGGTTTAGAGGCCGGCGGTGACTTGCAGCACGATCTCAACAACAAGCTGGGCCTGTTCCTGTCTTACCGCAAGGGTAATTACGACATGAACGGCGACGGCAAGCATCACTACTCGACCGTCGGATCGGAAATTGATATCGACAGTTATCTGGCCGGTTTGTACTACCGTTATGACCGTAACAACTGGTGGACTTTTGCCACCGTATACGGCGGCATTCAGAAAGTTGATCTGAAGACCAAAGACGGCATCAAGTCGGATACCGACGGTACCGAGTTCGGCGGCAGCGTTGAGTTGGGTTATGACTATAACCTGTCTAAAACTCTGTACTTGACCCCGAGTGTCGGCGCCTTCTATACGCAGGTTGACTATGACGACGCCACCGACAGTGCCGGTAAGATTGCGAAGTACAACACCTTGCGTCAGCTGGAGTTGGAAGCCGGCGTCAAACTGACGAAAGCGTTTGTAACGGACGAAGGCTACGCCAACGTTTATGTCAAACCGAGTGTTGTCCGCACCATTACCGACGGTGACGAGGTTCGGATCACCGGTTTGGACAAAGTCAACACTTTGGATGACCAGACGCTGGGCCGGGTTGAAATTGGCGGCCGTTACGGCTTTACCGAACAACTGTCCGCCTATGGCTGGGCCAACCACACCTTCGGCGACGACTACAAAGCCTCGACCTTCGGTTTGGGTCTCAGCTACAGCTGGTAAACCGGATCAAACACAAGCACACAAAAAACACCCCCGAAAATCGGGGGTGTTTTTTTATAAAGATGAGTCGGATATTCCTGCTTTATTTTTTTGCCGCAATGATTTTTACCGCATCTTCCAACGTCGGCTGCTTATCCTTAAACTCTTTCGGCAAAGCATAATTGTTTTTGCCGCATTTAAGGTAAGGGCCGTAGCGTCCGCTGTTTAAAGTAATTTCCAGCTTGCTTTCGGGATGGGTACCGATGACTTGTGCCGGAGATTTTTCCGGTGCGCCTTTCAACAGTTCTTCCGCCCGTTCGAGCGTGATGTTAAAGATGTTGTCATTGCCGTAAAGCGATTTGGATTTGTTGCCTTGTTTAAGATAAGTGCCGAACTTGCCGATATTGGCTTCAATGCCGTTGCCCAGTTGACGCGGCAGCGAGAGCAATACGGAAGCCTGTTCCGGCGAGATCTCTTCGGGAGTAACGCCTTTGGGCAGAGAACAGCGCTTGGGCTTGACTTTTGATTTCGGGTCGTCTTCGCCCAACTGAACATAATATCCGTAAGGGCCTTTTTTGAGATAAATCTTTTGTTCCTGCAATTCGCCCAAAACCCGGTCTTCGGGGTTGGGCGTTTTGTTGGCGGCATGAGCGGCGGCGGCTTCTTCTTCGGCCGTGGTGTCGATCAGCTGTTTGGTATATTTGCACTCCGGATAGTTGGAACAACCGATAAAGGCGCCGAACTTGCCGAATTTGATGCCCAGACGACCGTTTTTGCAGTCGGGACAACTGCGCGGATCGCTGCCGTCCTCGCGTTCGGGGAACAGATGCTTGGCCAGCACTTCGTCAACTTTGTCAATCACTTCGCTCATTTGCAGCGGGGTAACCGCGTCAATGTTTTTAATGAACTTGGTCCAAAAGCCGGTAAGCAGTTTGCGCCATTCCATTTCACCGGCGGAAATATCATCGAGAAATTCTTCCATCTGAGCGGTAAAATCATATTCGACGTATTTTTGGAAGAAGTTTTCCAAAAAGGCGGTTACGATACGCCCGCGTTCTTCAGGGATAAAACGCAGTTTTTCAACTTTAACGTATTTGCGTTCCTGCAAAACCGCAATGATGGTGGCATAGGTGGACGGCCGGCCGATTCCCAGTTCTTCGAGCTTTTTGACCAGGCTGGCTTCGGTAAAGCGCGGCGGCGGTACCGTGAAGTGTTGGTCGGTCAGAATTTCGCCTTTGGTTTCTTTTTCGCCGATTTCAACATTTGGCAGAATCCGGTTTTCGTCGTTTTCTTCTTCGTCATCAAAACTTTCCTGATAAAGCTTTAGGAAACCGTCGAAAGCAATCACCTGACCGTTGGCGCGCAGGGTGATTTTTCCGTCGGCGGAACAAGAGTCGATACTGACTTTATCGAGCACTGCCGGGTTCATTTGGCAGGCAACCGTACGTTTCCAGATCAGTTCGTACAAACGATGTGCGTCATTGTCGAGCTTGGTTTCCATTTTTTTAGGCGTGTTGGTTACGTCGGACGGGCGGATCGCCTCGTGCGCCTCCTGCGCGTTTTTCGACTTGGTCTTATATTCTTTAGGCGTTTTGGGCAGATAGGCATCGCCGAAATATTTGCCGATCACTTCACGGCAGGCGGCAATGGCTTCTTTCGACAGGTTGACCGCATCGGTACGCATATAGGTGATCAAACCGTCTTCATAAAGCTTTTGGGCAATCTGCATGGTTTTCTTGGCCGAAAAACGCAGTTTGCGTGCCGCTTCCTGCTGCAGGGTAGAGGTTGTGAACGGCGCTGCCGGGTAACGGTTGGCTTTTTTGCGTTCGACGTTGGCGACCGAAAACTCCTGAGCCTCGATTTTGGCTTTGGCGTCCAGAGCCTTGGCTTCGCTGTTAATGTCAAATTTTTCAAGTTTTTTGCCGTCCAAAACAATCAGTCGTGATTTGATCAGGGCCTGTTTGGAAGTAAACAGCTCGGCATCGACGGTCCAATATTCTTCGGGCTTAAAGTTTTCGATTTCAATTTCCCGTTCGCAGATCAGACGTAACGCCACCGACTGAACCCGTCCCGCCGATTTGGAACCGGGCAGCTTTCGCCATAAAACCGGCGACAGGTTGAACCCGACCAGATAGTCGAGGGCGCGGCGTGCCATATAAGCGGATACCAGATTGTCGTCAATTTGGCGCGGATTTTTAATTGCTTCGGTAACGGCGGACTTGGTAATTTCGTGAAAGACCACCCGTTCGATTTTTTTGTCTTTTATTTTGTTTTTGGCTTTCAGTTCTTCTAAAATATGCCAGGCAATCGCTTCTCCTTCTCTATCCGGGTCGGAGGCGAGAATGATGGTGTCGGCTTCTTTAACCGCGGCAATGATGTCATTAAGGCGTTTTTTCCCTCCCGGACTGAGTTCCCAGCTCATGGCAAAGTCGTGATCCGGTTGCACCGAACCGTCTTTGCTCGGCAGGTCGCGGATATGACCGAAACTGGCCAGCACTTTATAATCTGTTCCTAAATACTTGTTGATTGTTTTAGCTTTGGCGGGAGATTCTACGATAACTAATTTCATCTTCTTACTTTCAGGTTTTTGCCGTTTAAGGCAATCTTGTTACCGGGCAGGCGGATGATTTTTTCATCCATTTCCAATTCGATCAAAAGCATCGCAACGGTAGATGCATCAAGGCCGGAACTCCGGATGATGTCATCGATGTCGGTGCCCTCAATGGTCAGATACTCCGAAATCGAAACATTGTGACTGGTCTTCACCGGTGGAATATCAACAGTTTTTTGCAAAATGTCAAGGGGCTTTGTGAATAAATCGTTTTTGCGCAGGCTGATAAATTCAGTCGGCGTCTTTGGCATCCGCTCGCCGAGACTTTTCAGAATATCGGCGGCGCTTTCGGCCCATAGGGCACCGTGACGCAGCAAAAAATTCGGTCCTTCCGAACGAGCTTCGCCCGGAGACCCCGGAACGGCAAAAATCGGTTTTCCCATGCGGTTGGCCATCTGAGCAGTGATCAGCGAACCTGACTTTTCGGTTGCTTCGGCCACCACGGCGGCGTCAGCCAGTCCGGCAACGATGCGGTTGCGGCGCGGAAAATTTCCGCTCTGGGCAATCGTGCCCATCGGAAGTTCGGAAACCAACAACCCTTGAGCAACAATTTGGTAATAAAGCGCTTCGTTTTCCGCCGGATAGATCTTGTCAATTCCGGTTCCGAGCACCGCGACGGTGGGACCGTTTTGATTTTTGGCATACAAAGCGCCTTTATGGGAGGCGGCATCAATTCCCCGTGCCATCCCGGAAACCACCAGAACATGATTTTCGGTAAGGTCAAAGGCCATCCGCGAAGTAATTTTGCGGCCGATAATGGTGGCGTTGCGAGATCCGACGATGGCCACCGCGGGATGATGATTGAGGAGGTTGATGTTTCCCTTGACATACAGCAGCGGCGGCGTATCGTCGCCGTTAAGCAGGTTTTGCGGGTAACGGGGATCTGTCTCGGACAATATAATTGCGCCGAATTCGCGGGCGCGCTCATATTCATCCTGCGCCCATTGAAGAGACGGCGTTTTTTTGCTCTTTGCCGCTTCAAGCACCGCTTGTTCGGCCGAAGAACAGCGTTTGAGCAGGCGGTGAAAACCGACCGGGCCGATTCCTTCGGTGTTAATCAGTTGCAGACGGAACAGGATATCTCCTTGCGCAGTCATTATTTGCTCTTATGAAAAGAAATTTTGCTTTCTTCTCCCTTGATCAGGCGACGGATGTTGGCATGATGACGGACAAGTACCAGTAAGGCAATCGCGCTGAAAAAAACGGTTTCAACTTCGCCGGCATAAAAATATGCATACAAAGGGGTTAAAACCGCGGCGGCGAGGGCAGACAGGGACGAATATCTGAAAGCGAAGGCAAAAACCAGCCAGGTTCCCAAAGCCAGCAGCGCAATCATCGGGTTGATGACTAAAATAAAACCGAAGGCCGAGGCAACGCCTTTTCCGCCCTTGAATTTGAGCCAAAGCGGAAAATTGTGTCCGAAGACGGCGGCGGTACCGGCGTACAAAGCGGCGACCAGTTTGGTATGAGTGAAGATTCCGGCAAAGAACATATCTTGCTCCGGCGTCAGATAACCCGCCAGCCAGGCGGCAAATCCGGCTTTTGACGCATCAAGCAGCACCGTCAGCAGAGCCAGATCTTTGCGTCCGGTGCGCAAGACGTTGGTGGCGCCGATGTTGCCCGAACCGATTTTGCGGATGTCTCCCAGACCGGCCAGCCGTGTCAGAACCAGTCCGAACGGGATTGAACCGAGCAGGTAACCGCCGACAATACAAAAGATGAAAATTTCCGTCATACCGAATATTCCTTATTATAGTTAAATGTTTATCCTATATTTAAAACAGTTTGTCGCTAATTTAAACAATTTTTTGCCGCTTATGCAACGCCGGGGACGGTTTTGTATATTAATAAACCGACGTAAATAAAAATTGACAAAATTTTGAATTGTGTCATAATCGGATCAATAAAAAATTTTTCTGTTCATTACTTTGATCAATCCTGACGGTCGTTTCTTTGGGTGATGAGCATTTTTCGTATCAATTAAACCGAAATACTAACTAAAAAAACATCTCGTATGAACAAGAATCTGATTGTCAGCCTCCTTGGTGTCTATGCTGTGGTTTTTATCGCCGTTTTCCTCGACGAGCACAAACCGAAACAGCCCGTTATCTATCCTGAAGAAAGTATTGTCTTTCTCTACGAGAACGGGTATGCGGTGTGTCTGGGACGCGGCGGTGATCCGGAGTTTTACGACAACAACGGAAAACGGGTGGAACAGCTTGAGGCTTCTCAGAACAAAGCCCCGGCTGAAAAGAAGGAACGCAAGTTTCCGACCGTATCCCGCGAAGCGCTTTTGACGGAAGCGCCGAAAATGAAGAAGCTCTATCCGGTGTACCTGAAAAAAAGATGGAGAAGGTAACCCCGAAGTGCTTTAAGCAAAAGAAAACGCCTCCTGTTCGGATGAACAAGAGGCGTTTCTGATTTTAAACCGTCGCCGTTAATAAGAGCGGGCGTAAATAACGTCGATCTCGGCATCTTTGGCGCCGGTCAGCAGGCATTCGCCTTTGGTGCCGCTCTGATCGAACGGAATGCAGCGAATGGTGATTTTGAGCGCTTTCAGCAGTTCTTCCGAGTTGGGATCGCCGCTCCATTTGCCGCGAACGAAAGCGACCGCGTTGCCGTCGCCTTCTTTCAGAAAACGGTTGGCGTTGGCAAAATATTTTTCAAATGCATCATGAGTGACGATATCGGTGCGGATATTGTTCTCCAGCCGGGTTTGGGCACGATTGAACATTTCCTTCTGAACGGCTTCCAGCCGGCCGGCAACATCTTCGGCAAATTGTTCAACCGCCATGATTTGTTTGCCTTCGGGGGTTCCGAGTTTGAGGCGTTCTTTGACCATTACTTTGTCGCCTTCAACGTCACGCATACCGATTTCGCAAATGATCGGCGCACCTTTGCGGGTCCAGTCCCAGAATTTGTCGACGCTCAATTTGTTGCGATTGTCGATTTTAACGCGGATTTTTTCGCCGAACGGCGTCAAACTCTTAATCCGGTTTTTGATTTGTTCAATATAGTTCATTACGGCCTCGCGGTCGGCTTCGTTTTTGATCACCGGAACCAAAATCACCTGATAAGGCGCAATCCGCGGCGGAACCACCATTCCTTCGTCATCGGCATGGGTCATGATGACGCCGCCGATCAGACGCGTGGAAACGCCCCAGGAAGTGGTATAGGCAAATTCCGGTTTGCCTTCGTTGTTAACAAAGCTGATGCCGGCCGATTTTGCAAAATTCTGGCCCAGGAAATGTGACGTTCCGGCCTGCAGGGCTTTTCCGTCCTGCATCATGGCTTCGATACAATAAGTGTCGACGGCGCCGGGAAACTTCTCATGTTCGGGTTTGCGACCGACCAACACCGGCAGGGCCAGCGCATTTTCGGCAACATCGCGGTAAACTTCAAGCATCTGTTTGGTTTCGGCTTCGGCTTCGGCGGCGGTGGCATGGGCGGTATGACCCTCCTGCCACAAAAATTCGCGCGTACGCAAAAAGAGGCGGGGGCGCATTTCCCAACGGACGACGTTGGCCCACTGGTTAACCAGCACCGGCAGATCGCGGTATGATTTTATCCATTTGGCAAAAGAGTCGGCGATAATGGTTTCCGAAGTCGGACGAACCACCAGCGGTTCGTCAAGCGGTGACTGCGGAACCAACTTTCCGTCTACTTTTCCCAGCCGGGAATGGGTAACTACGGCCATTTCTTTGGCAAAGCCTTCGACGTGGTCGGCTTCTTTCTGAAAAAAGGAGAGCGGGATAAACAGCGGAAAATAACAGTTGTCATGTCCGGTTTCTCTGAACTGTTCGTCAAAAATGTTGCGGATGTTCTCCCAAATGCCGTAGCCCCACGATTTAATGACCATGCAACCCGGCGAGGCCGAATTTTCTGCCATATCGGCGGCGGCAACAACGTTCTGGTACCATTCGGGATAGTTTACTTCTCTGGTATTTTTCAGTGCCATTTTTATTAATTCCTCTAAAGTCTGTTTTTAAAACTAACTGAACTTAACAAATTTTATTCTAAATGTGAATACTAAAAATGGGAAAAACGCCGTCAAAAAAAACCGGAGAAAAATTCTCCGGTCTGCATTTTTGAAATTGCGTATCGCAGCGTTACAAAATGTCGTCAATTTCTTTGACGGCCTTTTTGTTCTCGCGGCTGGCCTTAATGGCGTCTCTGAAGTTGGCGCGTTGCTGGATGTTTTTGCGCATCTGCTGCGAAACGGCATTAATCTGCGAAGACATCAGGTCGCGGTTGGCGGCGGCCTGAGCGGTCAGAATGCTTTTCTGTTCCGCGCTAAAGGAAGATTCGTTGATTTTTTTGATTGCTTCGTTATAATCTTCGGTAACGTCTTCCATTTTGTCTTCGACCCAATCCTGGTCATAGTCTTTGGCTTCGGCGTTCGATGCGCCGGCCATGATCGCTGCCGGCAGAACCATTGACGCCATCAGGCTGTAAAATACTTTTTTCATGATTCGGATCCTTTGTTAAAGGTTAAAACTATAGCAATTTCCGATATAATCAGCAAAAAGGCCCGGACAAGGGGAAAAGAAAAAATAACTTGCTTAATGTTTAAATTTGTAGTACCGTGAACAATACAGCCGGACAACGGGCTGCAGTTTGTGTTTTAACCTGTTTGTAAAAAGGATTAAGATTATGGCAGCAGGAACAGTTAAATGGTTTAATAAGAGAAAAGGTTACGGGTTTATTACCCCGGACGAAGGTGATAAAGACATATTTGTTCATATTTCGGCGGTTAAGAGCGCAGGGTTGAGAACTCTTAACGAAGGTGACAAAGTCAGTTACGAAACAATGACGGAAAGAGACCGGGTTGTTGCCGGCAATATCAAACTGCTGTAGTCTGACGTCTGACAAAACTTTTCAGGCCCTGCCGTTTTCAAGCAGGGCTTTTTATTGTTTTGTTGGCAAAATATTAATAATTGGCCGCTTATAATGCCGCCAGATAATCAAATCAATTATTGAAGGGATGACAAATGTCAGAAAAATCTATGGAAATTTATGACCGTCTGGTGCCTATGGTGGTGGAGCAAACCCCGCAGGGCGAACGTTCGTTTGATATTTTCTCGCGTCTGTTAAAAGAGCGGATCGTGTTCCTGACCGGCCAGGTCGAAGACGATATGGCATCATTGGTATGTGCGCAGTTGTTGTTTTTGGAAGCCGAAGATCCGGACAAGGACATTTTCCTTTATATCAATTCTCCGGGCGGCGTCATCACTTCGGGGATGGCAATTTATGATACCATGCGTTACATCAGTTGCGATGTCAATACCTTATGTATCGGACAGGCTTGCTCGATGGGATCATTTTTGCTGGCCGGCGGTACCAAGGGCAAACGTTTTGCCCTGCCTAATTCGCAGATCATGATCCATCAGCCTTCCGGCGGCGCCAAAGGGCAGGCTGCCGATATCGAAATTCAGGCCAAGCTGATTCTTGACATGCGGCGCCGGCTCAACAATATCTATGCCGAAAATACCGGGCAAAAGCTTGCGGTAATTGAAAAAGCAATGGATCGCGACAATTTTATGACCCCGGAAGATGCCTTGAAATTCGGTTTGATCGATCAGATTGTAACCTCCCGTAAAGAAATCAGCAAATAAGGGATTGAAAAATGAGTGAAGATAACGGACATAAAGATGACCAGATCTGCTGTTCCTTCTGCGGAAAATCGCAGTCGGAAGTTAAAAAGCTGGTAGCCGGCCGCGGCGTTTATATTTGCGACGAGTGTATTGACGTATGCATCAGTATTGTCCATGACGAAATGAACGAATTGGACAAGGAAAACGGCGGTGTCAAAACTTCCGGCAATACAATGGAGAAACTGCCCACACCTTCAAAAATCAAAGAGTTTCTCGACCAGTATGTCATCGGACAGGAACATGCCAAAAAAGTGCTGTCGGTGGCGGTTTACAACCATTACAAACGTCTGAACAGCCAACAAGGCGATGCCGACGTCGAAGTTTCTAAATCAAATGTGATTCTGGTCGGTCCCACCGGCAGCGGTAAAACGCTGTTGGCGCAAACGCTTGCCAAAATCCTTGACGTGCCGTTTGCCATTTCCGACGCAACGACGCTGACGGAGGCCGGTTATGTCGGTGAAGACGTGGAGAATATCGTCCTCAAACTGGTGCAGGCGGCTGATTACGATATCGAAAAGGCACAGCGCGGCATTGTCTATATCGATGAGATCGATAAAATCAACCGTAAAGGCGACGGTCCTTCAATTACCCGCGACGTTTCGGGCGAAGGGGTACAGCAGGCCTTGTTGAAAATTATCGAGGGTACGATTGCCAACGTACCGCCTCAAGGCGGCCGCAAGCATCCGCAACAGGAATTCCTGCACGTGGATACCACCAACATTTTGTTTATTTGCGGCGGTGCTTTTGCCGGGATTGAAAAAATCATCAATCGTCGCAGCCAGAAAACCTCAATCGGTTTCGGCGCCAAAGTTGCGAGCAAACAGGAAAAACCGGTCGGGGAGGTCATGAAAGAGATTCAGCCCGAAGACTTGCTCAAATACGGCCTGATTCCCGAGTTTATCGGCCGCCTGCCGATCATTGCCTCGCTGGAAGATTTGGATGAAAAAGCGTTGGTCAAGATTTTGACCGAACCGAAAAATGCTCTGGTTAAACAATATGTTGCTCTGTTTAAGATGGAAGATGTCAAACTCGACATTACCGACGACGCCTTGATTGCGATTGCCAAAAAGGCAATCGAGCGCAAGAGCGGAGCCCGGGGATTGCGCGCAATCATGGAAGAAAAACTGTTGGAATTGATGTATGATATTCCGGACAAAAAGGACGTTGCGGAAATTGTGATCGACGCCGAAGTCGTCAACGGTCAGAAAACCCCGATTTTGGTTTATAAAGAGAACAAACAAAACGTTGTCGGAGCCGAGTAAATGCGTGCAGTCGAAGCTGTCAGCTTTTTTCGTGAATTGAGTCAGGATCCGGCTCTGCATAACGACATGCCGCATACCGGCTGCTTTATTCGCGCCCGGCAGATTTGCCGTCGCTTGGAGCACGACGGCGACGAAGCCGTCGTCGTGCGGGTGAGTGCCGCCAATCAGATGATGACCGGCCGGGTTTCCTGTCTGGAAGACGACGGCAGCTACAGCAGTCATGACGTTAACTGGGGTTTTCACGTTGCCGCGGCGGCACCTGTTGTAAACCCCGACGGTCAAGAGCAGTTGCTGGTTTTTGACCCGGCATTGTTTGACGGACCGGTCAGCGTCGACAGCTGGAGTCGGGCCATGTGTGCCGGCGGAAAAAATCTGGGAACGGAAAACGTGCAAAAAATTCCCTATCGTCAGGGTGGTGATCGTTTGTTGGCCGATATTGAAAAATCGGTCGGATTGACAACTGACGAAGCGTTTTTTGCCACCCGGTCCGACCGTTTTGCCGGTAAAAAAATCGTGCGCCGGCCATCACCGTGGCAGCGCAATTATTACCGCGTTTTGGAAGCCGCTTTGTCTCACGGCCGCGGATAAGCGAAAACATGCACCCCTTCAATAAACCCGGCTCAAAAACCGGGTTTGTTTTTTTGCAATTCCTTTTGTTTGCCGCAATTTCAAAACCGCCCGCGTTGACGGGGCAAGCCGAAAAGACGGGTTTTGCTCCCGTTTTAGCGAAAGATATCCATATTTGTTGTTTTATTTTGAGCAGTGTTCGGAGAGTACAAAAACTGTCATTTTTCAGCTGATCAGCAGCGAAAAACCGTTTAAGACGTCAATGGTCAGGGTTCGGCCTTCTTCTTCCAAAATTTTTTGCAGACAATAGAGCGGCGCATATTGCGAAACATTATCCGGCGTTCCGCCTTCCAAAACGGTCTGCATCGCCGCAATTTTCCCCTGAGCCAACGGGGCGTCGCTTTCGGCGGCCACCACAATTGCGCTGCGAGTGCTGCCGACGCGCACCTTGCCGCCGCGAATAATGACATCGGCGGCGCACATGGCAGCCAGCATCACGGCACGGTTAAACGGACTGTTGACAATTTTGATTTCGGTAGCGATCGGGTGATGCAGATTGAGAGTGGCGATATATTCTTCGGTAACGTTTTTGACTGTTTCAATGTTTTCCAAATTGGCATTGCTCAGTCCGAAAGCCATACGGAAAAATTTTAACCGTGCGGTCAATACCTGAGAACTGGTTTTGAGTGTAGACTTGATTTCTGCCAAAAATTCGTCGTCTTCGTCTTCCATCAGTTCAACGGCGTTGGCAAAGGCGCCGACGTTGCCGATCAGATCGTGACTGATGCGGGTGCAGATCAGTTGCGAAATGTTGATTTTGTTTTCCATCAAAACCGCCTTAGAAGTTGTACAGGTTGGTATTCATGTATTTTTGGTCTTCGCGCGACATCCGTGTAAAATCCAACTCTTTGAGCATCGGATCTTCCAACAGCAGAAAACCGGTCGAGGCTTTCATATAGGGTTTGTTTCCGCCCATTCCCCAGATAACGTCTTCCTTGTTGTCGGGAACGCCGTATTTCTGGTTGATTTTGCGCCAAAAATCATAAATCTTGATATCACGCAGATATTGTATCTTCTGACTGCTGCCGCGCATGGTGCGGGTGGACATGCTTTGATAAACGATTTTGTAAATCTTGTTGTTTGTAAAATTGCTGGTCAGGTTGATCGAAATTTCTTCCTGAGTGTCGTATTTGACGAATCTTTCGCTTTCCACATATTGATGTTTGTTTTCTTTGGCTGCCTTGACCACACAGCTGGCCAGCCGTTCGTATCCGACCACGCCGGCATTGCGGCATTGTTCTTCATAGCGCCATTTGATGAAGTTGGGAATTTCAAATTTTTGCGAAATCCGCTTAAATCCGCGTTTGGCCATCGTCGCTTCGGCTTGCGGCAAGTTCATCCGCAACATCAGACCCGAGATGTCAAATACCGAGGCATTTGAGCGGCGGTTGCCGTTTTTGGAACTGCTGACCATTTTTTCCAAATTGATACTGCCGGCTTCTTTGCGGCCGCCGGTTGTGTCGTCGGAAGAAAAAGAGGTGGTGGCCAGCTTCTCGACCCAGGTTCCCGAAAGCGGGGACGAACTTTCGTCATCGTCCTCACCGGCGGTTTCTTTAATCGTCTGAGTGAGCGACTTTTGGGTTTTAGCCTTTGTCGCGCCTGTTTTGGCTGTCTGCGGCGCCGGTGTTGTCGCGGGCGCTTTTTTCGGTTCGACGTCGTCTTCGTCCGGCAAAGCCTTTTCGACAAAGTCAAATTCGCTGTCACTGATGGTTTCCGGCTTCATGATCACGCCTCCCTCTACGGAAGGGGCAATCGACGTTTTTGCGGGCGCCTTCGGTTTTTTCTTGGCGGCGGTAATTTTGGGCGCCGGTTCAAAAAGCATGGCGTCCATATCATCGGCAGCCTGGGCATGGCAGGTAAAAACAGCAGTAAAAACAGCGAGACAAAGTAAAATTTTTTTCATCACATCAGCCGGGGTATGAGTTTTTTAAATATTTTTCTAAATATTATATTTATTTTCCGAAAATAGCAAACGATAATTTCAAGAAAAAATCAAGTACAAAGCCACAGTTATCAAAAGCCGCTTTACATTTTGCGGCAGGAAAGATATAGATAGGCATATTTTAAATTTAACAAAGAGGCGAAAATGCAGCAACAAAACGTTCATATCATCGGCGCCGGCCTTGCCGGTTCCGAAGCCGCCTGGCAGCTGGTCTGCCGCGGAATTCCGGTTACCGTTCACGAGATGAAGCCGCACCGGTTTTCACCGGCGCATCACCATGCCGATTTTGCCGAGCTTGTTTGTTCCAACTCGCTCCGTTCCGATGACGCTCTGCATAATGCGGTGGGGTTGATGCATCAGGAAATGCGGCTGGCGGGGTCGCTGATTATGGCGGCGGCCGACGCCTGCAAAGTGCCGGCCGGCGGGGCTTTGGCTGTTGACCGCAACGGATTTGCCGCCTTTGTCACCCGTTGCCTGCGCAATCATCCGTTGGTAACGGTGGTTGAAGAAGAAATAACGGAACTGCCGTCCGCCGAGTGGGGACAGACGATTGTAGCCACCGGGCCGTTGACTTCGGAAGCGTTGGCAGAAGACATTTTGAAGCAGGTCGACCATCAGTCGTTGTCTTTTTATGATGCGATCGCGCCGGTTGTTTATAAGGAAAGCATCAATATGGACGTTGCCTGGTATCAGTCGCGTTACGACAAGGGTGACGGCCGCGACTATATTAATTGTCCGCTTTCAAAAGAACAATATTACCGCTTTGTCGAAGCGCTGCTGACGGCGGAGAAAACCGCCTTTCACGATTTTGAAACGCCCAACTATTTTGACGGCTGCCTTCCGGTGGAAGTGATGGCCGAACGCGGGGTTGATACCTTGTTGTACGGGCCGATGAAACCGGTCGGACTGACCGATCCTCATACCGGAAAGCATCCTTATGCGGTGGTGCAGCTGCGACAGGACAATTTTGCCGATACCCTGCGCAATATGGTCGGTTTTCAGACCAAATTGAAATACGGGGCGCAACAGGAAGTTTTCCGGACCATTCCGGGGCTGGAAAATGCCGAGTTTGCGCGTTTGGGCGGCATCCACAAAAACACTTTTATCAAATCGCCGCTGTTGTTGGACCGTCAACTGCGGCTCCGAATGCGGCCGACACTCCGTTTTGCCGGACAGATTACCGGTTGCGAAGGTTACATCGAAAGTGCGGCAGTGGGTCTGATGGCCGGTTATTTTGCGGCTTGCGAAGCCTTGGGGACCGAAGCGGAAATGCCGCCGCGCGAAACCGCCTTCGGCGCAATGCTTTCTCATGTTACCGAATGCGTCAATATCGAAGATTTTCAGCCGATGAACATTAATTTCGGAATTTTTCCGGAAATTCGCGGAGAAATAACCGCTAACGGAAAATTTCGCAAAATTAAAGGAATGGAAAGAAAAACCGCCTACTGCACCCGGGCATTGGCTGCCGCCGAAGTCTGGGCCGAAAAGAACGGCGGCGCAAAAATAGCTGTTGATTTTACGGCGCGTTTGGCGTAGAATCTATAAGATTGAACTGACTGAATGGAACCTTATGAACGATCTGAGAAAAATAGTACGCAGCAAAATCAAAAGCGGCAGCGGCCGGACGGTTTTCTGGGGAATGCAGCTTCTGCCCAAGGCTAAGCGCGAGGCTTTGTATACTTTGTTTGCCTTTGTCCGCCATTTGGAAGATGTGGTCGAAAGCCCGGTCGAACTTGCCGAAAAACAGGAAATCCTGAGTATGTGGCGGCAGGAAATGGATAATATTTTCGATCGTAAAGTTCCGGCAACCGATATCGGGCGGCGCATTTACAAAAACTGTATGCGTTTTAAGCTGCCCAAAGAAGAGTTCTTGAATTTGGTTGACAGTATTTCCGCCAACATTGACAATCCTCTGCAGGCACCCAGCCTGAGTCAGCTTTCCGGCTATTGCCGCGGGGTGGGGGGAATGACCGGCAGTTTGTCGCTGCGGGTATTTGGCTGTACCGACGAAAAAATCATCAAAGAATTGTCGACTTCGCTCGGATCGGCGCTGCAAATTACCAATATTTTGCGCAACGTCAAGGAAGATGCTCAGAACAATCGTTTGTACATCCCGCAGGAATTGTTGAAAAAAGCCAACATTACCGCCACCGATCCCAAAAGCGTGGTGGTTGACAAAAATCTGGCGCTGGCCCGGCAGGAACTGGCCGCGATAGCCGTAAAAGACTATGAAAAGGCATATGACATTCTTGCCGGTTTGGATAAAAGCACCAGCCGGCCGATCCGCCTGATTACCGACCTTTACAAACGTTATTTCGATATGATGGAAAAACGCGGCTGGGAAATTATTTCTCCCAAACCGCGTATCAGCAAGTGGTGTAAGCTCGGTATTCTGCTGCGCAATCTTTTTTCAGCTTAATTTCAGAATTTCGGTTACCAGTTTTTTAATTCCGGCATTAACTTCGGCAATGGAGGTCGCCAGCATATAAGCGGGAGTCGTGACAATTTTGTGCTGCCGGTCGATGCAGGCGTCGTCAACGTCGCAGTTTTGATGGCGGGCGCCGGTTTTTTCGATTTCGGCGGCGGTGGCCGGATCGTTGCCGATGGTTACGGTAATGCCGTGTTTGCCGAGGACCCGTGCCGTCACGGCCGGCGCAATGCAAATGGCGCCGATCGGAAGCCGTTTGTCATAGGCGGCGTTGAGAGCTTTGGCAACTTCTGGATTAACTTCGCAATCGGCGCCTTTCAGCGCAAAGTCGCATAAGTTTTTGGCAGCGCCTTGTCCGCCGGGAAGGACAAGCGCGTCAAAAAGATCGGGATTAAAGTCGGCCAGGCTTTGGATGTTGCCGCGGGCAATACGGGCCGCTTCGACCAACACGTTTCTGCTTTGGTCCTGCTCAACGCTTTTGGTATAATGGTTAATGACCGACGTTTGTTCAATATCGGGGGCAAAGCATTGATATGCGGCGCCTTGTTCGGCAATATTGAGCAAAGTACAGGCGGCTTCGTGAATTTCGCTTCCGTCAAATACGCCGCAGCCCGAAAGGATGACGGCAATTTTTTTCTCTTCGGCAGACATTTTGTTCTCCTGGGTTGGGTTATCTTTGAAAGTAAATATAGTTTGTTTTGAAACCAAACTCAAACATTATTTGCCGGATGTTGCCGACGTATACTTGTTGCCGTTGTCCATACAGAAAAACCAGTCTTGGCATTCGTTGTTGCTTTTCTGCATTTGAAGACGTTCGTTCAGGCCTTTGAGTTCGGAAGGTGCCGCCAGCAGGACGTCTTGTCCCGGGCGCCAGTCCGCCGGTGTTGAAACGCCGTATTTGTCCGTCAGCTGCAAAGCCTCAAGAACGCGTTTGATTTCGTCAAAATTACGTCCGGTCGTTTGCGGATAATACAAAATGGTGCGGATAATGCCTTCGTTGTCGATGATGAAGACGGCTCGTACCGCTTTGGTATCGCTCATCGCCGGGTGAAGCATGCCGTATTTGCGGGCGATTTCGGTCTTGACGTCGGCAACAATCGGAAATTTGATTTCCTGACCGTCATAATCTCCGAAACGGATTTTGTCCTGAATTTCTTTTACCCAGGCCAGATGGGAAGAATTGCTGTCGACCGAAAGGCCGATCAACGCGGTGTTCAGTTTGGCAAATTCGTCCTGCATGGCGGCAAAAGTGGCAATTTCCGATGTGCATACGGGAGTGAAATCGGCCGGATGGGAAAATAAAACGACCCATTTGCCGCGGTAGTCATCGGGAAAATTGATTTCTCCGGTGGTGGTGACGGCCTGAAATTCCGGCGCCGGTTCTCCGAGCGCAGGCATGCTGACAGTGGTTTGGTTTTCCAATTTTTTTCTCCTTATAAAAACGGTTTCTCTTTGCCGATATATGCCCGCGATGCGCTGTTTCAAGAATTTAATTCGTTGTTGCGGCCTTTTTTGTAAAGTTTTCTTGGATAAAAACTTAAAATGTTGATGACAAACCGATTTAATTGTTTAATATAAAGCCAAATTAAAGTTGCAACAAATTAAGGTAAACAATGAAACCGTTATATAAACGCATCCTGCTCAAACTTTCCGGAGAAGGGCTTATGGGAGACAAGGCGTTCGGCATGGATGACCAGGTTATCCGCGCTCTGGCGGAACAAATCAGCCGGGTGCGCGCGCTCGGCGTCGAAGTTTGTCTGGTGGTGGGCGGCGGCAATATTTTCCGCGGTGCGCGGGAGGCGTCCAAAGGACTCAACCGTTCGGTTGCCGATCAGGTCGGTATGCTGGCAACGGTGATGAACGCGCTCTATTTGCAAAATGCGTTGGAAAAACTCGGAATTGAGGCCCGGGTTCTGTCCGGACTCAGTATTCCCGAAGTGTGTGAAGACTATATTTATCGCCGTGCTCTGCGCCATTTGCAGAAAAACCGCGTTCTTATTTTTGCTGCCGGAACCGGCAATCCTTATTTTACCACCGATACCGGTGCGGCGCTGCGGGCGTCGGAAATGGGGTGTGACGCCTTACTCAAGGCCACTCAGGTTGACGGCGTTTACAATGCCGATCCCAAAACGCATGCGGATGCGGTCAAATATAAAGAAATAAGCTATGATCAGGTAATTGCCGAGGGGCTGAAGGTCATGGACCTCACGGCGGTGTCTTTGGCCAAAGATAACCGGATCCCGATCGTCGTTTTTGCCCAGAAGGGTGAAAATGCATTGCTGGACGCCGTTACCGGACAAGGCGAATTTACGATAATCAAATAACAAGAGGTATAATATGTCAGATTACAGCCAAATAAAAGAGAGTACCAAAACCAGAATGGACAAGACTTTGGAAACCCTGAAAACCGATTTCGGCGGTCTGCGTGCCGGGCGTGCCCACGCCAGTCTGCTGGACGGCATCATGGTGGATGCTTACGGAAGTATGACTCCGATTTCTCAGGTCGGAACGGTGTCGGTTCCCGATCCTCGTTGCCTGTCGGTCAGCGTATGGGACCGCGGTCTGGCCAAAGCGGTCGAAAAAGCGATCATGGAGTCGGATCTGGGGTTAAATCCCGCTTCGGACGGTCAGTTGATTCGTATTCCGATTCCGCCGCTTTCGGAAGAACGGCGTAAAGAACTGGTGAAAGTTGCCGGAAAATATGCCGAGCAGGGCAAAATCGCCATCCGCAATATTCGCCGCGACGCTTTGGACAGTATCAAGAAGCTGAAAAAAGACAATCAGATATCCGAAGACGAAGAAAAAAGATTCAGTGACGAAATTCAAAAGTTTACGGACGAGTTTGTTAAGAAAATCGATGATGCTCTGACACAAAAAGAAAAAGACATTATGCAGGTCTGAACCGGGGTCTGAAGTTGAGTAACGATCAAACTAACAAATTAAAGCATCTGGCGATCATTATGGACGGCAATCGTCGGTGGGCACGCAAGCGCGGCCTTCCGGCGGCAGCCGGACACCGCAAAGGGGCGCAGACCCTGGAGCAAATTTGCCGCGATGCTAACGAACTGGGACTGAAGTATCTGACCCTGTATGCTTTTTCGACCGAAAACTGGCAACGTGACGCTGAGGAAGTCAGTACGCTGATGGGACTGTTGCGCGAATATCTGAAGAATGACCTGCAGGAGATACAAAAAAATAATGTACGAATTATTTTTATCGGCGAACGTCAAATGCTTGATAAAGATATTGCCGACAGTATGCAGCGAATTGAAAATCAGACGGCCTCAAATACGGGGCTGACCCTATGTCTGGCCGTGAGCTACGGTTCGCGTCAGGAAATTTTAAATGCGGTTCGCCGGGCGTCGAAATTGATTAAGGCGGATGAAATAAAACTTGAAGATATAGATGAACAATTGTTCTCTAATTTGTTGTATACAAAAGATATTCCTGATCCGGATATGGTGGTGCGCACCAGCGGTGAACAACGGGTCAGCAACTATTTGTTATGGCAGCTGGCTTATGCGGAGTTTTACTTCAGCGAGGTTTTATGGCCCGATTTTGACCGCGGTGAACTGGAAAAAATTATCATGAACTTTAATACTCGGGAGAGAAGATATGGCAAAAACTAAATCCAACACCATGCTGAGGATTGTTACCGCTTTGGTTATGGCACCGCTGGTTATCGCCGGTTTGTATTTCGGTTATCCGTATGTGGTTTTGATGTTAGTCGGCGTCGGCGCCCTGATGGCGTGGGAATGGAGTACGATGGTTCCCAACAACCGTCCGACCGTGTATGCGGTTGCCTATACCGTATCAACGGCGGTTGCCGTGATGCTCAATTCATGGTTGGGAATTATCCTTTCTTTGGTTTTTTCCACTTTTTTGGTTTGGTTTAAGGCCCGTGACGAACGTTATCGCCGCCTGCTGATTTTGGGCGTTCCTTATATCACGATCGGTATCGGCTCTTTGATGTGGATTTACCATATTGTCAGTTCTCACATCTTGTGCTTTGTATTCATGATATGGGCAACCGATACCGGCGGTTACATCGTCGGCAAAACTGTCAAAGGTCCCAAGCTGGCGCCGAAAATCAGTCCCAACAAAACCTGGTCCGGTTTGTTGGGCGGGATGGCTTTTTCCGGTTTGGTATGCTGGGGGTATGCTTTCCTGTTTGGCGCCGACGACTGGCGTTTTGCCGTTGCCGGCGCTTTGCTGGCCGTGATTGAGCAGGTGGGCGACCTGATCGAATCGGCAATCAAACGCCATCTCGGCATCAAGGATTCCAGTTCCCTGATACCGGGCCACGGCGGTGTGTTCGACCGCATTGACGGCATGATCTTTACCGCACCGTTTGTCTATTTAATTTTGGCTTATTGGTTCATTTAAACAAAGGCAGGTTTTTTATTATGGAATGGTTAATTAATGCAGCCTATTATATAATTCCTTTTATTGTTTTATTGGGAATTTTGGTCTTCGTCCACGAATTCGGGCATTTTCTGATTGCCCGGCTGTGCGGGGTTCAGGTTACCGATTTTTCGATCGGTTTTGGTAAGGAACTTTGGGGCTTTACCGACCGCCACCGGACCAAATGGAAAATCTGCGCCATTCCGCTGGGCGGTTATTGCCAGTTTTTGGGCGATGCCGATGCGGCTTCGGCCAACAGTGACGAAGCGGTGGAGGAACTCAGCGCCGAGGATAAGAAAAAAGCCTTCCCTTTTCAAAAACCATGGAAAAAGCTGGCGATTGTGTTGGGCGGTCCCGGTTTTAACTATTTGTTTGCGATTGTCGTATTTACGATGATGTTTGCCTTGCTCGGCAAATTTTCCTTTCCTCCGGTGGTGGGCGAAGTTGTACCGGGCGGTGCTGCCGACAAAGCCGGGATTGCCGCGGCAGACCGCATTTTGGAAGTTAACGGGCGCGAAGTCGAAAACTTCAGTGACATCACGACCGAAATATCTTTGACCGTCGGCGGCACCGCTGCCGTAAAATTGCAGCGCGGCGATCAGATTTTGGACTTTGAAGTGCCGCTCGAAATGATGGAAGTTGAGGCCAACGGACAAACGACTGCCCGTCCGATGCTCGGTGTCAAATCTGTCAATACGATGGAACTGGATCATCAGAAAATGTCCTGGCCGGCCGCTTTTGCCGAAGCCTGTAACGAAACCTGGCGCATTACCGAAGGAACCTTGCGCGGGGTCGGACAGATGATCACCGGAAAACGCGGCAGCGAGGATCTGGGCGGTATTTTGAGAATTGCCGAAATGTCGGGTGATATTTCCAAGAAAAACGGCTGGCTCGACTTTTTGGCCTTTATGGCACTGCTGTCAATTAATCTCGGTTTGATCAATTTGTTCCCGATTCCGGTTCTTGACGGCGGCCATGTCGTGATCTACACGGTGGAAATGATTTCCCGCCGGGAAGTAAACGCCAAAGTAAAGGAAAACCTGTTTAAAGTTGGTTTTGCCCTGATTTTGGCTTTGATGATTTTTGCAACATGGAACGACTTTGTACATCTGTTCCATCGTTTTTTTGCTTAGGATAAATTATTTCAATAAGGACGCAGTATACATGAAAAAAACACAACTGGTGACTATAGTTTCCTGTCTGTTGGCGGCCGGCGGCGCCGATGCCGCGGTGGTCAGACAGATAAAGGTAGACGGACTGCAACGGGTGGAACGCGAAACCGTCCTCTCGTACGTTAACGTAAAATCGGGAGATGACGTCAGTTCCCAAGATCTGAACTCGGCATTCAAAAAGCTTTATACGACCGGTTTGTTCTCCGACGTTTCCTTTGACATTAAAGGAGACGTTCTGACGATTAAGGTCGACGAGAACCCGATCATCAACAAGCGTTTTTTTGACGGCAACGACAAAGTTGACGACAAAATGCTGGAGACCGAAGTGCAGCTCGGGCCCCGTTCGATTTATACGCCGGCCAAAGTTCAGGAAGACGTACAACGGATTTTGACCGTTTATAAACGGGTCGGGCGTTATGCCGCGACTGTCGAACCCAAAGTCATCAAGCGTGACCAAAACCGCGTTGATCTGATTTTTGAAATTGACGAAGGTCCGTTGGCCAAAATTACCAAAATCAACTTTATCGGCAACAAGCATTACAGCGACAGCGACCTTCAGGACGAGATTTTGAGCAAGGAAACCCGTTGGTGGCGCATTTTCTCGTCGTCGGAAAACTATGATCCCGAAAAAAGCAATTATGACAAAGAACTGCTGCGCCGCTTTTACAACAATCGCGGTTATGCCGATTTTCGGGTTGTGTCGTCCGTGGCCGAACTCAGCCCCGACAATAAGTCGTTTGTGATCACGACCGTTCTTGAAGAAGGCGTCCGTTACAAAGTTAAAAAAGTTAACATAAATTCGGAATTGCCCGATCTTAATACGGACGGACTGATCGAAATGTTGGAAGTTGAACCGGGCGATTGGTATAATGCCGCCAAAATTGAAAAAAGCGTTTATACCCTTACCGACGAAATCGGCAAGCGCGGATTTGCCTTTGTCGAAGTGGAACCGGAGCTTAACAAAAATATGGAAACCGGCGAAATGGAAGTCAATTTCCGGATTATGGAAGGTGCACGGGTATTTATCGACAAGATTAATATTACCGGCAACAACCGTACTTATGACGAAGTGATCCGCCGCGAATTCCGCATTAATGAAGGCGATGCTTTTAACGCCGCCAAAATCCGGGCTTCGCGCCGCAATATCGAAAATCTGAACTATTTCAGCAAAGTCGATATTCAGACCCAGCCTACCGATGATGACAACAAAGCGGATATCAATGTCGACGTTACCGAAAAATCGACCGGTTATTTTAATGTCGGTATCGGCTATTCGACCGTTAACGGCGCTTTGATCCGTACCGGCGTGACCGAAAACAACTTTATGGGCAAAGGACAGCAACTCGGCTTTGATGTCGGTATTTCCGAGCGGGTTCAGGACTATAATATCAACTTTACCGAGCCTTATTTCCTTGATCGTCCGCTGTCGGCCGGTATTGACCTGTTCCGCAGCGAAAGCGACTATCAGGACGAGGCCTCCTATGACGAAGACAGCACCGGCGGCCGCCTGCGTTTGGGATGGAAATATACCGACGATTTGTCGCAAAGCGTTCGTTATACGCTGCGTCAGGATGAAATTAAAAATGTCAGCCGCAGCGCGTCTATCTATATTCAACGCGAGGAAGGCAAATATGTCGGATCGAGTTTCGGACAAACCCTTTACTATGACAAACGGGACAGTGCGATTGATCCGAAAGACGGATATTTCCTGTCGTTCGGCAATGACGTTGCCGGTGCCGGCGGGGATGAAAAATATCTGAAATTCGACGCCAAAGCCTATTGGTACAATACGTTTTTCGATTACTATACTTTGAAAATGTTTGTCAACGGCGGTTATATTACCGGTTACGATCACGAAAACGTCCGTTTGTCCCAGCGTTATTTTCTCGGCGGTTCAACAATGCGCGGTTTTGACAGTGCCGGTATCGGTGCCCGCGACAAATATACCAACGACGCTTTGGGCGGCAACTGGATGATCTATTCCGGCGCCGAATTGATCTTCCCGATCGGTCTGGACGAAGTCGGTATCAAAGGACGCACTTTCGTCGATGCCGGCGTGTTGGGCAAACCCGATGATGTCAGTTATAAAATCGTCGAATATTCCGACAAGCCGCGCGTATCGGTTGGTTTCGGTTTCAGCTGGATGTCGCCGATGGGTAAAATCGATATCGACTTCGGTTTCCCGGTTGTGAAAGAAGATTATGACGAAACGGAAGTTTTCCGTTTGAATTTCGGAACCAGTTTATAGTGTTGCATCAAGGAGAAAAACTATGGTAGATACGAACTTTTTTATCAAAAAAGGCGAGTTTAACCTTAATCAGATTGCCGAAATTTGTGATGCCGAAGTGCAGGACAAGAGCCTGGGCATGATGGTGATACATGACATGAATACAATGGGAAATGCCGGCGAAGGCGAACTTTGTTTCTTTTATGACCGCAAAAAGAAGGATGCGGCCGCGGAAATAAAAGCTTCGGCCTGTGTGACTACGGCGGAACTGGCACCTCTGATTCCCGAAGGCGTTGCCGTGCTGGTTTGCAACAATCCGAAACTGGCCTTTTTGAAGCTGAATCAGGCAATGTATGCCGAAAAGCGACCGGCTCCTGGCGTTGCCGAAACCGCGCGTATCGACCCCACCGCCAAAATCGGCAACGGTTGTTCAATTGCCGACTATGTGGTTATCGGTGCCGATGCGGTTATCGGCGACAATACCGTTATTGAACCGTTTGCCGTCATCGGCGAAGGGTGCAAAGTCGGCAGCAATTGCCGTATCGGTGCTCAGGCCTGTGTTGCCTATACCGTTATGGGCAACAACTGCTACATTTATAACGGTGCCCGTTTGGGACAGGACGGTTTCGGTTTTCAGACCATTAACGGTGTTCATCAGCGGATTCCGCAGTTGGGACGCGTCATCATCGGTAACGATGTCGAAATCGGATCTTGTTCGTGTGTCGACCGCGGTGCCATGGACGATACGGTGATCGGTGACGGTTGCCGGGTCGACAATCTGGTGCAGATTGCCCATAATGATAAACTCGGCCGCGGTTGCGTGATCGTTTCCATGACCGGAATTGCCGGCAGCTGTAACTTCGGCGATTATGTCGTTTGCGGCGGCCAAAGCGGTTTTGCCGACCACCTCAATGTCGGCAGCGGCGCGCAGATTGCGGCGCAGTCGGGAATAATGCGCGATATTGAGCCGGGAACGGTGGTAATGGGCACGCCGGCGGTTCCGTTCAAGGATTTTATGCGCCAAGTTGCATTTTTACAGAAAAACTCAAAAAAATAAATTTGACCAAGGAGAAGGACTAAAATTATGTCAGAAAACAAAATCTATAACATTGAAGAAATCATGAACTTTTTGCCGCACCGTTATCCGTTCCTGCTGTTGGATCGGTTGGAAGTCGAAGTTCCCGGCGAGAAAGGCATCGGTTTGAAAAATGTAACGATGAATGAAGAGTTTTTTCAAGGGCATTTTCCCGGAAATCCGGTTATGCCGGGGGTTCTGCAGATAGAAGCGATGGCTCAGACGGCCGGTGCGCTGGTCGTTGCCGGTTCCGAAGATATTGCGGATAAAAAAGTCAGCGTTTTGTTTATGTCCATTGATGGGGTTAAATTCCGCAAACCGGTAAAACCGGGCGATCAGCTGAAAATGCATGTCGAAAAAGTTCAGTCGCGCCGCAATGTCTTTGTGTTCAAAGGCAAAACGATGGTCGACGACAAAGTCGTTTCGGAAGCCGAATTTACGGCAATGATTGTCTAAACCGGCAGAAAATATGCTAAAAAAAGGGAAAACAGCGTTTTCCCTTTTTTTTGTATTCTGAAAACCGCGTAGAAGACGCGCGGTTCCGGAAAATAACCGTCATCCGGTTTAAAGCGGCAAATTATATTTACATCCGTGATAAAATGAATTACAACTTTTATAGAACCGTTGTACTTATTTTGGGGGACTTATTATGCGAAAAATATTGTTTTTGAGTTTGGCTGCCTGTACGTTGGCGGCACCGGCTG
This sequence comes from uncultured Alphaproteobacteria bacterium, assembly GCA_910587405.1. Taxonomy (GTDB): domain Bacteria; phylum Pseudomonadota; class Alphaproteobacteria; order RF32; family CAG-239; genus JAFUYI01. The sequence goes on from CAJUKS010000010.1 coordinate 38,647, forward strand.
CAGCCGATTTTATGACTTATGGCGTCAAGGCGGAATGCATGCCGGAGTTAAACCTGATGATTCTCGGCAACGAACTGTATCCCGGGTATATGGCGGATAAGTATGTGGCGGCGCATCGGGAAGAAACGGTTGACAAGTATCGGATTTACAGCTTTTCGGTGCAGAGGGCGGAAGGGCAAAAAGAAGTTTCGATTGATCCGCTGCAATATAAATTCGGCTGCCGCTTAAACGGGCATGACATCGAGGTGGAGATCCAACCTGACGAAGAATCCTTTAACAGTGATGAGAATTCCGGCTGCAGTTATGCTTCTTTTGTTACCATTAAAGACAACGGCCGTCTGATTACCGACAAGCTGAAGACCTATGATTGCGATCGTGACGTGTATATTTCCAAACTGACAATCCGTCCTCAGGTGGAAATTCCCGATTACAGCAACGGCGGTGCGTTATTTGTCAGCGGTTATCACGGTGACCGGCTGATCAGCGAATATTACTATTATGATCGGATAAAATTTGAGCCGGTGGATAATATAATTTTCTATCAGCCGTATAAGGTATTGCCGCCCGAGCAAAAATAGGCGTAAAAAAATCCCTGTAAACAGGGATTTTTTTTATATGCTTACAAATCCTGCAAAAGGCGGATTTTTTGCCGTATCCCCAGCAACAGCAAAGTCAGCATCAGCACAAATTCCAGTGTCGGAGGAATCAGAGTGAGAAAAGCGCTCTCGTTATAAGTCAGATACATGCTCTGATGAAAATAGGGCATAAAAAACGGACAAAAGATTTTGAGATTGAAGTGATATAACAGAGCCGGGATGATCGTGTAAGTAGATAAAGCGATCAGTACCGGAACCACTGTGGTTTCTTTTTCGTTGCCTTGCGCAAACAGTGACCACAAATAAATGAAACAAAAATCGCGCAACATAAACATAATCATTGCCCAAATCATGAAGGTCATGCTCAGTCCCGGTCCTTCGCCGGCAGCGGTGAATTCGGTGCTCAGAATCAGCGCCAGTCCCAAAATGACCGGAAGCGTAATCAGGCTTCTCGGCACAATCATCAACAGCCGTTTATACTGGCGGGTGCGATAATATTTGAGAATCATGTGCGGGCGCAAAGCCATGTTCGATTCGCCGCACAGGGTGAGGTAGGTTATGCCCAATACGGCGAAAAACGCCATCAGAGAGCCTTTGTAGCGCAGCAGCGGATTATAATCGTTGCCGTCGTTAAAGCCGAATAAAATTGCCGCCAGAGAGAGCGTAAACAACAACCATGCCGACGGATAGGGTTCCTGGCCGAATTCGCTCTTAATCTGGTTGACAATCGCAATAAAGCCCCACAAAATAAAAATGGCCGCAAAGAGAATCAAGATTTCCTTCATGCTGTACGTGCTGCCGTACCACCACACGGTGTCGTTTCGTGCCGAACTGATAAAAACCACATATAAAGAATAGGCGGTGGCAATGCCCGTCAGCTGAAAGAAAGTGAGATCGAACTTCTCGAAAAAGTGGCGCCAACGGATAGAGTGGAGGCTTACTACCAGCGGCATAATTTGCGCGCATAATCCGACTAAGATAAAAATCAGGATATTTTCCAGCAACTCTTGGTCAGAAAACGGCGCCATCCGTTCTGCTTCCAGATGAAAGGACAGAATATACAGGGCAAAACAAATAAAATTGCCGTACCAGATGTAGACGGTGCTGCCGAAAAGCTTGCCGACTGCCATTTGAAACGGTGACATCGAGGTCATGACCTGAAAAGACCAGGTGTTGGCGTTAATTTCTTTGACCACCGTTTCGGAAGTCAGGCGGGTGCCCCAGATAAAAGTAAAAATCAGATAAAACAGAATGCAAATTCCGGGCAGAACCGTCGCCGGAAGATAATCGTTGAAAGTGTAAGCCAACAGATAAACCGTTAACAGGAGCAGGGGCATTGCCGCCAGTTTTTTCAATGTAAGCTCGGTCCATGTGTTGCGAATGAACTCAGGGTTTCTCAACATCTTAATCTCCTTCTTTCAACGTTTCAAAATATGCGTCTTTAAGTGCGCTTTGGGTTGTTTTGTATTCAACAACCGCAATATCTGCCGCAATCAGCCTTTTTAACAAAGCGGCAAGCCGGTCGTCTTGTCCCCACAGCGTCATGCCGACGCTTGAGTGTCGACGGTGTAAGTCGCTGACGCAATTTTCGTTTTGCAAAAATGAGAACAGTTGATCGGCGCTGCCTTTGACCCGGATTGTCAGATTAACATGGGGGTTTTGCGACGATACGACGGTATTGCCGCCGATTTGCTCATATCTGACAAGACGACCGGCGTTCAATACAATGACGTCGGTGGCATAATCTTCCAGTTCGGCCAAAATATGTGAAGAAATCAACAAAGTGTGGCCTTTTTCTTTCAGGTTGACGAAAAGCCGCGACAATTCGAGTCTGGCTTCGGGATCAAGTCCGGACGCCGGTTCGTCGAGAATAATAAAGGCGGGGCGGTGAATGATGCCGAGTGCAATCGCCAGCCTTTGCCTTAATCCGCGCGAAAGGGTGCCGGCGTAGTTTTCCAGATGTTCGGTGAGGTTGAGCATCGCGGCGGTTTCAACAATTCTCGGCTCAATTTCGGCCGGCGGAAGATCAAAAGCCAGCGCGGCGTAACGGAGACATTGGCGGGCAGTCAGATTGTCGTACAACCCGAAAACGTCCGACAAATAGGAAATATGCCGGTGTGCCCGACGCGAGTCTTCCGGAACATTGATGCCGTTAACCGAAATTTCGCCGCTGAAGGGTTTAACCAAACCGGCCAGGCAGCGCATCAACGTGGTTTTTCCGGCACCGTTCGGGCCGATCAGGGCGACAATGCTGCCTTTTTTGATTTCAAAAGATATATTATGCAGGGCTCTTTTGGTCATATAGTCAAATACGAGATTTTCAACTTTTATCATCAGCTTTCCTTTGTTGTGACGATTATAATCCGACGCTCAGTTCTTAATATAATCCGATCGGCTGCCGATGACAAATGATAATAGCGCCGGTTTTGACAATTTTCGGCCGCCGCGGGTGTAAAATTGCAAGAGTCGGATAAATGGCCGTCAAACCGGCAGCTTGGGGCAGTCAGACGGGGATACGACAAAGCATGACGTATCTGTTTTTGCCTTTTTGACATAATAACAAACAGATCGTTCCAAAGCGACTTGACGACATAAAATAATATGTTGACTTAGAAACAAGGCGTTCGTCAATATGAAGCTGTCTTACAAAAGACAACGACTAAATTTTATAAGGAGTTTACTATAAAAAAGAGTTTGTTGCTCGCCGGTGTTGCCGTATTGTTTTCGGCAAATGCCTACGCTGTTGACATAAAACCTTATGTTGGTTTGGACTATGTTTATTCGATGGCTGATATCGATAAACTGGAAGGCTACAGCGTTTATGAAGAAGATCTGAGTGCTTTTGCCGTTTCTGCCGGCGCCAGATTTCATCCCAACTTTGGGGTAGAAGCCTTCTATCAGCAATCGGAAGAAGGAGAAAAAACAACGATGACTTATTTGAAAGGGACGGATCAATATAAGGCTTATGGTATTGACGTAATCGGTTATCTCCCGGTTATGGAAAAGCTTGAGCTTGTTGGTTCGCTCGGTGTAGCCCGTTACAATGTCGATGCCGAATTGAAGTTGTTCAATCTTGAAGGTGACGGCGATGACAAGGGTATGGGCTACCGCCTTGGTGCCGGCGCGCAATACAACTTCAACGATAATATTGCCGCCCGCGCCATGGTTCGCTATGTTGACACCGACATTGACGGTTTGGACAACATCGTTGACCTGACGCTCGGTATCAGATATACGTTTTAATCAAAAAAGTTATGTTCTTATGTAAAGTTCTCGATAAGCCCTCAGTTTCTGAGGGCTTATTTGGTATCCCGAAAATTTCCGGAGTTCGTCATCTGCCGTGCCAAGCACCAACTTTGGCAGAAACTTTATATTTGTTAAAAAGTAAAGCTGTAAGGATAATAAAAGAAAAACGTTTTTCAAGGGTATGCGGGGTTTAAAAATTAATTTCAAAATTGATAAAAAGTTATTGACTGATCGGAAAAGTTAAGATAAATATTACCCCGTAACCTGCTGATGGAGAGTTGGCAGAGTGGTAATGCAGCGGATTGCTAATCCGTCATCGTGAATAACGATGCACAGGTTCGAGTCCTGTACTCTCCGCCATTAAAAATAACCTATTGTCCAATAGGTTATTTTTTTTATTTTGATTTCCTATGTTTTGTAATGAGGCCGCCAGGCAAGGTGTTTATTCGTTGAGACAAAATTAAGAACGTTTCCAACTTGACAAAAAAAGGAAAAAATCTTATAATTATCTCAATTGAAATTAATTACGAATTATTAACCATAAAAATATACGAAGATGAAAAATTTTATTATCGCTTTGATTCTGACGGTCGGATACGTTATCGCATGTGTTTACTTCTCTAACGTTGTATGCGTGCAGATTCTTTCCTTCCTCTGGGTCGTTCTTTACGCTTTAGGAATGGGCAAGCTGGAAGGACAATTCTGTGACGCGCAGAACAATCTGAAGATGGGAAAGTTCTGGTGGAACGGTTTTGTCTGCCGCATTATCCCGTTGATTATCTTCATCGTGTCGTTATGTGCTATAATGTGGCACTACGGATTTCTGTTCTCACTTTTAATTTTTGCAGTTCTCGCTGCCGTAAATGTATGGCGTGTGCTCTACGAACTTTATGAGTTTGAAGATGGAGACGATGACGACGAATAAAAGTTTTCAATCACAACCGGCTCGGCATCTTTGATGCCGGGCTTTTGTGTATTCCGAAAACCCCATGTTTTCGCGGGGCTTTCTTTGATCTCACCAAAAACCCCCTTGATCGTCAAGGGGGCAAAGGTCAGACGTTTTTACGCCGCTTTTTTGTTGCGAAAACTTCGACGCGGTTGTGCCATTTTTAAGGGTTCTGCCAGCCGGTCGGCAAAACTGCGGGCATTTTTGTTAAACTTATTGCGAGCCTTGGTTTTCTTGTCCGGGGCAAAAGGCTTAAACGGGTTGGCCTTTGATGTTTTGGCTTTGGTCCGTGGAGTACGTGCTTCCTGAGACGCGTCAAATGATAATTCGTCAGCATGGTTCTGGTTGGCGGGGTTAATTAATTTATAAATTTCTTTCCATTGTTTGCCGTCGCGCGGCGTCAATAAGTTTACCGCGCAACCCGAGGCACCGGCACGCGCGGTGCGGCCGATCCGGTGGATATAGTCTTCGGGACATTGCGGCAGGTCATAATTGACCACATGCTCGATATGAGCGATATCTAAGCCGCGGGCTGCAATGTCGGTAGCAACCAAAATCCGGTTTTTGCGGTTTTTGAAGTCGCTGATTACTCTTTCGCGGCGACGTTGCGGCAGATCGCCGTGAATGGAAAGAGCAGGCTGATTTTCGGTCGTCAGTTTTTTAGCCAGCCGGTCGGCGGAATATTTGGTTTTGACAAAGATGAGGACGGCGCCTTCACGGGTTTGCAGTTGTTGCATCAATTCGCCGTATTTTTTGGCGTCGTCGGTTTTGATGATCTCCTGACGGATGTTGGCGGCAACCTGAGTGGTGGAGCCGATGGCAATCCGTTGCGGATGGTTGAGGTATTTTTGCGAAAGGCGGATGATTTCTTTGGGCAGAGTGGCCGAAAACATCAGAGTTTGACGTTGCTTAGGGACAAATTTCATAATTTGATCCAGCTGGATGCCAAATCCCATATCAAGCATACGGTCGGTTTCGTCCAGTACCAGAAAATCGGCAAATCCGAGATCAAGGCTGCCGCGTTGCAAATGGTCGTTCACCCGTCCCGGTGTTCCGACAATGATTCGCGGATTGCGGCGCAGTTGTTGCAACTGCTTGCCGATCGGCTCGCCGCCGATCAACAGCACGGTTTTAATATTGCTGCTGCCGCCGGTCATTTTGTGAGCGGCTTCTTCCACTTGTTGGGCCAGTTCTCTGGTCGGCAGTAAAATAAGCGCCGACGAAGCTTCGTTTTTCATCAGGTGACAAATCATCGGAATGGCGAAAGCTGCCGTTTTGCCGGTGCCGGTTTGCGCCGAACCGAGAATATCGTGTCCGGCCAGAGCCGCCGGAATGGCCTTTTCCTGAATCGGAGTAGGGCAGGTAAAGTTAATTTTGTTAAGGGTGCCTAAAATCTGCTCAGGCAAACCCAAGTCGTTAAAATTGTTCATCGTGTGAAAGTCCTTCTTTCTAAAAGTCTGAATGGAGCGGGAAATTCCGCATAAGTATCCTGCTGCAACGCTTTGTTTGCAGTAACTCTTGCACCAAATCCGACTGAAGAAATAAAGAAGAGCTATAAAGCATACCTGAAAGGCACTATAGAGGTGTTTTTTTATAATGCAAGCTTTTTCTTTTATGGAGCGGGAGAGCAAATTTTGTTTTGCTGCCAACAAACCCGGCTTAATGCCGGGTTTGTTGCCGAAGTGTTTTATTCTTTGTTTTCCGATCGTTGTTTTTCTTCTTGGGTTTTCAGATAACGGCGGGTCATTTTCAGCGCGTTTTGAAAGGTTGAAGCGGTCGAAACGGTGTGAAAGTCCAGCCCTTCTTTAAGAAACGCGTTATGCAAAACGCGCCGGGGTTGCTTTTTGACGTTGGAAAGAATGATTTTGGTATCGTATTTCTTTATCTTTTTGATAAATTCGATAATGATGTTGGCGCCGGTTGCATCAACCACCGGAACATAACCCATGCGCAAAATCAAAACCTTGGGCGCTTCGTTGATTTTGCGAAAGAAATGCGACACCTGAGAAGCGCCGCCGAAAAACAACGGTCCCGACAGCCGGAGCGACATAACGCCTTTTTCGTGCAGAACCTGCGTCAGGTCGCGACCGCCGCCGTCTTCTTCCAAAACCTGTTCGTCGGTTTCTATCTCAATCTCCCGACTCATGCGATGCATAAAGATAACGCTGGCCATGATGAAGCCGACACTGATGGCGGTATTGAGATCGACCAGAACCGTTAACAGCAAAGTCACGATCAGAGTATAACGATCGCCGCGCGGTCCTTGCAACAGTCGGAATATTTTCTGCAAGCCCATCATATTCCAGCCGATGAGTATCAGAATGACCGATAAGCAGGCCAGCGGGATATATTTGACCGTCGGCGAAAGCAGCAGCATGAACAACAGCAAAAATACGGACTGCATAATGCCGGAGACCGGAGAATAGGCTTTGGACTTAAAGTTTGCAGCCGTGCGGGCGATGGCGCCGGTTGCCGGAACGCCGCCGAAAAACATGCTGAAAATGTTGGCAACGCCTTCGCCGATCAGTTCGGCGTTGGAATTGTGGTTGTCGCCGCTCATGCCGTCGACCACGGTTGCGCTGAGCAAAGATTCCACGCCGGCCAGAAAAGCGATTGTCAAACCGCTGGGCAAAACTTTTAAGAGCAAGGCAACCGAAAGGTCAGGCATATGCGGTGCCGGCAGAAAATGAGGGATGCCGCCGAATTTGTTGCCGATGGTGTCGATGTTCAGTCCGGCAACGGCCACCAGTAAAGTGGCTCCGGCCACACAAATCAGATAGGCCGGCAATTTCGGTTTTTTAATTTGCAGATACAAAATAGTTGTCAGTGACAGTATGGAAATTGTCAGCGAAATGCCGCTGAAAGAACTGAAGTTGGCAAAATAGCTCTCCCATTTGGGCAAAAATTCTGCCGGCACGTTGTCAATATTCAAGCCAAGCAGGTCTTTGATTTGGGTAGAAATCAACAGCAGTCCGATTCCGGCCGTAAAGCCGATGACAACCGGGTAGGGAATATATTTAATATAAGACCCCAGACGCAGATAGCCGCTGATAACCAGAACCACGCCGGCAATCAGCATGGTTGCCGCAAGGCCGTTATAGCCGTAGTTCTGCATCACATTGAAGATGACAACCACAAATGCGCCGGTCGGGCCGCCGATCTGATAGCGGCTTCCGCCGAGCAGGGCGATGAAAAAACCGGCAACGATGGCGGTGTACAGTCCTTGTGCCGGCGTGACGCCGGAAGCGATGGCCAGAGCCATTGCCAGCGGAATCGAAATGACGGCGACGGTTATTCCGGAAATACAGTCGCGGCGAAATTTTTCGAGATCATATCCTGATTTTAATACTTCGTAAATTTTGGGGGCAAATTTTTTGCCGTAATATTTTTTAAAATTCTTCCAGATAGTCTGCATAACGAGTCTTCTTTCTTTTTCTCCTGATTTTAAACCGTAGCAGAAATACAACTTTTTGCACCGTTGTCAACCGTTTGAGAAGAAAGTCGGCGGATTTTTTGTATCTTTGCCGCAGTTGCCGACGGTTGAAAAAAATATGGCCCAAAAAACAAAACCCCGGATTTTCCGGGGCGTTGTTTGTCTATGGGGCACAGGGAGAATTAGTTGTCTCCGGCTTCTTCGCCTTCGTCGTCTCCCATCATTTCCACTGTCAGATGTCCGGCATCGGCCCGAATCTTATTTTCGATTTCATCGGCGATTTCCGGATGGTCGCGCAGAAAGATTTTGGCATTTTCGCGGCCCTGGCCGAGTTTTTCGCCCTTGTAGGAGAACCATGCGCCCGATTTCTCAACCAGTCCGGCCTTGACGCCCAGATCAATCAGTTCGCCGGTTTTGGAAATGCCTTCGCCGTACATAATGTCAAAATCAACCGTTTTGAACGGAGGTGCAACTTTGTTTTTGACGATTTTCACTCTGGTTTGGCTGCCGATCACTTCGTCTTTGTCCTTAATGGCGCCGACACGACGGATGTCCAAACGTACCGAGGCGTAAAATTTGAGGGCGTTGCCGCCGGTCGTGGTTTCGGGACTGCCGAACATGACACCGATTTTCATACGGATTTGGTTAATAAAAATAATCAGCGTGTTGGAGCGCGAAACCGTTGACGTGAGTTTGCGCAGCGCCTGGCTCATCAAGCGTGCCTGCAAGCCCATGTGCGAATCTCCCATCTCGCCTTCCAGTTCAGCCTTCGGAACCAGGGCGGCGACAGAGTCGACCACCAGAACGTCAATGGCGCCGGAACGGACCAGCGTATCGGCGATTTCAAGAGCCTGTTCGCCCGAGTCCGGCTGTGATACCAGCAGATTTTCGATGTCTACGCCGATTTTTTTGGCATAAGACGGATCAAGGGCATGTTCGGCATCGACAAACGCGCAGATACCGCCTTTTTTCTGTGCCTGAGCGACCACGCTCAAAGCAAAAGTGGTTTTACCGGAGCTTTCCGGTCCGTAGATTTCGATAATCCGCCCCTTGGGCAGGCCGCCGATTCCCAAAGCGATGTCGGTTCCGAGCGAACCGGTGGAAATGGCTTCGATATCGATGTTGGTGTTTTGTCCGAGCCGCATGATCGAACCTTTGCCGAAGGTTCTTTCAATCTGGGTCAGGGCAGCATCAAGCGCTTTATCTTTTTCCATATTGCATACTTTCCTGTTTATTGTTTCTGTTGTTTTTTAATATCCGACAATTTGCGGTTGATTGCAAACCGTCGTTGAAACTTATCCGATGAAAACTACAATGTTCGAATTCTGTTCTTTTGGCAAGAACTTTTTTCATGTTTAACCGAAAAATAACCGAAATATCTTACAATCGAAAAAAATAATCAGGAGCACCGGCTATGTTGAAAAAAGCGAAAAACTTATTATGGGAAGAATATCGTAAAAATTATCCGGTTGTGAAAGATTCGCCTTATTATGCCGAATATGCCGACGAAAAAATTCGCCATTCGTTGCAGGTCCTGGGGGCAGGAAATTATATTGTCAGGCACGAACCGTGGTTTGACAACCGGCCGCAAGAATTCGTCAACATCGTTAAAACAGCGGTTTTATTGCATGACATTGCCCGTTTTGACGAAATTCGCGAACTTTTTCTCGGTAACCCGCAGCCCGCCGATCACAGTCTTATGGGATGTGAAAAACTGCGGCGGATCCCAGAATACGACAATATTCTGATTACTTTGCCGGTCAAGCATCACGGTCATTTGATCGAAGACTTTTATACCGATTCCGAATATCGCAATATTGAGGATCGCACGATAAAGGAACAAGTTGAAAAAATAATCTTTACGATTCGCGACGCAGACAAAATTGCCAACTTTAACCTGATGATGAATGACGAAAAAATGCTGATTCCTTTGTTCGTGCCGACACCGGAACAGGTAGAAGACGAACGGCAGCGCATCTCTCCCGGGCTGTTGGAAGACTTTTGGCACCACCGGCCGCTGCTGGTGACGGAAGTCAAAACTCAGGCAGATCATATGCTGAGTTATATCGGGTGGATTTATGACATCAACTACCGCGCTTCGATGCTCTTTTGCCGCAAACTGAATCTGGTGGAAAAAATGTTTGATACCTTGCAGCGTTTTCATAATGATTTAGAATTGAATGAAAAGATGCGTGCAGAAATCAACGATTATATAAAACAGCGCTTTGGAGTTTAAAGGAACACCCCCGATTTTCGGGGGTGTTTTTTGTGTGCTTGTGTTTGATCCGGTTTACCAGCTGTAGCTGAGACCCAAACCGAAGGTCGAGGCTTTGTAGTCGTCGCCGAAGGTGTGGTTGGCCCAGCCATAGGCCGACAACTGTTCGGTAAAGCCGTAACGGCCGCCAATTTCAACCCGGCCCAGCGTCTGGTCATCCAAAGTGTTAACCTTACTCAAACCGGTGATCCGAACCTCGTCACCGTCGGTAATGGTGCGGACAACACTCGGTTTGACATAAACGTTGGCGTAGCCTTCGTCCGTTACAAACGCCTTTGTCAGTTTGACGCCGGCTTCCAACTCCAGCTGACGCAAGGTGTTGTACTTCGCAATCTTGCCGGCGCTGTCGGTGGCGTCGTCATAGTCTACCTGAGTATAGAAAGCGCCCACGCTCGGGGTCAGGTACAGAGTTTTAGACAGGTTATAGTCATAACCCAACTCGACGCTGCCGCCGAACTCGGTACCGTCGGTATCCGACTTGATGCCGTCTTTGGTCTTCAGATCAACTCTCTGAATGCCGCCGTATACGGTGGCAAAAGTCCACCAGTGGTTACGGTCATAACGGTAGTACAGACCGGCCAGATAGCTGTCGATATCGATTTCCGAGCCGATGGTCGAGTAATGATGCTTGCCGTCGCCGTTCATGTCGTAATTACCCTTGCGGTAAGACAGGAACAGACCCAGCTTGTTGTTGAGATCATGCTGCAAGTCACCGCCGGCCTCTAAACCCCAGACCTCGGCGTCAATATCGGTCGGGGTTTTGATGCGAAGCGTATTGTAAACCGCGTTTGCCCACAGATTGTGGAAGGCTTCGCCGTTCCAGTAGTAGTCGTAGAAACCGCAACCCGGACAGAAGAAACGGTTTGAAGAGACCTTCTGCATGATGTTGTAGATCATGTTGGAGGTCTGAGCCAAACCGGCGGCCGGTAAAGACTCGGCGCCGATCACTTCTGGTGCTACCGGACGGTCACTGCCCGGCAACGGTTGCGGTTTGATCGACGGAATATCCGGCAGTTCCGGCGTCGGCGGCGTCGGAACGTCGGGAACATCCGGAACATCGGGAACGTCAGGTTCTTTCGGTTCTTCATTCGGCTGATCGTTCATCTCAAAGTACCATTTGTTGCTGTTGTCGGCAATTTGATTGTATTTAACATCAAACAAATACGGACTCTTATAAACACGCGAGACCACGAACGAACCCGCGTTACCGGTCGTATCATTCTCCGATTGCGCAAACAGAATTTCTCCCTTGCCGCGGATATCGGCATCAGACGAAGCGTGAACAATCAGCTTGGTCACTCCTTCGACGTTGCCGGCAACATGCAGTTCGTCGGCTTTCATGTTATCGGGATCAACGTCGATATGCATAAAACTGTCAGTCGCCGAATAGCTTTTCAGTTTGACAGTTTCCAAATAGCCGTTGGCGATGTCAAACACGCCGTTGTTCAGCGACAAATTAGTCACCGCGGCAGCATCGCGGTTAGCGGTGCCGTCTTCGTTCAACGAGGCAACAAATGCGCCTTTGCTGTCCCAGTTCTTGGCGGTTTGATCTTCGTGCTGATAAGAACCGAAACGCAAAGTAGTGCCGTTAACTGTCACCGTTCCCGCATTGATGATATCGTTGTTCATTGCGACATATTGGGTGGTGGTTCCGGCAGCGGTATCAATGGTATCGTCACCGGTGAGAATATAGCTGCCGTTTTCCATATTGTCGTTGATTACCCAGGCACCACCGCCGGTGGTATCAAAGGTGATCTCCGGCGTACCCGAATTATAAATTTCACCAAACATTGCATTGTATATTTTACCACGGGTCAGATCTTTGGTGTAGTTGCCGGAGAAGAAGTGTGTTTTCGCACCGGATGTAAAGGTTATATTACTGCGAGTCCATATGGCACCGCCTTCGGCTTTCTTGGTTCCAGAAAGAATTTGGGCAGAATTTTTTAGGAAGTCTCCCGTAATATTATCAATTTTTTTATAGTTCTGGATCGCGCCGCCAGAGGCACCAGAATAATGACCAGAACCGGAATCCTGAACATAATTGCCGATAAAGTTGCTCGTAATGTTGTTAATGCTACCGTCATTATAAATGCCCCCTCCATGGGTGTAAGAATAATAACCAGAACCGGATTTAGCATAATTACCGATAAAATTACTGCTGATGTTGCCGATTGTACCGCTGTTATAAATGGCACCGCCGCATTCTTTGGAAAAATTACCGATAAAATCGCTGCTAATGCTGCTGATCTTGCCGACAGAACCAGTCTTCATAATCGCGCCGCCGTCGCGTCCGGCAGAGTTAGCGATAAAATTTCCGGTAATGGTACCAATGGTACCCGAACCGTCAATCGCACCGCCGTCAAGTTCGGCAGAGTTAGCGATAAAATCCCCTTGGATATCGCCAATAATACCATAATTATAAATCGCACCGCCATGGGTACTAGAGTAGTTTCCAATCAAGTCACCGGTAATATTGCCGATAGTTCCCTTATCTTTATTCAAAATCGCGCCACCATAGGTACTAGAACCGGAATTTTTGCCATAGTTACCGATCAAGTCTCCGGTAATGTTACCGATTGTACCGTTATTATAAATGGCACCGCCGTTAGCAAAATAACCGGAAACGTAATTGCCGATCAAGTCTCCGGTAATATCGCCGATTGCGGCAGCATTATAAATGGCACCGCCATAGGCTCCCGAATAATAACGAGAAATTTTAGCATAATTGCCAATGAAATCACCTGTAATGTCCCCGATCGTGCCGCCATTATAAATCGCACCGCCTCTGACTTCGCTAGAATTACCTGAACCAAGATTTTGAACATAATTGTTGACAAAGCGGCCGCTAATATTCCCGATCGCTCCATTGTTAGAAACAGCGCCGCCGTCAGTATCGGAATAATAACTAGAAGATTGAGTATAATTGCCGATGAAATCGCCGGTAATATTACCGATCGTACTATTATTATAAATCGCCCCGCCATAATCTTCTGTAACTTTACTACCGATAAAATCGGCATCAACATCGCCGCTCAGAGCATCTTGATGGGTATTATAAACCGTTCGCCCTTCCGGTTGGGTATAGGTATACTTAAAATACTTGGTCCGATTATTCGGCAGTTGAACCGCAACCACGTCGGCGGCATCCCTTTGATCTTCGTCAACCGCGGTCCAGCTGATGTTTTGGGAAGTCGCAAAAGCCTCCGGCTTCAGATCAATTTTGTAATATTTGGTGGTCAGGTCACCTTCCGCGTCCGCTTCCTGCACGGTAAAATTGTAGTCATCTTTCGACCCTTCGCTATATGAAAACGCGCTGTCCGGTATCGACGCAACGTCAAAGCCGTACTTTTTGCCGTCCAGTTCAAACAAGCCGTCAGAACTTTCCTTCAACATTCCCGCCGAAGTTCCGGCTAAAGTAGTCAACAAACCGGCATCGTCGCCGCTCGGCGTAAAATAGTAATTTTTATCGCCGATTTTTACTTTCACCGCGCCTTCCGGCAAATCACCGCTCAGTTCGGTCAGGTCGTAGGTATCATTAACAGAGGGGAGAACAATTCCGGCTTCCGATTTCAAATTATCCAAAGTCGGGGTTAGAGAGACGGCCATTGCCGGCGCGCTCAGAAAAGTCGTCGCCGTTAACGCAATTGCCCAAGAAGTATGCTTAGTCATTTACACAATCCTTAATTAAATGCATTTAAACGATCGTTTTTTTGATACGCCTTAAGTTTAGTTTACGATTATTTTAAAAGCAAACATAAATCATTACAAAATAACAATTTTATTTAAAATCCGATGTCGGCGTTCGGCCATAGCAAAAAAACGATCCTTTTTTTGAGGCGTTTTTTTTATATAAAATTTTCTGCTTTGGATATGAAAAAAGGCGCTGTGCAGCGCCTTTTTTCGATTTTCGTTTTAGCGAAAATATTATTTTTGACTCAGCTTGTCTTTCATGTAATGTTCCAGCCAGTGAATATTGTACATGCCGTCAATATATTCCTGCTGGGAAATGATTTGCTGATGCAGCGGAATTGTCGTTTGAACGCCTTCAATGACAAATTCTTCCAGTGCCCGGCGCATCCGCATGATCGCGGCGTTGCGCGTCGGTGCGTGAACAATCAGCTTGGCAATCATGCTGTCATAAAACGGCGGAATTGCATATCCCGAATAGATTTCCGAATCAACCCGCACACCCAGACCTCCGGGAGCGTGCCATTCGGTAATTTTGCCGGGGCAGGGGGTGAATGTTTCCGGATTTTCGGCATTAATGCGGCATTCAATGGCATGACCGCTGAACTTAATGTCCTTTTGTTCATACCCGAGAGCGGCGCCGCTGGCGATTCTGATTTGTTCGCGAACAAGGTCAATGCCGCTGACAGCTTCGGTTACCGGATGTTCTACCTGCAGACGGGTATTCATTTCCATAAAGTAAAATTTTCCGTCTTCATACAAAAATTCGAGTGTTCCGGCATTGAAATAACCGATTTTGGCAATTGCTTTGCGGACAATTTCGCCGATTTCTTCCCGTTGGGCCTGATTGAGGGCCGGGGAAGGCGATTCTTCGATCACTTTTTGGTTGTTGCGCTGGATTGAACAGTCGCGTTCGCCGAGATGAACCACGTTACCGTATTTGTCGGCCAAAACCTGCATTTCGATATGGCGCGGTTTTTGCAAATATTTTTCCATATAAACGACATCGGTCGGAAAAGCGGCTTTTGCTTCGGCACGGGCCATCGTATAGGCTTCTTTGAGGTCATCGTCGCCAAACGCAACTTTCATGCCTTTGCCGCCGCCGCCGTCTTTGGCTTTGATGATGATCGGGTAACCGATTTCATGAGCCCATTTTTTGGCGTCTTCGAGCGTATCCAGCGAAGGCGAACCCGGGGTTACCGGGATGCCGGCTTCGACAGCGGCCTGGCGGGCAGTGATTTTATCGCCCATTTTGCGCATTTGCGCGGCGCTGGGGCCGATAAACGTAATGCCGTGCTCTTCGACCATTTCGGCAAAATCCGCATTTTCGGAAAGAAAACCGAAACCGGGGTGAATGGCGTCGGCACCGGTGACAAGCGCAGCCGAGATGATGGCGGATTTGTTAAGATAAGAGTCGACCGAACGGGCCGGCCCGATACAAACCGCTTCGTCAGCCAGCCGCACGTGCATGGCGTTGGCGTCGGCTTCCGAATGGACTGCCACCGTACGAATCCCCATTTCGCGACAGGCACGATGGATTCGTAAAGCGATTTCGCCGCGGTTGGCAATTAAAACTTTTTCAAACATGATATTTTCCTGCAAAAGTTGCTATTCAATCACGATCAAAGGTTCGCCGTATTCAACCGGATCGCCGCTTTCGACCAGAATTTTGGTTACTTTGCCGGAAACCTGTGCCTTGACCGGATTGAAGGTTTTCATCGCTTCGATCAGGCAAACCGTATCGCCCTGAGTGACGCTGTCGCCGATTTTGACATAGTTGGGCGTGTTGGGATCGCTGGAAAGATAAACCACGCCGACCATCGGCGATTTGACGCAACCCGGAAGCTTGGAAAGGTCGGCGGCACTGTCGGCAGCCGGCGCAGCGGCGGGAGCAGCAGGCGCGGCGGCAGGTGCGGGAACGGGAGCGGCAGCCGGTGCAAACGGCATCGGTGCAGCGGCGGAAACCGGTGCGTGCGATCTGATTAAGGAGATTCGGCAAGTTTCGGTTTCATATTCCAACTCCGCCAAGTCGTTTACTTTCAAAATGGCGGCCAATCTGCTAACAATTTTGGTATCCAATGGATCAGACATTTAATTTCTCTCTGTAAAGATTAATACTAGACACTCGTTTGTACTCCAATGTGTTTCATAAAACAACAAAAATATTCAAAAATCGGCTATTTTTTGCTAAAAATGCCCCAAAAATGGCGAAAAACAATCATTTTTATTTATTTTAGAATGTGCAGATATAAGAAATTTTAACGGCGCTTGCGCATCAGTTTGCCAAAACCGGTTCGAATACTGCCTTTGGTGCGGGAATAGACAACTTCTTCTTCGCTGTTCATTTCCAACAGGTCTTTATACAGTTCCGGATTGTCGGCGGCGCGGCCGGTTTCGGCGATGATTTCCAAATCTTTTAAATAATCGTCATAAGCCTGTTGAAATTTCGGTTTTTCCATGGCGTCGAACTTTGCCAGCAGAGCAGCCGCGGCATCGGTTCCCTGACGGGCATATTCTTCTTCCGACGTTGTCTGCTCGGCACGACAGGTAAAAGAAAAAGCAAGACCGACTGCCAAAAACATCCATTTTTTCATTTTTTGCTCTCCCAACTGCAAAGATACTAAATTTATATTAACGAATTAATGGTAAACATATTATTATCAAAACAAACGGGAATAAGAAATGAAACGCTTTTTTTATCTGCTGGTTTTTGTTTGGCTGGGTACAAACCGCGCCGCCGCATGGAGTTACGGCGAATTTGTTTCCTGCCATTCGCTCAATCCGATGCCGGCCGTAACTTTCAAAACCTCTTACGGGCAGCTGGTGCACGATTTTAATTTGACGACTTCGGAAATAACTTCCAGAGCGCACCTGAAAGAAAAAGGATTTTTTGCCGACGGGTTGGCGGTGGCGGGGCCGCGCAGTGCCTTCCGTTTGTTGCGTTATACCGTTCGCCAGCTTGACGATAACGCCACTTGCGTTTTGCCGGCGGAAGTGGAGTTCTTCTTCGGTTACAGCCAGCCGGAGATTTTTGTTTCCAAGGATTTGGACAAGGACAGCTGCCGATTTTCGGTCGTGATTCGCCACGAACAGGTACATCAGCGAATCAACAAACTGGTGCTTGAATATTTTTTGCCGCTGATCAGCAATGAGCTGCAACAGGCCGTGCGTGACGTCAAAGCGGTAAAAGTTGCTTCTCCCGAACAGGCTCAGGAAGGGGCAATGCAGCTGATGAAATATTATCACGCGCGGTTGGAACCGATTTTGAGCATGTACCGCCAGGTGTTGGACAATGAACAGAAAAAACTCGACAACATGACCAATTACAGCAATGAATGGGAATTGTGCCGCAAATACGAAAGTGAGCATCGTCAAAAGGACACTGAAGAAGACGAGTACTGAAAGGTACAGGCGTCATGTTTCCGTTTTTACATATCTGTCAAAAATTAGACAAATTTTTTGATTGACCGGTCAAACAATCCGTATTATACTTTCTTTCAGTATAAAAAAGTATTGTGTCCTATTATTCAAGCCGAAATTTCATAAATTTTTCCGCGTGCTTTGATGCGCCGGTTTTTATGATTGATTGAAAGCGCTTCTGAATAAACACTTGATACCAGATAACACATTTAATCACATAAAAAAATTGCTTTATGAAAGGAATCTTTTCAGTTAAAGACGCCGGTAAATGGTGGAAAGGAGAGGTGACCATGCGTTACAATCTCCTGTTGTTGGGCAAATTGCTGGGGCTGCTGATTGCTCTCCCGTTCATCCTTCTTTTCTATCTCGGAAAAGGACTGTGGGCAGGACTGGTGTGGGTGGCCAAGCATGTTCTCAAACCGGTTTTCTTCTGGCTTGCCGTTGGGTTGACGGCTCTGTGGATGTGGCTTCGGGCCCGATTTGAACGCAAGTCGGCGCCGAAAGATGTTCAACCCGAAACGACGGAACCTTATGTGCCTCAGCCGAAAGACGACCGCTGGATGTGGATCGTA
Source organism: uncultured Alphaproteobacteria bacterium (assembly GCA_910587405.1). Classification (GTDB taxonomy): domain Bacteria; phylum Pseudomonadota; class Alphaproteobacteria; order RF32; family CAG-239; genus JAFUYI01. The sequence continues at coordinate 56,822 of CAJUKS010000010.1, forward strand.
CTGGCGCTGGCGTTTCTGGTGGCTTTGGTCGCTTTGTGGAGAAGCTGTTCTTCGGCGCCTGAAACGTTGACGGATGAACCTGCCGTTGTCTATGACCGGGCTTTTGACGAAGTTATCGTTGCCCGCGCTTATCTCGACGGCGTGCAGAAAGAAGTTTCCGGCGAATGCCCCCGTGCGTTGGTCGGATTCAAGTTCATCAACAATCGGCCGGTGGAGAAATACAATTTCGACGGCCTGACTTACGAAGAGGCGGTTAAGGTTGTTGCCGAAGACTGGAAACCGTTGGTAACCGACAATCTGAACCCGGAAGTGCGACTGAGCAGTCAGCAAATGGCGGTGGTCACTCTGGCAGCGATGCGAATGGGAAAATACGGTTTTGCCCGTTCGACTTTCCTGAAGAAAGTGAACGAGGGAGATTTTGCGAGTGCAGGCGAATGGCTGTTGCTGCAAAAATCCGATGGTTCTGTCCGCGAGACCGGAGACGAACCCAAACAGTATTTTTATATTCTGCGTCTGTTGTGGAACGGTGATCTGGCAATTCGGGATCTGCTCGATTTTCCGATGTTCTCCTACAAAGGGATTGACATCAGTTCGGTGTATACGGTTGAGGGGGAATATATTTTCAACCCTGAAATCGAAAACAGGCTGATGCGCGGAAACTTTGCAACCCCGCGGGAAGCTCTTGAGCTTTATTAACTGAAAGCTTAAACGGAAAAAAGTCCTTCAACCTTATGGTTGGAGGATTTTTTTTGCAAAATATAAAATAGACAAAATTAAACGATTATGCTAACATAATCCAAAAATCACAACAGGCGGGATAAAAATGCTGAAAAGCAAAGCTTATGAACATCTACTGAATATTTCCGAAAGCGCGGATCGCAGCTTTGAAGACTTTTTAAGCCAGTACGAAATTCTTGCCGAAGTGATAAAGGAATTTCCCGATTTGTCGTCCCATGTTTTGCCGATTGTGGTGCAGACGGTTGCCGATCCCGGTTTTAATGCCGATGTTCAGCCGACGGCGGCAAAAGTTTTTAATGCGGCGGCGCTGCCACTCGATTCTGCCGAGATCATCGAGAGTTTTAACCGTTTATTTGTCAAAAACCCGCGTTTTGCTTTTTATACACTGCCGGATTTGTTCAAATCACGGCCGGATCTCTGTTCGGCTTTGTTTCCAAAATTGTTGCAAGAAGCGATGAATGCCGATGATAACGGGATAAACGCATGTGCTTCGGCATTGACGGCGGCAGTGGTCAACGCAGAAACTGCGTCGGCGTCCGCGATGTTGAAACGGGTTTTTGCCGATGCCGCGGAAAAACAATCACTGAGTCGCAAATTATATGGTGCTCTGGGCAAAATTTATTCGATTCATCCTCAGTTAAAGGAACAGATTTTCGGGCTTTTGGAAGCCGGAGCGAATACCGAGCCGGAACTGTACGGCGCTTTATATCGTAATTTGGGGCAAATGGCGGCTTTTGACGCCGGAATTTATGATCGTTGTTTAACCGCAATGGAAAAATATGTTACGCTACCGCAAAATACGCCTTTTTCCCTTTCTCAGGCGTATAAAAGCGTGGGAGAGACTTTATTGCCGGTCGGCGATGATCAAAGACAAAGGCTGGAAGCCTTTCTTCGCCTGGGGTTGGAAAATCCGGCCAACAATCTTTCGTCGCGTAAAATTGCCTGGCGGCTTCTCAATCAACGGGATCATCTGGTCAGCAGTGTTTTGTTAGGAAGGCGCGGCGAAAAAAACGAACAGAATAAATTCGGCTGGTATAAGGCGGATTGCGTCGACAGAACCGAAACCTGCGTGTTGGTTCTGGGCGGTGACGGTGTGCGAAACGAAAAGGCGGCTAACGGTTATATGGGGGATATATACCGGCTGCTGGAAGAAAACGGTCTCGAAGATCTGGTCAAAGTTTATGGGGCGGTGTATGATTTTGGCGAATATATGAATGAGAATGACGCCCGCACTCAGTTGTTCCGGGAACATCGCCGCAAAATAGAGCTTAAACGGCCGATTGATCCCGATTCTGTCAATCCGGCCTATATACGAAAAATTTTTGATGCCGTCGTCAAGCCGCGCCTGACCGGCGCCGACGGAGCCCGGATTGATACCGATAAAGCGGCCGACAATATTCGGAAGCTGACGATTGTTGCCCATTGTCACGGCGCTTATACCGCCTTAAAACTGGAACAGATGATGCAGTCGGAAACGGCATTGCTCGGATACGATGCCGAAGAACGCCGTTTGATTCAGAAACAAATGCTGGTGCTGGCTCAGTCTCCGTATTGTCCGCTCGGTGAATCGCGTTCGACGTTTATTTCTTTCGGTTCTGCCGCCGATTATGAAGTCAACCATTATAATGCTTTTGAAAAGTCGTTGCGGGTTTTAAATCGGGAAAAGCCGATTCCGCTCAGCTATTTCCCGGACCGGCAGGGAAACATTTTTTTGACCGGCAGCATGGGGAGGGAATATGAGCAGCATAGTTTCTGGGGTTATCATCCGTTGCCGGAAATGAGCCGGGAAGGACAGGCTCTCACGGCCTTGTCGGCAAAAATCCTCATCAACGGCCTTCGCAATGCCTTGGGAGCGTCGCCGCGGCTGACGTCGGTGGAACAACTTGCGGCAACCGATGCTGCCGGTCGGGAATTGTTTGATCAAATGACCAAAAACGGCAAAGAGGTTTATAAACAAATTTATCTTCTTGCACGCAAGGCGGCCCGGAGCGGTTCCTTCTACGAATAGCGGTTGCGTTTGAAGCGGAATTTTGGTTCCTGTTCATTGCAATTTGTTGTATTTATGAGGTTTTGTAAAAAAATATAAAAAAATTACGAAAATCGTAAAAATATGCTGGACAATAAAAAAAATATCTATTATAAACTCTTTCGTTACCTATGCTCGGGTAGCTCAGTTGGTAGAGCAGAGGACTGAAAATCCTCGTGTCGGCGGTTCGATCCCGTCCCCGAGCACCATTTGAAAAACCGCTGTTTAGCGGTTTTTGTGTTTGTCGGAACCGTCGGCACGAGCGTGGAGGCGCTGGAGGAAGAAAAAACTTCCGGTGGAAGTTTTTTCGACGACAGGCGAAGTCTTGTTATTTTGCAAACGAGCGGGAGCGAAGTTGGCAAAAGTTACAAGACAAGTGACCGCAGCGCGTTAGCGATTGCCCGGAGGGCAGAGCTTATAAGCAAGAACGATCCCGTCCCCGAGCACCATTTGAAGCGCCCTCCCCGTGAGGGCTTTTTTTGTATTAAAACTTATCTACGGCGAGGAGAAAACCTTATGCAGCAGTATGATTACATGCTTGGCGAATTAAAAAAACTCCGAAATAAAATAACAAATAAGGAACTGAATAAAAAGCTTTCTTTTATGGAAATTGTATGGAACCGGCGCCTTTATCAGGAACTGGGTGATGAAGCCGGCAAGCTGGACAATACCCTTAAAAAAAGAGGCTCAAACACGAAAGAATCTATAATGTATTGTTTATCCACGATTTTTTCGGGGGGGGGGTGCACTTTTGGTTTGTGATTGCCCTATTTTTTAATTTGTCCGGTGTTTATTTTAAAATTTCCGGCTTGCTGACAAATTTTTGTGCCCGTTTTCAATATAAACGTAAATATCGCTGTCCTTGTTGCAATAAGCGTGTCGGGCGTTTTCTTGATTTTAACTACTCTTCTTGGAAATACAATTCCTGTCTTTATCCCGGGTATGAGAAAAACACGATTTGTCCGCATTGCCAATCGTTGCCCCGCCATCGGATGATTGCTTATTATTTTAATCGCCGCATTGAAGAACTGCAAAATAAAAAGATTTTGATTTTCGGAATGCGGAGTGCCGAACATACGTGGCTGGATCGCTGGCATATCGCATATAAATGCGCCGATCCATATGACAGTGGCGCCGACTTTAAATATGATATTCAGAACATTGCCTGCGGCGATAAGACATATGATGTTGTTATCTGCAATCATGTGCTGGAACATGTTGAGAATTATCAAAAAGCGCTTGGGGAAGTTTTTCGGATTTTGCGGGAAGACGGCTTGCTGATCTTGACTGTTCCGACTTTATACCGTTATGCGGATACCTTTGAAAAAGAGCGGGCGGAAACAGAAATGGAACGGATTTTGCATTATGGGCAGAATGATCATTTAAGAATATTCGGCGCCAATTTTGACCGCTATGTCAAAAACGCCGGTTTTTCAGTGGAAAAAATAACGGGAGAGAGTTTGCCGCGCAAAATCAGAGCCGTCCGCGGGCCGGCGGAATATGATGATAACGTGATCTATTTGTGCCGGAGAAATAAGGCGGAGTAAATCTTAAAATTAACAAAAAAGTTACGAATTGCCTGTATCATCCTGCCCCGATAAAACCAAAAGGGAGATAACAATGGATAAGGCTAACCAAAATAAGGAAACCGTGCCGGATCAGCCAGTCGAAATCGTTAACACCGCCGAGGCACTGGAAAATCTGATTGTCCGGGTCAAACGGGCGCAGAAAGAATTTGCAACCTTTTCGCAGGAGCAGGTAAACGCCATTTTCAAGGCCGCTGCCGCTGCTGCCGACAAAGCGCGGATTCCGCTGGCCAAAATGGCGGTGGAAGATACCGGAATGGGCATTGTGGAAGACAAAATAATCAAAAACCATTTTGCTTCCGAATATATTTATAACAAATACAAAAACGAAAAGACCTGCGGCGTCATCAAGGCAGACCGTACCAACGGCATCAAAATCGTTGCCGAACCGCTGGGCGTGATTGCCGGGGTTGTGCCGACCACCAACCCGACTTCTACCGCGGTTTTTAAGTCACTGATCTGTTTAAAAACCCGCAACGCCATTATCTTTTCGCCTCATCCGCGTGCCAAAAAGTCCACCATTGCGGCGGCGCGTCTGATTCGCGACGCCGCTGTGGCAGCAGGGGCGCCGAAAGATATCATTGCCTGGATTGACGAACCGACGCTGGAGCTTTCCCACCTCTTGATGACGCATCCTCTGATTGATTCGATTTTGGCCACCGGCGGTCCGGGAATGGTCAAAGCGGCTTATTCCAGCGGCAAACCGGCGCTCGGTGTCGGCGCGGGCAACACGCCGGCGGTGATTGACGAAACCGCCGATGTCGAAATGGCCGTTTCTTACATCCTGATGTCCAAAACCTTTGACAACGGCATGATTTGCGCTTCCGAACAGTCGGTGATTGCGGTAAAAGAGGTTTACGATCAGGTCAAAAAAGAGTTGGAATTTCGGGGCGCTTATATTCTTAATCAACAAGAAGCCGAGCAGTTGTCAAAAATCATTCTTACCGAAAAGATGACGGTTAATGCCGATATTGTCGGCCAAAGCGCCGCCACCATTGCCAAACTGGCCGGGTTTGAAGTTCCGCCGCATGCCAAGGTGTTGGTCAGCGAACAGACTTCGACCGATCGTACCAACCCGTTTGCTCATGAAAAACTGTCACCAATTTTGGCTTTGTATAAAGCGGACAATTTCGAACAGGCAACCGATATGGCATTAGAACTGGTCAATTTGGGCGGGGTGGGGCACACTTCGGTTTTGTATACCGACAGCCGTTCTCAGGAACGAATCAACTTTTTTGCCACCAAATTGCCGACCGGACGTTTGTTGATTAATTCGCCGTCGTCTCAAGGCGGTATCGGCGATTTGTTGTAATATGAAAACCACGCGTTAGACGCGTGGTTCTAAAGAGCTTATAGCTTTG
>CAJUKS010000011.1 GCA_910587405.1 uncultured Alphaproteobacteria bacterium
CCGACCTTTCACACCCAGCGGAAAACCCCCCGTAACGATAATGTGGTCACCGTGACCGGCCGCACCGCTTTCCAAGGCAACCGACATTGCCACGTCTTCAAAGTGATTAAAGCTTCCGAAAGTCGACGCATTGATAAAACGCCGGGCCCCCCAAACCAAACCCAACTGCTGCGCAACTTTGACATCCGGCGTTACCGCAATGATCGGAATATCGGGACGTTCGCGCGAAACTAAAAAGGTGGTGCGGCCCGAACTGGTATAAGTGACCACCGCGGCCACTTTGGTCAACACTTTGGAAATTTCGCTGGCGGCAAACGTGATGGCATCCGCCTCACCCATACAGCACGATACCGACTGCATGCTTTTCATATACTGGAAGAACAACGGATCGGCTTCGACCTGAGTAATGATCTTACTCATCATTTTGACCGCTTCGACCGGATATTTGCCGGCGGCCGTTTCAGCCGAAAGCATCACCGCATCGGCACCGTCGTAAACGGCAGTTGCCACATCCGAAACTTCGGCACGGGTCGGCGTCGGTTTTTCAATCATCGATTCCAGCATTTGAGTCGCAACAATTACCGGACGCGCATATTTGCGACAGGCATTGATAATTTTCTTCTGCAACACCGGAACCGCCTGCAACGGGCATTCGACGCCGAGATCGCCGCGGGCGACCATAATGCCGTCCGAAAGCCGGATAATGTCTTCCAGCTCGGCAATTGCGCTCGGTTTTTCCAACTTGGAAATAATCAGGGCCCGATCGCCGATCAACTCGCGGGCCGCCTTCACATCCTCGGCAGATTGCACAAAAGAAAGGCAGACCCAGTCGGCGCCCATGTCAAGGGCAAATTTCAAATCTTCGCGGTCTTTTTCGGTAATCGCGGAAATCGGCAGTTTGATGTTGGGCAGATTAACCCCTTTATGGCCCGAAAGAGCTCCGCCGACCTTAACCGTCGTCACCGCCTGATCGCTGCCGCACGATTCAACCGTCAAGACAATATTGCCGTCGTTGAGCAGCAACTCGTCACCGGGCTTGATTGCCGCAAAAATTTCCTTATGCGGCAAAGTGACCCGCTGCCGGTTACCGGGCAAATTCTGCATGTCCAGCACAAAGCGGTCGCCTTCTTCCAACACGATTCCGCCGTTTTCAAATTCTCCCACCCGCAGTTTCGGTCCCTGCAAATCGGCCACCACGGTCGTAAACAATCCTTTTTCTTTGGAAAGGCGGCGCACTGTTTCATAACGTTGCCGATGTTCCTGATGCGTACCGTGGCTGAAATTAAAACGAAAGGCGTCGGCGCCGGCATCAAGCAGGCGGGAAATCGTTTCTTCATCGGCCGAAGACGGTCCGATGGTGGCCAGAATACGGGTATAGGTTTTTTTTGGCATTTTTTATCCTCTTTCACATTTTATATAATAGCGGCATTATAAGCGTTAAAATTTAAACTTCTACAATATTTTTTTGTTCACACAAATTTATTTGCTTGTAAAAATATATAGGTTTTGATAATCTCGCTTACAATCAAAAACCCGTTTTCAGGAGATAAAAAATGACAGAAGTTGGAGGCATTGCTGCCGACAGACTGCGTTCGCTGATCGAACGCATCGAACGCCTGGAAGAAGAGAAAAAAGCTCTTTCCGGCGATATCCGCGATGTTTTTGCCGAAGCCAAATCGGCCGGTTTTGACGTTAAGATCATGCGCTCGATCTTGAAACTGCGCAAAATGAACGCCGCCGACCGCGACGAACAGGAATTCTTGCTCGACACTTATCGCAAGGCGCTCGATTTATAAGCCGAGAACCAGGCCTAAAATGCCGCCGATGATAATATAGGCAATGGGGTGCAGTTTGAAAAAATGAATTGCACCCCAAAATACGGCGCAAATTGCCACCGCCTCAAGGTTAAGCAACGACAACCGCCCCAGTTCAATCCCCGCATTCAGAATTAACGCCAGCACCGCCGGGCGAATCGTATACATCAGATTTTGAAAAAAGCTGGTTTCGCGATAACGGTCCAACAGTTTGGCAATAATCACGATAATCACCACCGACGGAAAAACAAGCCCCAAAGTGGCGGTAAAAGCGCCGGCAATGCCTGCGGCCTTAAAGCCGGCATAAGTTGCCATATTCACGCCGACCGGCCCGGGAGAAGATTCAGACACCGCAATCATATCCACCAGTTCTGCCGAGGTAAACCACGGATAAGCCGCGCTGAGGTCAAACAGGAACGGAACCGTTACCAAGCCGCCGCCCAACGCAAACAAGCCGATTTTGAAAAATTCGCCGAATAAAGTTAAAAAAATCATTGTCTCAGCCCCTTACCATCAAACCGATGAATGCCGCCGCCGCAACCACCGTCACCGGCGAAGCGCCCAGCCACAGAAGCCCCAGCATTGACAAAATAAAAATTGTTCCCTGCAACAGACTGCCGATCCCTTTTTTGCGCATACTTAAAATAACGTCAAAAATCAGGGCGATCACCACAATCCGAATCCCGGCAAAAGCATGGGCAACATAACGGTTTTCCATATAAAGGGCCAAAATGTTGGCCAAACCGATAATGATCAAAAACGAAGGCATCACAATACCGGCGGTCGCCACAACCGCACCGGAAACATTTTTCATTTTATAACCGATAAAAGTGGCAACATTGACCGCAATAATCCCCGGCGTGCACTGGCCGATCGAATAATAGTCCATGATTTCTTCGTCGCTGACCCACTTCTTTTTTTCAACCAACTCCGCCTGCAGCAGCGGGATCATCGCATAACCGCCGCCGAACGTAAAGAGGCCGATTTTAAAGAAAGTCGCAAATAAACTCCACAAAACCGACATTTTTAACTTATCTCCGTTTTCAAAAAATTAAACATGATTATATCAAGATAAACTTTCATAATCGTTAAAACGGAGACAAAATGATTATAGCTGTTCTGAAAGAGACCGCCGATTACGAACAACGGGTTGCCGTCACACCCGCCGTCGTCCGCAAACTTGCCGAGGGCGCCATCCGTATAAAAATCGAAAAAGAAGCCGGCCAAGCAGCCGGTTTCAGTGATGACGATTATCTGCAGGCGGGTGCCGAAATCACCGCAACGACGGAACAGACCGTACAGGATGCCGCCTTTCTGTTTAAAATTCAGGCCCCCTCTCCGGAAGAACTGGCGCGGCTGCCCGACGGCATCTCCGTGATTGCCGACCTTCGCCGCCTTGAGGCAGACGACGAACTGATTTTCAATCACCGGCTCAGTCTGTATGCCTTGGAAAAAATCCCGCGCATCTCACGAGCGCAAAACATGGATATTTTGTCTTCGCAAGACAATCTGGCCGGCTACAAAGCGGTGTCGGAAGCCGTTAACATGCTTAACCGCGTCGTGCCGATGATGACAACCGCCGCCGGATCAGTGCCGCCGGCAAAAGTATTGGTGATCGGAATCGGTGTTGCCGGATTGCAGGCGATTGCCACCGCCAAACGCCTCGGCGCCGCCGTCTCCGCTTCCGATATCCGCCCCGAAACCCGCGAACAGGCCGAGTCCCTCGGTGCCCGTTTTGTAACATCCGAAAATCTTGAAACAGCCGTTTTTGAGTCCGACATTGTCATTACCGCGGCCGGATCGCCGCCCAACGCGCCGGTTCTGATTCGCGAAAAACAGTTGGAAAGCCTTCGCCGCGGCAGCATTCTGATTGACATTTCCGGCAACGTGGAAGCTTTAAGCTATCCGGAAACCTATCTCACCGCCAACGGCGCAACCGTCACCGGCGACAAAATGATGGCGGCTTTGCTGCCGCATACCGCAAGTATTTTGTTTGCCAACAACATTTACAATTATTTCCGCCTGTTGCAGCCGGCCGCCCTGCCCGCAGCCGCACCCGACTTCAATGACGAAATCCTTAACCGCACCTGTATTTATTATCAGGGCAAAAAACGGGAGTAAGTTATGATTGATCTGACAACCATTTTTATATTGGCTGCTTTTATCGGCTATTTTGTGGTATGGGGCGTAACGCCGGCTCTGTATTCGCCGTTGATGAGCGTTTCCAACGCAGTCTCGGGCGTGGTGGTCCTGGGCGCGGTCACCGTCGCCGGTTTTGCCGAGAATCCGTGGGCCGAGGCTTGCGGACTGATTGCCGTCGTTTTGGCCGCCGTCAACATTTTCGGCGGGTTTGCCGTTTCGGCGCGGATGCTGTCAATGTTCAAAACCCGGGAGAAAAAGTAATGAGCGGATTAATTTATCTGACGGCGGCGGTTCTTTTTATTCTCGCGATTCGCGGTCTCAGTTCTCCCCGCAGCGCCCGTCTCGGCAACGGTTTGGGAATTGCGGGCATGACGCTTGCCGTGGTAACGGCCTTGGCGCTGGTTCCGCCGCAACGCCTGCTGTTGATTGTTCCTGCGTTGACCATCGGCGGTATCATCGGCGTCATCAGCGGACAAAAGGTCAAGATGACGGCGCTGCCGCAAATGATTGCCGCTTTTAACGGTCTCGGCGGTTTGGCCGCCGTGTTTATTGCCGCCGGAGAAATCGCCGACGGCGGCACCCGTTATTTCGGCTCGGCTGCGGGGTTGCTGATCGGCGCCCTGGCCTTTTCCGGCTCAATGATCGCTTTTGCCAAATTGCAGGGACTTTTGCCCGGACGACCGTTTCGATTTGCGTTGCAACACCCGCTCAACATCTTGCTCGGCGCCGCTGCCTTTGCCTTGTTAGCGGCTTTTTCGCTCTGGCATGCCGAATGGCTGTTCTGGGCGTTGGCCGTTATTGCCCTGCTGCTTGGATTCCTGCTGGTTTTGCCGGTAGGGGGCGCCGATATGCCGATTATTATTTCGGTGCTTAATTCCTATTCCGGCTGGGCAGCGGCCGGAATCGGCTTCACGCTCGGACAAACGTTGCTGATCATTACCGGCACGATTGTCGGTGCCAGCGGCGCCATTCTGGCTTATGTCATGACCAAGGCAATGAACTCCTCGCTGCTTCAGATCATGACCGGCGGCAACACTCAGGCTTCTTCCCGCGACGCAACAGCCGGCCGCGAAGACCGCACCGCCCGCAGCGGCAACCCCGAAGACGCTGCTTTTATTATGGAAAATGCGGAAAAAATCATCATTGTTCCCGGTTACGGCATGGCTGCCGCCCATGCGCAGCATGCCCTGAAGGAAATGGCCGATGTTTTGCGGCAAAAATATCATGCCGAGGTACGTTTTGCAATTCATCCGGTGGCGGGCCGCATGCCCGGGCATATGAACGTTCTGTTGGCCGAAGCCAACGTCCCCTATGACGAAATTTATGAGATGGACGACATCAACCGTGATTTCGGAAACGTTGACGTGGCCTATGTGATCGGCGCCAACGACATCACCAACCCGTTGGCCAAAACCGACCCTTCGTCCCCGATCTACGGCATGCCGGTTCTGGAAGTCGAACGCGCCAAAACGGTCTTTTTCGTTAAACGTTCGCTGGCGGCCGGCTATTCCGGGGTAGACAATCCGCTGTTTTACAACGACAATACCATTATGCTCTACGGCGACGCCAAACAGGTGACCGAAGCAATAGTCAAAGACCTCGAAAAATAGATCTTCTCGACGGTTTTCGAATATTTGCGAGTATTGTCAGACCAAAATCAATAAGCCGACCAGCAAAACCCCGTACAGCAGAATCCCTTTGAGATACATGCCCGCCACCCTGAAGTCGGCGCCCGAAGGCATCGCGTTTTCGATGATGATGGTCTGAATCAACACATACAAAATATAATTCAGCATTGTCGGACGCATCAGCGGCAGATAATAGCGATTGACATAAAAACCGATCACCAGCAGCAGCAACGGCGCCATTGCCGACGGAATCGCATTATAAAAGGTAACGTTGCGAAAGCCGACACTTCCCATCACATAATAACCGTCGGGAGACTTGCGCGGAAAAATCGTAAAGTTGCACGGATGGGCGTTGAGAACCAGCCCGACGATATAATGCATCATTTCATGAAGGATGGTTCCCGGAATGTTGACCAAAGCGCTGGCCCACATGCTGCTGTAGGTGGTATATTTTATCCGCAACAGCACAATCACCAGCAAAATCAGCAAAAAACGGTTGTTGAACAGGGTAGCCAGCACTTCGGGATCGGTCGAAAAATAAATCCAACGCTGGTAAAGCAAAGCCAAAAAGTCCATTTTTTTACTCCTTGTTGAGCATCATCATGCCGGCCAGATAAGTATTGAGCAGCAAAGCGCTGCGGTTGTCGCTGCCGCCGCCGGCCGCCGAGAGGGCGCTCAGGGCCGTCAACGCGGTTTCCAGCACTTTTTGCGACGTTTTTAACCGTTTGATGCCGATCCGCGGAAACATCGCCGTCAGATCCGGCCGCAACAGACATCCGAACTTGACCAGCCGGCGCCGATAGCCGATGCTCAGACGGTAGCCGTTCAGATTGAGGTGAAAGTTATAAAACAAAAACCACAACTGCCGGTTTGAAGCGACAAACTGCCGGAAAAAATCCGCATACAGGTTAATATTGCGATAGCCGTAGGGTTGTCCGCCCAACTGGCTGAGATAGGCATACAGCTCGTCCAGCGTCAGTTCGTTTTGCTCGGCGATAAAATCGTCCATCGAGGCAAATTGATTGTAAATAGTACCGATCGAACAGCCGGAAGCCTCGGAAAGCTTGCGTGCGGTTAAAAACGCCGCCCCTTTTTCGGCCACCAGCCGACGTCCGGTCTGCAACAGTTTTTGGCGGATATTGTCTTTTGAATTCTGCATCATATATTTTTCTTAACAAATTGTTTGCAATTTGGCATTATAATAATTCAATTCTGAACGGTGTTCAATTTTTTTCTTGACCTATAACGGGAATAATTCGATGAAAAAGATATTTTTTACAGTCCTTTGCCTTCTTTTTACCGCAGCTTCTCTGAAAGCCGAAACCCTTGAAGGCGGCAAATTCCTGGAAGACGTTCTGATTTCCGACGATATCAAGATGGAAGAAAGCTCACTTTCCGCTAAAGAAAAAGCCAGCCGCCTGCTGCAACAAAAACCCAAAATCATCAAAATCGAGGGGCAGCCGCTCAAGTTTCGTTCCCCAACCCAGCCAAAGCCGGTCACGGCGGTCAGCAAACCGATCGATACCACCACCAAATACGGCGAAGCGCCGTTCGGACTCTCGTGGGGCGCAACCTACAACCAGACCAAAGCCCTGGGCGTTGATCTCGAACGGATTGAACGCAAAGACAGCGTCAACGATTTTATCGTCACCAAACTGCCGAAGCCGATTTCCGACTTCCGCCAGGTGGTCGTCAGTTTCGGCGAAAACAATTCGCTTTGGCGCATCAACGGTTACGGGCGTTTGATCGACGACGACGCTTCGGCATCCAAGGTATTGTTTTTATACCGCAAATACTATAAATTGCTCGAACGCAAATACGGCAATGCCCAAGAATTCTTTACGCCCAAAATCTCTGCTATTGAAAAAAAAGTCAAAGACGAGTATGGAGTAGATAAGATTGAAATAGAAAAAATCCCCCAACCAATCGGCGGTCCGGACTTTTTGGCCGAATTACAGAGCGGACAGGCGGTTTTGTATGCAACTTTCGAAGATCCGGATGTCGGCGCGGCGCTGGCCGTCAACGTGGATGGCGACGGCAAAAGCTACATCATCATCGATTATACCAATTTGAGAATCTTTCGTGAACGTGAAGAAGAAACTCTGAACGCTCTCTGAAAAAACAGGAAGGAAAAAAGACTAAAATGACTAAAGTTTGTTTTTGTGGAATCTCCGGCAACGGCATGAGCCCGCTGGCCCAAATTCTGAGTTTAAAAGGTTTTGAGGTCTGCGGCAGCGATCGCAGCTTTGACGCTGGACACGACGGCAAAAACCGTCAGGCGTTGTCAGACATGGGAATCAAGCTGTTCCCTCAGGACGGTTCCGGCATTGACGCCGACACCGACGTTGTGTATGTTTCCGCCGCTTTAGACGAAAACAACCCCGATATCAAGGCCGCCCGCGCGCTTAATATTCCGGTTCAAAAACGTTCGGACCTGCTCTCGGAGCTGTTCCATCAATATCCGTTCGGTATCGCCGTCGGCGGAACTTCGGGCAAAACCACCACCACCGCCATGATCGGTTATATTCTCGACATGCTCGGTCAAAAACCCTGTATGATCAACGGCGGAATGCTGCGCAACTATGAACTGCTGAAAGGCCTGCCCAACTTTATCTACAATCAGGACAAATTCTGCGTCATCGAAGCTGACGAAAGTGACGGTTCAATTTGCAAATATCATCCCAACGTGGCCCTGATCAACAATATTTCTCATGATCACACGTCGATGGAAAACCTGATCAGTTATTTTACTGCTTTTGCCGCCCACACTAAAGACGCGTTGGTCGTCAATGCCGATTGCGAACTGACTTGCGGTTTGAAACACGACCGCAAAACCGTCACTTTCTCGGTTAAAGATCCGGCCGCCGATTTCTTTGCCGACGATATTCGAAGCTTGCCGGAAGGGGTTCAATACCGGTTCCGCGGCCGCACTTTCCGCCTCAATTTATTCGGCGCCTTTAACGTTTCCAACGCCCTTGCCGCCATCGCCGTTTGTGCCCAGGCCGGAATCGATCCGCTGCAGGCCGCCGAAACGCTGGAAGGCTTTTCGGGTATCAAACGCCGTTTGGAAATTGTCGGCACCACCGCATGCAACATTACCCTGATTGACGACTTTGCCCATAATCCGAGTAAAATTGCTTCTTCGCTCTCCGCCTTGAAAGAATATCCGCGCCGTCTGATTGTGATGTATCAGTCGCACAGTCCCTTTTCCGCTTTTAACACCGGTGACGAAGTGGCGGCGGCGGTTGCCGGCGTACTGGGTAACGAAGATATTTTCGTCATGCCCGAAGTTTATATGCTCGACAAGAAAATCGATCCCGAAATCACTGCCGACAATATTGTCCGCGCCGCCAAAGCCAACGGCTTGAAGAATGCTTATTTCCTTGAAAACCGCGAAAACGTTCATCGGTTTATTTTGGAAAACGCCCGTGACGGCGACTGCATCGTCATCATGGGGGCTCGCGACAATTCGCTGCCCGATTTCAGCCGCCAGCTGCTTCAGGAGTTATAAAATGCTTTTCCCGGTTCCCCGCGGCTCTAAAGTCGGCATTGTATCCCCGTCCTGCGCGCTCGATTCGCCCGCGCAAATCCGCGACGGTCTGCGCTGGCTGGAGAGCTGCGGTTACCGGGTTGTCCTCGGCAAATATGTTTATGACCGTTTCAACCATATGGCCGGAACGCCCGAACAACGCGCCGAAGATCTGATGCGTTTTTTCAAAGATCCGGAAATAAAAGCCGTTTTTGCCTCGTGCGGCGGCTACGGCGCACAGTACGTTTTGCCGCTTCTCGACTATGACGTCATCCGCAAAAATCCCAAACCGCTGATCGGTTTCAGCGACATCACCGCTCTGCAGGCCGGAATTTATGCCCAAACCGGCAATATCAGCTATGCCGGTATTCTGCTCAAATACGATTTTGCCGGCGGAAACATCCATCCCTACACGGCCCAAAGTCTGCTTCAGACTCTCGACGGCACGGTTGACGAGATTGCCGGCGGCGTTACCGTTAACCCCGGATATGCCGAAGGCAGACTGATCGGCACCAACTTGTGCGTTTTGCAGCTTTTGGCCGGAACACCTTTTTATCCCGACCTCAATAATACGGTTTTGCTGTTGGAAGACGTCGACGACAAAAGCTATCGTTTTGAACGGATGTTGCTGCAATTGCGCCAGCAGCCCGGTTTTGCCGGCGTGCAGGCAGTCATTTTCGGACAATTCAGCGACGTTTATCTCAATCATCCCGACGACAAGGACCTCAACCAGATCATTGACGAATTTGCCGCCGCCGTCAAAATTCCGATAATTAAAAACTTTCCGTTCGGCCACGTTCGCGCCCGCAAAACGGTGCCGATCGGCGCCCGGGTTGCCGTCGATGCCGGAAAACCGACTTTATATGTTAAAAGCTAAACCGACAATATGGCGCAGATTTTGTGCGTTTAAATGCGCAATCAATTCCTGATATTTGAAAAAGCTGTTCCATCCCGCACTGTTAAACGCCATCATGCTGCCGATGACCCACAAATTGGCACCGGGCAGAAACAGGGCACAAAACAGATAGGAGACTTTCGGCAGGTCGGTTTGTTTTTCATGGATTTGCGAAGCCACCGTATCGACATGATAACCGATAAAATAACCGAAGACCGCACTGACCACCCAGTTTAACGGCGCCAGTTTCATATAAAAACCCACGCCGATCATAAAGAAAAAGCAAAACAACGGAAAAAAATAGGGTGCGATGATAATCAGCCAGTTTCCCTCGCCCTCAAAGCCCATCGAACCGCCCGAATTATCGTCGGCGACCCGAATATGTTTGACTTTGTGGAACGTTAACAAGGCAAAAAAACTGTGCGTCAGCTCGTGGGCAATGATTTGCATTGAAGTGCGTACCGAAGCATCCATCGACGTCCGTGCCACGAAAAACATGAAAAAGCCGCCAAACAGCGCTACAAATTTCAGGGTTTTGAAATCAAAATATTCCAACGACTGAAAAAAAGCCGGAACCGACCACAGCGCCCATACCGCAACCGGCCACTTCAATAAATTGATGATTTTGTCAATGATCGTGTTCATAATCACGACTATATGTCAGCCCAAACAAAAATTCATCAAAATTCACACAACTATCAACATTACTCTTGTAAATATAATTATTGCTCTTACAATAATTCCATAATTAATTTATTTTTCGGAAAGATTCTCCCATGGACAATTCATTTGATTTTATCGTTAACGAAGAAGACGAAGTTATGCTGCTGCTGTATGCCGGCGACAGCGAACCCAAAGAAGCGACTTTTGAAATCAATGCCGAAGATCTGTCGGCAGTATTGCACCGCAACGATCAAGACAGCGTAATGATCGACCGTCTTCCCGACGAAGTCTTTGACAGCCTGCAGGATGCCGACACTCTTATGGTTTGCGAATTAAGCCGCAGCGAAAACGAAGAAGATACCGAAATTGTATATGCCTATGAGGCGGACATCGCTTTTTAAATCAGGGAACCAGCAGATTGTCCAACCGTTCTTCATCGACACCGGCCGGATCCTGGTGAATAATCACCTGTGAGTTGGGAAACTTTTCCTTAACTTCGCGTTCGACAATATCCGTCAGTTCGTGGGCCTGATATAAAGACAGAGTACCTTCCAGTTCAAGATGAAACTCAAACATGTAAATGCCGCCCAAATCCCGGGTGCGCAGATCATGAATGCCGCGGCAGAAACCGCAGTTGTTAACCAGCGTAATCACCGACTGCCGCACTTCTTCCGACAATTCCCGGTCCATCAGCAGCGAAATAGCGTCACGGGCGATTTTATAGGCGTTAAACAGCAGATAAACCGAGACGAACAAGGCTGCCAGGGTATCAAACCAGTAAATATCAAAAACCTTAACCATCACCAAACTGATCACGATCGAGAGGTTGGTCGCCATATCGACCATATAATGCATACTGTCCGCCGCCACCGCCAGCGAGTTTGTTTTTCGGATCACATATTTCTGAAACGCGATCAGGCCGAAAGTTGCCGCCATGCTCACCAGCATGATGAAAATTCCGAAACCGCTGTCCTCTACCGGACGCGGCGAAAACAAACGGTGAATCCCCTCATAAATGACAAACACGCCCGATCCGGCAATAAAAGCCGATTGAATCAGCGCGCTCAGCGCCTCGGCCTTGCCGTAACCGTAACGATGACCGGAACTGGCCGGCTGCGAAGAAAAACGAACCGCCACAAAAGTAATCAGCGACGAAAAGATATCGGACAGGCTGTCGACCATCGACGACAAAATTGCCAGCGATCCGGTATAGAGGGACGCTGCAAATTTTATAACGGTGAGAGAAACCGCCAGAGAAACGCTGGCCGTGGTCGCAATTTTCTTCAGGCGTGCGGTTTGGAGGTTATCGGACGGTAACAACGACATCTTCTATCTTCTTCAAATTATCCTTACTGATCTCATAACGGCATTTTGCCGCCGTTTCGGCAAAAAATCCGAGATATCCGTTCTCTTCTGCCGAATCAAAAATATAATCGGCATAGATATGCCCCTCATTTTGCCAAATGTCAATCTCTGTTTGTACCGCATTTTCGACGTCAAGCTTCAATGACAACACTTTCTCCCCCTCGGCTTTACCTTCGGCGGAATCGACAAACGCGGTATTAAGCAGTGTTTTGACCAACTCGGTCGTACGATTGAGATTGTTGCTGCCGTTAAAGCCGCTCAGACGGCCGAAACGCAGATTCCACAAACTGCTGTAAGTCCAGTCGTTGGCCGCCGTCGACAAATCGATCAAATCCGCTTTTACCATCCATACCTGAAACTTGTCGGCAAAACGTATATAAGCGGCCCGGGCACCGCGGCCGATGTCGATGTCATATTTGCCGATTGAAAAATCCGCAAGTTTTTTGCCGTTTTCTCCCTCCAGCAACACTTCCGTCGCCGGTGAATCTTTGGCCGCCGCCGGCGCCAGACCGAAACGCGACAAATATTCGGCTTTGTCCGATTTCTTTTCATAATACACCGCCGCCGCCAATGAGGCCAGAAAGCGCCGTATCCGTTCCTGATAAACCGGCAGGCAGGGGTAACCTTCCAGTTTCCAAATATTGTTTTCTTTATAAAAATGCAAACTTCCGGCAGCCGAGGTCAGTGAAATTTTCGCCACCCGGTTAAGCTCTGCCGTCAAATCTTCAAACACCGGCCGGTTTTCATACAGGTCCACCGCATTGCGGCTGCTCAGCCAAAACGAAGTTGCACCCGCTGCCAACAACAACAGCGATATTATACCGGCCACCTTGAATTCACGATTAAAAGAAATCTGAAAAAGACTTGTACCGGCGCGGCGACGACGCCAGAAATTCTTCAATCCGGCCAGCCCCAAAGCCGCTGCAATCAACAACGGCACCAGATAGATGTTTACAAACTTGATCATCAGGGCGGTTTGTTCGATATTACGGTGCATACCGGTCCGAATTTCTGCCAGTTCCCGGCGCAGATTGTCCAGTTTCTGCCGGGTTCCGGCAATGACGGCCAGTTCGTCGGGCGAAAAGCTGTCGCGCCCTTCAAATTCTTTTTTTACAAAAACTTCCTGCAATGCGGTTTTGGTCCGTTCTATTTGTTTGAAAATTTCGTTTTCCCGGGTTCGGAAAACGCGCAAATTATCTTTACGCAGCTTTTCAAGCCCTTCAAAACGGCGAATTTTGCGGGTACGGCCGCGCAGATCGACCAGAACGTCGTCACCGGACAGATAATCCAGCGCATTAAGCACAAAGTTGGCATTGTCATACAACGGAATGAAATAATTGTTTTCCAAAATGGTGCGGCTGCTGCTCCAGAACGTATCGTAAATAAAATCGGTATCCGCAACCGCAATCACTTCAAACGGATTCCGCTGATTCTTTTCCACCAGCAGCGCCGCCAAAAACTTTAATTTGCCGTCCGGTTTGAACAGTCCCAGCAGGTCGGCCGGATTTTTGCCCTCATACACCACGCCGGAACTTAAAACCCCGGAATTTTCATCGGCTTTGATCAGAGGCACAAACAGACTGCGATTTCCCTCCGGAACCAACGCCGACGCCGAAGCGAACAAAATGCCCTGCAAATTGCGGGTGGCGGCAAAATCGGGATTCATTGCGGTCGCCGGCACCACAAACTGCACCACGTCCTGAGTAAACACAGGGTTGGTCGAATAGTTCTTGGTGGCATCGACCGTAATCGAATTGTCAAGATCGGCCACCACCAGTTCGTTATAAAAACGAAAACCCCAAAATTTATCCAGACCGTTGAGGTTGGACGGATAAAACTCGATATTGTCGGGCGAAAAAATCCGCGACGCTTCCGCAGCCGTATCCAGCAGCAGAAGCGTTTTGCCGCCCAGTTCGGAATAATGCTTGATTCCGGCGACGATTTCATCGGTCAGCCGCAGCGGATGAATAATCATCAAGACGTCAATCTGACTCAAGTCCTCAGCTTTATTGACGACTTTGACATCATAAAGCTTTTCGATTTCCGTCATGATGTTCCAGCGCGGCGACACATACCCGCCTTCAAACGGCGTGTCAAAAACCGGCAGGCTGCTGATCAGGCCCAGCACCTTCTTATGATGATACAACCGATAGACCGCCTCGGTCAAATCCTGTTCCAAATAAGGATAGCGCTCCAACGCAAAAAACGGTATTTTTTCATGACGGTCGGCACTGTCGCTCAACACCAGCCCGAAAAAACCGTTTTGGTTGGCATCGACCAGCGGCAGCGGCTGCATACCGGCTGCAATCGCTTCGTCTTCCGCATCGTCAAGCGGCTGCGGGTTATAGATTTTGTAACTGAATTTTTGCGGCGCCAACTTTGAAAACTGTTCCAACAACAGCCGCACGCGGTCAAACATCAACCGCATTTCCGGATTGCGTTGTCCCAACAACGGCGAATAGTAAAGTTTTGCCAAAACCGGTTCGGGAATATTGTCCAACACCTGCCGCGCCGACGGCGTCAGGGTATAAAGTTTTTCTTCGCTGAAATCATAGCGACGGGTTTGCAAAAAATGGTTGGCCGTCATATTCAAACCGGCAAAAGCGCTCAGCAACAGCAAAAAAAACAACACGTAATAACCGGCCTGAGTCGATTTGAGCCAGCGCGAAGTTCCAGACGTGCGAAAACTGACGACCAGGATAGTGGTAACGTTAAACAACACAATTACCGAAGCGAAAAAGACAATGTCTCTCAATTCCAGCAACCCGCCGGTCATCGAACCGAAATGAATCAGAAAGCTGAAAGAAGCGATCATGTCCACCACTGCCGTCGGCGCAAACAGGCGGAAAAAGCCCAGAACATATTCGACACCGCTCAAAAAAAACAAAAAGTTGACAACGACCGCCAACACTAACGCAATCACCTGATTGCGCGTCAGAGCCGACATCGTCTGCGAAATTGCCAGCATGCATCCCGCCAACACCCAGCTGCCGACATAACCGAGCGCAATCACGCCGTTGTCGGGACTGCCGAGATAATTGACCGTCAGCCAAAACGGAAAAGTCAAAGCCAGAGCAACACCCGCAAAAATCCACGAAGCCAAAAACTTTCCCCACACCAGGGTGGAAACCGAAACCGGCATCGTCAGCAATTGCACGACCGTCTTGCTGCGAAACTCTTCCGCCCACAACCGCATCGAAATGCCCGGAATAAACAACAGATAGAGCCAGGGCTGAAAAGCAAACATTGAACCGAGATCGGCGGTTCCGCGGTCGATAAAATGACCGAAATAAACCGCAAACGAACCGTTCAACAGCAAAAAAGCGATCAGATACACATAAGCCAACGGCGAAATAAAATAGCGCCGCAATTCGTTTTTGGTCACCACCCACAATTTTTTCATTTACGCCTCGTCTTCAGTAATGGTTAACTGCCGAAAAGCTTCTTCCAGATTTTTCTTTCCGCTTTCGGCAATAATTTGCGCCGGCGTGCCGTCGGCGACAATCCGCCCGGCGCTGATCAGAATAACCCGGTTGCATATCGTTTCGGCTTCTTCCAGAAGATGTGTCGAAATCATGATCGTCTTTTGACGTCCCATCCGGGCAATCAAATCGCGAATATGATGTTTCTGGTTAGGATCCAACCCGTCGGTCGGCTCGTCCAACAACAAAATCGGCGGATCGGAAAGGATGCTTTGCGCAAAGCCGACCCGGCGCTGATAACCTTTGGACAGGGTTTCGATTTTCTGTGTTGCCACATTTTCTATTTTGGCGGTCTTGATCGCCTCATCCACCGCCGTTTTATCCAACAGCCGCAAGCCTGCCATGTATTCAAGAAACTCACGGACCGTCAGGTCGGGATAAAGCGGAGATCCTTCGGGCAAAAAACCGATATCGTTTTTCACCGCCAGCGGAAAATCGCGAATATTGCGGCCGCGGATAAAAATATTGCCGCGGCTCGGCGCCAGATATCCGGCAATCATATTCATCAACGTCGATTTACCGGCGCCGTTCGGTCCCAAAAGAGCAATCACTTCACCCTCCGCGGCTTTAAAACTGATGTTGTCGACCGCCCGGATGGCGTCATAATTTTTGCTCAAATCGCAAACTTCGATATTTGCCGCCATCGCATTCTCCTATTTTCGGTTGATTTCATACAAAACCACCGCCGCCGCGGTCGATACGTTCAGGCTTTCCACCTGCGGATTGATCGGCAGCCGCACCGTCATATCGCACGATTCTTCAACCAGGCGGCGCATGCCGGCCCCTTCGCTGCCCATAACCACCGCCAGTTTCCCGTCCTTGGGCAATGTGCTGACGTCGGCGGTGGCATAGCCGTCCATCCCGACCGCCCAAAAACCTTCTTTTTTCAACTTGTCAATTGCCCGCGAAAGGTTGGTAACCCGACAGACCGGCACCAATTCAAAAGTTCCGGCGGCCGCTTTGAGCAGCGCCCCGCTTTCCTGCGGCGAATTTTTATCCTGTACCACCAGCGCCAACACGTTAAAAGCCGCGCAGGAACGAATAATGGCGCCGATGTTTTGCGGATCTGTTACCTGATCCAAAAGCAGAACGCAGGCGCTTTCGTTCGGACGTGCCCGTTCGCACAATTCTTCCAAAGAAATCCCCGGCAACATTTCGGCAATCGCCGCCATTCCCTGATGAACGGCGTCTCGGGGCAGCAGTTTTTCCAACTCGCGGCGTTCGACGGTCACGATCTTGTTGTCGGGCAGCCGCCCCTTAAGTTCGGCAGCGTTTTCTTTCAGGCACATCACCCGCACGATTTTACGCTGCGGATTGTTCAGCGCCGCACCAACGGCATGCCGTCCGTAAATAACCACCTGATTTTTGTTTTGCATTTTGTTTTTCTCCCCATAGGCCTTTGCCGTTTAACCGTAAACCGCATCGCAAATAAAAAAATTCAATAATAACGACAATGATCGTCAGTCGTTTTTCTCAAGAAAATCAATGACCGCTGCCAAACTGTCCACTTTAAGGGTCGGCTGCGCGCCGCCGTATTTGTGATTCGGATCATAAATGACCACGGCCGCTTTGTTGTCGCCGTCATCATAACAAGCCGCCGTTTTAACGTCGGCTTCGCCGTCGCCGATGACGACAATCCGCTCCGCCGGCGGCAC
This sequence comes from uncultured Alphaproteobacteria bacterium, assembly GCA_910587405.1. Lineage (GTDB taxonomy): Bacteria > Pseudomonadota > Alphaproteobacteria > RF32 > CAG-239 > JAFUYI01. The sequence goes on from CAJUKS010000011.1 coordinate 17,174, forward strand.
GCAATGGTCAAAAACAGCATGACAGGCTGTCGGATGAGGTTTGTCCTGTTCATATTCCCCGGCCGCCACCACTTTTTTAAAATAAGCGCCGAAACCCAGCTTTTCTATTTCTTCGTGAATAAAACGGGTCTTTTTGTTGGTAATCAGATAAATTTCCATCCCGGCCCGGCGGCAGTATTCCAACAGCTCGGCCGCACCCGGCATCGCGGCCAAGCGATCGGTGTGATATTTTTCAATATATTCGTAAAAATAACCGGCCGCTTCATCCCGGCGTTCTTTGAAAATATATCCCAAAGTGTCTTTATTTTGCAGGGTACTGGTAATTCTTTTAACCTCATCGTACGGAATCCTCAGCAGTCCCATTTTGTCAAAGGTATAATCATATGCCGCCGAAATTACCGGATAAGTGTCTGCCAGCGTTCCGTCCCAATCAAATACCGCATATTTATGCTTCATGTTTCCACCTCGCTTTTAAGGATATTTTAAAGCTTCGCGCTTATGCTCGGCTTTAGGCGAATAATAACATTTCAGGAGTTGTGGTCAATGGAAAATCTCGACCGTACCGCAAAAATGCAAGACTTTATCCGTAAACATTCCGCTGCCGATTTTGAGATTCGGCCGCTAACGGCAGACGCTTCCAGCCGTAAATATTATCGGGCTTTTTTTGCCGGGGGCGCCACCGCGGTTGTGATGGACGACGAAGGCTGCCGCTGCCGGACCCGCGAGTTTGTCGAACTTTCAGACTTTCTGCGCCGTCGCGGCGTATATGTTCCCGCGGTGACGGCCAAAGATTTTGACAACGGATTTCTGCTGCTGGAAGATCTCGGCGACCTCACCGTTACCAAAGCGCTCACCGCTGATAACGAAATGAAGCTTTATCAAAAAGCGGGAGAAGCGATTGCCAAAATCGCCGCCATACGCGAAAGGCCGCAATGTGCCGGCGAGTTGTCGCGCCGCCGCATCATCGACGACGTTCGCCTGTTTACCCAATGGTACTTTCCGATGGCCGCCGGTTTTCCGCTGCCCGATGACGCCGAAAAAGAATTTCTCGAAATTTTCGAACGCTTGTCCGAAATGGCTTTTCGCGTCCCGCAGCGTTTGGTTCTGTGGGACTATCACATTGACAATATCATGCTGCCGCCCGGTCATGCCGACTGCGCCGTTATCGACTTTCAGGATGCGATGTGGGGACCGCTGACATATGATATCGTCAGTTTGCTGGCCGCCGATCGCCGTACCGCTTCGCCGCAAGTCATTGCCGCGGTCAAGGATTCCTTTTTTGCCGCGCTCGAAAACGTCAGCCGGCAGGATTTTGAAGATTCTTACGCCTTTTTGTCAATGTATCGCCATCTGCGGGTTTTGGGACGATTTACCACTTTAAGCATGGTAAATCAAAAAGAACGTTATCTGCAGTATATTCCGCAAACATGGCAAATGCTCGAACGGGCGCTCGCTTATCCCAAACTGGCCGAAATGCGCCGCTGGCTCGAACGTTGGATGCCGCAGGAATTACGCCGGCTGCCCGCCCACAAACCGATAAGACAAGCCATGATGATGGCCGCCGGCCGCGGCACCCGAATGCAAAACCTGACCGATGACTGCCCGAAACCGCTGATAAAGGTCGGCAACCGCGCGCTGATTGATTACAATTTCGATCGCCTGAAAGAAGTGAACATCCGCAATATCGTCGTCAACCTTTGTTACAAAGGCGAGATGATCCGCGAACATCTTTTAAGCGCTCATCCCGATTTTGAAATTCGTTTTTCCGAAGAAGCGGAAGCCCTCGAAACCGGAGGCGGCGTCAAAAAAGCGCTGCCGTTGTTATCCGATCCCGCCTTTTTCGTGATTAACAGCGACGTCTTTTACATCGACCGCGGCTACAAACCGGCTTTGTGGCGTATGATCGACGCCTGGGACGAAAACAAATATGATATTCTGCTGCTGCTTCAAAAGTTGGAGGACGTCTGCGGCGACCGCGGCAGCGGCGACTATCGGATCGACCGCAACGGCCTGCCGGAACGCAACGCTGCCAAAACTGCCGGTTTTCCCTATATGTTCGGCGGCGTATCGATTGTCAGCCGCAAAATTTTTGACGGCATCGAAAACGAAAAATTTTCACTGCGCGATTTGTTTGACGTGGCACAAAGCCACGGAAAGCTTGGGTTTGTCGTCAATGAAGCCGAATTTTTCCACGTCGGTACTCCCGCCGCGCTTGAGGCGGCCGAGATAAAAATTCACAGGCATAAATAAAAAAGGTGTTGACAACTTGAGCAAAATGCTATTATTTGCAAGAATGAAATTTGCAAAAAGGATTTCAACTCCTTTTTCCCTCAGTCTGAATTTTCATGGAGGGGTGGCAGAGCGGTCAAATGCAACGGACTGTAAATCCGTCGACTTTAGTCTACGAAAGTTCGAATCTTTCCCCCTCCACCATTTTAATTCGACGGGCTTGATGCAAGAACATTCTTTGCGCGGGTGTAGCTCAATGGTAGAGCAGAAGCCTTCCAAGCTTATGACGGGGGTTCGATTCCCCTCACCCGCTCCAAATTTTTGATCAAGATTTTGGTTTTAACAACACAAATAGGAAGACAGATAAATGGCAAAAGAGAAATTTGAAAGAAGCAAGCCGCACTGCAATATCGGCACGATCGGTCACGTAGACCACGGAAAGACGACGTTGACGGCAGCGATTACGAAAGTATTGGCGGAACAGGGCGGTGCAGAATTTGCAGCTTATGATCAGATTGACAAGGCACCTGAAGAAAGAGCCCGCGGGATTACGATTTCGACGGCTCACGTAGAATATGAAACCCCGAAACGTCACTATGCGCACGTAGACTGCCCGGGCCACGCTGACTATGTAAAGAACATGATTACCGGTGCGGCACAGATGGACGGTGCGATTTTGGTTGTATCGGCAGCCGACGGTCCGATGCCGCAGACGCGCGAGCACATTTTGTTGGCTCGTCAGGTAGGCGTACCGGCGATTGTTGTATACATGAACAAGGTAGACCAGGTAGACGATCCGGAACTGTTGGAATTGGTAGAAATGGAAATCCGCGATCTGTTGAGCTCTTACGGTTTCCCCGGCGACGAGATTCCGATTGTGAAAGGATCTGCGTTAGCAGTATTGGAAAACAGCGACACCAAGATCGGCCACGATTCGATTATTGAATTGATGAACGCTGTCGATGATTACATTCCGCAGCCGGATCGTCCGAAAGACAAACCGTTCCTGATGCCGATTGAAGACGTATTTTCGATTTCGGGCCGCGGTACGGTTGTTACCGGTCGTGTTGAACGCGGTGTTATCCATGTCGGCGACGATATTGAAATCATCGGTATCAAACCGACCCAGAAGACGACTTGTACGGGTGTTGAAATGTTCCGTAAACTTCTGGACCAGGGTGAAGCTGGCGACAACATCGGTGTTCTGCTTCGCGGTACGAAGAGAGAAGAAGTTGAACGCGGTCAGGTATTGGCAGCACCGGGTTCTGTTACGCCGCATACCGAGTTTGAATGCGAATGCTACATTCTGACGAAAGAAGAAGGCGGTCGTCATACGCCGTTCTTCAACAACTATCGTCCTCAGTTCTATTTCCGTACGACGGACATTACCGGTGCGGTAGAATTGCCGGAAGGAACGGAGATGGTTATGCCGGGCGACAACATCCGGATGAAGGCAACCTTGATCCACCCTGTAGCGATGGAAGAAGGCTTGCGTTTTGCGATCCGCGAAGGCGGCCGTACGGTCGGCGCCGGCGTTGTTTCGAAAATCATCAAATAGTTTGCAACGCAGACAAAAAAACGCTCCGTAAACCGGGGCGTTTTTTTTATGTCTGAACCCAAATGTTTTACTTTCGTTTTAGCTTGACATCCTCCAAAAGCATAGGAAACTTCAACATTTAGCAGAAAAATACTTTTTTCATCTCACTGAACTTAAATTTCCCATAATCGTCGCCATTTTAAAGCCGTCTTCGTCCCGGCTTATTTTTAAGCTTAATTAAAATGTATATTATAAGGATATGTGATATGAAAAAGTTTCTTTTCCTGCTGACAGCGTTATCGGTAACAACCGGCTACGGTACATCCGCTCAAACGGCACCGGCAGACGGAAACGTTTATTCTCTTACGGAAGGAACAAAAACCGACTATCACTTTAAAATACTTGAAAAAGATAATAACGGCAATACCGCCGACAAATATTACAAGTTTAATTTTCACCCCGAAAAATTTACCGCCGCACCGGAAATTTCATGGCGGAACCCGGACAGCGAACCGCAAGACCAGACCAACCTGCTGACGATTCGCATGCCTCAGGATAAAAATCATTATTTTCAGTACGCTTACACCCCCAAAACAGGATTAACCGTTTACAACACCCCGCAAACCAAACTGAGTGGCGATGTTACCGCCGATTTTGCCGCCAGCCGTGCCCAAGACCACGGTGGCGCCATTAACAACGCCGCTTTCCAAACCATCGGCAACAACACCCAAACCCACGTCCCGTATCCCGATGTCAGTGACGTCAAATCCAATTCTAACGGCGGCGCTATTTACAGCACGGCTGACACTGCCGACACCCATATCGGAAACATCACCGGCAATTTCGTCGGCAATCATGTTATCAACCCGATGAACTATTCTTACGGCGGCGCCATTTTTAATGCCTCCGCCCGCAACTACCTGACTTATATCGGCGATATTAAGGGAAATTTTATCGGCAACTATCTTTCGTCACAACGCAACACCCACGGCGGCGCCATTTACAATTCCGGTGGCCGGATCGGCAACATTACCGGTGATTTTATCGGCAATTACGCCTGGACCAGGGATTTAAATGCTCAGGGCGGCGCCATTAACAACAGCAAGGATATAAACAACTATGCGGTGATCGGTGACATCACCGGTAATTTTATCGGAAACTTCGTCCGTTCGGACAATGATTATTCGATTGCCGGCGCCATCGAAAACCGGGGCACCATGGGTGTGGTTACCGGCGACTTTATCGGCAATCACAGCGAAGCCTATCATCTGGACGGCCAAGGCGGCGCGATGTGGAACGATGGAACCCTTGCCGGTATCCGCGGTGATTTTATCGGCAACTATGCGATCGGTGATTACGACGCCGCTCACACTCAGGGCGGTGCCCTCCTCAATTCGGGCAGTATCGGTTTTATCTACAGCAGTTTCCTTAACAATTATACCCTGACCCGAAACGCCCAAACAGGCTATTCTTACGGCGGCGCAGTCTCAACGTCCAAAGCGCTGACTTTTTCGACCGGCGGCACCGACCGTTTCTTTTCCGAAAACTACACAGAAGACGAAATCCGGGGAAAGAACTACAATGCCCTCTTTATCTCGACCTATAATCTTGAAAAACCGACCGAAGTCACTTTTGATACCAGCGGCGGCGGCAATTGGATTGTTAATGATAACATCGACGGCGGCAATACATTGACCAGACCCTTGTATTCACGTCATTACAATCTGACTTTCAGCGGCGACTCACCGCTTGACCTCGAAAACGGAACCACTGCTCAGTACATTGCCGTCAATAACGACATCATCAATGCCGGTAGCGTTAAAGTGCAAAACACTACCCTTCGTTTCGACACCTACCGCCATCCGGATCAGAGTGCCAAAAACTGGGACGGCAGAGGCGCGTTTGCCGCTTCGTTAAATTCGGACGGCACACCCAACCGCGAAGCCGATGCCGTTACTTCCCTCTATCTGAAAAATGCGGCTTTTTATATTGCCAACCGCCATATTGAAACCATAAAGTTAAAAAATTATTCTTCCGACAACGGATTTGTGCATATTGACGTTGACCCCGATGCCATGACGGCCGACGTACTGGATGTCAACGGCAACGTCGAGGGGACTACCAAACTGATCGTTCATGCCGCCTCTGCCACCGATATCCGCAACCGCGGCGCCATCCTGTTTGCCCGTTCCGCCAACGACTCCGCCGGTAACGCGGATTCGTTCGTCATTTCACGCGTCTACAAAAGTCCTTACCTTTACGACATCATGTTTGATCGTCAAAGAGATGCCGGCAACCAAAACCATACCTGGGAATTTGCCATGAACGACACCCCAAATCCGGATAAAAACACCGACCCCGAAATCCCCGACGTTCCGACGCCGCCTGACCCGGTTATACCGGTGATTCCGACTCCGGCTCCTCCGCCCGTTCCCGACAATCGCCGCGTCACGCCGGAAGTGATCGCCTATCAGGGACTGCCGACGGCCGCTTTGGAACAAACGCGCAATTTGGTAAGCAACATTGCCGTTTCCGTTATCAACGCTGATTATAACTTATGGGCCAACGGCATTTATAATACATCCAAATATGATTCTCCGCTTAAAATTGATGCCGACGTCTGGGGCATTGAGGCCGGCGGCGACCTGCAACACGATCTCAACAACAAATTGGGCCTGTTCCTATCCTACCGCAAAGGCAATTATGATATGAACGGTAAGGGCAAATACTATTACTCGACCGTCGGATCTGAGATTGACATTGATTCGTATCTCGCCGGTTTGTACTACCGTTATGACCGTAACCACTGGTGGACTTTTGCCACCGTATACGGCGGCATTCAGAGAGTTGATCTGAAGACCAAAGACGGCATCAAGTCGGATACCGACGGTACCGAGTTCGGCGGCAGCGTTGAGTTGGGTTATGACTATGCGATCAACAAAACGGTTTATTTGACCCCGAGCGTGGGCGCTTTCTATACTCAGGTAGACTATGACGACGCCACCGACAGTGCCGGCAAACGGGCAGTTTACGACGATCCGCGCCAGTTGGAACTGGAAGCCGGGGTCAAACTGACGAAAACGTTCGTAATGGACGAAGGCTATGCCAACCTGTATCTGAAACCGGGCATCGTTCAGCGGATTATCAACGGTGATGAAGTCAAAATCAGCAACTTGAACAAAATTGATACCATGGAAGATCAGACACTGGGTCGGGTTGAGCTCGGCGGCCGTTACGGTTTCACCGACCAGTTGTCGGCGTATGTCTGGGCCAACCACACCTTCGGCGACGACTACAAAGCGTCTTCGTTCGGATTGGAGTTGAACTACGCCTGGTAATTGATATGATTTAGATGTCAGATTCGTTTCTGCAATCCCGTCAAACCGACCGGTTTTTGACGGGGCTTTTTCTTTGCTTTGGTTTGCCAATGCTGTTTTTTTGTTTGACACTTTAACAAAAAGAAGTTATTAAGTAGCTGAAAAAACCGAGAACCTTCTTTAAAGAAGGCTTTAAATAACAATAATAAACCGGAGAAATACAATGAAACGCACATATCAACCCTCTAAATTAGTAAGAGCCCGCCGCCATGGTTTCCGCACCCGTATGGCTACTCAGGGCGGACGCAAAGTTTTAGCTGCCCGCAGAGCCAGAGGACGCGCTAAACTGTCAGCTTAAGGCACGGGCAGATGCCGGCTTTTTCCAAGTTGAAAAAACGCAAGGATTTTATCCATGCGGCAAAATCGGGAGTTTCCGTTCCAACCCGCACCATTGTTTTGCAGGCGGTTTTTCGTAAACCCGACAGTCCTGTGAGCGGTGCGCGGATCGGATATACCACAACCAAGAAAATCGGCAAAGCAGTGGTTAGGAACCTTTGCCGTCGCCGGCTTCGCGCCGCGGCGGCACTGTTCTTTGAAAAACTTGCCCTGCCGACGGCAGACTATGTTCTGATCGCGCGTTTCAGCACCGCCGACGCCGACTTCAAAAACATCTGCCGCGACTTGCAGCGCGGTCTCAAAAAAATCAATCAGACCCTAAACGGAGAAGCCGATCATGATCAACCGGATACTCAAGTTCCCGTTTCTGCTGCTGATTAAATTCTATCAAAAAGCCATTTCTCCTTTTCTTCCGCACAGCTGCCGCTTTCAGCCCACTTGCTCGCAATATATGCTGGAGGCCATTCAGATTCACGGCATTATCAAAGGAATCTGTCTCGGCACCCGCCGTCTTTTGCGCTGTCATCCTTGGGGAGGTTCAGGTTTCGATCCGGTTCCGCCCAAATCAAACCGCAGGGCCGGAGATAAAAACTTGCATTGAAAATAAATACTGTTATATTCGTGTGATAAATAAATTTTAAGGGAATTCAACAACAATGAACGACGACATCAAAAGCTTCTACACGGCAATCATTTTGTCGCTGGCGCTTATTTTCATCACCAACCATTTCTTTTTCAAAAAAGACATTACTCCGGAAGCACCGGCGGTTGCGGTTAATGCCCCGGAAACTGAAAATAAAACCCCTGCTGCCGAATCACAGCCGGATGCCGTTCTTTCCTCCCAAGCCGCGGTTGCCGCTTTTCCGCATATTGACATCAGCACGCCCGCTCTCACCGGTTCTTTCCGCACCCGCGGATTCCGCATCGACAATTTGTGGCTGGAAAAATATAAACAAACCCTTTCACCCGACAGTCCGGACGTTGAACTGCTGTCTCCTGCCAAAACCTCCAACCCTTATTATGCAGAATTCGGCTGGTTGGCCGGAGATACGTCGATTCGTTTGCCCAACGCCGACACGCAGTGGAACGTCAAAGGCAACAAATTAACCCCCGAAACCCCGGTGGTTTTGGAATGGGAAAACGGACAGGGCTTAAAATTTATTACCAAAATTTCGCTCGACCAAAACTATATGTTTACCGTCAGCCAAGCGGTTGAAAACAATACCGGCAACAACGTCACCCTCTATCCCTACGGCCTGATTGCCCGTTCTCCGGCAGCCGTCGGCAGCCGCAGCGTCGTTCATGAAGGAATGGTCGGCGTGATGGATGCAACCTTAAAAGAAATCAAATACGACGATTTGGAAAAAGAGAACGAAGAGTTCGTCACCTCGGGCGGCTGGCTCGGTTTTACCGACCGTTACTGGTTTTCGGCAATTATTCTCAACCCGCAGGTTGAAAGCAAGGTCAAATTCAGCAAAAGCGGCGACAACCTCTATCAGAGCGATTTCGTCGGCGCACCCGTCACCATTGTTCCCGGCGCGGTCGGTTCCGATCAGATTATGTTCTATGCCGGTGCCAAAGAAATTAAACTGCTCGACAAATATACCAAAACTTACAACATCCCCAAGTTTGATCTTGCGGTCGACTTCGGCTGGTACTATTTTCTCACCAAGCCTTTTTTCTACATTCTCGACTTTTTGTATAACATTATCGGCAACATGGGCTGGGCAATTCTGTTATTTGCCGCTCTGTTACGACTGGTAATGTTCCCGATTGCCAACAAGTCCTATGAAAATATGGCCAAGATGAAAAAACTGCAGCCCAAACTGAAAGAGTTGCAGGAGAAATATGACGATAAAGTCAAACTTCAGCAAGAAACGATGGAACTGTATCGCCGCGAGAAAATCAATCCCGCCGCCGGATGCTTGCCGATGTTTATTCAGATTCCGGTCTTTTTCTCGCTCTACAAAGTTTTGAACATCGCCATCGAAATCCGCCATGCTCCGTTCATCGGCTGGATTAAAGACCTTTCGGCGCCCGATCCGTTGACGTTATCGGTTATTACTCACCTTCCGATACCGGCCTTTCTCAACATCGGCGTATGGCCGATCATCATGGGGCTGACCATGTATATCCAACAAAAACTTAACCCGGCTCCGACCAACAAGGATCAAGCGCGCATGTTTGCGCTGCTGCCGCTGATCTTTATGTTCATGATGGGGCATTTCGCTTCCGGTTTGGTCATTTACTGGACATTGAGCAACATTCTGTCCATCATCCAGCAACGTGCCATCACCAAACGCAATCAGGATAAATAGATATGAAAAACCTCAACCCTCAATATGATACCGAACAGCTCGAAGCCGGCCGAAAGCTCCTTGCTTCACCCTGCACTTTTGTATTGGGGGTTGCGTCGCTCAGCCAACTGCCGCCCGATGACCAAATGGAAGAAATTGCTTTTGCCGGTCGTTCAAACGTCGGGAAATCGAGTCTGATTAACGCATTAACCGGCCGAAAAAGCCTGGCTAAAACGTCTAATACGCCCGGACGGACCCAACAGTTGAATTACTTTAATCTGGCCGACTGTTTGTTTTTGGTCGACCTTCCCGGCTATGGTTTTGCCAAAGCGCCGGAAAGCATGGTCAAAAAATGGCAGAAAACCATTTTTGCCTATTTGCAGGGAAGGGTTAATCTTAAGCGGGTGTTTCTTTTAATCGATTCCCGCCACGGCATTAAAAAAGTCGACCGCGACATCATGGAAATGCTGGACAAGGCGGCAGTGACTTATCAGATTATCCTTACCAAAAGCGACAAGATCTCCGCCGCCGAACTGGAAAAGGTGTTGACTCAGACGCGGGAGGAAACGTCCAAACACGCGGCCGCGTATGTCGACGTCATCGTTACCAGTTCGGAAAAAGGATTCGGCATTGACGAACTGCGGGCCGAAATCGCCCGAATTGCCGCGGCGGCCTGACGTCTGCTTAATTTCTTAATGTGGGGTACCACTCATTTTTAGACTCTGTAACAGTTTAGATTAAACTTTCTGTAACCTAATGTAGGCTTGATTTTCGTGGACTTTTCCTGAACTTTTATTCAGTCTAATAATTTAGACTTTTTTATCAAAGTATAACGGTTTTTTGTGTCTTTTTTTAGACTCTTTTGTTTCTTTACCTACAAAATATTACCAGAGAATCGCGCCTTGTATTTGCCAGCAATGATAATATCCTTTGTATTGTGAATAATCCAGCTGTCAAAATCAGGATTTAGGCTTTTAACTTTCAATTCATTTCCGAGCTTTTGCAGTTGCTTGATATAGCAATGGTCGTCATAAAAGAAAGCATAAACATTGTCGTCTTCAAAAGTATCAACTGACCGGTCAATGATGACTATGTCACCATCATGAAGCTTCGGCTCCATAGAAACCCCGTCAATCAAAGCCCCAACACAATATGAGTTTAGATTATATCTATTTACCATTTGGCTAGGAACGACGATAGTTTCAAGCAAATTTTCATCTGTTGCAAAACAACCCGGGCCAGCAGACAGTTTAACATCATAAACTTTGATTGATAGACCTTCAGGTCTTAATGTACTGCCGATTTCAATCGTTCCTGCTCCTGTTGCCAACCATTCTAAATTTACTTTATATTTATCGCAAATTTTTAAAATCGTTTGCAAATTTGGAGAGGTCTCTCCAGAAATCCAAGATTTTAAGGCTGTTAACCCATATCCAAGGTCTTTTGCAAAGTTTTCTCTGGTAACTTGGGCGCGCCTAATTACTTCGGTTAAGCGCTCACCGAAACCGTTACAGTTTGTTTTGTCTTTTGTTACGGTCATAATGTTACCTCAATTAACAAAAATATTTTATTGTTTTTCAGTATATTATCCTGAAAATAGTCTGTTTTCCAACCTTTACGGTCGTTTTTCCGTTGACACGGTCGGAAATCCGACTTATATTGTTATTAGTAGCAAACGAACTAACAACATAAAATTTATAAAAAACTGGCGGCAACCAGTTGATTATAAGGAAAGATGATGAGAAACGAACCATTACATCCTGAAGATATAAAATGCGCCATTTATAAACGGGGTCAAACATTAGAAGGTCTTGCGCGCCTTACTGGTGTCAACTCCGTAAATATCAGGAAGGCTCTTCGGGCACCGTTATTTATCGGCGAACAAGTTATTGCCCAGTTTTTGAATGTTCATCCCAAAGAACTCTGGCCTAATCGCTACGATAAGGACGGAAATCCGCTTCATCCTCACGCTTCCGCAAATCACCTTAAACCATTTCAGCCTCTTTGTAAAGCAAAAGAAAGGAGCATGTAATGGTAAAGCAATACTTTTCTGTTGCGGAATTGTTAGAAATGGAAATTCCGGGACTGCCTAAATATAGACCGCATTTAATAGCAAAAGCTAAAAGAGAAAATTGGAAGTCTCGCCCAAAATCAGGAAAAGGCGGCGGTTTTGAATATTGCTTTAGTTCTCTGCCTAAAGATGCACAGACTTATATTTTGAATTTAAAATCAACTTCTTGTGCGGAAATTGTTGCAGCCGAAAAACAAGAAATAGTCCAAAAACAGGCGGTGATGTTCGACCAGCTTTTACCTTACCAGCGTGAGGCCTTAGAGGCCAGAGCTGTTATCCTTGCTGAAATAGATACATTAGCACAAGTGTGTGGAATTAACGCAGCTATCATAAAATTTCAAACAATGATTTCCGACGGCACATTGCGCCCGGAAACGGCCGAAGCATTAAAAAAAGCTAATGGCCGCAGTGGAAACAAAATCAAAATTTCCAGAGCAACCATTTTCAACTGGCGTAAAGCGGTCAAAGATGCCGGAACTACGCTCGCTCTTACAGCAAAGGAAATGCCCAAAGCAGAATGGCCTGATTGGGGTGATATGTTATTAAGATTTTGGCAACAGCCACAGAATAAATCTTTGCAGCAATGCCTAGACCTGCTTAAAGAAGCTATCTCTGAGGAAAAGTGCCCCAGTTATTCTGCCGCACAGCGTTTTATAAAAAAACTGCCGGCTCAAATCAGAGAAAAGGGAAGAATGGGACAACGCGAAATAAAAAAGATAAAGGCCTATGTTTCCCGTGACACTTCTGACCTTTGGCCTACTGCTGTTTATACTGCTGACGGTCATACCTTTGATGCGGAAATTGAGCACCCTCTTACTGGCAAACCATTCCGCCCTGAAATTACAACGGTTGTTGACGTCTATACCCGGAAGGTTGTCGGCTGGTCTATTGACTTAAACGAGCGTACTAATTCAGTTTATGCCGCACTTGCCATGTCAATTAAAACCCATGGTATTCCAGCAATTTGGTATGTCGATAATGGTAAAGGTTTTAATAATAAATTCTTTGACGATTCTGTTGTCGGTCTATTGTCCCGTCTAAATATTCGTAAAGAAAATTCTATTGCCTATAATTCTCAAGCCCGCGGTATCGGCGAACGCATACACCGCACTATTTGGGTCAGAGCGGCCAAAGAACTGCCGACATATATGGGGGCAGATATGGATCCGCAAGCAAAACAGGCTGTTTTCAAGAAAACCCGGCAAGATATAGCAAAAATAGGTGGTTCAAAACTTCTTATGAAATGGGCTGATTTTATAGTTTTCTGTCAAAAACATGTTGACTGGTACAATAATAAAGAACATTCCAGTTTGCCGATAATGGTCGATGCCCAAACTTATAAGAAACGTCATTATACCCCGACCGAATTTTGGAATAAAGCTGTCGAAAACGGATTCGTTGCGGATAGAATAACCCCAGCAGAAGCGGAAACACTCAACCGATTCTTTGAAATCCGCAAAGTTCGCCGCGAACGTATAACCTGGTGTAATAATCAATATGCTTCAATTGCATTAGCCCCATATGATGAGCAGGAAGTAGCTATATGTTACGACCCGGCAGAAGCAAAAGAAATTTATGTTTACGAAATTGTTATTCATAATGACGAGAAAAAACTTGGTCGGAAAATATGCACGGCTCCATTGTGCGGAACTGTCAGCTATTTCCCTCAAAGTGCTTTTGAACACAGAGACCTTAAACGGCTAACCGGAAAAATAAAACGTCTGCAAAAACACGTTGATGATGCAAATGACGAATATAAAAACCGCCTAATTGAAGCTCCGATTCAAAGCGATTTAGAAGAATTTACCTCTGTTTCTGAGGCACCTAAACCAACCATAGAACAAAAGCCGGTTCAAATAACCAAGGTATCTCCAACCGGCAGACCTGTTTTTAGCGATGATGTTTCAATGATCAGTTGGCTCTTGGGACATCCGGAAGAATTAACCGGAAATGATAAGAGCTATCTAAATAACCTGATCCAAAAGCCCGAATATATAACGCTTTTGGATGCTGAAGACATAAGCGTTGATCAGGTTAAAACGCTTATAAAAACGGCCTGATTACCGCAAATAATCAGACCAAAGAATAACATTCTTACAAGGATAAGTATACAAATGAAAAATGAATTTGTCAAAACTAAAAATGTTAAACGCTTTCTAACCGGGATTGCAGATTTAAGCACTCGCGGCGCTCAGGAAGCCTGTTTAATGATAGTTGACGGACAACCGGGACTGGGAAAAACCCAAACCGTAAACTGGTGGGCTGTCCGTAATGAGTGTATTTATTTGCGGGCAAAAAAAGAATGGACGCCGCAATGGATGATGCGCGACCTTATTACTGCCTTAAACGCCGTTCCTTTGTATTCGTTTGAAAAAATGTATAAACAGGCTTTGGAACTCTTAGCCCAATTTACAAATGCAAATTCAATCAGCGGTAAAAACTTTGCTATTGTCATTGATGAAGCAGACCATATTGCCAAAAGTTCGCGCTGTCTGGAAACTTTGCGTGATTTATCCGATTATCTGGAAATTCCCTTTATTTTAGTCGGCATGGGCATTATTCGTAACAGTTTAAAACGGTTTCCTCAGATTGCCAGTCGTATAGGACAATATGTCGAATTTAAAGAACTTGACCTTGAAGACACCCGGCTTTTGGTTAATACCTTGTGCGACGTTCAGGTCGAAGATAAATTAATAGCTTTTATTCATAAAGTAACAAACGGTTATTCCCGCGAAATAAAAGAAGCCATTGCCTCCATTGACCGCTTTGCCGCAAGGAATCCGGGGCTTGAATTGGTTGCTTACGATTCCATGATTGGTCTGCCATTAATGAATGACCGCCGCAACTCTAACCCAATTTATGTAAGAGGTTAATAATGAGTTGTGAAGTAATGACCAAAGTATTTAATGAAATGGACGATAAATCCGTAAAGTTGGATGAGTTGGCTCAAAAACTGGAACTGTCAACCAAAAGCATTAGCCAAGCGGTTGGAAACCTTATAAAACATGGTTATGCAACCCGCTCATCTACCGGAGTTTACCGCCTCACAGATAAGGGAAAAAGTCTAAAAAGAAGCGGTCAACCGTTGGTTATTAATCCCGGTCCGGAAAAAGGCTATCAATGGCCGATAGAGAAAAAAGACAATTTCCGCAGCCGAGCTTGGAAAGCCATTCGTATTAAGCAAAAATTTACGGTCAACGATATTTTGATGCTGGCAAAAGACGGCAGCGAAAAACAGGCTCTTAATCAGCTCCATATTTACCTTAGAGCCTTAACAAGAGCAGGTTTTCTTATGGAATTAAAAAGCCGGGAACCGGGCTATGCGTTAACTTCTAACGGTTTTAAACGTTATGCCCTTATTAAAGACCCCGGATACCTCGCACCAGTTTTTCGTCGCAGAGAAAACGAAGTTTTTAATCCCAATAACGGGGAGGTGTTGCCATGTCTGAAAGCTTAGCCCGGAAAATTTGCCGGGAAGAGGTTTGTAAAGCCGGCTCCGTCAGTCCTGTTGCAAAAAAAATCGGTTATGCACGCTCAAGTGTCAGTTTGTACTTATCTGGAAAATACCCGGCTAAGGATTGCAGCAAACTTGAAACTAAAATTCTGACAACCTTCACCGACAATATTTTCTGCCCTTTTGCTGAAAAGATAATCAGCAAGCAAAAGTGTGAAGAAACTAATCGTAAAGGGACGAATACCAGCAACCCAATGTTGTTCAAACTTCATCAGTTTTGCTTGAAATGCCCTGCAAAATATAACCCGAAAAAAGAATTTATGAAACAATTTAAGGAGAAAAACCATGAATAACCCAAACAAACTCGGATATTTAAGCGCGAAAATTAAAACGCTGGAAATAAAAGTTAATCAAATTAAGGAGGAAAATGACTTTCACCTTGAAAAGATAAACGACCACTTTCAGCAGGTTGAGAGAAACAATAAATTGCTGGCTTCTCTCGGCTACAATCTCATGTCATTGGGTGAAATATCCAAAAATATTGAAGAAAATCTTATTATTCCGGGAAATGACCCCAGAACCATTAATAAAACAGCATAGGAGAAAAAACAATGTCAGATACAGAAATCGGCGGCTTGGCCGTTGACAGACTAAGAAGCTTGATTGAGCGCATCGAGCGTTTGGAAGAAGAGCAAAAAGCCCTCTCAAGCGATATCCGCGACATCTTTGCCGAAGCCAAATCGGCCGGCTTTGACGTCAAAATTATGCGGACAATCATTAAGCTGCGCAAAATGAACGCCGCCGACCGGGACGAACAGGAAACCCTTTTGGAAACCTATCGCCGCGCTTTGGATATATAAGGAGAAAAAATATGAAACAAAATAAAAGCAATTTTGAGGTAGCTATTGGTTTAGCTATAACTGCTATTGTTGCGGGTTGCATAACCAAAAAAGAGGCCATTCAGAGTATAACTGAGACAAAGGAAAGAGTTCAGCTGGATCTTGAATGTCTGAATAGGGGCATTGAAACCATTAAAAACTTAAACATTAAGGAAGGCTTCCCAAATGACAGAAATTAACGAAAACGACTATATGACCGACGCTAAGGGCCGGCTAATTCCCAAGTCCATGGTCAAACCGCAAGACCAGCTGCGCGACCAGACGGTCAAAATCATTGTTGACCGCTTCAAAAAAAGCCAGGACGTATTGAAAGATTGCAAAGTTCAGTCTATGCAGGACATTTCCGAGCTGGAGGAGATTGTCGCCGAAAAATATCAGGCCAAACTCGGCGGCAAAAAAGGCAATCTGACGCTCTATAGTTTTGACGGCAAATATAAAGTTGTCCGCAGCTTTGCCGACCGAATAGTGTTCAACGAAGCAGCCAAATCGGCCGAAGCCTTGTTCAAAGAATGTGTTTTGGAATGGGGCAACGGCGCGGATCCGAAGCTTGTTACGCTGGTCAATTATGCCTTTGAGACTGACAAACAGGGGAATCTGTCGGCTTCCAAAATCTACGGTCTTTTGCGCCTGAATATCCAAGACGAAAAATGGCAAAGAGCCAAACAGGCCATTATGGATAGCATGAATGTCGCGTATTCCAAGGGCTATATTCGGGTCTATGAGCGCATCGGTGACACCGAGATGTATAAAGCTATTTCGCTGGACATTGCCGCCGATTTGTAAATTTTCGCCGCCTAACTCCAAATAAAAAGGTCAATACAGGCGAAACGGCGTATTTCAGCCCGAGGCTGTTATCCGCCGTCTACAGGAGATTAACCCCCCTGTACTGATGAGCCAGGTTAATAGGAATTAAAATGAAAAATAAAGAAACAAAACAGTTTTGGATAGATTTAATAACGTATCTAAGCATTTTTCTTGTTGAATACATTTTATGGCTTAACGGTTTTTTTGAATGGTTGAAAGGATTATAAAATGACAAATGCAAGCATTATCGGCTTTATCTCGCAGGAGAAAGTTACAGAATTTCAAAAACTGCTCGGCGACCGTTTTATTGCCGTTGCCGATTTTCCGGACGGCGTGCCGGTCGCTTGGCAGGATAAAAAATTACACCTTACCGGCCCGGACGAACCTATATGCGACGGCGTTTTTGCAAAGTTTGGTATTCGTAATCTGGAAAATGAGACCGAAGCCTTGAAAATTTTAACCAAGGTTATTCCGGCTGAGCGAATTTTTGCCGGCGAAGTCTTGCCGCCGGAATTTTGGAGCGAAGGCATCTCGGAGAAATTTAATGAAAACGCTGCGTAATATCATGATTGCCAAAATCCACCTTGCTAAAAACCAGCTGGGACTGGATGACGACACCTACCGCAGCATTATTCAGCAAGCGGTCGGAAAAGACAGCTCAACCAAATGTACGGACAAACAGCTGGAAAAGGTTATTGAAACATTAAAAGAAAAAGGCTGGAAAGACGCAAAGCCGCGCATTAGCCGGGATAAAACCCGCCGGGAACGCCGCGCCTATGAAAAGCCGAATAAACCCTCAATCAGCAAAATCTATGCTTTGTGGGGCGTTTTGCAACGTTCCGGGAAAATTAAAAGCCAGGACAAAACCGCGCTGGACGCTTTTGTCCGTAAATATACCGGCGTTGACCATGTTAAATGGCTGGATGAAAGCCAAGCCCGGAAAATCATCGAAATGTTGAAACAAATGATAGCCAGATAAAGGAAAGTTTTAATGCTGAATGAAAACCCCCGCGTCATATTCTTAAAAGAGGTTGTCGATGTCACCTCTATTGCTTTTGCGCAGAAACTTGTTGAGAAGTTTCGCGGCGGCCGGATTTATATTCCGAACAAAATGCCGCATGAAAAGCACGAACTGCGACAGGCATTCAGCACCGAAGAGCTCGAAGTCCTGATTGAAAATTTCGGCGGTAACCAGATAGACGTGCCGCGCGATTTAACCAACCGGGCAGCCGAGCGCAGACGCAAGATTTTAGAACTTAGGTCTAAAAACATGCGCATCTGCGATATATACAAGTCGGCCGACTGCACTTACCGCTGGGTGCAAGAAACCCTGCGCCGCGAACGGGAACGCAGGAAAGCCGAAGAAAATCAACTCAACTTATTTGAAAACGAAAGGAAAAAACAATCAAAATATTAAATCTGTTTGCCGGAATTGGCGGCAATAGAAAAGACTGGCCGACTATGATTAACGGTCAGCCCGTCGAAATAACAGCAGTTGAACTTAACCCTAAGATTGCAGAAATTTATAAACAACTTTTTCCAAATGATGAAGTGATAATCGGCGACGCGCATGAATACCTTCTTCATCATTATCAGGACTTTGACTTTATCTGGGCGTCACCGCCTTGTCAAAGCCATTCGCGAATAAGATACTGTTTCGGATTCCGCGGAAAACGCATAAGATTTGCCCCGCTTTATCCCGACTTAATGTTATGGCAGGAAATAATTTTCTTAAAACACTATGCCCGGTGTGATTGGGTGGTTGAGAATGTTATTCCCTATTATCAACCGCTGATAGCCCCAACCTTTCAGCTGCAGAGACACTATTTCTGGTCTAACCGGTCAGTTCCAAAGGCCGATTTTGCCCCGGATTATATTCAAAAGGCAAATATCGCCCAGCATCAAAACCGGCTGGGAATTGACCTCAGTTCTTATCAAATCCGCAACAAAGCCCAGATTTTAAGGAACTGTGTCGCTCCGGAAGTAGGAAAATATATTTTTGATAATTTTTTTAACAAATAAACAACCGGCGGCGGCCTAAAAACCGCCGCTATCAAAAGGAAAATAAAAAATGGGAACCGATGAAGATTTGGAAGCCACAGTTACCGTAGGAGGGAAAAAATATCCTCTCAATTATCATGAAATGGAGGTGCAGTTTGAAGAAATAAAACAAGAAATACCGTCTTTTACTTTTAAGCCGATGATTTTTACATGCACTTGGAAAATTTCCCGTAAACAACAAGCCGTGCTTAATAAATTAGAGCGTAAACACAAAAAATATTTAAAAAAGATATTAAAGATACGCCGGTTTAAATTTGCGATGTAAAACAGGAGAAAGCAATGTTTAATAATGATGATAATATGCCCCGCGGACAAATATCTGTAACTGAACTCAAAGACAATGAGCGCCAGCCGTGTGAAATCTGGACGCGCGTTATGGGCTATTTCCGTCCGCTTTCCGAATTTAACAAAGGTAAAAAAGCCGAATTTTTGGAGAGAAAGACCTTTACAGAAAGCAAATGTATAAATAAACTTCGTGTAAAAGGATAAAAAAATGGATAAAGATTTGCTAAGACTTCCGGTTCTATCAATCCGCCAGCCATGGGCTTGGCTGATTGTGAACGGCTATAAAGATATTGAAAACCGAACCTGGCCGACGCGTTTCCGCGGAAAAGTCTTAATCCATGCCGGCAAGAAATGGGATGAAGGCATTATGCCGGCAGATATAAAATCCATGTACGGGGTTGAGGTTCCGCGGCGGCTGGAGACCGGCGGCATTGTCGGCATGGCCGAAATCACCGATTGCGTCAATAAAAGCAAATCGCCGTGGTTCTTCGGTCCTTACGGCTTTACTCTGACAAACGCCAAACCGCTGCCGTTTTATCCCTGCAAAGGTAAAATGGGCTTTTTCCGCCTTTTAGCCAAAGATTTGGAAGGAAACGGCAATGAATATAAAGAAAGAAGCTAAATCTATCGCACAACATGTCATAGATACAAACAATTTAACAACAGCTCTGACTTCTGATGAGGTTAGATTAATAAGGCGCTCTATTGAACACCATTTTATCAACATGCACCGTTATCTAAGACAGAAATTTCCGCCTCACAGATTAAAAGAAAGTCTAAAAACAACCGGGGAATAATCCCCGGTATTTTTTAGCTGCATTGTTTCAATAAAAATACAGCTCCGACAAACACCGCCAAAAAGAATATAAATTTAATTATCGCTCCGACATATTGCGGCAGCTTGACTAAAAAATTTAATATTTTTTCGCCTGTCGAAACTTCCTGAGAATTGTTTTTCATATTATCCCCCTTAAAATCAAGCTCAGCTTTATTCAAACATTTATTCGGCACTCTGTAAATAAAAACTCTTGTTTTTTTGCGCAATTTATGATTTTAATTAAATAAAAGATTGAAAAAGCATAATTTTATACGAACACTTCCCATTAAGATTTTATATAAAACCGCCTAACCTTATAAGCATGGATAAATTTATATTTTTTGTTCAACGCTCATAAGGTTTTTTGTATGGATAAAACGGTTTTTAACAAAGCTTTTAATAATTCCCTAGCGCATGAGGGCGGATTCGTCAACGACCCCGATGATGCCGGAGGTGCCACCAAATACGGCATTACCCTTAAAACTTATAAGGAAAGCCACCCGGAAGCAACGGTTGAAACAATCAAAAACTTGACGGTCAAAGATGCTGAAGACTTTTATTTTAACGAGTTTTGGTTGCGCTATGGCTATGACCGCATCTCTGTTGACGATTTAGCCATAAAAATATTTGACGCAGCCATCAACATGGGAACCCGGCAAGCCCACCTTTGCCTGCAACGGGCGCTTAACTGTGTGGGGTTCAAATTATCTGAAGACGGACAAATCGGAGAAGAAACGCTGACAGCACTTAATCACGGCGGCTGCCCGGAATGGCAGTTTGCCATTCTCTGCGCTTACCGCTCCGAACTTGCCGGGTTCTACCGCCTGTTGGCTGAAATCAAGCCCAAAAACAAAAAATTCTTAGCCGGTTGGCTGCGGAGGGCCTATTCATGAGCGATTTGGCCGATATTGCCGCCCCGGTCATAGAAAACCGGCTGGAACGTCAAATTAACCGCTTCCGCCGGCAAAACCGCCAGACCGGGGTCTCCAGCCCGGTCTGCGCCGTTTGCGGTGAACCGATACCCATTGCCCGGCAGCAGGCCGTTCCCGGTTGCCGGCTCTGTTTTGACTGTCAGGAAGAAAAGGAAAAAAGAAATGCCAACCAGTAACGAAAAACTGTACCACGAACTCGGCGAAGTCAAAGGAATGCTTGCCAGCATGGACAAGCGTTTTAACAGTTTTGACAAACGGCTTGAACGCATGGAGGCCAAGCAGGACGACGTCTTGAAAAGAGTTGCCCGCAACTCGGTTATCTGCGGCGGCGTTTTTTCGGCAGCAATCAGCCTGATTACTTCGCAGTTCGGCAAGTTCTGACGGGAGACCCGGCATGGCATACGGAACCCGAGCGCGCAACGAAGTCCGCAAAAACTATATATTCAAACTTTTGCCCTTAACCCAGGCGGCCAAACTTGCCGGGGTTAAAAATATTGCCACGGCCCGCCGCTGGAAGGCCGAAGCTCTGGAAAACGGCGACGACTGGGACAAGTTGAAGGCTGCGGCCTCGATTGCTTCCGGCGGCCGGGATGACCTGATTAAAACCATGATTAACGACTATGTCGTCTTTCATCAGTCGGTCATGGACAGTCTAAAATCTCCCGATTGCGCATTAACGGCTAAAGACAAGGTCGATGCCCTGGCTTCCTTGGCTGATGCCTTTGCCAAAACCATGAAATCGGCCGGCATGGCCAGCCCGGAACTGTCCAAATTGTCAATCACAACCGAAGTCATCCAGCTGCTGGGCGACTTTGTCCGGGATAACTTCCCGCAGCACGCCGCTGCCTTTATCGAAATTCTGGAGCCGTTTGGCGAGGAGCTGACGAAACACTATGGCTAAAGTTTCAAAATCGGAGTTTATGAAAAGCCTTGCCGACATTGCCGGGCAGCTCAAACAGCAGCTTGACAATATCGCCGAAGGCTTTGACGCCTCACCCGCCACGGTTAAGGAACGCCGCGCGCGGGCCGAAAACGATTTTGAATTTTTCGCCCGGACATATTTTCCGCATTACATCCGCCCTAAGCTTGACGAGAAGACCGGCAAACTGCGCCCGGTCGAACCGTCATTGTTTCATAAGTGGTTCTTCCGCGAGTTTCTGCCGCTTCTCCGGTCAAAAAAGAGCGTTTCTCAGGCGATTGCCGCCCCGCGCGGCGAGGCCAAGACCACCTATTTAATGATTGGTCTGATATATTGTATCGTTTATGGCAAAAAACACTATATCTTGTTTATTCAGGATGTTTTTGAAAATGCCTCCCTTATTATTGAATCGATTAAGGTTGAGCTTGAATTCAATCAGCGCCTTAAAAGTGATTTTCCGGAGGCGTTCGGGCGTACTTCGATTTGGAAAGTCGGTATTTTTGTTTCTAAGAATAATATTAAAGTTCATGCCCGCGGCGCCCGTCAAGGCGTGCGCGGCTTAAAGCACGGCGCTTACCGCCCGGACATGGTTATCCTGGACGATATGGAAAAAGATGATGAGGTCAAGAACCCGACCAACCGCGACAATCTGGAAAGCTGGCTTAACAAGGCAATCAAAAACCTTGGTGAAGCCGGCGCAAAACTTGATGTATTCTATATCGGAACCATTCTGCACTACGATTCGGTATTAAACCGTACGCTTAATAATCCGTTGTGGCGCAGCGTCATTTTCCGCGCGATTATGACCCCGCCGGAAAACCAGCAGCTCTGGCAGGAATGGCAGGAAATTTTAACCAGTAAGCCCGACGCCGAAGACAAAGAGAGCCCGGAAGAAAAGGCCGATAAATTTTATTTTGCCCACAAAACCGCCATGGACAAAGGCGCGGTTTTAAGCTGGCCGGACAAACGCGACCTTTTGACATTGATGAAAATCAAGGTTGAAGTCGGTACTGCCGCCTTTGACGCCGAATATCAGAACGACCCGCTCTCCGGAGACGATGCCACTTTTGCCCAGTTTACCTACTGGAATGTTCTGGCTAAGCCGCTGCCGGCGTTCGGTGCGGTTGACCCCTCGCTTGGCAAATTTGGCCGTCGCCGCGACCCGTCCGCGATTCTGGTCGGTTTTTATGACCGCAATATCGGTGTGCTGTATCTTCAGGAAGCGGCTATCAAAAAACGCCTGCCCGATAAGATAATCAGCGACATGATTTATTATCAGAAGAAATATAACTGCGTTTTCTGGTTCGTCGAAACGGTGCAATATCAGGAATTTTTAAGAACTGAGGCCATCAAGCGCGGCAAAAAGGCCGGCGTGCAGCTGAATTGTATCGGAATCAGCCAGAATGTTGACAAAGACCTGCGTATTCAAACCTTGCAGCCGCATGTTGCCGAAGGTTCAATCCGCTTTTTAATTTACCAGACGGCACTCATTCAGCAGATGCGCCACTGGCCGGTGGTTGACCATGACGACGGCGTCGATTGTCTGGAGATACTTTGGTCAAACTGCATTAAATATGCCGGCTCCAGCACCGGCCGGGTATCAATCGCCAGCTCGCTCAAGGCAGAAAACAAATCGGTTTTGCACCGGGTAATCAGGAAAATAACAGCTTATAGTGGGATTTAACGATGAAAAAGTCTAAAAACAAACGCCAAAACCAGCCGGCAGCGCAGCCGCTTGTCAGTACGGAGCTGGCAAGCGCGCAGGAATACTTCAAAAGCCGCATGCTGCTGGCCGATGTCGTCCGCCCGCTGGACAAGATTTTGCTTGAACACGGCGGCAGCCTTAAAACCTATCGTAATTTGCTTTACGACGAGCAGGTTAAGGCCTGTTTTATCGAGCAGCGTGTTGCGGCTGCCGTCGCCGCACCCTGGAAAATCGTCCCCGCCACCGAAGACAAAAAAGACGTTGAAATCGCGGCTTTCATTGAAGAAAACCTGAAAAACATAGGCTTCAAAGACAAGTATAAAAAAATGCTATACGGCAATTGGTTCGGTTATTCTGTGGCGGAAATCCTCTATAAAATAGAAGACAACCGGATTGTTATTGCCGCAATCAATGTCAAAAAGCCGGAGCGCTTCGACTTCAAATACACTGGAGAACTTTTCCTTAAAAAAGATTTCAGCACCTTGGAACTCATGCCGGCGCGCAAATTCTGGATTTATAAAAATTCCGGAGACAATGACGATGAAGTTTACGGCTTAGGCCTCGGACACGTCTGTTTTTGGCCGGTTTATCTCAAACGCAACGGGCTCAAGTTCTGGTCGGTGGCGGTTGAAAAGTTCGCCGTACCGACCGCCCGCGGCACTTACCGCACCGGCGCCACCGATGAAGAAAAGCGCGAACTGCTGCAAATGCTGGCGTCGATTTCGCAGGAAACCAGCATTGTCGTTGAAGACGGCACCACGGTTGACCTGCTGGAAGCCGTACGCAATTCCGGCGGCGATTTTGAAAAGTTCTGCGGCTATTTGGATAAGATTATTGCCAAGGCGATTCTCGGCCAGGAAGGCACCAGCCAGAACGGCGCCTATGTCGGCACGGCAGAGGTTCAGGAAAACGTCAAAGACCTGATCATCAAATCAGATGCCGAACTTTTAGACGAGAGTTTTAACGAAGTTATCAAATGGCTGGTAGAGTTTAATTTCCCCGGCGCGACACCGCCAAAGCTGACGCACCGCTTTGAAGCTCCCGAAGACCTGATGAAAGCCGCCGACCAAGACACCAAAATCTATAATATGGGCTTTGAACCGTCGGAAAAATACATTAACGAAAAATACGGCGGCGAGTGGAAAAAGCGGGAAACGCCGTCCTTTCCGACAGAACCGGCTTTTGCCGAGCCGGAACCGACCGCGGCCGAAAAAACGGCTGCCGAATTGACGGACGACTGGGAGCAGGTTATGACACCGATAGTCGAACCGGTGGAAGAAATTCTGGCCGACTGTTCGTCTTTCGCCGAATTTGAGGAACGCCTGACGGAAGCTTATCCGAAAATGAACATTGCCAAACTGCAAGAGCTGATAGCTCAGGCAGATTTTAAGGCCCGGGTCAGCGGCAAACTGGGGATAAGCAATGACTAAAGCCGATTTTGGCCCGATGCCGCCGGAAAAAGCCGTCAAATGGTTTAAGTCCAAAGGCTACGCCCTTGGTTTTGACTGGCGCGACATCTGGCAGGAAGAACATGCCGTTGCCTTCACGGTTGCCAAAGCCGCCAGCATTGACCTATTGCAGGACATTCGCAACGAAGTGGAAAAAGCCCTTGTTTCCGGCGAAACTT
Organism: uncultured Alphaproteobacteria bacterium; assembly: GCA_910587405.1. Classification (GTDB taxonomy): domain Bacteria; phylum Pseudomonadota; class Alphaproteobacteria; order RF32; family CAG-239; genus JAFUYI01. The sequence continues at coordinate 42,524 of CAJUKS010000011.1, forward strand.
TCGAGAGTTTTAAGCAAAACCTCAAACCCAAACTGGTAGAACGCGGCTGGTGGGGGCGCGCCAATATGCAGGATCCGCTCACCGGCGAGGTGAAGGAAGTCCAGCTCGGCAGCACCCGCCGTTTAAAGACAATATATCGCACGAATATCGACATGGCATACGCTGCCGGTCGCTGGGAAGAAATCGAAGCCACCCGCAAAACCCACCCTTATTTGCGTTACCGTTGTTCTATGCTGGAAACTTCGCGCGAATCTCACAAATCATGGGACGGCATTGTCCTGCCGGTTGACGACCCATGGTGGGATTCGCATTATCCGCCTTGTGCCTGGAACTGCAAATGCTGGGTTGAACAGGTGCTGAAAAGCGATGTTGACAAGGGTCGGGTCAAAGTCAGCCCGCGGCCAAAAACAAACTATGTCGCTTATAAAAACAAGCGCACCGGCCAGACAATAGCCGTGCCGGAGGGAATATCCCCCGGTTTTGACTATAACGTCGGCAAAGCCCGTGCCCGGGCTTTTACCCCGCCGCCTCTGGGTGGTTTGCCTGAAACCGTACAGGTATCGTCCCAGCTTCCGCCTTTACCTAAGCCGTCTCCGCTACCCAAAAACGCCATATTGCCAACTGATTTGCAAGATGAAGACTATATCAACGCTTTTCTTAAGATTTTTAACGGCAAAATCGGCAAAACCGTTTATTTCGAGGACAAAATCGGCGATATAATGCCGATTAATGAAGATTTGTTTTTAGACCGCCGAAACCATACATGGAAGGCAAACAAACAAGGGCGCGGCCAATATATGCCGCTTTTGGCTATGGGGTTGCAAGACCCTGACGAAATCTGGCTGCAATGGGTGCAAAACAAGTCGGGAAAATGGAACTTAAAAAAACGCTATATTAAAATATGGCAGGAAAAACGCGGCTCGCACTGTTTTACCGTGTTTGACTGGATGGGAGACGGTTGGCGCGGAACCACCACCTTTCCCGCTAAGGACGATTTGGACACTACCGCCAGAGACAAATACATTGAACAATTCAGAGCCGGCCTGCTTTTATACCAAAAAGGCTCGGAATAAACCGAGCCTTAATATATTTTAGCGGGAAATATATCCGGAACCGCCTCTTGATTCCCCCGTGGAGCGAACTGCATTCCGTTTGATTATGCTTATTATTATACGCGAATTATTAAAAAATTTCAAGCCTTTTATATTTTTTTCGTAAAAAATGCCGCCTGAAAGCAAAAGAACTACATATTGCCCCATTATCCCTAAAAATAAGAATCACCCTGTTAGTGGGGTGTTAGTCGGGCAACAAACGGCATAATAGGCAACAACGAAACCCGTTTTTAATTTCAGCTTGACTTTAAATCGGAAGTGTTTTAGCAGATAAAGCAGCAAAAATAAAAAAATTATACTGACAAATCAGTATTTTATACGAAGACTTCCCATTATTTAAGCACTAAATTTCAATTATCTTGGCTTCATAGGCAACAAACCTGTGGAGTTAAAGACATTGAAAAACAAATTTTTTAACATTTTCAAACCCGGCAAGCATATTGACGCCGCCGGTCAGGAAGTCAGCTTCAGCGAAGATGACCTGAAAGATATCGCCACAAGCTACAATTCCGAAGTTCACGAAGCCCCTATCTGCTGCGGACACCCAAAGCATGACAAACCGGCTTTCGGCTGGATTAAGCAGCTGTGCTATGACGCCGGCAGCAAAATGCTGCGTGCCATGCCGGCACAAGTTAACCCCGAATTTGCCGAAATGGTAAATTCCGGTGCTTTTAAGAAAATCTCCCCCGCCTTTTATTCTCCCAATTCTCCGACAAACCCCAATCCGGGACATTTTACGCTGCGTCATATCGCCTTTTTGGGTGCGCAACCGCCGGCCGTTAAAGGACTGGGCAGCGTCAGCTTTGCCGAAAGCGACAATGCCGACGTTTCCTTTGAGCTTGATTTTGCCGAAACCGAGCTGGCCTACAACGACAAAGGCATCGCCCGCTTGTTCCGCAATCTCAAAAACTTTCTGATTGGCAAATACAGCCAAGAAGAGGCCGATAATATCATCCCCGAATATGCGATTGAGGAAATTTCTTCCGGAGCGGAACGCAGCCTGAACAAAGCTGCCGAAGCCCAAACCGAATTCAGCGAGCCTGAAACCGAGCAGAAAACCCCGGCGGAACCGGAAGAAAATGCAAAAAATCAGCTGGCTGACGCCGTTCAGGCCGCCGAGGCCGAAAATGCCAGACTCAAGGCCGAACTGTTGAAAGCCAACGCCGACAAACAGGCCGCCGAAAACCGGGCGTTTTGCGAAAATCAGGTCAAAGCCGGCCGCCTGTTGCCGGCCATGCAGGACAGTGTCCTGGCTTTCATGGACGACTTGAGTGAGCTTGAACTTGAGTTTGCAGAAGAAAATTCAACCCTGACCGCATTTAAGGCGCTCATCAGCCAGCTGCCGCCGTCTGTCAACTTTTCCGAGGTAACTCCGCCGGAAGACGGTGATGCAGCCCCGCAGACCGCCGCGGACATTGCTGCCAAAGCGGCCGAATATCAGGCCAAACAGGCCGAGAGCGGCAAAGAGATCCACTTTAGCGAAGCCGTTCGCGCCGTTTGCAAATAGGAGAAAACGACGATGAGAGGCAGAAAACCCAATCAGAATAAATCCTTCCCGGCAACCGTAACTGACGGAAACCGGACTGAAATCCGCGCCCGGCGGGAAGAATACTGCGACCGCATTGCCGACACGGCAGACGTCATTCACGCCATGATTGACCAACTGCGGCAGGAAGGCGGAAACGAAGCCCTGCTGCAACGCGCCGAGTTTTATTTTCAGTGCGCATTCCTGGCGGCCGGCTGGTCGCTGGATTTAGTCGACGGCGATGTCATCGACTTTGTTATGTAACCCCCAACACATGAAAGGCAACAAACTTATGAAAAACCTGCCCTATACCGCCGAAACGGACATTGAAGGCTACCGCCTGGTCACTTTCGGCACCAACGACGGCGAAGTCAAGCCGACCACCGCCAAAACAGACCCGGTTATCGGCGTCACCAACTACATCGGCGCCCCGAAAGGCACCACCGTTGACGTCAATGTTGACAATGTCGGCAAGGTCAAGCTTTCCGGTACGGTTGCGGCCGGTGACGACTTAACTGCCGCCGCCGACGGCCAGGCCGCCAAAGCTACCGCTCCGACCTTTGGTGAATCTTCCGCAGCCGGTGACCGGGTGTTCGGAATGGCGCTTCAGGACGGCGTCGCCGGTGACGTTATTGAATTTTTGAAAAAATAAGGAGTTTTTTACATGCCCACACAAGTATTTGAACCCGATGAACAACTGACCGCCATTGCGATTGGTTATAAGAACGACAAAGAAAACTATATTGCTGACAAAATTCTGCCCTACATCCCGGTTGAATCAGCACAGTTTTCTTATAACGAATATCCTCTTGAAGAGGGCTTCAGCGTCCCCGATACCAAAGTCGGCCGCGTTTCCGCACCAAAAACCGTAGATTTCAGCGCCATTAAACGCACGGCCGAAGTTGAAGACCATGCGCTTGATGTTCTGGTGCCGAACTGGGACAAAACCCGCGCCCCCAAGAACTATGATCCCGAAGGCCGCGGCGTTGAAAACGCAACCAATCTGTGCATGCTGGCGCGCGAACTGCGCGTAGCCAAGCTGGTCAAAGACCCGAATAACTATGCCAACAAACAGACTTTGTCCGGCACTTCGCAGTTTGACAATGCTTCTTGTGACCCCTTGGGTATTTTTGTTCCGGCAATCGAAAAAATGCTGGTTTCTCCCAATGCGCTGGTCATGAGCATGAATGTCTGGACCAAACTGCGCCTGAACCCGAATTTGCTCAAAGCCGTTCACGGCAACGCCGGTGACAAAGGCGCCGTTTCCCGCCAGCAACTGGCCGAACTTCTGGAAATCCCCGAAATCATTATCGGCAACAGCCGTTACAACGTTGCCAAACAGGGACAAACCGCCAGTATTGAACCCTGCTGGCAGGACTATTGCGGCCTTTTGTATATCAATTCCAATGCCGACAACAATCAGGGAATGACCTTCGGCATGACTGCCCGTCTGGGCGACAAAGTGGCCGGCCGCATTTTCGACCCGAATATGGGCATGCGCGGTGGTTATAAAGTCCGTTCCGGTGAATCAATCAAAGAACTGATTGTCGCCAAACAGTGCGGTTTCCTGTTTGAAACGCCGGTTTCTGCCGCTTAAGGAGCTGCCGCCATGAAAAAGTTGAAAATCCTTCAGGACTGGCCGCTGCTTCATAACGGCAAAGCGCTTAAACGGGGAGATGTGGCCGAGTTTGACGACAAATACGCCGACTGGCTGCTGGCTCACGGCCGCGCCGAAGCGGACAAAAGTCTAAAAACGGGCGGAAATAATTCCGCCCAGGCTTCCGCCGGTCCAGAAACAAGCGAACAGGAAAACCAGGCAGAACGCCAGGCCAAAATTCAGGCAGCCGTTGCCGAAATGCTGACGGCCGACCCGGCGGCTACGCCCAAATGCCCGGACATTGCCGCTAAAACCGGTCTGCTGAATATCCGCAAGGAAGAACGCGACGCCGCGGTTGCTGCCTTCAAACAGGCCGCAGCCGGCAATGAAACTGAAGAAAGCCAGGGAGAATAACGCCATGGGGCAGCTGTACGCCGACAAAGAGCAAATGCTGAAGCGTTACCGGGCGGAAGATATTGCCGACCTGACGCAGGATGACGAAACCCGGCTGAATGCCGTGCTGGCTTCCACTTCGGCATTGATTGACGGCTACGTTGCCCCGCGTTACCGCCTGCCGCTGCAAAACAAACACGACATCTTGACCGACGCCGCCTGCGACATTGCCTATTACAAGCTTTATTACGTTGACGTGCCGGAAGGCGTCCGCCAACGGTATGAAGACGCGATTTCCCTGTTGAAAGACATTCAAAGCGGCAAAGCCCGCCTTTCCGAACCGACCGGTACGGAAAGCAGCCCGCGCCGCAAGGTCTTTATTAAATCGCAGCCGCGCCGGTTTACCAATGACATGTGGTGAGGTTTGTGATGGGCGTATCAGTCAGAATAGACCTCAGCGGATTATCAAAGCTTAACAAAGTCGCGGAAAACCTTGACCGGAAACTCAAAGACCGGCGGGCGCTCAATCTGGCTTTGGCGACTACGCTGCGGGAATGCACGCGCAAACGTTTTGAAACCAAAAAAACCCCGGAAGGCAAAGAGTGGACTTCTCCGCTGGTTAAGAGCGGCGACCTGCGCAACAAACTGCTGATTGATGCCGACGACCGCATTGCAAAGGTCGGTTCAAATCTGGTCTATGCCGCAATTCACCAGTTCGGCGGCATTATCCGGGCAAAAAAAGGCAAAGTCCTGCGTTTTACCATTGGCGGCGAAACCTTTTTCCGCCCCAAAGTCACAATTAAAGCCAACCCTTACCTCGGTATATCGGAAAAGGACGAGGAGGCTTTGGCCGACACTGTCAAAGTTTTTGCGGAGGCATGCTTAGATGATTGAAAAAATCGAAATCGCCGTTTTGGACAGACTTAACCAGGCGTTTGGCAATACCAAGCCGGCACTTGGCTATAAAATCGAAAAAATCGACAGCTACAAAGCCGAACTGTCCGACTTCGGCACTCTGATTAAAAACCGGCGGACGGCGGCACTGGTCGCCTGCGGCGGCCTATCACTGGAAGCGGATTATCCCGAAGGCAGCGACTACAGCTTCAGCCTGCTGATTTATCTCTACAGCCGCAACGCCAAGTTAAACGAGTGTTCAACCCGCTTCGGCGGCCGCGGTTCGGTCGGGCTTTACCGGATGATTACCGACGTTGTCCGGCTCTTAAACCGCAATGACTTAGGCTTTTTAAGCGAACCGCTGAAGTTAGGCGAAGCCCGGCCGATATTCGACAACAAAGTCAATCATTTTAATGCCGCCTGCTGGGAACTTGAATTTAAAGGCGCGTTTTTCGACCGTTTCGGCAGCTGGCCCGGCATGCCTGAGCCCGATTTGCTGAAAACCATTGCCGCCGACTGGATTGTCCGCGGCGCCAAGTCCCAAACTATCGTGAAATTTGAGCAAAAGGAAAAAAGCAATGAGTAAAATTTTTATAAAACCGCGAAAACCGGAATTTATCGTTTTCAAGCCCAACGGCTGCCGCCTGAAAAGCGAAGGCGAGTATGTCGACGCCGAACCGTTCTGGCAGCGCCGGCTGAATGACCGGGACGTTGTCGTCGCCCAACCGTCCAAAGCCGCCGCTTCTTCAACTGACAACAAAAAAGGAAAATAACATGAGTATGACTTTTAATGAAATCGCCAGCAACCTCAAGGTTCCGGGCGCCTATGCCGAAATTGACGCTTCGCTTGCCCGTCGCGGCCTGACCGGCAAGGAAAGCGTCGGTTTGCTGATTGGGCAGAAACTTTCCACCGGTTCCGCCGAATATAACCGCGTTTACCAGATTACCGACATCAATCAGGTCATTGAACTGACCGGCTACGGCTCAGAACTTCACCGCATGGCTGTTGCCTGGGATAAGGTAAACAAAAACAATTTGTTTAAAATCATGGCGGTTGAACAAAGCGAAGGCGTTGCCGCCACCTATACGCTGACCTGCACAGCTACCAAACCGGAAGTCGGAACTTTAAGCCTGATGATTGCCGGCTATCCGGTCAAAGTTACCATAACCGGCGACGATACGGCCGAAACCCTGCAAACGGCACTGATTGAGGCGATTAATGCCGCTACCATGCTGCCGGTAACGGCCGCCAAAGCCGCCGAAGAGGATAGCGCCGGAAAAATCACATTGACGGCCAAACACAAAGGCGAAGCCGGCAACAACATTGATATCCGCCTGAATTATTACGACAACGAAAAAACGCCGGGCGGGGTTACGGTTGAAATTGCCTCTGGTACAAAAGGTTCCGGCAATGTTTCGCTGCTTGATGCTCTGTCGGCTCTGGGTGATGAGTACGCCACGGACATTGTCACCAGTTACACCGATGAAGCCAACCTTAAAATCATTAACGAGGCCTTAAAAGAACGCTTCGGTGCTATGGTCTGCAACGAAAGCACGTTATATGCCGGCTCTAACGGCACTTATGCCGAATTGACGACTTTGTCGGCAAAACTCAATTCTGAACACATTGTTTTGATTGAGAATTACAAAGCCCCGCAAATGCCGGAAGTTCGTGCCGCTCAGGTTGCCGCAATCTGCGCTTTTGAAGCGCAGCAGGATCCGGCCCGGCAATATCGTTCCCTTGTCCTTACCGGAAATCTGCCGGCAAAAACGCCTTTCAAATTCAATGAACGCAATCTGCTTTTAGCCCACGGCGTCGCGACAACACTGACCGATTCGTCCGGCAATGTCACGATTGAGCGCATTGTCACCACCTATCAGAAAAACGCCGTCGCCGCTGCTGATGAGGCCTATCTTGACTTAACTACTGTCAAGACCCTGATTTATCTGCGCTACAGCTATATTCAGCGTATGGCGCAGAAATATCCGCGGCACAAACTGGCTGATGACAGCTATCCGGTCGAACCGGGACAGGCCATTGCCACGCCGTCCGTTCTGAAAGCCGAGGCCATTGCTTTGGCCGGCGATTGGCTGAAAGCCGGGCTGATTGAGAACCTGGACGACTTCAAGTCAACCATTGTCAGCGAACGCAACGCGCTTGATGTCAACCGTGTCGACCAGCTGTTGCAGCCCGACATCATCAACAATCTGATGATTATCGCCTGCAAAATTCAATTCAAACTTTAGGAAACAGACCCGGAGGGCAAGGTCTAAAACTGCCCCGCTTGTTCCTTTTTTCTTGCCGTACGTCTCTGTACGCCCACGAAAAACGAACGGCGCAGAACAAATTTTATTAACTTGTTACGGGGGAATAATCCCCCTGAAATAGGAGGTTCAATGTTCACAACCACTAATCCCGACGTTGTCTTTGGTATTGCCGAGGTTAAGGCCGATGGCGAAACCATCGCCAAAATATCAGAAGTTGAGTTTCAGCCATCCGGCATCAAATTTGAAGACGAAAGAAACGGTAAGGATTTTGTCCCGTCGGAAGTCGGTGCTGTATTAAAAGCCAACTCAAAACTTGTCAGAGGCCAGAGTCTGGACGGAATTAATAAAAGGTATGATGTCACCATTATGATTACCGCCAACACCGGCCAGGTCTGGATGATGCCGCACGCCGTTCTCATGAATCCGGCCTCAATCGGCACAAAGGGATATGACCTTGAATTTCACGCTTCTGAAAGTATGGAGGTCACGCATGGCTAATTTGAAATTTACCTTAGAAGACGGCCTGAAAGTCGGCGACCAGATTCACAAAGAAGTCGAGCTGCGGGAATTAACCGCCGGCGACATGCTGGATGCCGAATCCGAAGTTGAAGAGCTGGTCATGACCGAAAACGGCGCTGTCACTTATAAAACGTCACCGGTCAAACTGGCGCATGAGTTGCTTCGCCGCAGCATTGCCAAGCTGGGCAGCCTGCCGATGCCTCTTTCTCAGGCAGAGTTCCGCCTGCTGACCCGAACAGACCTGATTATCCTGCAAACCAACGCCCGGAAAATTGACCAGGCCATGGTGGAGAAAATTGCCGAACGGGGGCGACGTAATCAGGCAGCTTCCGGAGATTTACCGTCTGCTTAAGGAAGCTGCCTCCGCCGGGTTTTCCCAAAAAGAAGCCCGACAACTGCCTTTGTCTAACCTTGTTTTGTTAATTTACGGATTTTAACATGAAGAGAATACGCACAGCAATAGAACTCAGCCTGCTTGGCAACGTGTCGGCGCAAAGCGACAAGTTCGCCCAGAGCCTGAACCGCCTTGAATCCTCCGGGCGGCGTTCTCTGCTGGGCGTGGCGAATATGGCTAACAGCACGCACAACGCGTTGGGAACCGTATTCAACAAAGGTTCTGCCTTGCTTGGTTCAGTCGGGCTGGCCGTCTCCGGAAAATCGGTGGCCGACCTTGAAACCCGGCTGACCCGCCTGCGCCTGCAAGCCGGCATCAGCAAGGAAGAAATGGCAAAGCTTAATCAGGAATTGTTCAAAACCGCCCAAAAGCGCGACATCAATATTGACCCGTCGGAACTGATTTCAGCCATTGAGCGCATTGTCGGCAAAACCGGCGATTTGCAATTTGCCGTCGATAATATGCAAAATCTGGCCTATGCCATTTCCGCAACCGGTGCCGCCGGTCAGGACGTCGGCGCCATGGGTGCCGATTTAATGGAAAAATTCGGCATCAAAGACCAGCAGGAAATCATCAAAACCCTTGGTTTGCTGGTCAATCAGGGTAAAGCCGGCGCCTTTGAGCTGCGTGACCTGGCGACACAGGGCGAGCGCGTCACCGCGGCTTATGCCTCAACCGGCCGGCAAGGCAAACAGGCCGTTGCTGAAATGGGCGCCATGCTGCAAATGGCCCGCAAAGCCACCGGCGGCCCGGAAGAAACCGCTACCGCCCTGGAAGCCCTGATTCGCAACTTCAACGACCCGATGAAGCGCAAATTGTTGACGGATTCCGGCATCAAGCTTATGGATCCGGAAGACCCGAAACGAATGCGCTCAATCATTGATATTTCAAAAGACCTGATAAAGCTGACTAATGCCGATGTCAGCAAAATCGGCCGTGCCATTGATTCCGAAGGCCTGCGCGCTTTGAACGCCATGATTATCGAATTTAAGCAAACCGGCGGTTTCAAAAGTGTTGATGAGTTCTTGACAACCAGCTCCGACCCGCAGGCGCTCCTGGACGATTCCAAAGAAGTGGCACAAACGTTCAATTCCGCAATGACCTCGCTCAGGACGGCTTTTATGTACTTTGCCAACACCAACCTGGCCGGGCCGATTCAAACGCTGGCAGACGCCATAAACTCGCTTGACCCGGAAACATTGCAGCAAATTTTAAGCTACGGCGGCACGGCGTTGGGTGGTCTGGCTGCCGTCTGGGCCGGTTCAAAGGTTGTCGGCATGGGTGCGACGGCCTTGTCGGCGCTTAAAGTATTCGGCGGCGGCAAAAATTCGGTGGCCGGCAGCGCCTTGGGCGGGTTGGCCGGACTTGCCGGCATGTCAAACCCGCTGCCGGTCTATGTCGTCAACGGTTTTGGCGGCGCACAGCTTCCGGGCAGCAGCCGATTCAAACGTCAGGCTAATCTCGGCAGTGTTGCGGGAAATACAGCCTCTGTTGCGGGCGGCGGCCGCTTGGCCTCGCTTGCCAAATGGGGCGGACGGCTCGGCGCTCTCGGTGCTGTCGGTGTCGGCGCTTATCAGGCCTTTAATGCCGATAACAATATTGACCGCGGTTCCGGCATCGGTATGGCTCTGGGCGGTGCACTGGGACTTCTCGGCGGCCCGGTCGGCGTGCTTATCGGAACTTATGCCGGGGAAAAAATCGGCGGTTATGTCGGCGGCTTGGTCGATGAAATATCAAATGCTGAAAATGGCGAAGAAACCGGACAAATCATCGGCCGCGAAGTCGGCAAAGTAGTTCGTCTGCTGCCGTTCGGTGAAATGCTGTCCGAATACTCCGAAGCGGCGGGCGCCAAACTCGGCGGACTTATCGGCCGTTTCTTTGACAACGTCGGTGAAAAACAGGCCGAGAAAGAAGCCGTTTCTGCGGCCAAAGCGCTGGAAACCCTGCAACGGGTTAAGAACGAAATCACGCTGAAGATTGACAATGAGGGCGCGCATATAACCCGCATGAAGACCAGCGAACCGCAGCAGACCAAAATCAATGTTGACTTAGGCTATACAAGGATACCTGATTATGCCGTTTGAACGCGAAGACATTATTAAAATCAACGGAATCACCCTTTACGCCAGGAATGACGACTGGGGTCAGTCCGGCAAACAATCCGGCAACAAAGTTTTGCTGACGGACGAAACGTCGTCCCAGCAAACGGACTGCCAGCTTGACGCCGTCGATTTTCATATCGAAGCCTATTACCTGGGCGAGGACTATCAAAACGTCGTCAGCAAGCTTTACAAAATCTACAAACAGCAGAAAAATATGCTGCTGGAGCACCACGACATCGGCCGCGTCTGGGTAAAATTTGCCAACGGCGGCTATCGCATCAAAAAGACCAACACCAAATTATGGTACCGGGAATTTGTCCTGAACTTGGTTCTGGCCAAAACCTCAGACCTCAAAATTCAGGTGGTCGAACTTGAACAACTGGCGGAAACTCAGCTTGAAAAAGGCGTTGAGCAGTCGTTGCTTGACGCGCTGGACAAGTTCAACGCCGACTTTATCAGCGAAAACTTAAACAGTCTGGTCAAAAACGACATCGTCAACAACCTTTATGCCCTGGGCGATAAAATCTCAAGCTTAAGCGCCGACAACCTGCTGGGCAGCCTGACAAACCCCTTCACCGGCACGTTTGAATCGCTTTTGGCAGCGGCCGGAGGCATAGCCGGAACAATCCAGTCTTATTTGAATCTCGGCAAGTCTAAAAACGACCGAAAGTATGAATATAATAATTCGGGTTTCTCCGGAGAGGAGGCAAGAAAATATTTTCAATCGTATATCGACATCGCTTCACGGGTGGACAGTGCCGTTGACATTGCCAACACTGAGCCGGAAACCCAGCAAAATATCCAGACCGCAATCGACCTCATTAAGCAGACGGCAATCGTCAAAGCCTGCGACTGCGTTACGGAAAACCCCTTTGAAACTAAAGAAAGCATAAAAAATGCCATTAAGGATTTGGAAAAAGTATCCGATTCCATTATACAGGCCGCCGAAGACAACAAAGAAATCCAGAACGACATCCACAATGTTGTCAATCAGGCTGTCGTTATCTTACAATCGCAGCCGGTTTTTAATTCCCGCCAAATTCAGACAAACATCTGCCTGCCGGCCGCCGTCATCTGCCGGGATGAAAACTGCGACGAGGAAACCTTTTTAAGAGTTAACGAAATCCGCCACCCGCTGTTTGTCCCGGCCGGCATCAAACTTGAAATAACAGGAGACAGCAATGAGTAAAGCTGTCAACGTTTCCCTGAAAGTGGGTGGCTATCAAATCAGCGGGTTTGATGACGTCGAAGTCGGCAAAAGCCTTTATAATCTGGCGAACATGGCGCGGCTGAGCTTTTATGAAAAAGACGATCATGATTTGCTTGCCGTTAAAAAAATCATCAAAGGCAAGGCTGAAGCGGTGGTTTACTTTGACAAACAGCCGGTTGTCAGCGGCTATATTTATGAACCGGCACCGGGCTTGGGGGCAGAAGGAGCCGCTTTTGAAGCCGTCGTTACCTCTCCGATTGCCAAATATATCGGACAGTCGGCAGAAAAAGGAAAAACTTACTATAATCAGTCTGCCGCTGCCGTTCTGGCTGACCTCTGTCCCGACATCCGGCTTGAAACCAGAAGCAGCAAATTTCTGCCCAAGTTCGTCACTTACGGCTTTGAACATATTGACGGCATTATTCAAAAATTCTGCCGCAAAACCGACAGCGTTATCTATTCCGGGCCGCTCGGGCAGCTGATTATTGACGAACGTTCCGCCGAAGCCGCTATTGCCGGCACCATTGCCACCGGTCAAAACGTCCTGTCAATCGGCCGGGTTGAGACCAACGACGACGCGGTTGTCATTGTCGGACAGCAGCCGCTTGATGACAATATCAGTCTGGACACGGCGGTTTGCAGCAAAATCACCTCTGCCGGCAGCGGCAAAAAACGTTTCTTTTACGGGGATGACATCAGCCCGTCAGCCATTAACGCCCTCAAATTCTGGTCGAAACGGGTTCCGGTCAGCATTCCCAACTGGTTTGACAATGCCGGCAATCTGCTTGAACTCAACAAATGGTACAAGGCCGTTGACGCCTGGCACGGTTTGGATGAACCGATGCGCCTTTGCTCGCTTGTTTTTAGACTGAACAAAAAAGACGGCTATTCCGCCGATTTGACACTGGAGGTGTAAAATGGACAAACAGCTTGAAAACGAAATCATTTCCCTGTTTTCCCGCCTGATAAAACCGCGCGATGACCGGCTGAACAATCTGTCCCGGCTCGGCAAGGTGCTGATGATGAAGGCCGGCAACACCCAGTCGGCGCAAGTTCAAACGGCCAACAACGAAATTGCCGACAATGTCAAATTCATTGAAGCGTACGGCTTCACCGCCAAGCCCAAGCAGAACGGCGAATGTATATTGCTGAACATTCAGGGCAACCCCGGCAACGTTGTTGCTCTGGTTATCGGCAACCGCGAGCTGCGCTTTAAGGAGCTGAACGACGGCGAAGTCGCCATGTATGACGATGCGGGAAATCTGCTGCATTTCAAAAACGGCGGCGTTATCGACTTCAAAGCCCCGGCAACCATGAATCAGACGGCGCAGACCATTAATGTCAGCGGCACAACTGCCGTTAACGTCAACACCCAAACCGCCGCTGTTACGGCTAAAACCTTAAATGTCGAAGCTGATACGGCCGCAATCAAAGCCAAAACTGCCACGGTTGACGCTGAAACGACCACCGTCAACGGCAAAGTTAACCTTGCCGGCGGCGGACAAGGCGTTGCCCGCTTGGGCGATGCGGTAGAGGTCGACCCCGTTACGCATAAAGGTTCAATAACTTCAGCCAGTACGGAGGTAACAGCCGGATGACACAAATTATCGACATCAACAGCCTTGATATTGAAACCGTCAGCGACGAGCTGTTGCAGGCCATATTGATTGCCATTTTTACCGACGCCCGCGCGGCCGACGACGAGCTGCCGGAATACGTCAAAGGCTCTCGCGGCGGTTGGTTCGGCGATAAGGTTGAAACTGTCATCAACGGCAGACAGACCAGCTTCAGCTGGGGGTCTAAGCTTTGGATGCTCAAACGCGCCAAAATGACCGAGGATGAGGCCGGACTGGCGGAATTGCTTATTCAGGACAGCCTGACCCCGCTGAACAATGCCGGCGTTATTGATGAAAACACCGTCACCGTCAAAAAGTCAGGCAACACTTTGATTTTAACCATAACTTTGACTACTGAAACCTATGAGATTAAGGGAATTGAACAATGGCTTGGCCGGTAACAACTTTAACACAAAGAATCGATTCGATTGAGAAGGCTTATCAGCGTTATATTTCCGTTGATAAAATGCCGCTTTCGGTGCAAAAGGCCCGCGCCCGCGTGCTGGGCTATCAAATCAACGCGCTTGAGACTTATATCAAGTATTTAAGCAAACAAATGGTGCCAACCACCGCCGAGAAGGAATATCTGGAATATCATTGTGCGGCTAAAGGCATTTACCGCAAACAGGCCGTTGCCGCCGTTGGTTCTATTACGGTTAACGGAACCAAGGGAACGGTCATTGCAGCGGGAACAATCCTCAACCGCAACGTCGACAATGTTCAGTATCGCGTCACGGAGACCACGGTTTTAACCGCCGAAACACAGGAAATCAAAGTCGAATGCCTCACCAACGGCACGACCGGCAACTGCGACGAGGGCGAGCTCCTCACCTTTGCCAATGCCATTGCCGGCATTGAAACCACCGCAACGGTTGTCTTAATCGGTGCCGGCGCGGATATTGAAACCGACAAAGACCTGCTTGTCCGTTACCTTGAGCACGTCCGCAACGTTTTCCATGGCGGCAATGACGCCGACTACGTCAAATGGGCGTTGCAGGTCGAAGGCGTCAACCGCGCCTGGTGCTATCCCTGCGCGCTGGGTCCCGGAACGGCGATTGTCCGGATTATGACGCCGCAAGGCTTCCCGGACGCCATTTTGATTAAAAAAGTTGAAGACTACATCAATTCAGTTCGGCCGCCGACATACACCCGCTTCAAAGTTCTGTCTCCGACGGCCAAAGCCATTGATTTTGAAATCCGCATCGTACCCAACAACGAAGAAATTCAGGCGGCGGTCACTCTGGCGCTCAAAAGCCTGCTGGACGATTCGTCCGAACCGGAAGGAACGGTCTATGTTTCCAAAATCCACGGAGCTATTCTGTCAGTTTCGGCGCTTGTAGACTATACGCTTATTTCTCCGGCGGAAAATATTACTTGCGGGCTTGGCGAGCTGGCGGTTGTGGGAGAAATCACATGGAGTTAGTGGAACGCTACATTGCCGCGGGCAAAGCCCTCCGCCCCCGCGGCGTCATCTGGGAAGTCAAGCCCGATAGCGTTACGGAAAAAGAAATCCGTATTGAGGCCGAGCAACTGGCGGAAATACAGCAGTCAATAGAAGACATGCTGAAAGAAACCGACCTGCGAAAAGTATTTTATTTTCTGGAAGAATGGGAAGACGTTTTCGGGCTGCCTCATACCGGAAGCTATGAAGAACGTATTGCCGCGTTGAACGCTGCCGACACCGAAGGCGTCATTTCCATTGACCGCTATGTTGAGCTCTGCGCGCTTCAGGGGGTTACGGTGACAATTCGCGAACATTGCCCGTTTATGTTCGGCTGGTCACGTTTTGGCGGAAGCGACGAATGCGGCGCGCCGGAAATCATTTTCTGTTGGGAAATTATCATTCATGAGGCGGTTGACGACGCAGCCGTCGCCGGCATGAAGAATTTAGTAACGAAATTAAAACAAAGCCACACCTGGCTGACATTTATTGACGAAAGGACGTTAGAGCAATGAAATATTATCCTCCCCTTGGCGCTGAAGATGACAATGCCGATTACGAAAACTGCGACCCGGTTAATCATAAATGGGAAAACAGCATGCCGGACGCGCGGGGGTTCGGCGCAACCCAGCGGGAAATTGTCAACGCCATTACGACGGCGGGCTTAACGCCGTCGGCCGATGATTTAACCCAGCTGGGCCAGGCTATTCTGAAAATCGCAAAAAAAGGCCTGTTTAATTCAACCGGTGACGGCCTAACCATTGATAACGGCGTTTTAAAGGCCGTTATTGCTGCCGGTCTGATTTTCAACACCGGTAAAATTGCCGTTAATACCGGAAAAGGCCTGTCCGTCGGTGAAGACAACAAGCTCAATGCCAACATCGGCCCGGCTTTGGTGTTTAACGAAGCTAATCAGCTGGCTTTAAATTTGCACGACAGCTTGCAGATTTTAAACAGCCAGCTGGCGCAGGCTTATTTAATTTCATCGTCAAAGGTCGAGGACATGGCCGACAACGTTATTCGGCCACAAATAACCCGCACGATTTTGCGCAAGTCTATCACGGCAGCGACAACGTTTACTTTTGACAACTCGGCAATCGCTAACATACCGGACGGAACTCATGTCACGCTTGAGCTGCACCTTAATATGAAGACTGTTTCCGCAATTTCATTTAGCCCGGCGGTTGAGTGGGACGGCAGGAAAGCGCCGACGATGAACAAAGTCCGCGACTACTGGCTGGTGC
>CAJUKS010000012.1 GCA_910587405.1 uncultured Alphaproteobacteria bacterium
GCCGCATTTTAACGTACATTAAAATGCGACAGTAACTAACCGGAAAAAATCATGCAAATACCGAAGATTATCCACTATTTTTATGATGACGTCAATCCATGGACCAAAGGGAAAAATCCGCAGTTCCGAATGTGTTTATATTCTTGGAAAAAAGCCTGTCCCGATTATGCGCTGATGCTGTGGCATGAGAAAAGTCCCGAGTTTGGTCAGATTTTGCAACAGTCGTTATTTGTCCGTAAAGCATATGAACTTAAGTTATGGGCGTTTGTTTCCGATTATGTCCGTTTGTATGTCCTTAACAAATACGGGGGCATTTATGTGGATACGGATGTTCAGTTGCTGCAAAACTTTGACAAGTTTCTGGATGACGGTTTTTTTGTCAGTATTGAAAGCGATATCCACCGACAGGAAAACGTCCCCGAGCCTGCCGTGATGGGAAGCACGCCCGGTCATCCGCTGATTGCCGAGACCATGAAGCTCTATCAGTCGGAACAGGTATTTGAAATCAAAAAGCCGATGATTCCGCTGGTGATGAAAAAGGTGCTTGCCGAAATGAGCGGTTTTGCCCGGGTGCCGTACGATTCTTCTCAACTTGCTTTGCGGTCGGAGGGCTATTATCTCAATAACCGGCGCATTGACGACTATGAAGTTTACCTCGGTCAACAATGTTATCGCGATGCCCGACGGCAAATTTCGGTTTATCCCTGCCGCTATTTTTGTCCTTCTTGGTGTGTTTTCGGCGAAAAAGCCGTGACGGCGGAAACGGTGGCTATTCATTGGAATCAAAGCTCATGGTGGCAGGCCGATGCTTTCGCCCGGCTTCACAACAGTATTCTTCCGCCGCCGCCTCCCCCGGCGCCGGTTCTGCCCTCGATGCCGCCGCGGCGGTATTTGTCATATGGTTTGTTCAAGCTGCCGTTGTTGAAAATTTGTCACATGCCGCCCGAAACCAAGGTTTCCTGCCTGGGGTTGTTGACTGTTCGCAAATCGCCCCGTTATTTTAAATTATCGTTGGTGGGCGGACTGACGTTGTTCAAAATCGTGAGGAGAGACTGATGCCGGAGATTTCTGTGATTGTGCCGGTTTATAACACCGCCGGTTATTTGCCGCAGTGTTTGGACAGTATTTTGGGGCAGACCTTTCAAGATTTGGAAGTTATCTGTGTTGACGACGGTTCGACCGATGACAGCGCGCAGGTTCTCGGTCGTTATGCGGCTGCCGATTGCCGGGTCAAAGTCTTTTCACAGTCCAACGCCAAACAGGGCGCGGCCCGCAACCGGGGACTGGCGCAGGCTTCGGGACGTTATATTATGTTTGTCGATTCGGACGACTGGTTGGATGATGATGCCTTGCAACTTCTGTATGACAAAGCGGTGGCGGATGATGCCGATATTGTGCTGACCGGGACCCGTTTGTATGACCGCGACGGAAAGGCAATGCAGCGTGACTATTGCAACTATGAGGGGTGGAACGGCTGGCGCGACGGTATTCCGGAAAAATATTTCTGCGCGGCGATGGCACCGGTCTGCTGCCGTTTGCATAAAAGCCGTTTCATCAGGGATAATCGATTGAAATTTATTGAGAAAAGCTTTTACGAAGACAACTCGTGGGGCTGTCTGGTCGGGCTGGCGGCGCGGCGGGTGTCGTTTGTCCGCAATGTGTATTGTTACCGTCAGCACCCGGCCAGCACCACCGGGATCAAAGACGCCAAAGTTTTTGACTGGGTAAAGGATCTGGCCTATTTCAACCGTTTTGTCCGCCGGCATAAAATCAGTTCGCCGCTGACAAAAAGCGTTTATTTCTGGTATCTGCGCAATTTCCGCTATTATTTCGGCCTGCTTGACCATGCGACGCAAAAAATGTTTTATCGGCGCATTGTTGCCCGTTTGTCGGAACTTAAACTTCGGAAGGAAGATTTTGCCGGCGGAGAGACGGTGACTCCGGGTGAGCAAAAGGATCTGTATCGGTTTTGGTGCTACCTGAAACAAAAAGATTTTCATCGCCGGCGGACGGTCAGCATTTATTGTTGCGGAATTTTGCTTTATCGGATTTATACGATGCCCGATAACAGCAAATCCGAACATTTTTTATTTGGCTTAATTCCGTTTTTGACTTTCAGAGCTAAAACCAAACCCGGAAAAACGTTGCCGGTTTAGCTTTTGTTTTCGCCGTGCCGACGGCTCATAATTTTCTTAGCCGGAACCTCAATGAGATGATAACCGGCGATGCCGGCGCTTAAAGCGATTACCAGCGTCAAAGTGATATTTAACAGCGGATGCTCCACAATGGTTTCGCTTTTCCATAAAGTCCGGTTGCATATATAAAAGGCAATTACCTGCATTACATATATGGCATAGGCGTATTTGCCGAGTTTTTGAGAAAAATCGTTTTCCAGCAAACGGGAAACAATCCCCAGGCGAAGACAGAAGCTCAGCACCAACCAGGCAAAAACCGGAATGAAAACAAATTTGTCATGGTAAGAGATATGACGGAAAACGGTGTTGACAAGAACAAACAGGAGACAACCGGCCTCAAGAAGCGAAAACACAACGAAAGCCTTTCGGTTTGCCGCCGGGTTGCGCGTGCTCAAAATATGATAAAGCCGGAACAGAAAGCAGCCCAAGCCAACGCCGGCCAATGCCCGCAGAATGCCGAGACTGAAGATGCCGCCGATTACCGGACCGCCGGCACCGCTCAAAGCGCCGTGATTGTGGTTGATTACCGCTGCATAAGAGAAAAAAACAATCAGGGCCATCCACAGGTCGGTCTTTTGCCGATCAAAATTTTTCAGCAGGTAATAATAAAAAAGCAAAACCCAAAACAGGGCGGAAACGAACCACATCAACACCGATAATCTGTAATTGAGAACCAGGCCGGTGCTTTGGAGAAAAAAGAGGTTTAGAAAAGCGGTATAAGTGATTTCAAAATTTTGATAGGCTGCGATGTCAAACAACCATATGAACGCGGCCAGCGGCCACATGCGAATAATCTTGCCGAGGGCAAAATCGCTCCACGCGGGGGAGGTATCGCGCTGACAACCGCGGCCGAGAAAAAAGCCCGATAAAATAAAGAACATTTCAACCACCAGATATCCGTCTCGGACAGCAGTTCCCATCGTTTGATAAAAAGGAACGCCGAAAGTGTTGTCAATACAGGAATATAGATGAAAATGAACGATGATCAGGGAAAAAATAAAGCGCAGGAATTCGATGTTTTTAAATTTAGCCATAGTCAGTTTCCGGTAATTATTTAAAAGGATCTTTTTTTTGATACGGGCAAATATTATAGCCGCAAGCTCTTTATTGCAAGAAGTTTATAAAATTATCAATAAGTTATCATAGAAAGACAAAAGGGAAAAAGTGTATCAAAAAAAGGATCCTTTTTTTGCGGCATGACAAAAGCGTCGCAAAAAGGGAACCTTCTAAGATTTTTTTTCCGACTGTTCAGTTTAAAAAACAGCCTCTCCGTTCAGAGAAGCTGTTTGATACAAACAAGTTTCGGGCAATATTTCAGCGCAGTTCGAAAAAGCTCTTGTCTACGCCGCAGACCGGGCAAGCCCAGTCGTCCGGCAGTTCTTCAAACGGGATGTCGCCGTCATAAACGTATCCGCAAACGACGCAAACCCATTGTTTTTCGTTGTCAGCCATTTTTTTTCTCCTTTGCTTTTAAGATGTTGGGTAAAAACTTCAAAACTTCGTTTTTAAACGAAGTACGATAATCGGAATAGGTCAACGGCTGCCCCTCGGCGATATCCCGGCAGTCGATGACTTCGGCGGTAAAGAGGGTATTGCTTTCAAAAACTTGCTTATCGAGTACCCGACAGCTCATGACGGCGATACAATTTTGCAGATAAGGCAGCGCGTTTTCCATAAAATGCGGAACATTGTCCCATTTGTCGGTATCGCGACTGCTCTGAAAACCGAAGTTGGCCACCACAAAAGGGTCAACGTCCCGGCTGAGGACCGAAAGACTGAAACGGCCGCTTTTTTCAATGCAGTTTTTGGTATAGCTGCCGTTATGGCACGAAAGGGCAATCACCGGCGGCTTGTTGGCCGCCTGCATTACCGCATCGACCACACTGCCGACCGGACGCCCGTGATCGTCGGCTCCGAGAACATATACGCCGTGGGTCAATTTATATAAAGCATCGGCATTCATCACTAAAGTTTCTCCTTATTCAGATAATATAAACTTGTCTTGCGCCGATACAAGAGGCGTTTAGTAATGCGGCGGCGGCGTTTCTTCGCTTTGCGGACGAACGGTGTCGTTCTTGATCATTTCCGCCAGACAGCGGTTTTGTTTAATCAGCCGGTCAATCAGTTTTCCCTGCTCAATCACCGCCTGATTAAGTTCTTCGACTGTTTTTTCCTGGATGGCAATCGCGGTTTCGATGTCAATCAGCCGTTCTTCCAAAATTTTGTCTTCCATAATTTTCCGTTCTGTTCTAAATTGAAGTCCTGTTTTAAACATAGATTTGGAAAGCGCCGATGTCAATTTTAATTAAAAACATTTTTCATCAGGACCGCCGGGTGGATATTTTGATTTGCGGCAACCGTTTTTGCAAAATCGCGCCGCAGCTTGATGATGCCGCCGATTTGGTTATTGACGGCAGCGACAAAGCGGTGGTGCCTCCTTTTTACAATACCCACAATCATGCCGCAATGTCGATTCTGCGCGGTTACGGCGACGATAAGCCGCTGTTTGAGTGGTTGCAGGAAGATATCTGGCCGGTGGAAGACAAATTGACGGCCGAAGACATCTATACCGCCAGCCGGCTGGCGGTGCTGGAAATGATTCGTTCCGGAACCGTCTTTTTTGCCGATATGTATTTTCACGGCGAGGCGACGATGCGGGCGGTTAAGGAAATGGGGGTTCGCGCGGCCGTATCACTGGTGGAGATGGACCTGTTCGACTCCAAGGCGACCGCGGCCAAAAAAGCGGCAACCGAACAGTTTCTGGCGGCGCCCAACCCCTGTCCGGAACGGATTATCAAAGGTCTTTCCTGTCACGCGGTTTACACGGTTTCTGCCGAACTGCTGAAATTTGCCGCCGAAACCGCCGAGCGCCATTGCTTGTCAATGCAGATTCATTTGAGCGAAACCGCGCGCGAAAATGCCGATTGCCGCGCTCAATACGGCTGTTCGCCAACCGAGCGCCTCGATTCCTTCGGCCTGCTGACGCCGCGTACCGTACTGGCGCATGCGGTTCACTTAGACGAAAACGATATCGAAATCATCAAACGCCGCGGCAGTTTCCTGTCTCATAACCCGGTTTCCAACCTCAAGCTCAATTCGGGGCTGTTTTGTTTTGAAAAACTTTATCGCGAACTGCCGGGAAAAGTAACCATCGGTACCGACGGCGCCGCGTCCAACAATAATCTCAACATGATGGAGAGCGTCAAAATAGCCTCTCTGGTTGCCAAATGTCAGGCCGATTCCGCCGTTGCCGGCAAGGCGGCCGACGTCTTTCGGGCGGCAACCGTTTCGGGGGCGTCGGCCTTCGGGCTGGATGCCGGCGAAATCCGGGTCGGGGCGCTGGCCGACTGCCTGCTGGTCGATCTCAACAATCCGTTTATGGTTCCGGCTTATAATCTGGTTTCCAACCTGGTCTACGCCGCCGACAGTTCCTGTATTTGCGACGTCATTTGCGACGGTCGGCTGATCATGCGGGAACGGCGGGTGGAAGACGAAGCGGAAATTATTTGCGAAGCCAAAAAGCTGGCCGATAAAATAAGAAGTTTAAAATAATTTTCTTTCCGATACTTGAAAAAGGCATTTTGGCGAATAAATACACTGGGTCTGAGACGAATTGTTGTCAGATAAGGTTTAATTTCGTAAAAGGGAACTAAAATGCTAAACGGAACAGTAAAATGGTTTAATAACAAAAAAGGTTATGGATTTATCAAAACACCGGAGAACGAAAAAGATATTTTTGTTCATATTACCGCCATCCAAAAATCGGGGCTGGACAAAATCACCGAAGGACAGGAACTGTCTTTTGACATCGTGCCTGACCGTTCCGGCCGTCCGGAAGCGCATAATCTGAGCGTTTTGAAAAATTAATTACAGTTGATTAATTTTCCTTTTTAATTTAAAAGCACTAAACATTGTTGCGGCCTTTTTGAGGATAAACAAAATGTTTAGTGTTTTTTTATTGGCGCTGGCGCTGTCCGCAGATGCTTTTGCGGTTGCTTTTTCATACGGTTTGGTGATCCGCCGCAATGCGGCGGCATCGGCTTTCAAGCTGGCGGCGGCAACCGCGGTCGGACAGTTTGTGATGCCGTTGATCGGCTGGCTGGCCACCGGATCCGTCCACCGGTATGTCGAGGCCTTTGATCATTGGATTGCCTTTACGGTTTTTCTGCTGCTGGGACTGAACGTGCTTATTGATGCCCGGCGCGGCAACAAAGAAGAAAAAGCTCCGTGCGTCTTGTCTTTGCGGCTTTTGTTCTGTGTCGGCATCGCAACCAGCATTGATGCGTGCGTCGCGGGAATCAGCCTTTATTTTATGAATGTCGGTATTTTGACGGCGGCTTTGATGATCGGCATCGTTTGTTTCGTTTGCACGTTGGCGGGTTTTTATGTCAGTTGCGTTTTTCACCGGCTGCCGACCTGCGCCTTGCAGATTGCGGCGGGTGTGGTGCTGATTTTGCTCGGTGTGAAAATACTGTATGAGCATCTGTCGTCAATTGACGTATCAGCGGTTGCTTTTTAAACCAAAAACAAGTATAATAAGAAAAATTAATTTTGCGCGGGGGTATTATGAAACATTTGTTGAGCCTGCTTTCCGTCTTGGTCATTGCCGCCTTTCCGGCAAAGGCCGAAACCGTGGTCACGACAACCACGGTGACGACGACGACGTCAACCGGCTCGTCTGCTCAGGGGCCGTCGGTGGTGACGGTCGATCCCGGAAACAACGGTGCGCGGCAGGTCGTGGTCGTCAACGGCGAGAGTGATCTTTATCATCGCCGGCCGCACATGGCGCGGATTGATAACGGTGCTCTTTTGACCATCGGTGCCGGTGCACTTTTGTGGAACGGCGGCTATCAATACGGACGGCATCGATACCGGCACCGGCCCCGCCGTTATCACTATCACCGCTGGTAAATGAAAAAACAGCCCTGTCAAACGGCAGGGCTGTTTTGTATGGGAACCGTTTATCGATGCAGACTGATGCTGCCGTCGGCAATTTCGGCGGTTCCGCCGACCGGGATGGTTAAAAGCGGCGTCGAATGGCCGAAGTCCAGGTTGGCAATAACCGGTTTATCTTTCAGATAAGGGCGCAGACGTTCAACCATAAATTCCAGTTGTTCGCGAGTGACTTGCGAATTTTTCTGGAAGCGGCCGATTAAAAGCGCTTTGACGTTTTCAAAATCGGGCTGCTGCATCAGAGCCTGCAAATTGCGGGTAAAGTCGGCGATGTTCACACTGCCGGTGTCCTCAATGAAGAGAACGGTGTCTGCTTCGAAAGGCGGTCGGTAAGGGGTGCCGAGCAACAGGTTGAAAGTTCCGAGGTTGCCGCCCAGCAAGGTGCCGCGGGCCTGACCTTCCTGCAGGAACCACCACCCCGGATTATCGATAAAGCAGCGGTTTTCCTGATCCAAAAACCACAGGTCGTCGCTCCATTGTTCCGAAGAGCGGATGGTGTGGCTGCCGTCCTCAAACAGCATTTTTTGCATATTGTCAATCGTATATTCAATTCCTTTGAGCATCCCGAGCGAACTGAAATGCGGTCCGGAAAACGTAACCAGTCCGGTTTGAGCATACACGGCGTTTAACAGGGCGGTGATATCGGAAAATCCGCACAATATTTTCGGATTTGCCGCAATCAGCCGATAATCGAGATAATCCAACAGCTGGTTGGAATTGTTGCCGCCGATCATGGTAAAAACGGCTTTGACGTTTGGATCGGCAAACGCCCGGTGCAGATCTTCGACGCGTTTTTCAACCGTGGTCGAACCGTCGGCATCCCAGTTTTCGTCGACAGTGTTGGCGCCGTAACTGACTTTCAGTCCCATTTTTTCAAAGCGCTGCCGCGCCAGTTCCCGACAAGCGGGAGAGATGATTTTGACGCCGGACGCCGGAGCCGTGATTCGGATTTCGTCCCCCGGACGCAGAAGTTGCGGGATAAGTTTTTTCATTGTTTTTTTGCTCCTTTTTGATGCAAATGCCGATTTTAAATATAGCGCAAAACCGCTGCTTGTCCAGCGGATTGTTAATCGACAAAAAAATGAATTATGTGACAAAACGCAGTTGACTAAATGGAAAGCATATAGTACGATAAAACCAATTAAGGCTTTACTTTTTTTCGGAGAATAATTATGGCGGACACAAAGAATTTTAGCAGTGCCTTGGAAGAAATGAAGCAAAAGGCACCCGAAATTTATGAATATTTTATCAGATGGTACGGTCCGGGTGATTTGCAGGCTCTGAGCAGCAACGAAGCGGTGTTTAACGATTTTGCCGCGCAGTTTAATGCCGAAGTGGAAAAACGGGAAAAGGCGGAACAGATTTTGGACAATGTCGTCAATGATGATCTGGCGGCAGCAGGTGCGGCGGCGGAAGGACCGGAAGAAGATGCGGCTGATGCAGCCGACGGAGAAGAACTGGAAGAACACCCCCGTGACCCAGGTATGGACGTCGGCGTGGTTCCGCTCGAAACCGAGTCGATGTTAAGCGATCCTTTTCACTGGGAAGATTTTTATGCGCCGGCGCCGGAAGTCGAAACGGCCCGTTTTAATGAGGCTTATGAGCTGCTCAACAGCGAAGCCGGCCGCAATCTGCAGCAACAGGAAGTTTGGAAAAATAACAATATCCGCATTGACGGCAGTGACGACAAGTCGTTGGAAGAAGCGCTTAATCTGAGCGCCTGCCGCCGCTTGGCTTCCTCCGATCAGGAAATCAGCCTTGATACTCTGAACGCCGCACGACAGGAAGAAAGAGCGCGGATTGAGGTTGAATACTATAACAACCTTTATGCGGTTGCTCTCGGCGACAAATACAACAATATTAAAGGCGAAACCCATCTTGAACGGATTTTGAAAATCGACCAGGCGGTCCGCGCCGGCAAGACCGAAAAAGAAATTTTCAAAATGCTGGCGATCAATCCGAACGACGGCGCCAAAAAGATGGCACTTGCCACCACCACCCAAGCCAACGTTAAACCGATTACCGACTTTATGGAAAAGCGCAGCAAATTCAGCCGCGGTATGCACGGTTTCGGCAAAGTAATGGACTGGTGCCAGAAGTTTGAAAGCAAAAACCCGTTGTTTGGGTTGGGGATGAACTTCGTTGCCGCCGGCAATCCGGTTTACATGGGCTATCGTTCGATTCTTTCGGCGCGTGCGCTTTATAACGATTTTCATGGTTTTAAAGATTACGCCGCCTTCAAGGAAGTGTTTAAGGATCAGGTTGCGGCGCACGGACTGAAGCTTTATCTCGAGCAAAACGCCGACAGTAAAGTGACTTTGCACGACTATAATCAGGTACGGGCCTATCCGGATTATGCCGCCTATGTCGAAAAACATCCTAAAGCGGACAATCGGCTGACGGAAGAAGAGTTTTCCCAACTCAAGAAGTTTCAACGTAAAAGCGAATTTACCCGCGAAAGTTTTGAAATCGTCCGTCAATATGCCGGAAAGCCTTATGCCGAATATGCCAAAGTTGCCGGTGGCAAGGCTGTCAGCGAAGATATGTTTAACAATGTGGTCAAATATACCAATATCCGCCGTGCTTATAACTATGAAGAATATAAGAAAAAAGCGGGCGATCGCGCGGTGACGGAAACCGAATACCGCCAGGTTAAGGCTTTGAACCAGTCGTTGAGCAAAATTTCGATTGCTCAGGCGCTGCGGGATGGAAAGACCTTTAAAGATATGGCCAACCACTCGGTGATTTTCTTCCGCTCGCTGCCGGTTGTCGGCCAAGCCTATGCCTTGGGAATGGCTGCAAAAAACATGGTCTCCAAAACTTATTGGAAAGGGTTGGTTGCCAAAGCCAAAGGAACCGGAAGTGCCGTTAAAACCCTGTGGAATAAGAAAGGCCGGGACAAAGAAGCATGGAAACAACTGTACAGCAACGGCAGCGGACTGATTGCCGAAGCCGCCGGTGCCTATATGCTTTACGGCGGGGTTAGCAATGGCATCGGTAATATGGGAATGACGGTACGGGAACAACAATAGATTATCAGTTGGATGAGACAAAAGAGACTCAGACTGCCCAAGCAGTTGCAGATACCATAACGGCGCCGGTTGCTGAAACTCCGTCGTTTTTCTCTCGGATTCAGAGCTTTATGGGTTATGGCCATCAGGAAGTGACGGCGCCGACCGAGAATATTGCGGCCGACAGTACCGGTGTTGAAAAGCCTGTTACGTCTTTGGAAGATGTCAATACCTCAAATCTGTCCAGAGGATGGGAAAATATCCGCGGCAATTCGACTTTTGGTTTGATCAATCCCGACGGAACTTTCCGCGGTTTCGGGTTTGATTATGCTGCCGCGGCTGCGGACAGCGCAACCGTGGATGACGTCCAAATCCCTGCCGAAACCGTTACTGACGAAAACAGTGACCAACCGATTGTCGAACCGGTGGCACAAGCGGCGTTTCAGCCGACCGAGGTTCAAAAGCAGAATCTGAGCGATCTGTTTGAGCAATATCCGCGGGCGGCAACGATTATTCTTGAAGGCAACGCAAACCCGTCGGTGGATGATGTAACAAAAGGCTCCTTTACGCTGGAAGGCGAAGGCAATCTTTACAAAAGAGGTGTGATTACGTCGCAAACTCTGCAGGATCTTTATGATCAAGGCAAACTGAGTTCTGCTCAGGTCGAGTCGTTGGTCAAGTTTGCCGATACCCATTTCAAGGACGGTCAGCCGATCGGTGACGATGCCGAGGCTTTGCGTAACGAGGCGGCTGCAAGAAGTCGTCAGGAAGATACAACCGGCGAAGTTAAACAAAACACCGGCAAAGGTGAGCAGCATACAGACAACAAAGACGATACGGGAGAAAAGACCGTTACCGGTGATCCGGATCAAAAGGTTGGCAATGACGATAAAACGCCGATTCAGGGCTATTCCTTTGACGAAAACGGTCAGGTGATTTACCGGATGGAACTGGGGAATCTGAATAATATGGATCCGGAGCAGATGGACGCTCGGATTTATCAGGATCTGCAAGCCCGGCTGGCCAACGGAGAACAGTTGGACGGCAATGCGTTAAAATTCATGGAGCAATATAAAGCAGCGCACCCTGAACAAAACACCGGAGAAAAGACGGTTACGGACGAAACGGTGAAAAAAGAACCGCAAAACGACGGTAAAGCCGACACGGTTACCGGCCTTGAAAATAACGGAAATATTCAGCTGACGCGTCATGACTTTGAAAGCGGCAAAGGCTATGAATTGTCCGGCACCGGTGTGATGAGCGGCAGAAACGTTGAAGTTGTCAGTTTGTATGATTCGAACGACAAAATGGTTTCTTCTCAAATGACGATTCTTCATGATGATACTCATTCGACAGTGATTAAAACCACGCTTGACAACCATGGTCGTCCGCAAACTCTGGTGACCGAAATTGACGGCGATAACTTTAAAACTCACCGTGCGTCCAGCGCACATGCAGCCCTGCAGGAAGTCCTGAAAACCGACCATACCTCGTCAGTCAGAGGCGAAGGGCGGGAAACGGCCGGTTTGCAGCAATCGCAGAAAATTGAACTGCAAGACGGCGATAACAATAGCGGCAACAAGCATCGCGGCGGCGATGAACTTTATGAAACCACAACGCCGGAAGTTGTCGAACATAAGGTATGGAGCACCACTTTCAAAGGCAGATACTGGATCGAGAACGATTCCGAAGGCAATCCGCAATTGCAATATCGTATTGCCGACCGCCAGAGTCTGAACGTTGACCGCGGTTTGCTGGATACTTTCCAAAGCACCATCCGCAGTCACGGCGACACTTCGCACGATTTCAGCGCGTTGGGCGGCGCTTTGCGGGCCGACAACTTCGGTGCGCAAAATCCGACCAATCCGGAAGCCTCGGGTATTATGATCAAATGCGAATACCTGGCCGAACGCATTTCGTTAAACGAAGCCGTTTATCATGACATGGACGTCCGGGTCGGCAAAGGCGATACCCTGAGCGATCAGGATCTGCAATGGCGGCGGAATTATGAACAGGATTTGGCCAATTTAGGGTTGGTGCGCGAAGACGGGCGCTTGAGCTACAACCCGGAAGCGGCGTCGCAGGTTGCCGGCAGAACCGAAGTTTTGCAGCAGGGCAGCGAAACAAGGGATCAGGGCGGAAGCCGTCGGTTTTATGATTTGAGCGGAGAACACAAAGATCCTGAAGTAAAAACCGGGAAAAATCCGACGAAGGAACGGTTGCCGTTACAACAACACCGACTAACGAACCGGTAGAAATTAACCGCGGCGGTTTTAAAGGAACCTACAAACTGATTGAACTTGACGACCAAGGCAGTTACCGCCTTGAACCAGAGGGCTGTGTCACCGTAGATCAGGATGTTTTGCAGGCATTGCGCGGCGAAAAAGGCATCCAGCAGGATGCTGACGGCAAATATACGGCGGCAAACGGAACCATTAAATCGGGAAATTATTCGATTGTTTCCAGCAGAACATTGATGGAAGCGCAAAAAATTACTCAGAGCGAGGCGATTTACGATCATTTGCAGGAACAGTCGGGCAGCCGTGAATTGACGGCGGCGGAGTCCCGTTTTATGCAAGATCATGATAAGCGCTTAACCAGTTTGGGGTTGAAGCATGACACCAACGGTGAAATCGTCAAGGCAAATGCCTATGACGGACAACCCCGGGCAGCCGTTCGCCGCGGACGCGGAGGGTATGGCGATTAAACAACCGAACCGTAAAAAAAAGCCCGGGAATTTCCCGGGCTTTTTAATAATCGCCGGTTTCTGATTTGGCGTCCTGCGGCGTTGCAAACCGTTTTATTGCGCCTATATTTGGCATAGATGCAACGGAGAACGTAATAATGCAGATCGAAGCCCTGATGGCTGTGGCCGGTGCCTTGTTGTTGGTCAGCGTTTTTGCCAACCGGATTTCCACTTTTCTCGGAATTCCCGGCTTGCTGGTTTTTATTGCCGTCGGTATGTTGGCCGGCAGTGACGGAATCGGACAAATTCAATTTTATAATGCCAAAATCACCAACGATATCGGTACGATAGCGCTTGCGTTTATTTTGTTTGCCGGCGGTCTGGATATGCGTTGGAAAGACGTGCGGCCGGTTTTGTTTCGCGGCAGCCTGCTGGCGACTCTGGGAGTGGTGTTGACGGCATTGTTTTTGTTTGCGGCCGCCTATGGTATTTTGCGTTTTGATTTGGCGGTGGCGCTGTTGCTCAGCGTTATTGTCTCTTCGACCGATGCGCCGGCGGTTTTTATGATTATGCGAACCCAAAAGACCCGGCTGCGCGGCAGCTTGCGGCCGTTGTTGGAATTTGAGTCGGGAAGCAATGACCCGATGGCGGTGTTGCTGTCGCTGGGCGCGTTGGCTTTTTTGCAAAATTCGTCTTTTGACGCCGCCGCTTTGCTCAAAATGTTCGGTTTGCAGTTGGCTCTCGGCTTGGCGCTCGGTTTTGTTCTGGGAAAATTGGCCTTGGTGCTGCTGCAAAAAGTGTGTATCTGTTATTTCGGGTTATATACAGTGTTCGGGGTGGGTTTGGTGCTACTGCTTTTTGGGTTGGTCCAGTTGTTGGGCGGCAACGGTTTTTTGGCGGTTTACGTCAGCGGCATCGTGGTCGGGAACTCTCCTTTCATTTATCGACGCAATCTGATCCGCTTTCACGATTCTCTCAGCTGGATAATGCAGGTAGGGATGTTTCTGTTGTTGGGACTGCTGGTCAATCCCCATGAATTGTTGTCGGTGATGCCGGCCGGTTTGGCTGCGGCGTTTTTCCTGATCTTTACCGCCCGTCCGGCGGCCGTTTTTATCTGTTTGTATCGCAGCGGTTTCGGCTTTCGCGAAAAGTTGTTTATCAGCTGGGCGGGCTTAAAGGGTGCGGTGCCGATTATTTTGGCCACTTATCCGTTGATGATCGGTTTTCCCGATTCTCAGTTTTTGTTTAACCTGATTTTCTTTCTGGTGATCAGTTCGGTGCTGTTGCAGGGAAAAACGCTGGCCTGGCTGGCGGTGCGTCTGCGCCTTAATCATCCGCAGCCGTAAATAACGGAGAGTATATAAAAAAGCACTCTGCCGTGAAGCAGAGTGCCAAATTTTCCGCCGGTAGTTGATTGGGGGTCAAGACTATTTGCATGGCAGAAAATTTAATACAAATTATATAGTAGTTTTATTCAGGTTGCAAGAGCGTAAACGAAAAAATCCGAAAAAAGTAATGGACTTCGGATTTCCGTCGGTTTAAACTCCGACCGGCAGCATTGAAATTAAAGGCTTTTGATATGAAAATAGGAGTATTTGATTCCGGTCTCGGGGGGCTGGTGATAACTAAGGCGTTTATCGAAGAAATGCCTGATTATGATTATTTGTATTACGGTGATTCGCGTCATTTGCCGTACGGTGACAAAACTTCGGGGCAGATTTTGTCTTATACTCTGAAAGCGATGCGTTATATGATCTCGCAAGACTGCAAAATCATCATTATTGCCTGCAATACCGCGACTTCAATCGCGCTGCGCTATATCCAGCAGCGTTTTTTGCCCTCGGAGGCACCGGACGTCAAAGTGTTGGGGGTTGTGATTCCGACCGTCGAAGTCGCTGCTGCCGGCGGTGCGCGGAAAATCGGCGTTGCGGCCACGGCGGCCACCGCGCGCTCGCATATCTATCGCGAAGAACTCGGCAAAGTGAATCCGGCGGCCGACGTTTTGGAAATTGCCGTGCCCGGGCTGGTGCCGGCAATAGAGGAGAACGATTTTGCAAAAGCGGAAACGATTGCGCGCGAATGTGCCGTTTCTTTTGCCGGTTGCGACAGCCTGATTCTCGGTTGTACCCATTATCCGCTGGTCAAACGTTTTTTCCGCGCCGCATTGCCGGAGGTTAAAATCGTATCGCAAGACGAATTGATGGCCGATAAACTGAAAGATTATCTGCAACGGCATCCGGAGATACAAAATTGTCTCGGCACCGGCGGAAGTTACCGTTTTGAAGTCAGCAGCCTTAACCGGCACGCGCAAAAAGTGGCGTCGTTGCTGTTTCCCGAAATCCCGGTCTGTCGGTGCGGCGGTACCGGGGATTAGTCAAAAAAGGCACACTGTTTTCGCCCGCTCTTGCAATCGCCGATTTTTTTACCTACATACTAATCAGTGCAATGAAAAATTAAGGAAAATTGATGACCACCATTTTATGTATCCGCAAAGGTTCGGAAGTTGTCATTGCCGGCGACGGCCAGGCAACATTGGGTGAAACCGTGATTTTCAAATCCAAATCGGTTAAAGTCCGGCGGATCGGCAACGGCAAAATCATTGCCGGGTTTGCCGGTGCGGCCGCTGACGGAATTACTTTGATTGAGCGGTTGGAAGGCAAACTGGAAAAATATGCTTACCAGCTCAAAAGGGCAGCGGTCGAACTGGCCAAAGACTGGCGGATGGACAAGTATTTGCGGCAGCTGCAAGCGTTTATGATTGTGGCCGACAAGGATATTTCTCTGGTTATTTCCGGAACCGGCGAAGTGATGGAACCCGATGACGGCATTATCGGCATCGGTTCCGGCGGCAATTATGCGATGGCCGCTGCCAAAGCCCTGTACGACGTGGAAGGGCTGTCTCTGGAAGACATCGCCCGCAAAGCAATGAATATTGCCGGTGACATAGACGTTTATACCAACCATAATCTGATTATTGAAAAGGTGACTGCCGATGAGTAGTGCAAATTTCAGTCCGCGGGAAATCGTTTCCGAACTCGATCGTTATATTATCGGCCAGAACGAGGCCAAAAAAGCGGTGGCAATCGCTTTGCGCAACCGTTGGCGGCGTATGCAGGTCAGCGAACGCCTGCGTGAGGAAATCGTGCCGAAGAACATCCTGATGGTGGGACCGACCGGGGTCGGCAAAACCGAAATTTCGCGCCGGTTGGCCAAATTGGCCAAAGCGCCTTTCATCAAGGTGGAAGCAACTAAGTTTACCGAAATCGGTTATGTCGGCCGCGATGTCGAGTCGATTATCCGCGATTTGGTCGATATTTCCATTAACGCCACTCGCCTGAGAATGCGCAAAGAGGTGAGCGAACGGGCCGCGCTTGCCGCCGAAGAACGGATTCTCGAAGCGTTGGTCGGCGTTTCGGCCAGTGACGAAACCAAACAGAAGTTTCGCAAAATGCTGCGAGAGGGCAGCCTTGCCGAACGCGAAATTGAGATCAGCGTTATTGACGCCGGCAGCAATACGATGCCGACGATGGAAATTCCGGGTATGCCGGGTGCGCAGATGGGAATGATCAGTTTGGGCGATATTTTCGGCAAATCGCTGGGTGAAAAGTACAAAACCCGCAAAATGACGGTGGCCGATGCCGAAAAACTGGTGCTGCAGGAAGAAAGCGACAAGCTGCTGGACAATGAAAAGATTATCGCTCAGGCTGTCAAAGCGGTTGAGAACGACGGTATAGTGTTTATTGACGAGATCGACAAGATCAGCGGCCATGACGAACGCCGCGGCGGTGACGTTTCCCGCGAAGGTGTGCAGCGTGACTTGCTGCCGTTGATCGAGGGGACGACTGTGTCAACCAAGCACGGAATGGTTAAAACCGATCATATCCTGTTTATTTGTTCGGGGGCGTTTCATTTGTCGAAACCGTCCGACCTGCTGCCGGAGCTGCAGGGCCGTTTGCCGATCCGGGTCGAACTGGCGGCGCTGACCCATGACGATTTTGTGCGGATTCTGACCGAACCGGAGGCCAATTTGATTGAACAGTATCAGGCCTTGCTGGCAACCGAAAACTTTACGTTGGAATTTGAGCCGGCGGCAATTGACAAGATTGCCGATATTGCGGTGCAGATTAATGAAAACGTGGAAAATATCGGTGCGCGGCGTTTGCATACGGTGCTGGAAATTCTGCTGGAAGACATCAGTTTTAATGCTTCCGACCAAAGCGGAGGCAAAGCGGTGATCAGCGCGGCGATGGTTGAAGAACGGCTGGCCAAATATACGGTTTCGGGCGATTTATCGAAGTTCATTCTCTGATGCAGCGGCTGGGCGTCTATATTCACTGGCCGTTTTGCCGCAGCAAGTGTCCTTACTGCGACTTTTTCAGCCGCGTTTCTCCGGTTGCCGGTCAGGAAAGCATCGTTGATGATTATTTGGCCGATTTGGAATACTACCGGCATTTGAACGATGACTATACGGTCGATACGGTTTTTTTCGGCGGCGGGACTCCTTCGCTGCTGAAACCGCGTCAGATCAGTCGAATTTTGGATAAGATCGCGGCCTTATGGCCAATGAGCGCAACGCCGGAGATTTCGCTCGAAGCCAACCCCAACACCGATCGTCCGGGATTGTTTGCCGATTTGAAACAAGCGGGAATCAACCGGCTGTCGCTGGGGGTTCAGGCATTGAACGACCGTGATCTGAAATTTCTCGGTCGCACTCATACGCTCAAAGACGCTTTGCAGTCAGTCGATTCGGTGTTGAAAAACTTTGACAATCATTCGTTTGATCTGATCTATGCCCGTCCGGGCCAAACGCCGGCAGGATGGGAAAATGAATTGCGGCAGGCGGCGGCCTTCGGTATGAAGCATCTTTCCCTTTATCAGCTTACCATTGAGGAGGGCACGGTCTTTGCCCGCAAAGGGGTGGCGGCGATGGAGGAAGATGCGGCGTCCGAATTATACCGTCTTTCTTCTGAGGTTACGGCCGCGGCCGGTTACCGGCAATACGAGGTTTCCAATTATGCGCAACCCGGTTTCGAATGTCGCCACAATCTCGGCTACTGGCACGGAGACGATTATGTCGGCGTCGGCGAAGGGGCGGTCGGCTATTTGCATTGTGAGGGAAAGATTGTGACGACCGTGCACCGACGACGGTTGGAAGAAGTTTCTCCCCGCGAGCGGGCCGAGGAACTGACGATTATGGGACTGCGTCTCAACGAGGGAATTGACAAAGAACGTTTTGCCGCTGCCTGCGGTCTGGAATGGAACGCTTTTGCCTCTCCGCCGCAGATTGCCGCGCTGACGGAAGCAGGGTTGGTCGAAGAAACGCCCCGCCGCTTCAAAGTTACCGCCGAAGGCCGGCTGCTTATCAATTATGTGGTGAAAAAATTGTGCCTGTAAAATTTTAAGTTGCCGTTGTCGTGTGTAATATGAAATGGATGAGGCTTCAGAACGGCCGTTTGGATAAAAAACCGAAGGTGCTATATAAAAAATTAACCTGTGTGTGCTATAAAAAACGCGGATACGGGGAGAAAGACAATGTTTGCCAAATGGCTGGAAGCTTCAAAAATTTATGCCGACAAAAGAATGCTGGCCATGCTCGGATTCGGTTTTTCGAGCGGTTTTCCGTTGCTTTTGGTCGGCAGTACCTTAACGGTCTGGTTGCAGGAAAGCCATATTCCTTATGCCTTAATCGGTTTGTTTTCGTTGGCCCGCACGCCCTATAGTTTCAAATGGGCATGGTCGCCGCTGATCGACCGCATTCGTCTGCCGTTGTTTGACCGTTTGGGACGGCGGCGCGGCTGGGCGTTGTTTGTTCAGCTATGCATGTTGGCGGCCATTTTGACAATGGCTGCGATTAATCCGCATTTCCATACGGCCTGGATGGCCTTGGCGGCGTTTATTGTGGCCGGTTGTTCCGCTTCGCAGGATATTATTCTCGACGCTTACCGTATTGACAGTTTTAAAACCGAAGAGCAAGGCGCCGGTTCCGCCGTATTTGTTCTCGGTTATCGGATCGGAATGCTTTTTTCCGGCGCTTTTGCTTTGTGGCTGACGCAGTATCTGAATTGGCACCGGGTGTATTTGGTGATGGCACTGGGTACCGGAGTCGGCATTATAACCGTCTTGTTGTCCAAAGAGCCTTACAAAGATCGCCGCTACCGCGAAAAACGCGAAAAGCTTGCGTTCGGACCGCGTGTGAAACGCTTTTTAAAAGAGTCGGTTTATAATCCGTTTAAAAATTTTATGCGTCATCATCGCTGGGAATTGATTCTGTTGTTCATCCTTTTATATCGGCTGAGCGACGAATATAAAGCGCCGATGGCTTTTGTTTTTTATAAGGACATGGGCTTCAGCAATACCGAGATCGCCTATGTTTCAAAAATATACGGGATGCTGGCCACCATTGCCGGCGGTTTGCTGGGAGGAATTGTCGTCAACCGCTGCGGCCTCAAAAAGTCGTTGCTGTGGTTCGGCATTTTGCAGGGGGCGACCAACTTGGCCTATATCGGACAGGCCTATGCCGGCAATAACATTTATCTGCTGGCGCTTACCGTCTGTATGGACAATTTGGCGGCGGGCATGGGAACCACGGCGTTGGTTGCCTATATGGCTTCGTTATGCAACGTCGCTTACAGCGCTACTCAATACGCGCTGCTGTCGTCGTTGATGAGCCTGCCGCGTGACGTGTTGGCCTCGACCAGCGGTTTTTTGGCCGACCGGGTCAGTTGGCCCGAATTCTTTTTGATTTGTTCGGTGATGGTGATTCCCGGCCTGGGACTGTTGTGGTATATGATTCGCAAAAAAATAATTTCCTGATGCAAAAAAATCCCTGCCGGAGCAGGGATTGAAAGAATTTGCTTTACCGTTGCGGCTTATTCATCGGTCGCCGCGGCCGGCTGTTAAAGTTGCCTTCGCGGCGGGCATTGTCCTCGCGGGGTTTGCGGGGACGGCCGAAACCGCCGGATTTGTCGGCATCGCCGAATCTTCTTTTGTTTCCGAATTCTTTTTTGTCGTCAAAACGTTTTCTGTCATTGCCGTTTGAACGTCCGCCGAAGCTTTTGCGTTCGCCGGAACGGCGCTCGCTGTCGCCGCGCGAACGGCGCGGGGCGTCGCTGTCAAATTTCATTTCGCGAGATTTGGCAAATTTTCGTTTGCCGTCAAATTTGCGCTCTCCGGCGGGTTTTTCGCCCCATTTTTTATGATTGAACTTTTCGGCGGCCGGTTTGGCAATTTTCGGTTCTTTGACTTCGACTACCACGTTTTTCATCTTTTCTTTTGCTTTCAGTGCGCTGCGGCAGACCGAAAAGCCGAAGAAGCCGACGTTGCGTCCGAGGGTATAGTAATAATTATGCGAATAGGCAATCAGTCCCGCTTTTTCCAACCACAGTTTGCCGTCCTGGTCGAGATATTTGTCATCTACATTAACGGCGACGATTTCGGCCAGAAACATATCGTGGCTGCCGTAGTTGGTAACGCTGACCACTTTGCATTCGATTGAAACCGGACTCTCCATGATTTGCGGGCAGGAGACCTGCGAGCAGGCGCCGGGGGTTAATTCCATTTCTTTGAATTTGTCGGTTTCGCGTCCCGATTTGACCCCGCAAAAGTCAGCGGCGGTAACCAACGGCAGGGTGGTCAGGTTAATGACGAATTCGCCGCTTTCTTTGATCAGTTGGTGCGAATAGCGCGAAGGGCGGATAGAAACATAGGTCATAGCGGGTTCGCTGCTGACGATGCCGGTCCATGCGGCGGTCATGATGTTGGGTTTTTCCATGGTTCCGCAACTGACCATCACCGGCGGCAACGGATATTCCATCGTTCCCGGTTTCCAAGTAATTTTTGCCATTTTAAATTTTTCCTGTCAAAATATGTTTATGTTGGTTTCATAACTAAACCAAATCTTCTTATTGTGCAATCGTTAAGTTTGCGGCCGCTGTTTTTATTTGGACGGTTTCAATAATAACATGTTATGTTTTATGTGTTTCAAAAATGTTACAAAAACGGCTCTCAATAAGGGATTCGATGATTATTGTCATGAAAATATCACAGTTTTTATATGCTTTTTATGATATATTTGAATTTATAACGAAGTAAATTTTTGGCGGAGGCGGCGATGTCGGTCAGATTTGAAAATGCCCAGGAACTGTCGGCATATTTTGAACAGCTGAAGGAAACGATTCATGACGAAGAACGGCGAATGATTCTCCGCGGCGAAGCAATTGCCGAAAACCTTTATGCGTTCAGCGCCTACCGCAAACTGCAAGCCCGGCTTAAGGTTGCCGCCCGCCAAAATTCATAAAACGGGTTGGGCTGAAAAAAGCTTTCATTTATATGTTCCGGCTGTTAAGATGAAACAGACTTACCAAAAAAGAAAGACAGTAACATGGAACGCATCAGAGAATTTTTTACTTATGAAAAACCGCAAGGTTACATTTCGGTTTCCAACACGCCGCCCTGCCTTTATCGTCAGGAACGCGACTGGACCTGTTCGATTGCCTGCATCCGCACCCTGTTGTCGGGACGGGTAACGGAAGTTGCTTCCGAAAATGAGTTTATTGAAAAATTCGAACTGGTTCCGGGGCCGCATTATGTGGATGAGATGATCGAAAAACAGATGCTGGCGCCGGCGCGGGTGGTTAAAACCAACCGTAATTTTGCCAAAGAAAAGATCGGCCTGCCGCTGCTGGCCCGCCTTTTGGAAGAAAAATACTATGTGATGGCCGAATGTATGTATAATTATGCCCATTGGGTGGTGGTGCTCGGCTATTTTGCCGTCCGTAACGCCGAAGATACCGAAGAACACCGCATTTTGATCTATGATCCCTATTATGATCAGGTGCGGTTGGTGATTGCCGACGAGTTTTTGACCATGTGGTGCGATCCGGCCGGGCATGAAAAAGAATTTGTGGCAATCCGTTGACGTTTATGCTATAATTTTTCAAAAAATATGACGGGAAAAAAATGGCAGACGAAAAACAGATTTCAACGACCGGTCGGCAACCGCCGGCGGGCGACAAAAAAAGCTGGATAAAATTTCTGCGCGGGCAGCGGCAGAGCGTTTTGCCGTGTCAACCGGAAACGAATTTGGCACCGGTTACCGGTGTTCCGGTTACCGAGGCTTTGGGGACGGCGGAAGAAAAAAACGACTGGACTTTCTCTGAAACCAAAGAATTGTCGGACTATCGGCATTATGCGGCCTGTAAGGATTATCTCCGCGAATATCGGCAAAGCGGTTACGGCAAAGAAAATCCGAGCCGTGAACAAACGCTTCGGCTGGCGGCGGCCGCTGCCGATATGGAAATTTCGGCCGTAGGCGGAGAAGCGTTGTTGCCGCTGCTTGAAAGCGTCTCTCAGTCTTTGGAGAAGGCGGAGGGATATATCGGAAATCTGGATGCCCGCAAACTGAACGACCCGATCGTTTATGCTTTGGCGGAACGCGACGGCAAAAAGCTGGCCGTCGAAGCCGGAAAACAAGCGGCGGATGCGGCCGCCGTCTATCGGGACCTCGCCCGTGTCCTGCAGCAAAAGCGGATCGTGCGAAAAATGCAGCATGACTGCAAAAAAGAAGGCAAACAGGTCGATTTGTCGGGGTTAAACGAAAAGATTTGCGGCGCATACAGCCATGCGCTCGAGTATGTACAGAAATACGAAGAGAGAGAATTGCGGCGTTCGATTGAAAAAAGCGGCTTCAATCCGACGGAAATATCGGCGGCGGCCGTAGCCCTCGCCAACGGCGGCGGTGATGAAACGACCGGTTGATTAACATTTGACAAGACAGGATCAAAGCAATGGCAAAAGAGAACAAAACGTTGTCTCCCGAAGAACAACGGAAAAAAGCGGAAAAACGAAGCTGGATAAAATTTTTGCGCGGTCAGCATCGAACGGTGTTGACCGCCGTTGCGGCAACTGCGGCTTTAGAAATGGGCGGTGAAAAAGTTGTCGGGCAAGCGGCGGATTACAACCGTAAAATTGATCCGGTAACCCAGCCGGCGCCGCAGCCGGTGTCGGATCACACGCCTACGGCCGAATGGCCCGGCATCGATCCCGGGCGTTCGCAGGTTGATCCCGACAGCGTTGCCGGTCCGGAAAGAAAAACGCCCGCATCGGACCTTCAACCGGCGGGGTTGAATATTCCGGCCCCCGAATACCCGTTGCCGCAAATCAAAATTGTTGATAAGGATAAGTGGAACGGCGACGAAGTCAAAGAGCTCTGTGACGATTTGCAATATGACCTTTGCGAAGATTATATTGCCGAGTGTGAGGAAAACGGTTACGGGAAGGAAAAACTGAGTTATGAGCAAAAACTGGAGTTAGCCGGAAGCGCAATGGGCGTTGAGATGGGGAAAGTCCTGGGCGAGAACATGTTGCCGGCGTTAAATGCAACCGCCAAAGCGGTTGAAAAGCTCGGCGCTTTTTGTGACCGGGCGGCCGGTCAGAACCTGAAAGATCCGATGGTGCAGGCACGGCTGGAAAGAAACGGAAAAGATTTGGCAAAAGAAATTAAGAAAGATGCCGACAAAACACCGGCCTCCTATAAAGAAACGGCCGGGCTTGCCCGTGACGCGGCGGCTCTCGCCAAAGCGGAACAACGTTACGGCCAAAGCGGCGAAAAGACGGAAGAAAACCTGCTGGACCATAAAATTGCCGGCGTATACAAATATTCGCTTAAATATGTCAAAGAGTATGATCAAAAGCAAGCGGCCAAAAACAAATCGGTTGAAAAAAGCGGTCCGGCGACGCAAAAGCACCTTGCCGAAGCGCTGAGTCGCGGCGGTTATGAATGACATAACCCGATCTGTGCAAACCGGGCGTCGTTGCGGAAAAATTTTCCGCCGGCGGCCGGTTTTGTGATTCTGATTTAACCAAAATTAAACTAACCTGCCTGTATATTGTCCGACGGTACAATTTAGGGGAAAAAAATGCATTCGATTCACGCGCTGATCATTGATTTGACACTGATAACCATTTATGCCGGGGTAACGACCCTTATTTGTAAAAAACTGAGGCAGCCGATCGTGCTGGGATATGTGCTGGCGGGCATTTTCGCCGGTCCGTATTTCAATTTGCTGCCGACAGTCGGCGATCGCGAAAACCTCAATATCTGGGCTGACATCGGCGTCATTTTCCTTTTGTTCGGTTTGGGGCTCGAATTTAGTTTTAAAAAAATGCTCA
Organism: uncultured Alphaproteobacteria bacterium; assembly: GCA_910587405.1. GTDB lineage: Bacteria > Pseudomonadota > Alphaproteobacteria > RF32 > CAG-239 > JAFUYI01. Next base: position 24,015 of record CAJUKS010000012.1, read on the forward strand.
ATGTCGGCAAATCGGCGATGATCACCGCCAACGCCAACATCCTGTTTATGTTGTTTGTCGGTTATTATATCGGACTTTTGTTGGGTTGGTCAACCATGGACAGTTTCTTCCTGGGCTCGATGATTTCGATGTCTTCGACCACCATTATCATCAAAGCGTTCGATGATTTGAATATCAAAAAACAAAAATTTACCGATTTGGTTTTCGGCGTGTTGGTGATTGAGGATCTGGTCGGTATTTTGCTGCTGGTGCTGTTGCCGATGGTGGCGCTCGGACAGAGCATCAACGGGCTGGCGTTGGGTTTAAGTGCGCTGAAACTGCTGTTTTTCCTGGTGCTTTGTTTTGTCATCGGCATTTATATCGTGCCGACCTTCTTAAAAAGAATTACGCCGTTGCTGAATGATGAAATGTTGCTGCTGATCACCGTCAGCCTTTGTTTCGGTATGGTGCTGTTGGCAACTTCGTCGGGCTTTTCATCGGCGCTCGGCGCTTTTCTGATGGGTTCAATCTTGTCCGAAACCGGTTTGATCGGCCGGATTGAAAATGTGGTGCGCCCGATTAAAGACTTTTTCGGCGCCGTCTTTTTCGTCTCGGTCGGAATGATGGTTGATCCTTCGATGTTTGTCACTTATGCGACGCCGATCCTGATTATTACCCTGATCGTAATTGTCGGCAAAGTGATTTTTTCCTGTTTTGGATTTGTGATTTCGGGGCAGTCGCTGAAAACGTCGGTCCTGTGCGCTTTTTCACTGGCCCAGGTCGGTGAATTTGCCTTTATTATTGCCAGTCTGGGAATGAGTATCGGCGTCTTGAATCGTCAGGTCTATCCGATTATCGTGGCGGTTTCGGTCATTACCACCTTTTTGACGCCGGTGATGATTCGCTCGGCCGGTCCGGTTTACAAATTGCTGGAGCGGATCATGCCCGAGAGTTGGCGCCGCTACATCGGAAAGGCGGCTTCGGTCAAAGGGCCTACCCAATCGGAAGAACGCCTGTGGAGCGTGTTGTTTAAAAACTATGCGATCCGCTTGATCCTGTTTTCGATTATTTTATTTTCGATCATTGCTTTTTCGGCGCATTTCATCCGCCCGTGGATACGGCTGGTGTTGCCGAATTTGGCCGGCCGGATCGTAATGACGGCGCTTGCTTTTATTCTGATGTCGCCTTTCTTAAAAGCCCTGATCGGCTGGGAAGTGGTTTTGCCTTCCTTTGTCGGATCGGTTGCGGCAACCCTGAAACGTCCCTTTTCCCGCAAAAAGGCCGCTGTTGCGGAAACGGTTGCGGTGACGGAGACGGCCGAGCCTAAAGTCCCCTCGCGCGAAAAAAGCGGCCTGCTTGAAAATCTGTTGGGCGAAAATGCCGAGAACCTGAAAACCTTTTTTGTTTCCAACGCCGAAATTGCGCGGGTTTATTATGAATTATGGCGCGCCAAAAAAGCCAACCGTTTGCCGTTGCTGGTTTTGACCAGTTTTCGCCTGTTGGTGATCTCATTTTTCATCATTACGGTCGTTCATCAGTTTTTGACCGAAAATCCCAAGGTGACTCTGATATTGTTGGTTGTTTCAATCGTGCTGATCTCACGTTCGCGCTGGTTGTTGGATCAATATATCCGGATGGAGAAACAGTTTTTGGACAACTTGAAGGGTGACCGTTCCGCCGAAGGCAATGACGACAAATAAGTCCGTTGTTACAGAAATATGAATTTCGGTTACGCCGGCAAAATTGAGCTTGGTTATTTGCCGCAAAATCAGCTATAGTCAGATTATAATCTTCTTATAAGGAGAAACGGGCATGCTGAAATTCAAAATTATGTTGATCGTGCTGGTTGCGCTGGTCTATTATGGGGTTACCTATTGTATGCTCAGCCGGGGCACCTGCCAGTATTACGCCGACTACTATTTGTTTAATGCCCGCAGTTTTTCGATTAAGCAGGAATTGGCTTTCAAGCAGACCCCGATTAAAAAGATAACCGATTTTTTCCATGTTTACCGTTTTAACGTAAACGAAAGGAACTTGCGCGTTATCGGTTTTGCCCGTTATGAGGAAAACGGCCTGTGGACGGACGGAAACACTTCAAAACTCTCGTTTTTGTTGCCGTCGGCCTATTCGGACGTTTTGCTTTGTTTTAATGTCGATCCGTATGTCAATGCGCGTAATCCGGAAATTTATACCGAAGTTTATCTGGAAGATCGCCCGATTGCCAAATGGGACTTTGTTTACGGCAAGAAGATGCCGAAAACGATCATCAAACTGGCTAAGAAAGAAATTCCGTCCGATCGGCAGATTAATCTGACGTTCAAAATAGAAGGAATGAATTCTCCCCAAAAACTGGGATACGGCGACGATACCCGCAAACTCGGCTTAAGCTTTAACAGCATTGAAGTGCGTCCGAAAAATTAGCGGCAGCCGTTTGGTCGCCGATTACTCGGTTTCGGCTTCTTCGCCGATGTTAAAGTCTAATGGTTCGCTGAGTGTTTTGACATAATATTGTATGTATTCTTCCTTGCTCAGATAACCTTTTTGCGCGCCTTCCATCTGATCGAACATTTCGCCGAAGTCTTCTGCGGTCAAATCGGTTAAAACATCCTGATATAAGTTGGCTTCGCTTTGCATCTGCCGCATCAGGGCGATGTATTCTTTGCGGTCGGCCTTGCCGTCTTGGTTGCGGTCCATCTGATAAAATTGTTCGCCCGCCTGCTGAGCGGCAATATTGTTGAACATTTTCTCGGCAAATTGATCCGGATTGTCGGCAATTTGTTTCAAACTGTCGGTTATTTTTTCCAAATTTTGCAAAGCCTGTTCGGGAGAAACGGCAGCTGCCCGGGCGCGGTAAAAACGTTCGAATTCGTCGTCCGACAAAAAGCCGTCCTTATTTTGATCGATCTGGTCAAACTGACGGCGTACGGTCTGGTCCTGATAATTTTGAAAATAGGCTTCTCCTTCGCCCGGATCCAGCCAACCGTCGTGATTGAGGTCAAAACGGTCAAAGTCTGCCATCGCTTCTTCCATCCGTCGGCGGGTTTCGTCACCGGACAGGTTCTCTGCCGCCAGTGCGCCTTTGAGCCCTTCGCTGATTTCATTGCGCGACAATTTGCGATTGCCGTCGATATCGCTGATTTCAAACAAGTCAAGATTAATGCTGCCGAGGCGGGCGGAAACGCCGTTGTTAAATTCGGCAAAACTGATACCGTTATCGGCCGCCCGGACCGGATGAAAGCAAAATAAGCTGGCAACGAAGCCGAGAAGCAAAATTTTTTTCATAAAAATAACTCCCGAAAATTGATGATATTCGGATTATAGAATATTGCCCGCAAAAAGAAAGCAAAATATAAAAGCTCGGTTGCCGGTCGCATAAAAAAGCAGGTGTCGGAAGGACGGTTAAAACCCTTCCTCTTTATAGGGGCGAGACATCAGTTCTTCGATCGCTTTTGTCAGCGGCATCCGTTCAAACAGAACTTTATTTACCATTTCGCAAATCGGCATTTCCACCCCGGCTTCGCGGGCGCGTTTGACAACGGCTTTGGCGCTGGCGATTCCCTCGACGGTACGCGTGTTTTGTTCCAGCGGTTTTTGCGCCTGCCCGTGGGCACCCACTTCGTATCCGAAACTGAAATTTCTCGACTGTGAGCAGCTGGCAGTCAAAACCAAGTCGCCCAGACCGCTCATGCCCATCATGGTCGGCAGGGTTCCGCCCAACGCTTTGGACAGGCGGGCCATTTCGTTGAGGCCCCGGGTAATCAGGGCAGCGCGGGCACCGTCGCCGAATCCGGCACCTTCCGCTACGCCCGAAGCAATCGCGATCACGTTTTTAACACTGCCGCCGATCTGCGGTGAAATTATGTCGGCGGTTAAATAGGGGCGAAAGAACGGTGTTCCCAGTTGTTGGGCCAAACCTGCCGCCGCGCCGTCTTTGGCACAGGCAATCGTGGTTGACGTCAGTTTGCGTTTGGCAACGTCAATCGCAAAACCGGGACCGGATAAGACAGCGACGGTAGCCGCCGGCGTTTCCTCCGTGGCGACTTCCGACAGCATTTTTCCGGTTTCGGCTTCAATCCCTTTGGCGCAGAGGACAATCGTCGTACCGGCTCCGACGAAGGAGTTCATCCGACGGAGGGTGGTGCGGGTATATTGAGCCGACGTTGTCAGCAAAACGACGTCGGAAAAACGGCAAGCCTCTTCCATATCGGCGGTAGCCCTGACGGCATCGGGCAACGGAATGTCGGGAAGATAGTCTTTGTTGACATGTTTCTGATTGACGGCATCAACGACTTCCTGCCGACGTGCCCAGCAAAGCACTTCGTTTCCGGCTCGCGCAGCGGTCAAAGCCAACGCCGTTCCCCAAATTCCTGTTCCGATAACACCGATTTTTTTCATAGGCTCACCTTTCTGTTTTGACTGATTCGTTTATAAAAGCTTTTAAGATAAAATGCAATCGTCGGATGCAAAAGCAAATTGATCTTCACATCACCGCCGACAGCTGAATATGCGTCTATCGTTTTGAAAACGGTCCGTTATTTTGTCTAATTGTCAATAATAATGATTGAATTATTTCGAAAACCAGAGTACACTAAACCTGTATTTATACAGATTTGTGTATCATTATGTTTATTATGTGGAAAGTTTCATAATTTTAATTTGGGACCTCAACCCATATTATGGATTATTGCTTTTTGCTAAAATCATAAATTGATATGTTTCTGTGCAAAATAATAAAATATAAATAAAAATTAAAGTTATGAAGAAAAATGCAATTTATTTCTTAGTAGCCATTGCGGCTGTTATCGTTATGATCATGTTGGCCCCGAAAGGTTCCGATTCTTTGTTTTCAACTGCCGGCGGCGGTTTGAGTTTGAAGGATCTTAACCGGAAAGATACCGTAACGCACAGTGTTAGTCTGACCATGAATGTAAACCAGACCACAGAACAAAGTTTGGTGCAGCCGATGCTCAGCGCTAATTATTTCAAGCGTCACAACGGTTTCTTTGTCGGAGCTTCGGCGGTCGGTGCGGTTTCGAACCAATACGGCATTTGCTGTCCGGTTTTGTTTGTCAATACCGGTGTGGACTTCAACCGATTCCAAATCGAATACAGAGCGGGAAACTTTGGCCGAAACGCTATCACGACGGTAGGTTTTGACCCGCAGTTTTCCAACTTTTGTATTGACATGGGGGAAAGTGCCGCCGCGGCAAATGCGATGCAGTTGGCTTTTGCAGGAAAAAACACCAGATTCGGTTTCGGGCATCAGGGCGGTACCTCTTTCTACGCATTTGACGGAAATTGGTATGTTTTTGCTCAGCAGAACATTTGCAAAAATGTTTCTGTAACCGGCGGTGTTGATTTTGCAAAAAACAAAACCGGTTTTGCCGCTGCCAAATGGGCCGATCAAAACAACGCCTTAACGGTGACCGGCAACAAGTTGGGGAGTGAAAAACAAAACTGGATTGTTTCTTACAAGCGGAACAATGTTGCGGTCGTACGCAACTTTGTCATGTCTCTCGGCGCCGCTTTCTGGAAACAAACCGAGCAAACGGGCCTTCATCTGGCTGCCGCTTTTGCCAAAGAAAATTTCATTTTCTTTACCGAAGCGGGCGGTCGTTTGGCCATGAATACCCTGACGCCGACGGCCGGGGTGGGTATAAGTTATAAATTCTAAAAAAACAAGTATGGCGACATCGGTATTAATCATCGTCATCATCACTCTCGTGGGCAATCTGGCCATTCTGTTTCTGCCGTTCGGCAAAATGGAAAAAGCTGCCCTCAGCGGGGTGGTGGGAATTGTTTTGATCGTCGGCGCGGTTGCATCGAATGCGGCCACCGGCGAGATACCTTTCGTTATTCGCGAAAAAATAGCGAAAGCGCCGACACCGGAAGCAAAACAGTTCTTAACGGCACGATTTAATATCACGGAAGCAGAACCTGAGAATAAGGCCGCAGCCGAAACGCCCACGCCGATTGAACTCGGTGTGAGCTGTCTGGTTGGTTTGGCTTTGACGCTTACGGCTGTCCTTCTGGCCGCTGTACGGGAATGTGATGATAAAACCGCAAAAGCCGCAAATTCGGCGGCTTTGGCTCTAAACGTTACGGCGACAGGCTTTCTGCTGTCGCTGGTTTACGGTCTGCAGTTGTCTTTGGTTGCCTGGATTAAGAAAACGCCCGGTGCGCTTGAAAATCCGTCAACCGAAGACCTCACTCAAAAAACAGTCTCGACCTAGGTCGGGGCTGTTTTTTTATGGAATCCGCTGCTTAAAAAAACGTGGCGTCCCGGCAATCCGCTGATAAAAAGGGCACTGATAAAAAACAAAAAAAGCACCTTAATCATAAGGTGCAAATGGTGCGCTAGGCCGGAATCGAACCGGCACGGCCTTGCGGCCAACAGATTTTAAGTCTGCAGCGTCTACCAGTTCCGCCACAAGCGCAAAAAATCTATCCAACTTATAACGACAAAAATCGATAATTGCAACTATAAACTTAAGACTTTTTAAAAAATTGCGTTCTTATCTGGACTATTTTGATTAAAAACTTGTAACTGTTTGAAAAATGTGTTTTGCTGAAAAACGAAAATATACGACGGAAACAGCGTTTCGGTATATTTGTTTTTGATTACAGAAAGGACTGAATATGAAAAATATTGATATTTCCTGGCGCCGTTACCTTCTGCCCAACATCAATAAAGAAGGATGGAAGTTTTTTGGCATCTTTGCGGCAATAACAGCGTTATTGGCAATGATCTGGACCCCGCTCGGCGTGATCGGCACCGTTTGTACAATTTGGTGCTATTATTTTTTCCGCGATCCCGAACGGGTAACGCCGGAAATTAAAGACGTTGTGGTTTCTCCTGCTGACGGAACGGTGCAGATGATCACCAAAGTCAAAGCGCCCGAAGAACTGGAAATGGGAGATGCGGAGTTTACCCGCGTGAGTGTCTTTATGAGCGTGTTTAACGTACACGTCAATCGCGCGCCGGCGGAAGGAACAATCACCAAAGCGGTATACGTTCCCGGCAAGTTTTTAAATGCAACCCTGGACAAGGCCAGCAAAGACAATGAACGCCAGTTGCTGGCGATGAAAACCGCATCGGGCAAAGAGATCGTTTTTGTTCAGATCGCCGGGTTGATTGCCCGCCGCATTTTGTGTTTTGCCGAACCGGGCAGCAATTATCAGGCCGGAGAACGCTTCGGGCTGATTCGTTTCGGTTCGCGTTTGGATGTTTATCTTCCCGAAGGGGTGGAACCGCAGGTATGCGTCGGCCAGACCATGGTCGCCGGCGAAACCGTTATTGCCAACATGAGTTCCGGTGCTGCGGCTGTTGAAGGAGTGATCCGCTGATGGAAAAGATAAATAATAAGCTTTTGCCCCGCAAGCTGACGTCGCTGCCGTTTCGCAAAATTGCGCCCAACATTGTGACCACGCTGGCGCTTTGCGCCGGTGTAACCTCCATTCGCTATTCAATGACCGAACAGTGGGGACGGGCGATTATCTGTATTTTTTTTGCCGCTTTTTTTGATATGCTGGACGGTCGCGTGGCCCGGATGCTGAAAGGTTCGACCAAATTCGGCGCCGAACTCGATTCTTTGTCCGACTTTGCCAGTTTCGGCGTTGCGCCGGCGATCTTGATGTACCAGTGGTCGCTTTCCGGTTTTCCGAAGTTTGGGTGGTTCTTCTGCCTTCTGTTTGCAATTTGCATGGCGATGCGGCTGGCTCGCTTCAATACGATGCTGGAAGATGAACCGCAGCCTGATTATTGGCATAATTTCTTTGTCGGCGTGCCGGCGCCGGCCGCTGCCGCTCTCGGGATCTTGCCGATTATGCTCAGTTTCGAATATCACGAATTGAGTTTTCTGCAAAGCAACTGGTTCTGCAGTTTGGTTATGTGTGTGGTTGCAATGTTGATGGTGAGCCGGATCCCGACCGTTTCGACCAAGCACATGAAAATTCCGACTTATATGGTGGTGCCGTTGATTATTGTGGTGGTTTTGTTTGCCACCATGATTTTCAGCCAGCCGTGGTTGGTCTTAAGCATCATGACGGCAATGTATGCCTTGAGCATCCCGCTCGGTGTGCTGGCTTTTCTCAGGGCCAAAAAAACATCTCTTACCCGTATATAAGCGGTGTTATACGAAAAGCCTCCTTCGGGAGGCTTTTTTATCGTCTGACATTCTTTCAAAAAAATCCCCGGAAGCGTCCGGGGATTTTTTTAATCGTTGTCGGCATACGGATTGCCGGTTTTGCGCACCGTAATCCGGATCGGAACGCCGCCAAAATCGAAAGTGTCGCGCAGGCTGTTGGTCAGATAACGCAGATAACTGTCCGGCAGTCCTTCAGGATTGCTGGAAAAAATAAAAAATGACGGCGGCCGTATTTTGGCCTGAGTAATGTAGCGCAGTTTGATACGACGCTTGTTTTTGCCCAACGGCGGCGGATAGCTTGCGGTGGTGTCGGCAAACCATTTGTTGAGCGGTGCCGTCGGTACCCGGCTGTTCCAGCGGGTATAGATTTTCAAAACGGCGCTCATCAGTTTGTCAAGCCCTTCGCCTTTCAGAGCCGAAATCGTTACCGTCGGAATTCCTTCCACCTGGGTCAGCGAGGTTTTGAGACGATATTTGAGGCGGTCAATCGCTTCTTTTTTGTTGGCAATATCCCATTTGTTGACCGCAATAATCAACGCCCGTCCTTCATCCAGCACCTTTGAGGCAATCGTCAGATCCTGCTTGTCCAGTACCGCGTCGGCATCCAAGACCAACACCACCACCTGAGCCATGTTAACCGCATAGCGTGAAGAAGCGGCAGAAAGTTTTTCCAACGAGTCGCTGACTTTGGACTGCCGACGCAATCCGGCGGTGTCAACCAATTTGAAACGACGTCCGCGCCATTCCCAATCGGAAGTGATGGCGTCGCGGGTAACTCCGGCTTCCGGACCGGTGAGCATCCGTTCATCTTGCAGCAAAGCGTTGACAAGGGTCGATTTGCCGACGTTCGGACGGCCGACGATCGCAATTTGGATCGGGCGTCGGTTATCGGTTTCTTCTTCGTCTTCGGTTGCGGTTTGGTCCGTGTCTTCGTTTTCGTCTTCAAAACAGTGCTCTTTTAAGGCATCGTACAGATCCAGCATGCCCAGTCCGTGCTCGGCCGAAAACGGTATCGGTTCGCCGAGGCCCAGTTTATAGGCTTCGAAACGGCTGTCTTCCTGAAGTTTTCCTTCGCATTTGTTGGCAAGCAGAACCACCGGTTTGTGCGAACGCCGCAAGATATCGGCAAAATGCTCGTCGTAAGGCTGAATACCGGCGCGGGCGTCAAACAAAAACAGACAGACATCGGCCTCGTCAATGGCTTTGCGGGTCTGTTCCCACATCCGGGCTTCAAGGTTGTCTTCATTTGAATACTCATAACCGGCGGTATCGATGATTGTCAGTTTGAGATCGTTCAAACGTGCTTCGGTTTCCTTGCGGTCACGGGTTACGCCGGGTTTGTCGTGAACAATCGCCAGCTTCTTTCCGGCCAGACGATTAAACAAAGTCGATTTTCCGACGTTCGGTCTTCCGATAATGGCAACTTTTAACGGCATTAAACGGTTCCTTTATTGATAAGCGATGATATCGGCATCGGTGGTCGTAATGATGATTTGTTTTTCGGCGGCCACCGGCGGCAGTGACGAGCCTTCGCCGTTGGTGACAACACCGGAGATTTTTCCGCTGTAAGGGGAAACAAAAAACGTTTTTCCGTCGGAAGCGTTGACCAGCAGCCGGTTATTAATTAATAACGGTCCGGCATAACGGGTGCCGGCCTGCTCATCATCGGCCGCCGGGATTTTGGTATCCCAGATGATTTTGCCGCTTTCGCTCTGAACAGCCAGCAGTCTGGCATCTTCGGTCAGAACATACAAATATTTTCCGGCCGCCCACGGCTGATTGTTGGTGCTGATTTCGCGTTCCCAAATTCTTTGCCCGCTGCGCAGGTCAATGGCAACCAGCAAATTGTTGCTGCCGGCGGCAAATACGGTGTCACCGGCAATGACAGGGCTGACGTGAATAACATTAATGTCGTCAAGCGAGTTGGTGCGGCGTGACGAAACCAAATAATCTCCCCACAGCGGTGACCCTGTGTTGGCTTTGAGCGCCCGGAGTTCGCCGTTGGTAAAACCGGCAATCAGCAGGTCCAGATTTTCGCTGTAAGCCGGCACCGCACCGCCGACCAGCGTCGTTTCTTCGCTGGGAGCGGCATAACGCCATATTTCACGACCGCTCGAGGCATCCAGCGCCAGCAGCGTATTGTCTATGGTCTGAACAAACAATTTGCCGCCGCCGGCGGTCGGTGCAATCCGGATCGGCGTTTTGGCAAAGTACTGCCATTTGATCTTGCCGCTGCTGCGGTCAAGCGCAAAAACGCCGCCGAACCCGGTGGTGGCATATAAAGTGTTGTTGTCAAAAGCAAGACCGGCGCCTTTCAGCGACACTTCCTTGTCTTGGCGCAATTGTGGTTTTAAGCGCTGTTTCCACAACCGGCTGCCGTCATTTTGGCGAAAAGCGCTGACCACGGCATCGGCGTCAATGGTAAAGACGGTTTTTCCGGCAATAACCGGTTCGGCAATCAGATAATCGCGTTTTGAATTGCCGGCGCCGAAGTTGCGGCTCCATATTTTTTCCGGTTGTTGGGTACCGGCCAGATGTCCCATGTTATGTTCGGCATTGCCGCCGTTTTGCGACCAACTGCTGTTTTCGTAAGGTGCCGGCAATGCAATTTCGATATCGCCGGCCATATAATCGGCGGCAATCACGCTTTTTTCATTCAGAACCGGGATTCTTTCGCCGTCGATTTTCAGTTTCTCTTTGCCGAACAGCCCGCACCCGACCAGGGTGAGACAAGCGGCGGCAAGAGCAGTTGTTTTCGTTAAATGCATCGGGGTACCTCTGAAAAAAATTATTGGGGAAGAGCAGACAAAATGTCTTTAATCCGCACTTTCATAACTTCGGAAGTCTTGTCGCTTTGCAGCAGTTGATCATAAATCTCGCGGGCCTGTGCAATTTCGCCGTCGCGCAGGTAAGCCAGAGCCAGCATTTCGTTAGCCGACGGCTGCCAGCTGTTTTCCGCATCCTGAGCGATGCCGCCGATCAGTTGACGGATCTCGTCGATCGGCGCGTTTTCCAGTTTGTAGGAAGCAAGCTTCAACGCCACCGTATCGCGCAGTTGCGAATTAAACGATTTGTCGGCGGCAATCTCTGCCATCAGTTTCAGCGCTTCGTCGGTTTTGTTTTGTTCCAACAGGATGTTGGCTTTTTGCATTTGGGCCAAATCGCTGAAAATGCCGTAGTCCTGACCGGCGATATAGTCAAAAGTTTGAATGCTGTCGTCATACTTGCCCTGATTTTGCAGGCTCAGCGCATAGGCGTAAGAGTCGGACCATTTTTGGATTTTTTTGGTATGCCAGGCCTTGATGGTTTCAAAGCTGACGGCGGCGGTGAGGGCGGCCGCCACCAGAATGATGATATAAAGACCGTATTTGTCCCACAGCTTTTTCATCGATTCGTTTTTCAAATCTTCGTTAACTTCTTTAATAAAGGCTTCTTGTGCGCCGGTGTCAATTTCTCTCATTTTCGTACTTTCGTTAAAGTTTGTCGTATCGTTAAACTATCCAAAGTTATAAACAAATCCTCGGCTTTGGCAACCAAAATATGCGTCCGGCCGGTTTTTAAAACATCATCTGGTCATCGAATAGATAATAAAGTCGCGCGTCCATTGCAAGTCCTGGATCGGGATCGACTTGCCGAACGCCAGCATATTGTCATCGGTAATGATCGACAGATAATAGCGGTCGGTGGCCGGATTGTAGGCAACCTGAATATCTTTGATGCGGCTGAGGTCGGCATATTCCTTGCGGGATAAAAACAAAAATTTATGGACCAAAATCAGTTTGTTGCCTTTAAGGACAATTTTATCTTTTTTGAACATCATCCCCAGCAGCAAAACGGCGATCACAACCGCAATGCCGAAAATGAGGGCAGTTTTGTAGGGCGACCCGACCAGTCTTTCAATCCGCGCATAGTTAAAGGCGGCGGCGGTGAGTATCAGCAGGTAAAAGGTCAGCCAGAAAGCGCCCAGCAGATTGAAAACGTCCCAGAAAACGCGCCGCGGCTTAATAACGGTGCGGTCGGGCTTGCGGATGCAGGCCATATTTTTGGGCGGATTCGGCATATCGTCGTAAATGGAAATCATCCCTTTGGCAAACAGATATTCGCGCAGGCTCTTGTCGAGTTCGGAAACTTCTTTGACGACCGTTCCCTCGTCGGTGTCCATCAGGGTGGGCATGTTCAGCCGTTTGGCGTAATAATACCATATCTGGTAAATGCCGGTGCCGTCGGTGGAGATATAAAGCGGAATGCTTTTTTGCGGATCGCGGTGTTCGAGCTCGATAATGTACTTGTTTTTGTTGAGAATGCCGAACTGAAAAAACTCCAGCCGCAGCCGCACGCCTTCGTAATTGCGCAGAAATTCGCGGAACAGTTCGTTTTCGCCGAAGACGCCGCGCAGATCAACCGAAAAGGTTTTCCCGTTAAAAAATATCTTTTTGTATCGAATGTGCGAAACGATCGAGCTGATAATGACGCCAAGTCCCAACACGATAAACGCGCCGTCTACGGCCGTATGGCTGAATAACGGTTCGCGGGTGTCGGCATCCAGGGCGTAGTTCCAGCCTTCGGGATCGTACATGCCGTTCATCAGTTCAAATAACCCGAGGACAACCATCAGAAATCCGAGGATGATGCCCGGCATCACCACTTTCAGCGGCATCCGGTCGGCGTGTTTGGTCGGCACCTCTTCCAGCTTGAGCTGGTAGTCGTAACTTAAATGTCTGGGAAGTTTTTTCCTCATTGCCCACAGTCCTTGTTGTTTTTGTACATTATAAAAAAGCATGGCTTATGTTATAGCATATTTTTTAAATAATCATCTTTTTTTTGTAAAATATAATTAACTTTTAATATATTTTAACTAATCGCGGTTAAGGTAGCAGCGTAACGCCGGTAGATTGGGGGAATAAGTAATGGATTGCAGCTTGGCCAGTGTGTGCGGAGGGTGTTCTTTAAGGCATCTGGCACCGGAGGATTATCGGCAATATAAGCTCAATCTGGTTCGCAAAGCGCTGCAATCCATTACCCGGCAGGATTTTTCTTTTTCCGAACCTGTTTTTATTACGGAGGGCTGCCGCCGCCGCGCCGCTTTGGCTTTTCGCCGCACCCGCGGAACGGTGGTGATGGGCTTTAACGCCTTTCGCAGCAAAGAAATCGTTGATTTGCCGTCATGTCCGCAGCTGACGCCGGCTCTCAATCGCAATTTTGATTTTTTTCGCGGTTTGCTTTCCCAACTTTGCCGGGTGCCGCTGACCGTTAAAAGCGGCCGCCGGGGGAAGGCCCGGACAGTTTACGTTGATCAGGGAGACTTGTGGGTCACCGAGGCCGATAACGGCTTGGACGTGGTGTTGGAATTTGACCGGCCGCTTAATCTGGAAATGCGCGAAATTATTTTCGAACAGGTCACGGCCAATCCCGATATCATACGCATTTCTCATCGTTGCGGCGCTGACCGCGGGGCCGAAACCGTCCTTGAAAAAGGACGTCCTTTTATTGAAGCCGGCGGCGTGCCGGTTCTGATTCCGGCGGCAACTTTTCTGCAGCCTTCCCGCGAAGGGCAGGCGGCTTTGACCGGTTTGGTAATAAAATATCTCGGACAGACTTCGGGACGGATTGCGGATTTGTTTTGCGGCGCCGGCACTTTTTCCTATCCGTTGGCGCAAAATCCCGCCAACAAAATCGTTGCGGTCGACTCTTCGGCCGAATTGCTGAACGGTTTTCGCGATTCGGTCAATCGGCGTATGATTCCCAATATTGAGATTGTCAACCGCAATTTGTTTAAATATCCGCTGGAAGGAAAAGAACTCGAGGATTTTGCCGCCGTGGTTTTTGATCCGCCGCGTGCCGGCGCCAAAGAGCAGGCGGGGCGTCTGGCCGCGCTGCCGGCGGGAAAGCGGCCGCAAAAACTGATCGCTGTTTCCTGCAATCCGGAAAGTTTTGCCCGTGATGCCGAAATTTTGCAAAACGGCGGTTACCGGCTGACCGATGTGACGGTGGTTGACCAGTTCGTGTTTACGCCGCATCTCGAATTGACGGCTCTTTTTACCGACGAAACGGCGATATAAACAACCTGTTGCGGAATGGTTTACAAATAAGCTGCCATTCTTTATAGTTGAAAGCATATTAACGGAATAAAGGAATAGTTTTGATGTCAAAAAAAATCTTTTTGGTGGCGGCTTTGCTGGTTCTGGCGTCCTGCGCCGCGGAAAAAAAGCCGTTTGTTCACTATTGTCCCAACGTGCAGATGGTGGCGGAATTTACCCGTCTCACCCAAACGGCCGGCCGGGTGCCGGAATCAAAGGTGGAACTGATCGGTTATGAAGGCTATTGCCGTCTCGACGCCCGCAATCAGACCCGGGCGGTGATTGCGCCGATTTTTGAAGTTTCGCGTCTGACCGCAGCTTCGGACGAAACGGTCAGATTCAGCTATTATACCGATACCGGCGACAACAAGGCCGTCCTGATCGGCAAACAGGCTTATCCGGTGAGCGTCAAAGTTCCCGAAGTCGGTGAAAAGGTGATGTATCAGGGAGATTACATTGAAGTGCGGATTCCGGACGGACAACCGGGTTTTCCGATCAAAATGGGGTTGGTGCTGAGCGACTACCAGTACCGTTATAATCGTACCCACGGCCTCAAATAACAATCAGGAGCAAGCAAATGTCATACAACAATCAGGAACTTTCGTCGCGAATGGCTCATGCGATTCGCTTTCTGTCGGCAGACGCCATTGAAAAGTCAAAATCGGGGCATCCCGGCATGCCGCTCGGGATGGCCGACGTCGCTGCCGTGTTGTTCAGCCGTTATATCAAACTCAACCCCGAACGGCCGCGCTGGTTTGACCGCGACCGTTTTGTCCTCTCGGCCGGGCACGGCTCAATGCTTTTGTATTCGCTTTTGTATCTGATGGGTTATCAGGATATTTCGCTCGAAGATATCAAAAATTTCCGCCAGCTGGGTTCTAACACCGCAGGTCACCCCGAATACGGTCATCTGGCCGGCATTGACATCACCACCGGGCCGCTCGGACAGGGGATTGCTTCGGCGGTGGGAATGGCGCTGGCCGAACGTCGTCTCAATGCGCGTTGGGGGGACGAACTCTGCAATCATTATACCTACGTCATTGCCGGCGACGGTTGTTTGATGGAAGGGATTTCCGAAGAAGCGATTGCGTTGGCCGGACATTGGAAGCTGAAAAAGCTGATTGTTTTCTGGGACAATAACAACATCACCATTGACGGCAGCGTCGACAAGTCCAGTTCGGTTGATCAGGTTCGGCGTTTTGAAGCCGCAGGCTGGAAAGTGTTGGAGGTTGACGGTCATGATCAACCGGCGATTGCCGCCGTAATCGAGGAAGCGCAAAAGTCCGACCGGCCGGTGCTGATCGCCTGCAAAACCCTGATCGGTTTCGGCGCTCCCGCCAAACAGGGCACTTCTTCCTGTCACGGCGCACCTTTGGGAGCCGAAGAACGGGCGGCGATGGCGCAAAATCTGCAATGGGATCTGGCGCCGTTCGAAGTTCCGGCTGATGTTCTGTCGGCTTGGCGGCAAGCCGGAAAGCGTTCGGTCTCCGCTTATGAAAAATGGGCCGGAAACGCGGCGGCAGCGGGCGAAAAATTTGCCGAAGCCATCGGCGGAAAACTGCCCAAAAACTGGGACAAAGGGTTAAATGCCCTCAAAAAACAGGCGATTGAAGAGCAGACCAAAGTTGCCACCCGCAAAGCTTCGCAGCTGTGTTTGGAAAAAATTGTTCCCGCAGTGCCGGAAATTGTCGGCGGTTCGGCCGATCTGGCGGCTTCCAACCTGACTTTTGTCAAAGGAATGAAAACGATTGAAGCCGACGATTACGACGGCAATAACCTGATGTACGGCATCCGCGAACATGCCATGGGCGCGATTATGAACGGCATGGCCCTGCACGGCGGCGTCATTCCTTACGGCGGTACCTTTTTTGTCTTTTCGGATTATGTGCGTCCGTCGATCCGTTTGGCTGCTTTAATGGGAATACGGGTTGTGTATGTGCTGACCCACGATTCGATCGGTGTCGGCGAAGACGGTCCGACCCACCAGCCGGTTGAGCATCTCGCTTCCTACAGGGCAATGCCGAATGTGTTGATGTTCCGTCCCTGCGATGTGGTCGAAACGGCGGAAGCCTGGCAAATTGCCCTCACCACCGAAACCGCGCCGTCACTGTTGGCGCTCAGCCGACAGAATCTGCCGCTGTTGCGGACTTCGGCACGGCAAAATCTGACTGCCAAGGGCGGATATGTCATTTCCGACGTTGCCAAAGGCGCTCGCCGTCGGGCGACGATCATTGCCACCGGTTCCGAAGTGTCGTTGGCGGTAGAAGCCCAGCATAAGCTGCGGGAGCAGGGAATCGAAACGGCGGTTGTCTCAATGCCCTGTACCGAATTGTTTGACTGCCAGGATGAAAGATATCGCCGCAAGGTGCTCGGACGGGCGCCGCGAATTGCGGTGGAGGCCGCGGCCAAATTCGGGTGGGACAAATATGTCGGCAACCGGGGAGAAGTGATCGGTATGGACGGATTCGGAGCTTCGGGTCCGGCAGCCGAACTTTACCGTCATTTCGGCCTGACGGCCGATGCGGTTGTCGAAGCGGTTAAGAAATATTGTTGATTGTGTTTTCAAACCGGGAGTGAAAACTTCCGGTTTTTTACCCCGCTTGAGTGCCTTTTGATAAAAAAACTTGAAAAAAAGCCACGGCTGACTATACTCAGAACAAATCTGATCTAACCCACTTTTAGGAGAAAATTTATGCCTTTAGTTACAATGCGTCAAATTCTGGATCATGCCGCCGAACACGATTACGGCGTTCCGGCGTTCAATATCAACGACATGGAACAGATTCTGGCGGTTTTGCAGGCAGCGCGCAAAGTCAACGCGCCGGTGATTCTGCAAACCTCGACCGGTGCCCGCAAGTTTGCCGGCGACCCGATGATCCGCCATATGGTGGCCGCCGGGATTGAAATGTTTCCCGAACTGCCGATCTGCCTGCATCAGGATCACGGCGCGTCGGTTAATATCTGCCAGTCGGCAATTGTCAACGGCTATTCGTCGGTAATGATGGACGGCTCGCTGGAAGCGGACGGCAAAACGCCTTCTTCGTTTGAATATAACGTTCATGTCACCAAAGAAGTGGTCGCCCGTGCCCATGCCGTCGGCGCTTCGGTTGAAGGCGAACTGGGCGTGATCGGCTCGCTGGAAACCGGTAAAGGCGACAAAGAAGACGGCCACGGCGCCGAAGGAACCATTGACAAGAAACGTCTGGTTACCGATCCCGACGAAGCCGCCCGTTTTGTCGAAGAAACCAAACTCGACGCTCTGGCGGTGGCGGTCGGAACGTCGCACGGCGCTTACAAATTTACCCGCAAACCGACCGGTGATATTCTGGCGATTGACGTGATTGAAAAAATTCATCAGAAACTGCCGAATACCCACATGGTGATGCATGGTTCCTCGTCGGTTCCGCAAGAACTGCAAGACCTGATCAACGCATACGGCGGCGCGATCCCGCAAACCTTCGGCGTTCCGGTCGAAGAAATCGTCCGCGGCATCAAGTCGGGCGTTCGCAAGGTTAATGTCGATACCGATTGCCGGATGGCGATTACCGGTGCAATTCGCAAATTGTTTGCCGAACAGCCGAAAGAATTTGATCCGCGCAAATATCTCAAACCGGCGATTGAAGAGATGCAAAAAGTTTGCGAAGCCCGCTATATTGCTTTCGGTGCGGCCGGACACGCCGATCAGATCAAAGCGATTCCGATGGTGGAAATGGCCAAGAAGTATGCGGCCGGTGAGTTGTAATCGTCTGTAAATCCAAAGATAAAAAGCCCGCTGTTAACGCGGGCTTTTTTGAAATCTCGGTCGGTTTATGAATATATATTAGGTCTGATTGCGGCAGATCATGAAAAAATCCTTGATTTGGATACTAATTATGTTATACATAAATAGTATTATTTAAACAAGGAGAAACAATATGAGTAATACCAGAAATTTTTTAGAAGCCATTTTTAACGGCGAAATGCCGGTAACCCGAAGAAACCGTTATACCGGAGAACCGGAAAGCGTTTATTTCAACTATGATCAAAATCGGGAAGAGTTGGTCGAAAGCCCCGTTCGTTACGGTCGTGCGAGTTCCCGATTTTCAGAACCTATGGCCTTTGCGCAGATGACGCCGGCAGAGCCGGATTATTCGCGTTATGGTGATGATATCCCACCCGCTTTAATTGAACGGATGAATGCGGATCGGCGTTTTTGGAATGTCATGAACCGCTATACGATTCCCAATGAAGGCGGGTATAGTAACCGTCCCACTGATCGAGGTGGAGAAACTAATTTTGGCATTAGCCGTAGTACATATCCTAACGAAGATATCCGTCATATGACGCCTGAAAGATCACATGCTCTCATATACCGCGATTATTGGGATTATAACAACCTTTACACATTACCGGACGGTTTGGTGGAAATAGCTTTAGAATCAGCAGTTAACCGTGGCGGTCCGGAAACAATTAAAGATATTCATCGCAGCTTAGGGATTGAACCGCCGGGTGATATCATCGGTCCGCTCACTCATCGGCGTTTGGCGGAATCGGATATCGATCAGGTTCGAAGAGATTTTGCCGAACGGATGCGTAATCATTACCGCAATCTTGCCACTCAAGACCCTACCCAGCAAGAATACCTTAGCGGGTGGATGAATCGCGTAGATAGATTAGAGCGTTAGTCTGTTAAATTAGCATTCAAAGCCCGGAGATAATCTTCGACGATTTCCCGGGTTTTGTTTGCGGCGGTAGATTTGCCAATCACAACTTTAGCGGTGCCACATCCGGTGGTGTCACAAGCGTCGGTTGTTTGGTATACTAAATTGCTTATGGCATAAGAAGCCTGCATATATTCAGTTAGGGCCTTTTTGTGCTCGTCTGCCCGCTTCGTGTATTGTTGATCGATGATTTTATGAATAAGTGATTCATAGCAATCGACGGCGCTGTAAGCACTTTCGATCATCTCTGCGGTTGAAAAAGCCTCGTGAGCTGTTTGTTTACGATTCTGATCGCATTTTTCCAACTCGGCGCGATAACCGTTAATAATGTCTTCTTTCGATTGATGTGCCGAAACAGAAGTGCTGATCAGTAAAATCGCTAAAATGAGAACAAGTTTTTTCATGACGTTTTCCTTAACCTTATATCTGAGAAGATAATACAATTCTCTGTCCGCAAAACAAGCAAAATGTCGGTTGTACCGCTATAAAAAGAGTATGCTAAAAATTTTTTTCGTGCTATAAATTTCGGAAATTAAAACAACTTCGGATTAAAAATGCTTCGTATCAGTAACTTTAAACTTCCGCTGTCAAGCGATGAAAAGAAACTGCCGCAACTTCTGGCGGCGGCGATCGGCGTGCCGGTTACCGATGTCAAAATTCTCAAAAAAGCGATTGATGCCCGCAGCCGTTCCCGGATTTGGCTGATTTATACTTTGGAGTTTGCGACTGCCGATGAGCCGCAAGTTTTGCAACGCCGGCTCCCGTTTGTTGAAAAGAGCGAGGCGACGCCGCCGTTGAAAATTCCGTCTTCGCGGCTGAACAGGCGGCCGTTGGTGGTCGGCAGCGGTCCGGCCGGAATGTTTGCGGCATTGATTTTGGCGCGTGCCGGCGCCAAACCGATTGTGCTTGAACGCGGCAAAGCGGTCCCCGAACGGCAACGGGATGTCGAAAATTTTTGGAACCGCCGTTGTCTTAATCCCGATTCCAACGTTCAGTTCGGCGAGGGCGGCGCCGGTACTTTTTCCGACGGCAAACTGATGACCGGAATCAAAAAAGACCGTTACACTGCCGAAGTTTTTAACAGTCTGGTGGCTGCCGGCGCACCGGCCGAGATTCTGTATCTGGCCAAACCGCATCTCGGGACTGACAAGCTGGCGTTGATCGTGCAAAATATCCGCGCCGAGATCGTGTCTCTGGGCGGCGAATATCGCTTTGAAAACCGGTTGGAAGACCTGACAATTGATCAGGAACGCCTCAAAGCGGTTAAAATTCGCGCCGCTGACGGTACCGTTTATGAAGAACCGGTTTCGCATTTGGTGCTGGCGGTGGGACACAGCGCGCGTGACACCTTTGAGATGTTGCACCGTCGCGGTGTGCCGATGACGGCGAAGGCTTTTTCGGTCGGGGTACGGATCGAACATCCGCAGTCCTTGATCAATCGGGCGGTTTATCATGATTTTGCCGAATATCCCGGCTTGGGTGCCGCCGATTACAAACTGGCGGTACACCTGCCGAACGGCCGCTCTGCCTACAGCTTTTGCATGTGTCCGGGCGGCGTGGTGGTGGCCGCGGCGTCGGAAAACGGACGGGTGGTAACCAACGGGATGAGCTATTATGCCCGTGATCGCCAAAACGCAAACGCGGCGCTGCTGGTCGGGGTGACACCCGAGGATTACGGCGGCGATCATCCGCTGCAGGGAATGTATTGGCAACGGCAGTTGGAAGAAAAGGCTTTTGTCGCCGGCGGACGAACCTATGCCGCTCCGGCGCAACGGGTGGAAGATCTGTTGAAAGACCACCGCTCATCCCGCGGGGGCGTGGTGATTCCCAGTTACGGTTGCGGCGTGGTTTGGCGTGATTTCAAAGATGTTCTGCCGCCGTTTGTGATTGATACGCTCAAACTGTCGATTGCCGAAATGGACAACAAACTGCACGGTTTCAATTTTCCCGACGCCGTAATGACGGGGGTGGAAACGCGCAGTTCGTCTCCGGTCCGCATGATGCGGGACGATAATCTGCAAAGTCCGCTGACCGGCCTGTATCCCTGCGGCGAAGGCGCCGGTTATGCAGGCGGCATTGTTTCGGCTGCCGTAGACGGCATCAAGGTTGCGTTGAGCGTTTTGCAAGAACGGAACGGACAATAAAGAACAGGTTGTTTCAACAATCTGAGCCGGAGAGTTGAAAAAAGCACCGATCATATGATCGGTGCTTCGCGTTTCCCTAAACTGATTATTTGGAGTGTCTGTCTTTTAGGGAAAAATGTTACCAATGGCTTCATTTTGTCTTATTTTGACTTTTTTTGTTTTATTTGTCAAATAATAAATCGAGAGATTGCCGATAAAAGAAAAAAAATATTCTTATTCGGCGTTATTTCCGGGTTGCGGTTCTTTGGCATATTTGGCGCCGCTGTTAATATCTTTCAGATAATCTTCCCAGTCTTGTTCATGGTCAAGTTCCTGATGAAGAATTTTGCGCGAGATTGAAAAAGTTTCGTAATCTTTGCCCCAGCAAAGGTCGCATATTTCCTGATAACGCTTGACGGCGCAACGTTCGGAAGCGAGGTTTTGCTTGAGGAGTTCAACGTCAAAAGGATTTTCCGGTGAAATATAGCGGCAAACGGCAACTTTTTCCCAGTCTCCGGGACTGAGAACAGGGGTACCCCCCAGTTGAATGATCCGGGTTGCCAGCCAGCCTGCATGTTCCAGTTCTTCGCCGGCATGTTTCATAAATTCTTTTTGAATGGCGCGACGCATCGGTCCTTCAATTACCTGGGCTCCGACCCAGTACTGATAATAGGCCAGCCACTCTTCCGCATAGGCAACGTTTAAAAGATTTAACAGTTCGGCGTGGTCGACGCTGCTGATTTTTTTTGCCATTTCACCCATTGTTTTTCTCCTTTTGATTTAAGAATGGTTAAATACAATGAGCTAGATAATTACTGTTAAAGAAAAATCAACCTATCGTTCTTATAATAAGTTTATAAAGATGTTGAATATTTGCGGAGGAAACATGGTTTTAATAGCCCCCAGTATATTGGCCGCCGATTTCGGCCGCCTCGCTCTTGAAACGGCAGCGGTCGAAGACGCCGGCGCCGATTGGCTGCATTTGGATATCATGGACGGGCATTATGTGCCCAACCTCACTTTCGGTCCGGCCGTGGTCAAAAGTCTGCGCGACGGCAGCAGCCTGGTTTTTGACACTCATCTGATGGTTAGGGAACCCGACCGGATGATCCCGTGGTTTGCCGAGGCCGGTTCCGACATTCTGACGGTTCATGCCGAAGTTTGTCCGCATTTGGACCGCACTCTGGAAATGATTCGCGGCTTGGGCAAAAAAGCCGGGGTTTCGCTCAATCCTTCGACGCCGGAAACCGTGTTGGAATACGTTCTTGACAAACTGGATCTGATTTTGGTGATGACGGTTAACCCCGGTTTCGGCGGCCAGTCGTTTATCGAAACGCAGTTGGAAAAAATCCGTCGGGTTAAGAAAATGGTTGGCGGGCGACCGATCCTGATTGAAGCGGACGGCGGAATTAATCCGGTGACGGCACCGCGTTGTATTGATGCCGGCGCCGACGTGCTGGTTGCCGGCAGCGCGGTTTTCCGCGGCGGCAATTATGTTGCAAATATTGCGGCTTTACGCTAAACTCTGATAAATGACAATCCGATAAGAAGGAGAACCGAAATGGCTTTGGTGATGGTGGTTGAAGATGAAGAGGCTCTGGCCCTGCTTTTGAAATATAATCTGGAAAAAGAAGGCTATGAAGTCATTTGGGAGTCTTCGGGCAACAAGGCTCTGGCCGCGGTCGAAAAATATTGCCCGTCGGTCATTTTGCTCGACTGGATGCTGCCCGAACTTTCGGGTGTGGATATCTGCAAAATGATTCGCAACAAGCCCGATATTAAGGATATCCCGATTATCATGCTGACGGCCAAAGGGGAAGAAGAAGACAAGATTAAGGGGTTGTCGGCCGGTGCCGACGACTATGTCACCAAACCTTTTTCGGTGCCGGAACTGATGGCCCGGGTCAAAACCAACCTGCGCCGGGCGCCGGAACTTTTGCCGCAAAAAGAACTGGTGTTTGAAGATATCCGCATGGATTTGTCGGAAAAAAAGGTTTTTCGCGGCGACAAATATATTCATCTCGGGCCGACCGAATTCCGGTTGCTGCGGATGCTGATGGAAACGCCGGGAAAGGTCTTTTCGCGTGAGTTTTTGCTTAAGAACGTCTGGGGCAACAACATTTATGTCGAATCGCGCACCGTCGATGTTCATATCCGCCGGCTGCGCAAGTCGTTGAACGAATTCGGCCCCGATTATATCCGTACCGTGCGGGCAACCGGTTATGCGATTGATACCGGTCATGCCGAAGACAACGAGGGTGAAAAATAGCGATTCTGCCGCGGTTGACAAAAAAACGAAGAAAGTATACACTCAGCTTCAAAATGATTATTATTTATAAATTTCTGAATTATGAAACAAGAAACTGCAAAAACAGCCGCCTGTATTCTTCTCGGAGCAGAAAGCATCGGTATGATGGCGGCATTTATAATCAGTGTGTTAACCGTGGACGCGTGGGGAAACGTTCAACTTTCCGAGTGTGCCTTATGGGCGACAAATTACGGTTTTTTTGTGTTGGCTGAGTTAACGGTGCTTTATGGATTCGTCCTGCGTCCGCTCCGCCGCAAAGCGATAAAGAACTTTTGTCCCGTCAACGTTCGCAATTGGCGTGTATACGGCGGCGAAGCGCTTTTTGTCGTTTTGTTTACGTTCTGCGCTTTTCTTCAGTGCGCATGGTTGTCAATCGGGGCTCTGAGCGTTTATTCGCTGTGGAAACTGGCCGAGATTGTCAAAGACCTTTCGCGCTTGAACAACAGCAACGTCTGTTTTTAGAACTGACGGTTCTGATCAAAAAATAAGGTTAGCTTGAAATGCTAACCTTATTTTTTATGATGATCACGATTTTACCTTTCGCTCGGGCCCGGGGTGTCGGCAACTGTTTCGGCTGTAACGACCCCGTAAGCGTTTCCGACTTTGTCAAAGGCCACTTGTTTGCCGGTGGCCGTCGTGACGGAAAGCATTTGGCGTTGTTGTACAAGCGCGGCGGAAATTGTAGGCAGCAGCGGCAGATGATAGCGGCTTCTTTCCATATAATTGTTTCCGAAATACTTGAGAACGACGATAACTTCGGCCTCGGGGTTGAAAGAAGCGTTCTCAACTCGTTGCAGCTGACAACTTTCAATTAACAGTCGGTTGATGCTTTCTGTACTTTTGCCGGAACGGGAAGACAGGCAGATGACCAAAAACGCGATGATCATGAGACTGATGCCGGCGACGGTTAATCTTGATCGTTTGTCTTTTTTTCTCATATTGTAAAAATTAATAATTATTTATTGCCATTTATTATAAAGGGTGTTGTCTTTTTTGTCTATAAAATTTATCGGTATGATGATCAAATTTCTTGCTATGGATAATATTTTACGGCATTATAAGGGCCAAAACAGAGAAGGAAGACTGGAAAAAATGAGTTTGAAATTTGAAATCCTCGGCCGTTCGGGCAAAGCCCGCCGCGGTCGTCTGCATACCAAACACGGAATTGTCAACACTCCGGCCTTTATGCCGGTCGGCACCTGCGCCACCGTCAAGGCGATGATGCCGGAATCGGTGGCGGCCACCGGCGCCGAAGTACTGCTCGGCAACACCTACCATCTGATGCTGCGTCCGGGCGCGGACCTGGTCGAAAAAATGGGCGGTTTGCATCGGTTCATGAATTGGGACAAACCGATTTTGACCGATTCGGGCGGTTTTCAGGTGATGAGCCTGACCGGACTGCGCAAGCTGAACGAGCAGGGGGTGGAGTTCAGCTCTCATGTCGACGGCAAAAAATATTTCCTTTCTCCCGAAGAGTCGATGAAGATTCAATATAAACTCGATTCGAACATTACCATGTGCCTGGACGAATGCGTCAAACTGCCGGCCTCCTATGAAACCGTCAAACAATCGGTAGAAATGTCGATGCGTTGGGCCCAACGCAGCCGTGATGCCTGGATTAACCGTGACGGTTACGGCATTTTCGGTATTCAGCAAGGCGGAGATTATCAGGATTTGCGCGCTTATTCGGCGGAAAAGTTGAAAGAGATCGGTTTTGACGGCTATGCCATCGGCGGTTTGGCGGTCGGCGAAGGACAGGAAACGATGTTTAAGGTTCTTGACTATGCGCCGGGAATGCTGCCGGATGACAAACCCCGTTATCTGATGGGCGTCGGTCGGCCGGATGATATCGTCGGCGCGGTTTTGCGCGGCGTGGACATGTTCGATTGCGTGATGCCGACCCGTTCCGGCCGTACCGCTCAGGCGTTTACCCGTTTCGGCACCGTTAATATTCGCAACGCCCGCCACCGTGAGGATCCGCGGCCGTTGGAAGAGGGCTGCGACTGTCCGTTGTGTACCCATTATACCCGCGCCTATCTGCACCATTTGCAAAAGGCTAACGAAATTCTGGCGGTGATGCTGCTGACTTGGCACAATATCCGTTACTATCAACGACTGACCGCCGGTTTGCGCACCGCAATCGAAAATAATGCTTTGGACGCGTTTGCCGCCGATTTTTATGCCGATCAGGCCCGGGGCGATATTGAGGAGATTTGAAAATGACAGAAAACCCGCATTGTGTTCCATCTAAAAATCTGCGCGTCTGCGTTTCGGGCGGCCATTGTGACGGCAAGGATCCGGCCTATGTCGAAGAGTGTTACAAAATGGGCGCCAAGATCGCCAAAATGGGTTTTCGCCTCGATTACGGATTTTCGAACTCGGGCGTGATGGGGGCGGTTGCCCGCGGCGTGCTCGATAATTGGAAAGAACGCGAAGACAAATATTATAATGACGTGACGCCGATTGTCGGCGTAACCACCCGTGAATATTACGAACTGTATGAAAAAGACGATATTTTGCAGCAAATCAGCGAAGTGGTGTTGGAAGATACGTTAGAAAACCGTAAAATCAAGTTGTTGGAAGCGGATATCGTGGTGTTTGCCCCCGGGGGCGTCGGCACTTTGGACGAACTGGCTTATGATTGTGTGGCGATGCAGGACGGCTTTTTGAAGACCAAACCGTTCATCATTTATAATATCAACGGCTTTTTCTATCATATTCTCGAATATCTGAAAGTTCTGGCGGCAAGCGGTTTTGCCGCGCCGGTACCGTTCATCGTCGTTGACGACAGCGAAGAGCTGGAAACCGCTTTTCGTCTGCTGCGGCTGCGCTATAACAATTGCTCAAATTCCGAAGAAGCTTATGCCGCTGCCCGGCAGTTGGCTTATGAACTTCCCTATTTCCTCAAGAAGAAAACCGACAGCAGCGTCCATGTCGAAGACATTATGACCGCAATGGAAAAAATCAAGTCGGACGGCAGCGACGAACAAAAACAGGTGTTGGAAAGCGAAGTTGAACAGGCTTATCTGGAAAAAGAAATTGAGCGCATGTATGATCGGCTGGCTAAAACCGGCCGCGATACGGCAATTGTCAGCGATAAGCTGACCCGGCTCAAACAAAGGAAGAAAAAATGGAAATAAAGACGATACCTTCGTCGGTGTGGAAGTTTTTGTGGCACTATTTTTCCCGACAGAAGATTTTGTTTTTTTCGACTCTCGGCGCTATTGTTTCGGGGGAATTTCTGGTCCGGCTGTCTCTGTATTATGCGGCGCAAATTGTAGAAGTCATAGCCGGCGAGGGCAGTCGGGAACAAATGCTGCACCGGGCGTTGGTGTTGGTGGTGATTGCCTCGGTCTTGCTGCTGGCCAAAAGTCTGGCGCAGAACTTTATCGCTTTTCTGGAAGCGCGGTTCATGCCGTCCTGCGTGGCTAATGTGGCCAAAGACCTGTTTGACTATGCTCATCAGCACTCCACGGCTTTTTTTGCCGAGGAAATGGCCGGTAACATTTCCGGCAAAACCAAAACGATTATCGACAGTATTTATCCGATTTATTATAATCTGGTCTGGGGTTTTTTGACTCCGTTGGTGGCCATGCTGATTACGATCGGTTTTGTTGCCGGCATTAACCTGCTTTTGGCATTGATTCTGTTAACGCTGAATTTGTTGGTGATTTATGTGATTTATCGCCTCAGCCGCGGCATGGTTCCGGTTTCCGAACGTCGTGCCCGCACCATGTCGGAGGCTAACGGCGTATTGGTTGACAGCATTACCAACGCCGGTCTGGTTAAAAATTTCAGCCGTTATAAATATGAGAAAAAACACTATTTCAAATATATGAAAACGGCGGCGGCTGCCGATCGTGCCGAGACCCGCAAATTCGGACAGATTTTTATCTGGCAGAACTTGTTTCGGGCGTTGGTGCAGGTGCTGTTCTACGCGTTGCCGGTGTGGTATTGGTATATCGGCAAAATCAACATTGCCGATTTTGTATTGTTGCAGTCGCTGATTGCGATTTTGAGCAATACTTTCAGTATGCTTTCGATGAATTTTATGCAGTTTTTCAAAATTTACGGCAGCATCCGCGACGGCTTGAATTTGTTGTCGAAGCCCTGTGACGTCCGGGATGCCCCCGGTGCGGCCAAGCTCGGGATTTCCGACGCCGCGATAGAGTTTCGCAATATCCAGTACCGTTATAAAGGCGCGCGCTTTTTGTTTGAAGACTTCAATCTGCAAATCGGCGGCGGTGAAAAGGTCGGGCTGGTAGGACGTTCGGGGTCGGGAAAATCAAGCCTGATAAAACTGTTGTCCCGCTACTACGATCTTCAGGGGGGGACAATTACGATTGACGGTCAGGACATTACCGGGGTAACTCAGGACAGTCTTCGCCGCCGGATCGCGCTGATTCCTCAGGATCCGAGCTTATTTAACCGCAGCATTATCGAAAATATCCGTTACGGGCGTCCTCAGGCCACCGATGAAGAAGTGTTTGAAGCGGCGCAGCAGGCATATATTCATGATTTTATCGTTAAACTGCCGGAAGGCTATCAAACCAAGGTCGGCGAACGCGGCGTCATGCTTTCGGGCGGAGAGCGCCAACGGGTCGCAATTGCCCGCGCGATTTTGAAAAACGCGCCGATTTTGATTTTGGACGAAGCGACGTCAGCCCTCGACAGCGAAAGCGAACGCTATATTCAGGAGTCGTTGCGACAACTAATGGCAGGCAAAACGGTGATTGCAATTGCCCATCGCTTGTCAACCCTCAAGGAAATGGACCGGATAGTGGTGATGGACAAAGGCAAAATTGTTGAAAGCGGCTCGCATTCGGCATTGATTCGCCGCAAGGGCGCCTATTGGGGCTTTTATGCGATGCAGTCTTCCGGTTTTATTGAAGCGGAGGATTGAAAATGCTCAAAGCTGTATGGTCGTTTTTTTTCTTGTCTGCCTTTGCCGCCGCTTTGTGGCAGAGCGCCGGCGGTGTGCTGACGGTATGGAATGAGATGGCGGCGGCGTTGTTCTCGTCGGCCAAAGCCTCGTTTACGATTGCGCTCAATCTGACCGGTATGTTGTGCCTGTGGCTGGGACTGTTGAAAATTGCCGAAAAATCCGGAATTACCGAGATGCTGGCTCGCTTGCTGAAACCGTTGTTTGTGCGGATTATGCCGGGTGTTCCGGCCGATTCTCCGGCCATCGGCTCGATGGTTATGAATATTGCCGCCAACGTTTTAGGACTGGACAATGCCGCGACTCCGGCCGGGTTAAAGGCAATGGAGCAGCTTCAGGAGGTCAATCCGCACAAGGATCGCGCGTCTGACGCTCAGATTTTGTTTATGGTGATCAATTCTTCGGCGGTGACTCTGATTCCGATGACGATTTTGATGTATCGTTCAGAGCTTGGCAGCAGCAGTCCGGCAGCGGTTTTTATTCCGATTTTGTTGGCCACCTCGGTTTCGACTTTGGTCGGTTTTTTGTCTGTGGCCTGGGTTCAGAAGCTGAATGTGTTCAATCGGGTTGTTTTAGGCTGGATGTTGTTTTGGGCCGGTTCGGTTGCCGCGGTTGCCTGGGCTTTTTTGCGGCTTCCGGTTGATGTCCGGACTGAGGTTTCGGCCGCGACGGGAAATTTTCTCCTGATTTTGATTATCGTTTGGTTTATTTCGTGGGGCTTGTGGAAAAGAATTGATGTTTACGAAGTTTTTATCGAAGGTGCCAAAGAAGGATTTAAAATTGCGGTGACCATTATTCCGTATCTGGTGGCGATGCTGGTCGCCATTGCCGTTTTTCGGGCGTCGGGAATGTTTGGCCTGCTGTTGGACGGTTTGCAAAATCTGTTGGCTTTTGCCAAAATCGATACCGAATTTATCCCGGCTTTGCCGACGGCCCTGATGAAACCGCTTTCCGGAAGCGGGGCGCGCGCTTTGATGATCGAAACGTTGCAAAACTATGGGGCCGACAGCTTTCCGGGGTTTGTCGCTTCGGTCGTACAGGGGTCTACGGAAACCACTTTTTATGTTTTGGCGGTTTATTTCGGCGCGGTAAAAATTTCTAAGACCAGGGCCGCCCTTCCTTGCGCATTGCTGGCAGACCTTGCCGGAATCGTTGCTGCAATTATGCTCAGCTACTTTTTTTATATGCCGCGCATTTAAGACGGGACGTGACAATTCGTTTTAGGCTGTAAGCGTTGAGAGACAACGTTTATATGGCAAAACAGGCTATTGCAAAAAAAGGTACGTTAAAATGCAAGGAAAAGCAAGACCAAAAATCAAGCCTTAGCGAAGAAATTTTGTGCAGCAAAAAAACGTACAATATTTTCAATCACCTAACCTAACAATTTTAATAAAGGGGAATGATT
>CAJUKS010000013.1 GCA_910587405.1 uncultured Alphaproteobacteria bacterium
GATCGGAACCCGGGGTGGGGAAACGGGACACGGGAAAAACACGAGGCCTTGGAACAGAACCCGGGGAGGGGAAAATAGGAGGACACGGGAAAAACGGGACACGGAGACAAAATGCCTGAAATGAAAAAACAAATACGCCTCTGAAAATTGGTTATGTAGGGAGGTTAATGAACAGATCAACCAAAATTCAATACGGATCCCCAAATAATAAAAACATACAGAAAATATTGTCAGCCTATATAAGAGAAAACGGGGAAGTGAAGAAAATTTGAGAAAGCTTTATTAGAAACTTATAAAAACAGTTTAAAATAAAGACAATAATTTGAAATATGATCAAAAAGCTTTGTATATAGGAAAAAAGTGACGACAACTCTGTACTCGACAAAGAATTTCATAAAAAAACAGGTATACCCTCAACGTCTTTTAATCCTTTGCGTCCGCAGGTATGAGCGGTGGGTATTCGGCATTGTTTTTAAGATAGCTTTCTAAGGTTTCACCTGTTTGCAAAAACACGATAGGTTTGCCGGTCGCTTTAAATTGCGGCAACCGTTTGTCATAACCTTCCTTGCTGCTGACCCGATTGACATATTCTTGCGAATTGCCTCGATTGATAAAACGCTGCCGGTATTCGTCCAGAGCTTCTCGGGTCGGAATAAACAGTTCGTAATCAATACCGGCACGTTCCAAATGAGGTAACGCTTGTTCGGGATGGCACCAAACCAGAATGTAATCGTATTTATAAAGGTTGTTTTTTATGGCTGTAATATAATTTTCCGGAAAATCGGGGTTTAATTTTTTATCGATAATTCCTTTGCCTTTGACAGCTTCGGGATCAAATTTCTGATAATCGGCAATGATATATTTATAAGGAGTCGATTCCAAGTCCAAAACATTTTTATATTTTTTGGCGAGCGTGGTTTTGCCGATGCCGCCAAATCCGGCGATAATGATTGTCATCAGAATTCTCCTTTTGAAAACAAATCGTAATGCATCTCAAACAAAAAGCAATCGATTTTAGAAAAATAATCCGTTTGAATGTGGAAAAATACAATAAAAAAGGGGATGACTACCTATACAAAGTACAGTTTGTCAGAGCCCCACTCGAAAAGAAATCTTCGATTATTATAGAGCTTCCTTTCCAAATCAGATATAAAATCAAAAACTTCTCATTTAACCTATATTGAAAGATGAGATTTCTGTCAAGTGCAATTTTTTTTGTTATATCGATAAATTTTGTTTTAGGATGTTTTATTCATGAAAATATTTTTTGATATATCGGTGGAGTGTACTCCAGCTGCAGTCGAATTGGCGGGCAATTTCGGCCTTTGACAGTTTTTGTGCCAGCATTTGCTCAATTTGCAGATGATATTTTGCCAGTTTTTGATAGTTAAATCCATAAGGGCGTCCCAAATGATATCCTTCTGATTTCAGGCGTTTCAGTGATTCTCTGGTTCTTTGCGAAATCAACTGACGTTCAATTTCTCCGGAAAGAGAAAAGGCAAAGGCAAGAACTTTCGATTGAATATCGGCTCCCAGACGGTAGTTTTCTTTTAACGTCCATATCTGACACTCTTTTTCCAAACATTTTTGTAAAATGCCCATAACTTCCAGCATATTGCGCCCCAGTCTTGATATCTCGGTAGCAATGATGATATCGCCTGCTTTTATTTTCTGCAAAAGTTTGCTTAATTTGCGTTGTTTAAGTTCCTTGCGGGATGAAATCGTTTCGATAATCCATGTGTTGATTTCGAGCTGTTTCTGTTTTGAAAATTCTTTGATTTCGTGATGTTGATTTTTGACGTTTTGACGATCGGTCGAAACGCGTACATATCCGTATATCATGGTCTGTTCCTCGTTAAAAATTTTTATCGGAGGTGACCATATCATTTAAACCACCGTTTATTTGCTTTACTTAAAAGTATTAGCATAAATTTTATCTAATATCAATATTTTTTTAAATTTCTTTAGTTTCTGCCCCGCGGCAAACATCATAACGCATCTTCTCTTTTCTGGTTTTTCTTCCGCCATAAACGGTGGTTTATGGCTGGCTCCGCAACATCAGGAAAGGAAAATCAAAATGACGAAATTACGCAATTCAACTAAAGAAAATCCCATTTCTCAGGAAGAAGCATTGGAGTTTATGACCAAAAATCCGGAAGCGGTTTTTGAAGTTGAAAAAATAGGTATTGCAGTTGAACTGACCAAAGCTCTCGGCGGCGAAGAAGTTCGTACCGTTGTTCTGGCGCGTGACGGTCGGACGGTTGAAGAAACCACAAACGTTGCCGGCGAAGGCTTTGCAATTGACAGCCGTCGCTGCATCAACGGCGGTAAGGATCAATATGCCAAAAAGCCGGCCAAAGCAGGTCCAAACAATTATACGGTTGACGACGGTCGTACCTTTGAGGAATTGAAGCCCGGGGAAACAGCCAAAGCTCACACCGTCGGCGGTGAAGTCCGCAAAGCGATTGCTGCTCAGGAAGATATGTATCTGAGTACCAGTTGGGGAGAAGTTCAGTTTGTGGCCAAAGGCGGTTTGGTAACTTTTATGGGTGATGAGGCAATCGGCAACAACAACCCGTGTGATCTGGTGCTGCGCGAAGGCGACAAAAAAGCCTCCATGGTGCTGACGGCGCCCGGCTACAACATCCGCAAAAATTATGAGGCCGTTTTCGGCAAAAAGCCTGAGGGTGCCGTTGATGAATTTTTGCAAATTGCTGTCGGAGAAGATCGCAAGAATCCGTACATTCAACGCGGCATGTCGAACAATTTCCAACGCTAAGCCATAGCTCTGCTAACTTTTGACGGAAAGGACTGCCGATGTCTAATGAGTATTTTGTTGATTATCCGGAATTGCTCAATCTGAATATTGACTACGCAAAGGATGTTTCCTTGGCAATTGACAGAGTTGGAGAACGTTTCGTTCCGGTCATGTCTTATCGCGGACAGGATCGGCGGGCAGGTGAAAATATCATCCGCAATATCGAAAAGATGATTTCCATCCGACCCGATGAAAACAACGGTTTGCGGTTGTTTATCGGTCAGGAGCAGTTTGCACGTTTTGTCGAAGACAAGTAAGCCGGAGAGATCCGTCTGGATACCGAAGCGCCGCAAAAACATTTGACATCTTTTGAAATGCGGATGCTGGCGCGACGGGAACAGCAAACGATCTTTTCGCGTGACGAAATCAGCGGTCTTGCTCACAGTACGGATCTGCATACTCATTTTGCCGGTTGTCTTTCGCCGGAAGATTTAATCGAAGCCGGGTTGGAGCATAACATATCCATCCCGGCAGATCTGCTGAAAAAAGCGGGCATTGATTTGTCCCCTTACAAGACAGACGGTCATAACAACGTTTTGTTAAACGATTTGGCAGCCAACCGCGCGGATATTGAAAAATATGCGATGGCCATGCGTATTCCGCTTGAACAGCAGGAGACGTTTAATACAATGGAAGAAATTTACGTCATGCGCGGGCCTTTTACCAAAAACGCGGAGATGTTTCCGACTCTCCTGCGCAGAGTCGCGACTTCTCATGCGGCTGCCGGCATTAAATATGCCGAATTCTCGCTTTCTTCGGTTATCGGCGATCTTCGGGTGTTGGAAACCTTGCATAAGGAATTGCCGCAGATTGAATGCGATACAGGCTGCAAAATGCGTTTTTTGGCGGCGATGTGGCGCCATTCGGACAAGGAATGGAATCAGGATGAAGTAGATCGCATTAAGGCGGTAGCGGCCAGTCCTTATGTGGTCGGAATCGATTTTATGGGGCATGAGACTAATCCGACCGAGGCCTTTGGCGACGAATTGAAAGAAATTGCCAAATGGGCGGCCCTTCATGATCCCGACTTTGTTATGCGGGTTCATGCCGGGGAAAACCCGCTGTTTCAGGATAATGTAAAAGACGTCTTGAAAGTTGTTCGGGCGGCAACCAAAGAAGCAGAAGCCGAAAGCGGCCGCCGTCTGAGGTGTCCGGCGGTTCGTATCGGTCACGGCTTGTACGGTGTTGATGAAGAGTGCCTTAATCTGTGCCGGGAAACCAACGCGGTGATTGAGTTTAATATGGCTTCCAACCTTTCTCTTAATAACATCGATAACATTACGGACGTGCCGTTGAAAAAATATGTGGACCACGGGGTCCGTTGTGTGCTTGGTTCGGATGGGATGGGACTTTATTCCACTTCGCCGCAACAGGATGTGATTCTGGCGCATGCAGCCGGCCTTACCCGCGATGATCTGTTGCAAATAAACAAGTTTGAAGAAAGGCTGATTGTTAAGGCCGATCGCCGTTTTGAGGAAAAACAAAGGTTGCTGGACAGCCGCTTGGCGGGCGGTGCCGCCTATGCTTCCGTCTTTAAGCCGGTTTATTCGACCGCGGACGGTTTGCCGCATTATACCGATGAGGTTTCAAAACGCAAAAATGAAGAAAAGGCTAAACTGCAAAAGTTTTTAGATTCCGAAATTTCGCGTATCGGTGCCCAAACGGATAAAAACGTTGTTTATGACGTGTTGGAAAATCGGGTTCCGATTTTGGTAACCGGCGCTTCGGTAAAAGCATGGCCGAACATTTCGGCCGAAAATCAGGATGAGATCCGGACCGCAATGCAGGTGCTGGTGAATGTTATTGATCCCGAAAAAGCTTGTATTCTCACCGGCGGAACCAACCACGGCGTTGAAAAGCAGTTGCATGAAGCGGCGCATAATCGAAATCAAAAATCGGATAAAAAACTGGCCGTTATCGGAACGTTGACCGAAGAAGCCGCTTATACCGAACGGGCAAGCATTGAAAACAACACCATTACCCATGCCGTTGTTTTGGAATTGAACGGACGTCCGGCCAAAAAATGGTTTGACCTGCCGGATACGGTTTTGGACATTGTTGAAAAACGCGGCGGTGAAATGATTGCCGTCGGCGGCGGCGGCGTTGTCCGTGACATGATACAGCGCGCCCATAACATGAAGCTGGGTATCAATCTGATGGACGGTCCCGAAGGCGCTTCAACCGATAAAGCGGCAATTATGCCGGAATACGCCTTCAAAGGCGCTCAGGGCTTGATTAAAAAGCTTTATGCCGGGCATCCGGAAATCTTTAACCGAGATTTTGATCCGGCCCAAGTCGATGAGTATGTGTCTTCGGCGCGCAGGCAGCAGAGATCTCTGGCCAATATAGGTCAGCTGAAACAACGGATGGGAATCAGGAACAAAAGTGCGGCCGATCATTGCGGCATTGATGCCGGAGTGGTTTCTTTTCTCAAAAAAGATCATGAGAAACAATAAGATGTCAATTTTCTGAACTTAAAGAACCAAAATCAGAGAAATCTTGCATAATATGTTTTATATGCTAAGGTTTTAGTATGCTGCAACTTTTAGGACTAATACCGTGAAAAAAATTATTTTTGGTTTTGATTTGGGAATTGCTTCCGTCGGTTGGGCTGTTATTGAGTATGACGATGAAAATTTTGATCCGGAAACCGGAGAAGTTATTGAAGGAAAAATAATCGCTTGCGGCGTACGGTGTTTTCCGGTGGCGGAAAATCCGAAAGACGGTTCTTCGTTGGCGCTGCCGCGGCGGGAAAAACAACTGTTGCGCCGGATTACACGCCGTAAAGCCAGAAGGATGCTGGGTATTAAGCGTCTTTTTGTTGCCAAAGGGTTGGCGGATTCGGTTAAAGAACTGGAGCAGGTTTATGCCGCTCAAAGCGGCGGAGATGTCTGGAACTTGCGAGTCGAAGCTTTTGAACGCGAGTTAAACAAAAAAGAACTGATGCGGGTTCTCACGCATCTGGCCAAACACCGTGGCTTTAAGTCCTATCGTAAGGCGGCAGAAAAAGCCGACAAGGAAGGCGGACGTATTTTGTCCGCTATCAGAGAGAATTGCAATCAGGCCTCTGCTTTTCAGACTTTGGCGCAGATGGTTGTCGAAAGAGCCAAAAATTCCGATCATCATAAAATGCGCAACTATACCCCCAAAGAAGGTAAGGACAAAAATGTAGCGGTTTATGTTAATTCCATACCGCGAGAGGAAATTGAAAAAGAAACGGCATTGATTTTTGCCGCGCAACAAAAATACGGTGTATTTACAGAAGATCTGTATCGTGATTTTTGCCGAATTGCTTTTCGTTACCGCGAGGCGGGAAGTGTCGGAAAAATGGTCGGCAAATGCCGGTTTGAAAACGATGAATTCCGGGCACCCAAGGAAGCCCCCTCGGCGGAACTTTTTGTTGCAATGAGTAAGATTAATAACCTGAAACTGACGATTGACGGGGAGCATCGTTTTTTGAACGATGAAGAGCGCCAAGCGCTGCTTGAATTGCTGAAGAATACCAAAGAAGTCAAATATTCTACCGTCCGTAATAAGTTGTTTAAAGGACGGCAGGTGTTTTTTGATGATGTCAATTACGTCTCTAAGTCCAAAAAAGATAAGAACGGCGAAGAAAAAGCCGTTAATCCGGAAGATGTTAAATTTTATGCCATGAAGGGGTGGCATAAACTGAAAGCGGAATTCTCACCGGAGCAATGGAAGGAAGTCTGTTTAAATCTGCCGTTGCTGGATATCGGAATGACAGCGGTCGCCTGTGAGAAAAACGATGACGGGATAGAACGTTTTCTGAGCGAAAAGGGAATTGCTTCGGAATACCAGGAGGTTTTCAAACGACTGACCAGCAGCGAGTTTATTAATTTGTCGTTGAAAGCCCTGTACAAGATCAATCCCTGTCTGGCCGAAGGAATGAAATATCACGAAGCTTGCGAAAAAGCCGGTTATGATTTTCGTGACAGCGGTGAAAGATTAGTGGAAGAAAAAAGCTTGCTGCTGGCGCCGATTGCGGAAGAAAAGCAAACGACGGTGCCGGTGGTTAACCGGGCAGTGGCTCAGTTCCGCAAAGTATACAATGCAATGGTGCGGACATACGGTGCGCCGGATCAAATCAATTTGGAAGTCGGTCGGGATCTGAAAAAAAATCATGACGAGCGAAGACAAGTTGAGCAGCGTCAGAAAAAAGCGGAAGCAGAACGTTCGGAGGCTAAAGACGAGCTGACAAAAGAAGGAGTATCGGCCAGCAATAAAAATGTGTTAAAATACCGCTTGTATCAGCAACAAAACGGAAAATGCGTCTATTCGGGAAAGGCAATTGACCTTCGTCGTCTGGATGAAAACGGTTATTGTGATATTGATCATATTATTCCGTATTCCAGATCTTTGGACGACAGCCAAAACAACAAGGTGCTTTGCCTGGCGGAAGAAAACCGCAAAAAAGGCAGCCAAACGCCTTATGAATATTTGCAGCCGCTCGGCCGTTGGGAAGAGTTTGAAACGATCATCAATACCACGCCGTCAATCAACCGTTTAAAAAGAAACAATTTGTTGAACAAAACTTATAAGGAACAAGAAGAGGATGTGGCATTTCGTGAAAGAAATGCTAACGATAATTCGTATATTGCACGATATGTGAAGCAATATTTGGAAGACGGCATTGACTTTTCCGCCAGTCAGTGGCCGATAAAAACACGTATCCAGGTGCGTACGGGCAGTTTAACCGATTATCTCCGTCACCAGTGGGGGCTGATCAAAAATCGCGACGCCGGCGATAAGCATCATGCTCAGGACGCGATTGTCATTGCCTGTGCCACTCAGGGGATGGTACAGAAACTGTCCGGACTCTCTGCCGTGTTTGAAAACAAGGAGGCGTTTCGCAAAAGAAAGGCGGAAGAACTCGGGCACGAAAAGGCGGAGGCCTGGTACAAATATATCAAACGGCAGATTCAGAAGCCATGGAGTGGTTTTCGGGCAGAAGTGCTGAACAAACTGGATCAGGTTTTTGTTTCCCGCCCGCCACGGAAAAATGCAACCGGCGCCGCACATAAAGATACGATTTTCTCTAACAACAAAAATAAAGGCAGTTTGCCGATTCGGAACGGAATGGCCGAGAAGGAAAATATGTTCCGGTTAGATGTTTTTCAAAAAGAAGGACGTTTGTATATTGTTCCGATCTATGTTGTCGATCTGGTGAGCGGGAAACAGTTTGTCGATGCGCCTCAGCCCAAT
The DNA here is from genome assembly GCA_910587405.1 of uncultured Alphaproteobacteria bacterium. Taxonomy (GTDB): domain Bacteria; phylum Pseudomonadota; class Alphaproteobacteria; order RF32; family CAG-239; genus JAFUYI01. The sequence goes on from CAJUKS010000013.1 coordinate 8,042, forward strand.
GAGTATTCGGATGATTGTCTTGTAACAATAAATGCAGATTTTAATTTTAAGTTTAGCCTTTACAAAGACGATTATGTGGAGATAAACAGCGGCGATGAGCACATTAAAGGATATGTCAATCAGTATAATGCGCAAAGCGGCCAGTTGTATATAGGCAGTACGGATAATTCTCGGCTTTATAAAATAAAGACCTCTACTTTTGAGCAGGGAGATCATATCATCTTAGAAATCAACGGAGAGGAGCGTATAGGAGAAATAGGGGCTTTTGATGCCGAAAACCAAAAAATTATCATCGAGGGGATGGGAATAAGTTATGCCATAGACGGTGTGGTAAAAGTAAACAAAAAGGGAGAAGCTACCAAGAACATCAAAACTTCTCAAGGTTATGTCAAATTATCCGCGGAAAAGAAAATTAGTTTGAATGTGATTGAACGTTTACGAAAATACCAGGTGGATCCGCTGGGACGGATTGTAGAAGTCAAAAAAGAAACCCGGCTGCCGTTGACAATGATGAAAAAGAAACCGCATCCAAAGAGCAAAACGGGAGAATAAATATGGGCTGGCGGATTTTGCAGATAACCAAACCTTGTAAATTATCGGTCAAAAACCGCCAACTTCTATATGAACCGTTTGAAAACGATGCATTGACAATTCCGTTGGAAGATATTTCGGTTATCATTTTGGAAAACAAACAGATTTTGCTGTCTAATGCGTTGCTTTCCGAACTGCCGGAATATGATGTTGTACTTTTTACTTGTGACTTTTCGCATCTTCCTTCCGCAGTATTATTTCCCTTTCATACCCACTCGCGCTATTCGCAGATCGCTTGGCTGCAACAGGAGATTTCCGAACCTTTCAAAAAACGTTTATGGCAAGAAGTCGTCAAAGCGAAGATCAACAATCAGGCAGCGGCGTTGGAAATTCTAAACAAACCGAATGCTGCTAAATTGAGAGAAATTGCCAAACTGGTGCAATCGGGCGATGCTAAAAATGCAGAAGCGTTTGCCGCCGGGGTTTATTGGAAAAGCTTTTTTGAAAAATTTAATCGCAATGATGACAATGACATCCGTAATTCCGCGCTTAATTACGGTTATGCCGTGTTACGCGGCTGTATGGCACGCAGTATTGTCGGTGCCGGGTTGTTACCTTGTTTTGGTATTCATCATGCCAATAAACTAAATCAGTTTAATTTGGTGGATGATATGATCGAGCCTTTTCGTCCGTTTGTGGATTATGTGGTGGCTAAATTAAGTTTGAGCGAGGCCTCACAATTGAATGCGGAAATCAAAAATCAGATTTTAAAAGTGTTGGGAATGAATTGCCGGATGGGGAAAGAAGATATTAATTTGTTGAAAAGCTGTGAGATGGCAGCGTCATCTTTGGTAAAAGCAATGGATAACAAGAAGATCTCCGAATTAAAATACCGATCATGGAAAAAGAAATGTTTTTGCTTTAAGGGTGTGGATAAGTGGCCAGGGAAGGAGAAAGATATATGCGCATGATTGTCTTTTTTGACCTGCCGACCATAACTAAAACCGATCGGCGCAATGCGAGTCGCCTAAGGAATTTCTTGATTAAAGACGGTTATACAATGTTGCAACTCTCAGTCTATTCACGGATTTGTAAAGGTCAGGATGACGTTGAAAAGCATGCCAAACGTTTGAAATGCTTGATTCCTAAGACCGGAAGCGTTAGACTGTTAACAGTAACCGAAAAACAATATGCTTCGATGGAAATTCTGGTCGGAAGTTTAAAAAAAGAGGAAGAAATAGGTGATAAACAACTTATTTTGCTTTGAATTTTTTATCTGTGAAATCAAAAAAGCCGTTGAATATCAACGGCTTTTTTGAAATGTAGTATAGCATATCTGATTTGGAAAGGAAGCTATAACCGTTTCAAAATATAGGCGTTGCAGAGGTTGAGTATAGCATATCTGATTTGGAAAGGAAGCTATAACTAACCAAAGAAGGGTTTACTGCACTTGAGCAGTATAGCATATCTGATTTGGAAAGGAAGCTATAACCCCACAACTCGATGTATGAAGATGATGAGGAGTATAGCATATCTGATTTGGAAAGGAAGCTATAACGGTTGTATTCATTTATAATAGTCCCTTTTAAGTATAGCATATCTGATTTGGAAAGGAAGCTATAACGCTTTCATTTGCTTAAAGTCTTCAGCAAAAAGTATAGCATATCTGATTTGGAAAGGAAGCTATAACTCGTCTTTTCCGTTTTGAGTTAAAAGTTATAGTATAGCATATCTGATTTGGAAAGGAAGCTATAACTATATTATTTGATACCGCTGTCAACCATGGAGTATAGCATATCTGATTTGGAAAGGAAGCTATAACTCTATATCCATAGGTTCAAGCATATCAACAAGTATAGCACATCTGATTTGGAAAGGAAGCTATAACTAGTGGTTACACATCATGCGCCAAGCGAACAGTATAGCACATCTGATTTGGAAAGGAAGCTATAACTATTAAAAAGCTTTGAAGAATATCCGCCGGAGTATAGCACATCTGATTTGGAAAGGAAGCTATAACGTTCTTCGGGTGACTCCGCTCAAATCAGTTAGTATAGCACATCTGATTTGAAAAGACCGGTTATTTCAATTTCTGTCGCAGATATTTGGCGGTATAGCTGTGAGGAGACTGGGCAACTTCTTCCGGGGTTCCTTCAGCCACAATTCTGCCGCCGCCGTCGCCGCCTTCGGGGCCTAAATCGACGATATAGTCAGCCACTTTGATAACATCCAGATTATGTTCAATCACCACCACCGTGTTGCCTTGGTCGCCTAAGGTCTGCAGAACCTTCAACAGACGGTTGATGTCTTCAAAATGCAATCCTGTGGTCGGTTCGTCGAGGATGTAAAGCGTTTTGCCGGTAGCACGTTTGGAAAGCTCTTTTGAAAGTTTGATTCGCTGCGCCTCGCCTCCGGACAAAGTGGTTGCCGGTTGTCCGAGATGAATGTAGCCGAGTCCGACTTTGCGCAGCAGTTCAAGCCGGTTTTTGATTGACGGGATTGCGTCAAAAAAGGCATGTGCTTCGTCAACGGTCATATCCAACACGTCGGCAATTGATTTTCCTTTATATTTGACCTCCAGCGTTTCGCGGTTAAAACGTTTGCCTTTACAGACATCGCAGGCAACGTAAACGTCGGGCAGAAAATGCATTTCGATTTTGGTAACACCGTCGCCTTTGCAGGCTTCGCAACGGCCGCCGGCGACATTGAACGAAAAACGCCCGGCGTTGTATCCGCGTGCTTTCGCCTCCGGCAACCCGGCAAACCAATCGCGGATATAAGTAAACAGGCCGGTGTAGGTTGCCGGGTTGGAACGAGGCGTACGGCCGATCGGCGACTGATCGATGTCGATGACCTTGTCGATGTTTTCCAGTCCGCTCAGTTGATCGTATATTCCTGCCGGTTCGCGGCTGCCGTTGAGTTCCTTGTTAACGGCCTTAAACAAGGTTTCTAAAATCAAAGACGATTTTCCGCCGCCCGAAACACCGGTGATGCAGGTCATGGTGCCGAGCGGAATTTGCAGGTCGACATTTTTAAGGTTGTTGGTTCGAACACCGTTGATGCCGAGAAAATGACCGTTACCGCGGCGTCTTTGACGCGGAACCTCTATTTCTTTTTTTCCGGTCAGATATTGAGCGGTCAGGCTTTCGGGATTTTTCAAAACATGTGCAACGGTTCCTTCGGCCACCACGTGACCGCCGTGTTCGCCGGCGCCGGGTCCCATATCGACCAGATAATCGGCAGCGCGGATGGCGTCTTCGTCATGCTCGACCACAATCACCGTATTGCCGATATCACGCAGGCGGGTCAGCGTTTCCAGCAGACGATCATTATCGCGTTGATGCAATCCGATCGAAGGCTCGTCAAGCACATACATGACGCCGGTCAATCCCGAACCGATTTGCGAGGCGAGACGGATTCGCTGCGCTTCGCCGCCGGACAGGGTTCCCGATTGCCGGGACAGGGACAGATATTCCAGCCCGACGTTGTTCAAAAAGTTGAGCCGGTCGGTAATTTCCTTGAGAATTTTGCGGGCAATTTCCTGCTTTTGCGGACTGAGTTGTTCCTCGGCATGCCCAAACCATTCGCGCGCCTGTTTGATGGACATGGCGGAAACGTCCATAATGTCAGCGCCGCCGATCTTGATCGCCAATGCTTCCGGTTTGAGGCGTTTGCCTTGACAATGCTCGCACATTGCGGCCGATTGATATTGAGAAAATTCGTCCCGGATCGCCTGAGAGTCGGTCTCCATAAAACGCCGTTCCAAATTGTTGATAACCCCTTCAAACGGTTTGTGGGTAACAAAACGGGAATAGTACATCGGCACCGTTTGCGAACCGGAACCGTACAGAATAACGTTGCGTGCCTGTTCCGGCAGTTCCTTCCACGGCGTTTTCATCGAAATGCCGAGGTAACGGCATAACGATTCGAGCGTATCGGTGTAAAAACCGTGCTTGCGGCTGTACCACGGTAAAATGGCGCCTTGTGCCATCGAAAGGTTTTCGTTGGGAACGATCAGTTCGGGGTCCATATACAGCCGTGCGCCGATACCGTCGCAATGAGGGCAGGCACCGTAGGGGTTGTTAAACGAAAACAGCCGCGGTTCGATCTCCTCAATCGTAAAGCCGCTGACCGGACAGGCAAACTTGGAAGAAAAGGTGATGCGGCTGCCCGAGGCGGCGTCCTCGGCAAACAGCAGTCCGTCACTCAGTTTCAGAGCCGTTTCGACCGACTGGGCCAGACGGGTTTCGAGTCCCGGTTTAATCACCAGACGGTCCACGACCACTTCAATATCATGTTTTTGATTTTTGTTTAACTCCGGCAGTTCTTCAATGGCGTAAACGGTACCGTCGATTTTAAGGCGCTGGTAGCCCTGACGCTGCAAACTTTCAAATTCTTTTTTGAATTCGCCCTTTTTGCCGCGGGCGATCGGTGCCAACAACAGGATTTTGCTTCCTTCGGGCAAAGCCGCAATGCGGTCGACCATTTGCGAAACCGTCTGGGATTCGATCGGCAAGCCGGTTGCCGGCGAGTAGGGGGTGCCGGCGCGAGCCCAGAGCAAACGCATATAATCATAAATTTCGGTTACGGTGCCGACAGTTGAGCGCGGGTTGTGAGAAGTGGTTTTTTGTTCAATTGAAATGGCCGGCGAAAGGCCTTCGATCGAGTCGACGTCCGGTTTTTTCATCAGTTCGAGAAATTGACGTGCATAAGAGGACAGACTTTCGACATAGCGGCGCTGTCCCTCGGCATAAACGGTGTCAAATGCCAGCGACGATTTGCCCGAACCCGACAGTCCGGTAATGACGGTCAGCTTGTTTTTCGGAATGCTGATATCAATGTTTTTGAGGTTATGTTCCCGGGCGCCCCGGATTTCGATAAAATTGTTTTCCGCCATCTGTTTTCTCCAATCGGACAATATAACCGCGAAAGAACAAAAAGGCAACAAAAAAGCTTGTCGGAGCGAAGTTTCGGATGGGAATAATTTTAAAATTATAACCTTGGTTGAAAGATTTTTTAGTTTTATGTCAATAAAAAGAGATCATTGCTTGCAGGTTATAATTTATTGTATAAACTGAATACTGAACTTTATTTTATAAATCAGAAGATGGTTATGATTGATTGTAAGTACACTTTTTTGCTGGCCTGTGGTCTGCTGTGGTCTTTTTCGGTGCGGGCCGACCTTAATATTGCGCTGATTGCCCCTACCGACGGTGATTTTAAATATTTTAGCGAGGAACTGGTCAACGGCGCCAAAGTGGCCGTGGACGAGATTAATGAGTCCGGCGGTTTGCTGGGGAAAAAAATCAATCTGATTCAAATTGACGATCCGTGCGACGATACCCTCTCGCTGACGACGGCTCAGATGATGGCGGTCAATCGTTCTCAGGAAGATAAAATGCATTTGGTGTTGGGCCCGCATTGCAGCAATCAGGCGGAAAAAATCGCCGATATTTTTGCCGCGGCGGAAATTTTTCAGATTCTGCCGATCGGCGGCAGTCCGGCCGTTTACAAAAAAAATTATCGCAATCTGATCGAATTTGTCGGCTCGCCGGAACAACAGGCGGTCGATTTCTTTCGCTATTATACCGAAACTTATCCCGGACGCCGTCTGGCGGTGGCCTATAACGGGCAATATCCCGAAATGCTTGCGGTGGCCAAAGAAATTCAGCATCTGTTTACCAAAGCGGGACAAGGCAGCTATTTGAAAGCTTTTGATACCGGCGAGTTTAACGGTAACGCCCGTCGGATCGCGCAAACGGTTAAGACCGGCAATGCCGAAATTTTGTTTATGCTGGACCGGGCCGAACCGACAATGGAAACCGTACGTCAGTTGAAAACCGACAACCCCGGTTTTGTTATTTTTACCAACCGCTATTTCAGCAGCCGCAAATTTGCCCGCAAGCTGGGAAATGTTGCCGAAGGAACGTACCTTTTGTCCTTGCCGCCGCTGCAGGGAAATCCGAATTTTGCCGAAGATCTGGTGAGGCTGCGTTTATGGGGGATTGAACCGGAAGGACTGATGGCGTATGGTTATCTTTCGGTAAAACTGTGGGGACGGACGGTCAATCAGGCACAAAGCTTTGCCCCCGCAAAACTGGCTCGCAGCCTCAATAAAAAACTGGTGCAGACCGGATGGGGCAACGTTGTTTATACCGACGGCATTCCCGATCGTTCGTTGAAATATGCCATTTACCGTTTTGAAAACGGAGAATATGCACAAGTCTATTGATTTTTTGCTTGGATGATAAAATATTTTCCCCTATAGTCGTGTCAGTGATCAATTTTTTAATAAAGGTATAAAATAATGGTTGGAAGTATCAACAAGGTAATTTTGGTCGGCAATCTCGGCGCCGATCCGCGTGTCAACACCACCCAAAACGGCAGCAAAGTCGTTACTTTGAGCGTTGCGACGTCGGACAGCTGGAAAGATAAGCTTTCGGGCGAAAGAAAAGAGAGAACCGAATGGCATCGTGTGGTTGTTTTTAACACTCAATTGGCTGACGTGGCAGAAAAATATCTTCGCAAAGGTTCAAAAGTATATCTCGAAGGTCAGTTGCAGACCCGCAAATGGGAAGATGCCAACGGTCAGGAAAAATATACCACCGAAGTGGTTTTGCAAAACTTCAGTTCCAACCTGATTATGCTGGACGGCCGCGGTGAAAGCGGCGGTGACGTGTTCTCCGGTTCCGCCTCCGCTTCCGGATGGGATTCTGCGCCGGCTGCCGGCAGTTCGTCCGATTTGGATGACGATATTCCGTTTTAGGAAGATAATAAAAATTTCACCCCGGATTTCCGGGGTTTTTTATCGGCCGATCCGAGATTGCGCATCGGCACATTTTAAACCGCCCGAATTGAAGGCGGTTTTTAAATGCCTATATTATACAAAATCGCAATAGGAGTGCTTTTTGATGGATTATGCGCTGATTTCCTTTCGGATGCTTCTTGTCTTTACGCTGGTTTTGATATTTTTTCAGTTTTCCGGCAATAAACGCCAGTTTACCCAGATGACCAGTTTCGATTTGATCAGCAATTTTGTTCTCAGTTCGATTCTGGGCGGTTATTTGTTTAATGCCAACCTGAGCTGGATCGATTTTATCTACATTGTTACGATCTATTTTGTTATCAGCGGCGTGATAAACTATTTGGCCAAAAATACGGTGTGGGGCCGCGGAGTGGTGATCGGTACGCCGACGGTCATTATTAACAATGGGTGTTTATTGCCTGAAAATCTGCAAAAAATGAATATGAACATGTTGGATTTCATGTCATTGCTGCGGACCAAAAAAGTTCATTCGCTGGAAGACGTGAAGTTGGCGCAGATAGAAGTCGGCGGTGAATTGACCGTGGTGTTGCGGGGAGAAAAAGACTTTTCTTCAGTGTTGATCGAAAACGGTAATATTCACAAAGAAAATTTGAAAAAAATCGGAAAAAGTAACGACTGGTTGCAACAACAGCTGAAAAAACGAAAGCTTGTCATAAAAGATGTCTTTTTTGCCGAATGGTTTGAAGATGACCTGTATGTGATAAAGTTCAAATAGCAACGGTCTCTCAAAGAAGTGTCGGCCGGAATAAGAAAATCCCCTGACCGTTGCGGCCAGAGGATTTGTTTTTAGATTGTCAGAGTTCAACGGCGCGATTTACGGGGAACATACCGCGGAACATATCTTAATTGACTCTGAATTGAATCATTTAAGTTTTGTCCGCGCATATTTTCCAGTCGGTTGCACAGATCAAGAGTATCTGCCGGAAGGCTTCGTCCCATGCTGTAAATACCGCCTAAAGCGCATTCCGCAAAATTGATGGCGTTTTCGAGACTCAGTTCGCCGTTATTGTCGAGCAGAATATCCCCGAACATAACGCGTTCTTCCAAGTCACGGCGTTTTTGCAACTGCGGCAGAATTTTTCCTCCCGAGCGCACTTTTTGATCCATCAATTTTTTCAAAGTTTGTTTGGCCTCGTCGCTGTGGGTCACGAAATAGGCGTTGGCTGCATTTGCCAGTTCGGACGGTGAACCGTCTTTTTGGCGAAGAATGCCGCTGCCGCAGTTGTAAAGGAAGCTTCCCATTGCAACAATTTCAGCATTGGACATGGAATCCATTTCCAAATAAACCGTCATATCTTCGAACATTTTGCCTTCGATATGAGTGGTGAAATAGTGCATGAGTTCTTCCTCACTTTTGATGCGGTCGCCTCGGCGAACCGGTTTTCCGTCCGGGCGAACGGTATTTCCGAATCCGATGGTCCATACTCTTCCGTGAGGATCCCAGTAAGCTCTTGCTTTAACACCTTCGCAGTGAGCGATCAGGCACAACATATCGTACTCGGCGGCACGAAACTTTGCGAGCCTTGCCTCTGCCGGCGAGACGGTGTCAAGTGCGAGGCTGTCATTGACAAGAGAGTCGCTGACGATGCTGTCACAAGAAACGCTGTCATTGATCAAAGCTTCTGCAGAAACGGCGATGGTATCAATTTTTTCCAAAGGAACATTGATACTGTCGGTTACGGAAGCCCGAGTTTTTTCTCCGCCGAAAGCAAAGAGAAAAATGAAAACAACGAGACTGATGACAGAAAAAAACTTTTTCTCGTCCATATAAATAATTTTTTAATTTTTCTATAAAAATGATTTGTAAAATTACTATAGCAAAAGTAGGCGGTTAGGTCAAGCTGTTGATGAAAATATTTTTTGTTTTCGACCGAATTTGTATTCTGTTTGTCAAAAAAAGGAGAATTTGGGCATCATAAAAAAAATCCAACCGTAATACGGTTGGATTGAGAGAAGGGAGTTGTCAACTAATCCGCATCGCCTTCCCAGGGAAGAACAATCGGATCAAAGCCGATCGCTTCGCGCGGAGACTTGATCTCCACTTTGCTGACAGCTGTGACCGTTCTGCCTTCACTTTCCGCGACAACGCTGCATTTGAGCAAGGTACGGCTGAACGGTTTTCCGTCGATGATTTCGTCTTCCAGTGATACGAATTCCGGATCCTGCGGCAGAAAACGAACTTCGGCGGCCGGCATCGGAAGTTTTTGTCCGTTGCACAGAACAGAAGCCTTTTCGGTGATGAAGGATACAGGTACGGAAAAAGTTGCAAATTTGAAGATATAATCTGTCCTTTGTTTTTCGGTAGCGATGTTTCCTTCAGTTCGGCAATCAAGCAGCGTTTCCTCCGTTGCGGTGGAAAACAGTGCCGATTTTTCTCTTCGGATGTCGGTCGACAGCAGGCTGTCGGTTGCGGTGACATACGCGAGGTCGGTTTCGAAAACGTGTTTTCGATTAAGATGCCGAACTTCCAGCCAACTGGTGTAGCTGGTGGCCGTAGATGCCGTAATGCCGGATGCTTCGATACACATTTCCGCCGGGAATTCAATCTCGGGTTCTTCGGTGAAGACACAACTGCTCATCATTGCACCCAGTGCGATAAATAAGCCAAATTTAAAAAATCTCATAGTTAAAATAATTAAAGTTTACCGTTCTCATATTACCACAAAAATGAAAAATTTAAATAAAAAATTAGCAAAAAATGAAAAAACGAAAAATTATTGCATAATAACATGTTCTTATCTGCGAAAGCCGCTTTTGAAAAGAGAAAAGGTTAATAGAAAACTTGACAAAAACAGGGTGTTGCTTTATACTTGATTTTGTAAAATCTAATTATTAAAAACTATGAAAAAAATTATTGTTAGCCTGACCATTGCCGTTGTTGTCGTTTTGAGTTGTATATCCTGTACCCAGCAGTACAGAGCCAGAAATTTCGGCGGAAATATGACCATCACTCTTCAGCCGGGAGAAAAACTGATGATGGCAACCTGGAAAGATGATAACCTGTTCTACCTGACCGAACCGATGGAAGAAGACTACGTCCCCAAGACAAAGATTCTTCATGAAAGTTCGTCTTTTGGTGTCATGGAGACAACGATTAAGTTCGTTGAGCAGCGATAGCCGGGTATATTAATACCAAATAAAAAAGAACCGTCTCTCCGGACGGTTCTTTTTTTGTTTCTCGAAAACCACACGTTAGACGCGTGGTTTTCTTCGCAAAAAAAAGATCCCGAACTTGCATTCGGGATTGAAGTGGCGACCCCAACGCTGAGAAATAAAAAACGCCGTTGCTCCGGCGTTTTTTATGAGCCAAGCAATGAGGCTTGTTAAGCCGATTGCACCGGTGCAATCCGGCGCAACTTAGCCGGAATTGTATAGTCTCGTCCGTGAAAACAAGCTTTGCGCCGTTTGAACGGCAAAAAAAGATCCCGAACTTGCATTCGGGATTGAAGTGGCGACCCCAACGAGACTCGAACTCGTGTTACCACCGTGAAAGGGTGATGTCCTAACCGCTAGACGATGGGGTCATCGAAACTAGGTGCATATATACAGATAAAAAAAATAAAGGTCAAGCATTTTTTTTACAATTATGTAATTTTTTATTTAAATCCGATCATGTCTGTCAAGACGTTTTTTTGTCACAAACCTAATCATACTGACGGCAGGGGCGGCGGGGCAGACGGACGTCACGGTTTTTGGCGCCGCCGTCCAACGCCGTTAAAATGGCTGCCGTATCGGCATAAAAACTTTCGTCCTGATATTTTTCCAAGGCTTTCCAAACGCTTTGCAGCTTAAATTTATCTTGTCCCGCAATCGCTTTATAAACCTTATTAATTGCGTATTTGCGGCAAATTTGCCTGCCTTTGGCGTCTGTTGTGCCGGTCAGGTCGTTGATTTGTTTCTGAACTTTCAACCGGTGTTGACGGCAATAATCTTCCGGCCGTATGTTTTTAATTTCGTGTTCGCGCACCAGCCGTTCGTATGCAAGATTGACATAGGTGTTGCGGAAAGAGAGCTTTTTCAGCAGATCGTCGCTTTGAAATTGAAAGCTCCACCGGTTAAGTCCGTCTAAATCGCGTTCGCGTTTGCTGCGGTGAATTTCTCCGATTTCGGCAACCGCATTTTCCCAAATGCGAGCCAGTCGGTCATTGGCAGCGGCAAGCGACAGTTTCTGCTGCAAACCGGCAATGTCGCGGTCGGTAAAGGAATAATGCGTGACCTGTTCTTTTAAAAATTGACGGGTGCGGGTTTCGAAACCCGGAGATATAAAAGCGCGCGCGGGAACGGTTTCTGTCAGTGTCACGATAAGTTTTTCCAGCCCTTCGGCATCGCCGTAAAAAACTTGTTGACGCACTTCGTCAAACAATTCGGGATGATCGTTGCCGTTTTTCAACATGGCGCGTCGTGCCAGGGCCAGCTCGGCGGCATAATAACCGATATTTTCCGAACGTGTGGCGCAGCGGGAAAAAGTCCGGCAGAAAAAGTCAAACCGGGCGGCTCCCATGTCGGGTGCCGATAAGGCGTATTGCTGCAAAACAAGATCGGCAGCGCCTGTTAAAAGCGCTGCCTCTTGCAGACTTTGCATTTCTTGAACTGTTTTTTCAAAGTCGTCGTTCATTCTCAGTATCCGTTATAAGGAACCACACGGGCACGGTCTGAGCCGCTGCCGTAAAGAACCATACAGCGCTGGCCCACTCCCAGCAGAACGTCGCTGCCCTGAGTGACGGTCACCAGTCCGCCGTTATCCAGTTGGACCACATATTCGTAACCGGTTTGGCTGGATAAGCCGCGTTGAGCAAGGTTTCCGGCCGCACCGCCGATCAAAGCGCCGCCGACGGCACCCAAAATTCCGGCCGTGCTGCCTTTGCCGATCTGGGAGCCGGCCACACCGCCGGCAATGCCGCCGATAGCGGTTCCTGCCGAATTGTCGCTGTCGGCAACCTTAATTTGGCGTACCGATACGATTGTTCCTTTCAAAACCCGATTAACCGATCCGACCGCCGCCGAGTCATACTGGTTGGCGCCGATCTGAGACGCACATCCTGCCAAAACGGCCAGTATCGGCAATAACAGGACAATTGCAAATCTTTTCATTCCTTTTCCTCCGCTGTGTTAAATTACTCTGCTTTTTATATTATCTACAGATTGAGTTTTGTCAATGGCGGACTATTGCCAAATAAACTTAACTGTTATATATTGTGGGGCACGACCGGATACGGGCAGCAGACTGCACCGGGAATTCGGCGATTGAAAATTAATTTAACGGGAAACTAAAAATGTCAGAAAGAACTAAGGTTGTAAAATTGTTGTCTTCGGACAGGCCTTTGCCGGAAGTGCTGGTAAAAGGATGGGTAAGAACGCGTCGTGACGCCAAAGATTTTTCGTTTATCGAAGTCAATGACGGCTCCTGTCTGAAGAATATTCAGATCATTGCCGGCAATAATCTGCCCAATTACGAAGATGTCAAAAAACTCACGACCGGTTCTTCGGTTGCGGTAAGCGGTGCTTTGGTGGCATCGCAGGGCGGCAACCAGAAATATGAAATTAAGGCCGATCGGATCGAAATTTACGGACTGGCCGACGACAGTTATCCGCTGCAAAAGAAAAAACATACCGACGAATATTTGCGCAGTATTGCCCATCTGCGGCCGCGTACCAACAAATACGGCGCCGCTTTCCGTATTCGTTCCGAGTTGTCCTATGCGATTCACAAATTTTTCCACGAACGCGGCTTTCGTTATGTTCATACCCCGATCATTACCGCATCGGACTGTGAAGGGGCCGGAGAAATGTTTCAGGTGACGACGTTGGATCTGAACAATCTTCCGCGTACGCCGGACGGAAAGATCGATTATTCGCAGGACTTTTTCGGCAAAGAAGCCCGGTTGACGGTTTCGGGACAGCTCAACGGCGAAATGTACGCGACGGCGCTGGGAGACATTTATACCTTCGGCCCGACTTTCCGTGCCGAAAACTCCAACACCACTCGTCATGCGGCCGAGTTTTGGATGATCGAGCCGGAAATGGCCTTTGCCGATTTGACCGATGACATGAATTTGGCGGAAGACATGGTCCGTTATTGCGTCAAGCACATTATGGAAAACTGCGCCGAAGATCTGGAACTGTTTGAGAAATTTGTGGCGCCGGGCCTCAAAGACACGCTGGATACGATTGTCAATAACGATTTTGCCCGCATTACTTACAGCGAAGCGATCGAGATCATGAAAAACTCGGGCGAGAAATTTGAATATGCGCCGGAATACGGGGTGGATATGCAAACCGAGCACGAAAGATTTCTGGCCGAGAAATATTTCAAACGGCCGGTGATTGTTCGTGACTATCCCAAAGAAATTAAGGCGTTTTACATGCGTTTGAACGATGACGGCAAAACCGTGGCGGCAATGGACGTTCTGGTGCCCGGGATCGGTGAGCTGATCGGCGGTTCTCAGCGTGAGGAACGATATGACGTTTTGGTCAAACGGATTGAAGAAATCGGCATGACCGAAGCCGATTACGAATGGTATCTGGATTCGCGCCGTTACGGTTCGGTTCCGCACGCCGGTTTCGGACTTGGTTTTGAACGGATGATGCTGTTGGTAACCGGTATCGGCAATATACGCGATGTCCTGCCGTTTCCGCGGACGCCGAAGTCGGTTAACTTTTAGGAGAAAAAGAAGGTGCTGAAATATTTTCTGATTTTGGCGGCAATGTGCTTGCCGTTTTCGCTGCAGGCGCAGACCGAAGCTTCGGACATCAACGTGGTTATCTTTGCGCCCAAGGCGGAAGATAAACCGGCGGCAGCCGGGCTTCCTTCCTGCAATCAGGCGTCAATGCTGGCTGCGGTTGCCGCCGAAATCGGAGAATATCAGCAGGCACATCCGGCCAACAGCATCGTCAGTCGCCGCAAACAGGCGCTGATGATCAAAAACCTGAAAGATTTTGAAGAGATTCCGGTTGCGAATTTTGATAATTCCGCCAATTATGAAGTGGCGCGCGAACTGGTAATGACAAAAGTCAATTATCGTATCAGCGAGGAGAATATGCGTTTGTGCCGCGGCAATTCGGATATTTATCTGCTGATATATCCCGAAGGGCACGGATTCCGGGTCCAGATTCTCAATTTCATTCCGGCAGCGGCGAACGGTAACGAATTTTCGATTTTTTATGCCGACGAGCAACCCGAAATCAAAAACGACGCAGCTGAAGAAAATGCGGCGGCGGAAAATACGGTGCCGGCCGTCGAAACGGACGAAACGCCGGTGACCGAAACGGAAAAAACGACGGAATAGAGGTTTTTTTGCGGGCAGCCTATTGAAAAAATAGAAAAGACGGCTATAATCACATTTTGTAAAACAAAAGGACAGGTGATGACAATGAGCGGAAATTCTTCAGTGATGGTGGTCGACAAATCGGCGCAGTTGCCGGTTTTGGCCGATCGCAACGGCTTGGTGTCGTATTTTGAGAAAATTAAGAATTTTCCGGTATTGAGCGAGGACGAAGAAAAAGCGCTGATCGTTGATTTTAAGCAGAATCATAATCTGGAAGCTGCGCATCGGCTGGTGGTTTCGCACCTGCGGCTGGCGGCCAAAATTGCGCTGACCTACCGTCATTACGGCCTGCCGCTGGCCGACCTGATTTCCGAAGCCAACATCGGCCTGATGCAGGCGGTGAAAAAATTTGATCTCGAGAAAAAAGTTCGTCTTTCCACCTATGCAATTTGGTGGATTAAGGCGGCGATCAACGATTTCATCCTGCGGTCGTGGTCGTTGGTCAAGATCGGTACCGTGGCGGCGCAAAAGAAATTGTTCTACAATCTGGGGCGTATCAAAGCCAAGTTGGGCATTTACGAAAACAAGGCGCTTGAACCCGCCGTAGTTCGGCAGATTGCCGCAGAACTGGTGGTTGACGAGAAAGACGTGGTGGAGATGAACCAGCGCTTGGGCGGCGATACCTCGCTGAATGTGAGCGTCGGCGATGCGGACGACGATCTGGAAAGAATTGATATGCTGGTTGACAAGCGGCAAAATGCGGAAGCGTTGCTGGCGGGCCGGCAGGAAGCGGCGCAAAAACATAAAATGCTGCAAAAATGTCTGGAAAAGCTTTCGGACCGCGAGGCGTACATTATTCGCGAACGGATGCTGACCGACAAACCGCAGACGTTGGAAGATATCGGCGTCAAATTTGCGGTCAGCCGCGAACGCGTGCGTCAGATTGAGAAAAAGGCGTTTGAACATCTGGCGGCGTTGATGAAAGAAGAAGCCGCAGCGCTGGCGGCCTGAAAGGAAAAATTGACTTATGCTGAAGAAAAAAGAAAAGCCACGGGAGTTTGAGTTTAGCGGCGAAATTGCGGCTGCCGAAATCAGAGGGTTGGAATTCCGCGACAATTTTTCTCCTTCGGAATCGCTTGACGGCATGCAGGAACGAATGGAAGAACGAATTAAAAAAGTTCGCAAAATCAAAAAAAACAATATCTTTGTCAACCCGTTTCAGAGTTCGGAAGACTGAGCGCGGATGAAAGAAAGCTTCTTCAACCAAACGGTGCGGCGTCTGGCTGCCGCCGGAGTAACTTCTCCGCGGTTGGAAACCCGCCTTTTGCTGGCGCGGGCAGCCGGACAGCAGCCCGAAACCCTTGATCCGGGATTTGAGCCCGATCCGGCTTGCCGGGAGGCGGCGGAAACGTTGTTGCGTCGGCGTCTCAATCATGAGCCGCTTGATAAGATTCTGGGCTGCCGGGATTTTTACAAATATACTTTTGCGGTGGACGGCCGGGTGTTGAGCCCGCGCCCGGACAGCGAAGTGCTGGTCGAAGCGGCGTTGCAGCTGATCGATGAGCATAAGCTGTCTTCGGTGCTGGAATTGGGTATCGGTTCCGGCTGCCTGCTTTTGAGCCTGCTGGCCGATTGTCCCCGGCTTGCGGGAACCGGGGCCGACAAATCGACGGCAGCTTTGGAAGTGGCGGCGGAAAATGCCCGACGGCTTCGGGTAGAAAACCGGGTGCGGCTGGTTGAATTTGATTATTTTAACGATTATCTGGAACAACGCTTCGATTTGATCATCAGCAATCCGCCTTATATTCCGAGTGCGGAGATCGCCGGCCTGGCGCCGGAGGTGCGGAATTATGACCCGTTGACGGCTCTGGACGGCGGCATTGACGGCTTGGACCACTACCGGCAGATTGCACGGGTGGCGGGCGGATGGTTGAATCGGAACGGTTTTTTGGTGTTGGAAGTCGGGATCGGGCAGGCCGAAGAGGTTGTTGCGGTTTTTGAACGGGCCGGTTGGCAGGGACTGAAGGTTTTGACGGATCTCGGCGGAATAAAACGTTGTGTAATTTTAAAAAAATAATTTGCAATTCGTGAAAAAATCTGTATTATTCCCTGTGTAACGCTTATTTGATGACTATGATAATCGGCGTTTTTTGTTTCCAAACCAAACTTTATAATGACAATTTGACCGGAGTGGCCCTGTTTTTTGGCGCTCTTTAACCAGATGTTTACGGTACATATATGAAAAAAACGAATAACAAATATCGCAATAACAGCAGCAACAATACAATTTACTCTCTTAACTATAAGTTTGACAGCAATTCGATTGCCGGAAAAATATGCGGCACCGCGTTGGACCTGATCAAACGTTACAATGACTTTGCCAAAGACGCGCAAAGCAACAACGACTATGTAAATGCGGAAATTTTCCGTCAATATGCCGAGCATTACCGCAAAATCGTAACCGAAATCAACGAGCGCAAAAATCAGCAGCGTCAGGCGATGCCGGTCGAAACGGCCGAAAACCGCGACAATGCCGAAACGACGGCCGCGGAAGCGCCGGCGGAAAAAACGGTTGCGGATCAATCCGAGGTTGCAGCGCCGGCTGCCGTTGCCGCAGAGGCAACGCCGGTTGTCGGGGACAATGTTGCCAAAACGCCGCGCCGCGAAGTGAGAAAGTCTTTTAAGATTATCGAAATCAGTCATGCCAAGGCCGACGAAGCCAAGGCGGAAAACAACGCCGAAAAAGAACCGGTTGCCGAAGCGGCGGCACCGGCGCCCAAACGGGTTTATCGCCGCCGGACTGTTGCCGCGACGTCTTAAACAATATCTTTCATAAGGAGGTAAGCCTTGTATTTTTTTCTTGCCTTTTTAACGGTTGCCACCGTCGGTGCGCTCTTAAGCGCCCGAACGTTGTGCGGCTATAACAACATTTCCCCATGGTGGAAAGTTCTGGTTTTTGTCCTTTTGTGGCTGATGTGGTCGGCGCCGATGATTTTGGGGCTGGTGCGCCGCAAGGGGTGGCTGGAAGGCCCGCTTTACAATACGGTGGCCGGCGTAGGCTATTTTCTGTTTGGTTTTGCCTTTATTTTATTTGCCTTATTGTTGTTTCGCGATGTTTTGTGGGGGCTGGCATACGGCTTTGCCCGTTGGCGCGGACAGGCGTCTGCGGCCTGGAGCCCGGTTAATCTGAGCGTTCTGACGGCTGCCAATCTGGTAACGCTGGCCTTGGCGGTACTGCTTTCTTTTTATGCGCTTTATCAGGGGATTAAGACGCCGCGGATTACCGAGGTGGTGATTGAGACCCCGAAGATTGACCGCGAAATCACGTTGCTGCAGATTAACGATATGCATATTGACCGCAGCAAGCCGGTGCGCTGGTTTGCCGAAATGATTGACCTTGCGAACGCACAGCAGGCGGATCTGATTGTGATGCCTGGGGACATTGTCGACGACCGGGTAGAGACGATTATGCCGCAGCTGGCGGAATTGAAACGGCTCAAAAGCCGATACGGGGTTTATTTTGCACCCGGCAACCACGAGTTGTATAACGGCCTGGCGGCAATTCAGCGGCAAATTCAGGAGATGAATATTGTCTGGTTGGCGGGAGAAGGGCAACAAATTGCCGACTTGCCGTTGTACCTGGCCGGGATTCCCGACCTGCCGGTATTGCGCGACAAGGCCGGGTATGAGCATATTCTGGACCGGGCGTCGGAACACGATTATAAGATTCTGCTGGCGCACAACCCGGTCAATGCGGCAGAGTACATTGAGCGCGGTTTTGACCTGCAGCTTTCGGCGCATACGCACGGCGGTCAGATTTTTCCGTTTCATCTGCCGGTAAAATATGTCAACCGCTATCTGGCGGGGCTGTACGAACTGCCGGGCGGAAAACTGTATATTTCGCGCGGGGCCGGTTATTGGGGGCCGCCGATGCGGCTGCTGGCGCCGTCGGACATGACCCTGATCCGCCTCAGACCGGTTGCGGCGTCGCGCGAGACCGCCACACGGCCGTCGTTTGAAATTTTGCCGGCCAACAGTGCTGAACAGGCTTGCATTTTTGATGCAAAGAAGGTATAAATAAAACGTAAACTAAAATTATTAAGCTATGGATATGAGTATCATGCTTTTGATCGGCGCCTTAATGATCGCGCTGTTGGTCGTCAGTATTTGTTTGTGCCGACGCCCGAAATGCTCTTGCAGCAAAGAACACCGACAGGAAAACGAATGTTGCCGAAAAGGGCTGCAGTTCCTCTCCGAGTTGGCCGAAGCCGGTTTGCTTGCCAAAAAGGTTGAAGACAGTCGGCATCAGCGGGAGTTGGAACGGATTAAGACCGAGGCTCTGATGAGTGAAATCCACTCGCTGGTCTTCTTTGGGTATCTGACGCCGCGGGCGAACACGTTGTTTAAGCAAGGTCTGGAAAGCAAAGCCCGTGCTTACCGCGCCCAGGCCGAAAGCGACAGTTACGACAAAGAAGCCGCACGCGCGCAGGCCGAAGTGTTCGAAGCGTTGCTGCGGGAACTTGACGGATCCTGGCGGCTGGAGGAAAACAACGAAAACGCCTAGAAAGGTATGTTGAAAGAAAAGCGTTGCTGATGACAGCAACGCTTTTCTTGTATAAATGGCTTGCCCATCCAAGCCCTCGGCCGTTTTTCTCATCTGCATTCCTTCGGGTCTCTTCCTTTCTCCCCCTCTCGCCGACTGTCTCGGGGTGCCGTTTCCCTTTTTCCCCACTTTCCGCCCCCTCATCCTGCCGTACGCGTCGTTTTTTCTCCGTCCGTCATCGTCCTTGTCGACAGCCGTCGGTTTGCCTTCCCCCATGTGTGTGGCAGAGAGGAGAAAAAAGGCTTCGCGAAGAAGCGGTGGGTCGTCGGTTCGCCCGGCGGGTAGGGGTGAGGATGATCGGGTAGGGGTGAGGATGATCGGGGAAGGGGAAAAGCCTGCGGGGTGTGTCAGATGCGGCGGGCTGGTGGTTCGCCCGGCGGGTAGGGTGAGGATGATCGGGTAGGGTGAGGATGATCGGGTAGGGGTGAGGATGATCGGGGAAGGGTGGAAGCCGGCGGGGGTGTGTCAGGTGCGGCGGCCTGGTGGTTTGTTCGGCGGGTAGGGGAAGGATGATCGGGGGGATCTGCAAAAGAGGAAGCCCCGGGTTGGACGCGGGGCCTTTGGGGATACAAAAAAAATATCGTTGCTCTGGGAGCAACGATATTTTTTAAAGAGCGGCAGGTGTCAAGCGGCATTAGTGCTTTTTGGCTGCGAGCATGACTTCCGTCAGGAGTTCGCGGTCACGCCAGTCTTCTTCCTGATTGTGGAGTGTGATCTCGGCCAGCAGGCGCGGATTGTCTTCGATGCCGCGGAAGTAGAGCTCGAGGTCGAACATGGCCGTCATGTAGTCGTCGAGTTCGTCCGGGTCGTTGGAAAAGGGCACCGAGAAGGTGTCTGTTCCGAAGTTCATGGACACTTTGCGACTGAGACGGGCGCGGAAGTGGTGCTCTATCGTACTTCCGGCAGCGAGGCTGTCAGACAGAGAAAGAGCGCTGAACATGAAAACGATGGTATTGTTCTCGATGCAGCTTCCGAGGTATGCTTCCCAGTAGTCGGGAGTGAGACGGAGCAGTTCATGGGCGCAGGGCATGGTTCCGTAAATGCGGGCATATTCTGCCTTTTCTTTTGTTCTATCCATATCTAAAATAATTAGTATTCATTTATTTTTATAACTCATTTTTATGACAAAATCAAGTGTTTTTGTCAAAATATAATATAAAAGAAGCGAGGTTGAGCGGCGGTTGGGGCGAATTTGTCAAAATATAGTATTAAAAGAAGCGAGGTTGGGCGGCGGTTGGGGCGTTTTTGTCAAAATACAATATTAAAAGAAGCGAGGTTGGGTGGCGGTTGGGGGCGAAGAGCTTTTGCGTCTGTTATTTTGCGAAAACTTGCATCGTCGGGCACCCTGTTTTCCGCCTGCCGCCGTGTTCTTTTCTCTCTTGCCACTCGGCGTTGATTCAATCTGGGATTGTTGGTCAGCTCAAACTCTACTAAAACGGGTAATCTAAAGGGAGGGAAGCGTGAGGATCTTGCTGTTCGCCTGTCGTCGGCGGGTGAGGTTGTTGATTCAATCTGGACTTGTCGGTCAGCTCAAACTCTACTAAAACGGGTGATTTAAAGGGAGGGAAGCGTGAGGATCTTGCTGTTTGCCTGTCGTCGGCGGTGAGGTTGTTGATTCAATCTGGGCTTGTTGGTCAGCTCAAACTCTACTAAAACGGGTAATTTAAAAACCGGGAAGGCGTGAAACTGCGGTTTCTCGCCCGTCATCGGTGTGCGGGGTGTCACCGCAATTTGAACTTGCCAATTTGCGGCATTTCGCTTAAAATGGGGGGATCGCAAGGCAGGGGAATGCGAACAGACGTCTGCAAGAGACAGGCATTGTGTCCTGTCCGCAGCGTCCGGCAGTCGGGGGAGCCCCGGATAGATGTCCAGAAATCGTCCGGTTTTAAAAATCCGGGGAGTCATGGCTACGTATGATTTGCTAACTCCCCCGGCGGCCTTTTTTAATTTCAGCTTGCTAATTTTCGATATTTTACCTACAATACAGCCCTCGGCAGAGCGGGCGTCTGCAAAACGGGCATTATGTCCCGTCCGCAGCGTCCGGCAGTCGGGGGTGCCCCGGATAGATGTCCAGAAATCGTCCGGTTTTAAAAATCCGGGGAGTCATGGCTACGTATGATTTGCTAACTCCCCCGGCGGCCTTTTTTAATTTCAGCTTGCTAATTTTCGATATTTTACCTACAATACAGCCCTCGGCAGAGCGGGCGTCTGCAAAACGGGCATTATGTCCCGTCCGCAGCGTCCGGCAGTCGGGGGAGCCCCGGATAAATGTTCAGAAGTCGCAAGGCTTTAAAAATCCGGGGAGTCATGAAGATGTGTGATTTGCTAATTCCCCCGGCCGCCGTTTTCAATTTTAACTTGTCAAATTTCTGCATTTTACCTACAATAAGCCGGTCTCACGGTCGGGGGAGCCCCGGATAAATGTCCAGAAGCCGCAGGGCTTTAAAAATCCGGGGAGTCATGACGAGGTGTGATCTGCGAACTCCCCGGCCGCCTTACCGACAACGGCACGCCGCCGCGGAAACCGCCGTACGCCACGGATGGCGCCGGTAATTTGCTTTGTTGTTCAATTCCCACTTGCAATATTTCAAAAATTCGTTTAATATATTGTCAACCGATAATCAGGTGACGCTCCAAATTATCCAAGCAGAACCTGATGAAAGCTGTTTCGTCTTCCGCAAAGAAGGCGGAGCAGAGCGGATGCCCAAACTTTTGCCGCCTTTGGCGGCGCCGGGTTGAATCCGTCGTCAGCGCCCCAAAAAAGGGCGCGGGGCTGTGCTAAGCCTTTGCGTGGTCGGTGGTCTCGGATATTCCACCGCAAATTGTTATCGTCGGATAACAATAATATATCCCTCTGCCGAATGGCCGGGGGAGCCTTGGATATATGTCCAGAAACCGCAAGGTTTTAAAAATCCAAGGAGTCATGACCACGTATGATTTAGCAACTCCCCCGACCACCTTCGTTTCGAAAGTGGTTTTTTTGTTGCCCTCGGGCGGCAGAAAAGCAACTGTTCCCAGACTGGATAACAGGTGGTCATTTTATTGTTTTAACGATAAAAAGGGAATTTGTTGCAATGGATATTTCAAGAAAATTTCGTGCCCGCCTGTTGGAGGGAGAACCTCATCCGATTGACGTGCATATCGGTCGTCGTTTGTGCAAACTGCGCCATAATCTTCATATCAGCCAAACTGCGCTTGCCGACAAGATCGGCCTCACTTTTCAGCAGATCCAAAAGTACGAAAAAGGTGAGAACCGTCTCTCCTGCAGCCGGCTGTGGATGATCTGCGAAGCGATGGAAATCAACGTTTCGAGCTTTTTTGTCGGCATCGACGCCCCGACTTTGCGCAAAAGTCGCCGCTGGCTGGAAAAACTGTCGGAAGAGAAAATGAACAAACGCCAGTGGGAAGCTGCCCAAAAATGGGAAGCGGTCGAAGAAAAAGCGCGCCAAAAAGCAGCGGCGGCGAAAACCGCAATCTCCAAGGGAGAAACGGCAGCGTCCGAGGGACGGGCAGCCGCTGAGAAAAGCGCGGTTGCGGAGAAAGGGATGACGCAGGTTGCGGCGAAAAGTGCGGCGGCTGCGAAGAGCCGGGTTAAAAAGCGGGCGGCAGCGTCCGACGTCCAACCGCGGGCAGACTAAAAGCCGATCCGCCGAAAGCGCTCCCCAAACCAAACATCCGTCGGTGCCGACGGTATGTTGCGTACCTGTCGTGGTTGTAAAACGACGCGGTTATGGCATGCGTTTTTGTTGACGAACAGTTGCTTACCTAAGCATCGGTGACGTTTTATGTTGCCGGTGACGGCGAACCATGCACGATAAAATTGTAAAAAACGCTCGGCCGCGGCCCTGCGCCGTGTCAATAGTCCAACAGTCGGCCGCCGTCGTTCCAGTCGCCGTACATTATGTTGCAGCGGGTGTTTTGGATAAACTTGTTGAGGCGGCTTTTAAATAAATCCGGTTGTTTTTTCTTTATTTGGATGGTGTCTATCCTTACCCTTTGATAGAGAGGGGGAAACTTCCGAAAGTTGTTCCATACGACCGGATCCTGCCGCAGACTTTGCCATATCAACGGATCGATCACAAAACCGGCCGGTGTCATATCGGGGAGAACGGCCCGGCCGGCGTCTGTCATCAAACCCAATTTTTCGAGGCGGCGGCAGCGTTCTTTGTTGAGTTCGGACCAGACGCTTTGGGGACGTCGGGGCGCCAGTTTCTGGACGGTGGCGGTTGCCGATATTTTTTTGACCGTACTGTCGATCCAGCCGAAACATAATGCCTGTTCAACCGCATCCAGATACCAGAAGGCGTTGTTGTCGGTCGGGCGTCCGCGTTTGACCGCTACCCAGCATTCGGGGGCGGCGGCATGGTTTTGCAGCAACCATTCCCGCAGTTGATCTTTATTTTGGGCGTTCAGCAAATGTCGGATCTCCATAGGGTATTCTCCATCCGGGTTTTTCATAAGGGTGCCGGGCATGACGGCAAGAAATCTGAACGTATTATATATAAGAACACTTTTAAAAGAAACGCTTGTTTTTATAAAATTTTATTGCGTTTAACGGATTGAATACAGGATGTTTTTTACTATTTTTAAAGGGATGCGCAAAAAGGTACCTTTAAATGACAGGGAAAAAATCTCGGGTAAAGCTTGATTTTTGGTCTTGACTCTTATAACAAAAAAGGTATTTTTTTGCATCAGAAATCAAAATCGAAAACTAAGGGGTCAGCAAATATATTTTCTATTTGGCGAGTATGTGTGCGTGACAGCATATGACTGCAAAAGGGGAGAATTCTCTCTGAGCAGGTCGTGACCACCGGATTACAGAAACTGAAAGGATAAAAATGAAACGCTTATTATTGTTGTCTGTTGCAGGCAGTTTGTTGGGGGCCCCGAGTGTAAAGGCCGAAGATCCGACTATTATAGCCTCTCCGGTTTATGAAGGTTTGAAGCAGACGGCCGTATCAATCGGCCGCAGTGACGAATGGGCAGCCCGAAACGCAACCTTTAAGGACAATTCGGCGGCTTTGGGCGGCGGAATCGGTAACAGCGGTTATCTCTATTTGTACGGCAACAATACTTTTGAAAATAATTTTTCTGATTGGGGCGGCGGTGCCATTGATCAAAACGGAATCGCGACACTGACGGGAAACAATACGTTTATCGGCAATCGTTCTTTTAACCGCGGCGGCGCAATACATTCTACCTGGTATACCATTATCAAACCGGGGGACGAACCGGGCAAAACCGTGTTTCGGGACAACAGAGCTTCGGCCGGCGGCGCAATAGCCACAATGGCGGCAACGCTGTATGTCGATAATGCCGAATTTGTTAACAACCGCGCCGAAGACACGCGAAACAACACCGGCGTTCTTACTCATAATCAAGGCGGCGCCGTCTTTGCCGCCGGCAATAACAATTACTTTTTAAATTCGGTGTTTCGCGAAAATCATGCCTATGCCGGCGGCGCAATTTTGACCGGTTTTGCACAAGGACTTATCGGTCCGGATACGGCTTTTGAAGGATTGTCGCTGTATAACACGTCTTTTTATGACAATAAAGCGATTGACAAAGGCGGCGCGTTGGCGGTGATCGGCGCGACGATCATTGCCGCCGGAGAAAACGGAATCAGCGAATTTAAGGGCAATGGGCTGGACAACGGAAAAAACGAAGCGATTTATATGACCAACGAGCATATCAGCGGTGCCGAAAGCATAACGCCAACGCTTGTTTTTAAGACGTTTAACGGCGGCAAGATCATTATGCACGACGATATTTACGGCAATGATTATGACGTTGACGTTTTTGGCGGCGTCAGCAACAATTTAACCGCCGAAGTGCTGGATGACATCATTGCGGAAGAAGTCGGCGATGTGTTGGCCGGCGTCAGCGGAGAAGGCAACGGCGAATTTTATCTTTACGGAACGATAAACGGAGCGGC
Organism: uncultured Alphaproteobacteria bacterium; assembly: GCA_910587405.1. Lineage (GTDB taxonomy): Bacteria > Pseudomonadota > Alphaproteobacteria > RF32 > CAG-239 > JAFUYI01. The sequence continues at coordinate 33,202 of CAJUKS010000013.1, forward strand.
CAACTTTAACGCGCGATCCGGCGCAACCGTTCATTTGGGCCGCGATGCCGAAATCAACACCAAAAATTACAAATCGGAAAACGCGATCCTGAAACTCGATATCTCGGTCGATGCCGATAACAGACAGGTTCAAAACGGCATTATTAAGATCAGCGGAGACGTCGAAGGTACGACTCAGGTGATTGTCAATGCGGACAGTCCGAAGGTTTATGACGGCGCGGCAACGCTGTTTGTCAGCGCGCCGAACGACGATGCGGCCACGGCTTCCGCTTTTGACGTTGTGCGGGTCATCGGCAGTCCGTATATGTGGAATTCGGTTTCCAATTACGGGGGAGAAACGGCCGGCAACCACTGGTATCTTACTTTGACCGATCAGAAAAATCCCAATTATACGGAAGAAAATCCCGGTGACGACAATAAGCCCGGCGAAGATAACAAACCGGGCGGCGACAATAACAAGCCAAACGTTCAGTATACGCCCGAAATTGCGGCATTTGCCGGACTTCACGGCATTGCCGTCGAACAAAACCGGAGCGTTGCCGACAGTGTGGCAAAAGGGCTTTCTTTTGCAAAGAACATCGACTGCTGCAGCACAACAACCGAAAAGCAGGCGTGGATCAACGTTACCCGCGAAAATGCGAATATCAAAGCACCGGCAGATATGGACGCGAAGATTAACGGCGTAACCGCCGGAATGGACATTTACGGTAACGGAGCCAACCGGGTCGGCGTATTCGGCGCTTATCGTCGCGGCAAATATGACCTTTCGGGCAAAGGGGACTTCCCTTCGGCACTGGAATCGGACGTCAGAAACAAAAGCTGGCTGGGCGGGTTGTATTTTAAGCGTCATTGTGACGCATGGCATGCTCTGGCAATGATCTTTGCCGGTAAACAAAGCATGGACATTCGTACCGAAGATCATGCAGCTTCGGCGGATACCGATGCGTTTCAGTATGGTTTAAGCGCCCGTTTGGGAAAAGCGGTTGTGTTGGGCAAACGCCTGAGTGTCACTCCGGAAGCCGGCGTTTTCTATACGGCGATCGATATCGATCGGCTGCATGACAATGTCGGGAAGGGAGCCGACTATGACGTTATGCATTATTTTGAAGCGGAACTGGGCGCCAAGTTGGAATATCGGTTCTGTGAAAAAGATTGCATGAAGCGGGTGTATTTTGAACCCAGCCTGATTCAGACCTATGCCGACGGCAATCATACCCGTCTTTTGAGCCGGAGCGGAACCATGGATGTCAAGTCGTATAAAAACCAGACCCTCGGACGGATGGAACTGGGCGGAGATTTGGGATTGAACTCGAAGTTCTCCGGCTATGCCCGCACCGGATACACTTTCGGCGACAACTATACGGCTTATGATTTTATGTTGGGTTTGAATTATAAGTTTTAGGCTTTGAGTTTCCGGCTAAGCAAAAACAGTCTCCGGCGTTGACCGAAGACTGTTTTTTTGTGCCGTAAGCGGGACTATTCGACCAAAATTGCCGCCACATAGCTGTCACAGTCGGCAATTGTGATTTCTCCGGTAGAGAAGTCGAGACAGTAATTGTAATCACGGTCTTTTTCGAGGTCTCCGCAGGTGTACAGATAGCGCCGTTCCTGCAGCAGCGGTTCGCCGCATTCGAGCAGGTTGTTGCAAATCATTGCTCGTTTGGCATAAATCTGCTTAATTTCGCTTTCGTTGGGCAGTCGTCCGTTAAAATGTTTGATATAGGTTCTGATGTCACCGGGAAAATCGCTTTCAACAATGATTTCTCTTAACAGCGTCAACGTCGGCGAAACGGCGATGCCGCGAACATGATCGAAAGCTTTGCCGACTTTGTTGCGGGGACGATACGCAATTTCCTGCTCTATTCCCAGGTAAGGAGAAGTATATTTTATTCTCCGTGCCTTTTGGATCACCGGTTGCGGGTGATAAACATACGGAAGCGTACCGGCGCCGGCATTGAAGAATGACGGGCAGTATCGGGGATAAGGCCGATCTTCGGGCTCCGGATCCGGTTTGGCGTTTGCGGTGTGGACCGGGATTGATGTTTTGCGGATCAGCCACCGGATTCCTTTCAGAACGACCAACAGAACCAAGATCAAAATAACGGTCAGGACCAACTGAAGTTCCGAATCCGTTAAAATAATTAAATTGCACATAATGGTATTTTTTTAGTTATATAATAATTGACTTTGCTGATTTTGGTAGCATCAGTCCGGAAAAAAGTCAATCATTTTAAAACGGATCGGAACGGCCGGTTGTAAATACGGGGGCTTTGCCTTGGTCGGGGGTGTTATTTTTCGCTTCGGCGATAATTAATCCGGTAATTGCCGTCGGCGCTTTTCAGTTTCATTGTGAGGGGCGTTATTTCGAGAATTTGCCATTGATCGGAAAAGTCTATCGTCTGTCCGTTGCCGATGCTTTTGCCGGACAAAAACAGTCTGCCGTTTTTCAATGCCCATTTTTGATATTTGAGCGTTGCCATGCCGATGGATGATGCGGTGCCGTCGGGCAGCAACGTTATCCCTTGAACATACGGACTGTCCGGTGCGGTTTCTTCAATCCAGCGCCCGCAAAAAACGCTCTTGTCTTCGGCGGCGGGGGTGCTGCATGCGGCAATCAAAAAGATTGCAAGCATTAAAAAAGAAAATTGTTTCATTGTTCATCCTCTGTTGTTATGAAGTTTAGAATATCATAAGATCCAAACCGTTCAATCTTTTTTGTGATTGCACTTGCGACAAACCTGTGATATGCTCTGTTTTGTCAAAAGCATTATTGTGTCCGATTATTGAGTCATCGGAAATTGTTTCATAATAGGCTTTTTTCTTTTGAACATGTCTAACTCAAAATAAAAAAAATCATGAAACAAATCAATCGTATTCAGGCAGAAGTGATTAACGGTAACATTGCAGCCATGGCTGTGGATGCTGTTATTGTTCCTCAGTTTGACAGTTGTGCCTCTTATGGCGGTGTCGGCGGTGCAATGGCCCGTTCCGGCGCAAGAAGCGGTTTGGACGAGTATGATGCCCATGCTCAGAAACGTCCTTTGGCTTTCGGCGAAGCGTTTATGACAGCTTCCGGCGGCGGATACAGCAAGTATTTGCTGCATGTGGCAACGGTCGGCTGTGATGATGACAAGGCTTTTGCGGCTACCGGCCGTGCGGTTTACAAAGCGCTGCAACTGGCGGACAACGTCGGTCTCAAAACGATCGCGGTTCCGGCTATCGGCAACGGCATCATCGGTTGTCTGACTATGGAACAGTCGGCCAAAGCCGTTTTTGCAGCGGTGGCCCGCTTTGCAGAGCAGGCGGCGAGTGTTGAAAAAGTCTCGATGGTGATCTACGGTTCGCCGGCGGAAGCACAGTCGGCGCGTGAAGTTCTCGATAAGGAGGCTTACCTTGACATTGCAGACGAAGTCGGCCAAAAGAAGTTCGATTTCGCCGAATGGGCGGTCGGTTTCGGTAAAGATCTGGCCGGCGAGGACTATTAGGAACACGATGTCTGAGTCCAAAAGTCCCTGAAATTGCGTTAGCAATTTCAGGGACTTTTTTATGCAAATCGGTACAAAAAACGGTTTCAATATTGAATTTATGTGGTACAATAAAAGAGCAAAAAGATATTATTATACATTATGGATTTGTTTATTATCGAACATCCGTTATCATAATTTTTATCTTTTGGTAAATTTGAATATTAATGACAAAAAATAGAAATCATGAAAATAAGTGAAAAACAATTAGTCGCAAAAGCTTACGCATTTGCCCAAGAGTATCATGCCGGCGAAGCATCAGGACATGACTTTGAACATATCAAAAGAGTTTATGCCAATGCCAAGTCCCTTTTGAAACAAGCCGTTAACGCAAACGACTTTATCGTCGAGATGAGTGCGTTGTTGCATGATGTTGATGATCGAAAGCTGAATACCGACGGAAACAATACCCGCCGTTTTCTTGAGAGCATCAACTTGGACGATGAGCAAATAAAAACAATAATCGATACCATTGAGGCGATCGGATATTCCAAAACAGGAGACAAACCTCAGTTGGAAACGATCGAAATGAGATTATTGTTTGATGCCGACAAGCTGGATGCAATCGGCGCAATCGGTATCTGTCGTGTTCTGGCCTTTAGTTCCAAAATTCAAAGACCGTTGTTCGACGAGATGTTTTTTCCCAAAGATAAGATGACGTCGGAAGAATATATGGATCTGAAACGAAAGGACACCACGGTTAATCATTTTTTTGACAAGTTGTTGAAGCTGAAAAAGGCGATGCAAACAAAAGAAGGAAAGGCCGAGGCTGAAAAAAGACACCGTTTTATGGTCGACTTCTTAAAAGAATTTTTCCGCGAGCAAAATCAGACAGAATGGATTAAGTTCCTGGAAGATTTCGAAGCAAAGTAACTTCGCTGCGTCTTAAGGCATCCTTAACCGATCAAACGGTTTGGGATGCTTTTTTTTGCGCAAAAAGCGGGACTGAAATACAAAAGCCAAAACTTTTAACGGTTAATAAGGAAAATTTTCCTGTTGCGATATTTTCAGACGTAATTCGTACAGCCCTCTGTTCGGGGAGCGGTTTTTTTCAATATCCTTCATCAGGCAATGAAGAACGCAATAGGTGGAATTGCTCAAAATTGCCGGTACATTAAGTTTGAGTCCTGACAGGTTTTGGTAATGTTTCAAGACGTTGTTTAAGATTTCGGGATTGTATTGTATGGCAAACTTGGTAAAGTCGTAGGAAATATCGCAAAAACCGCAATCTCCAAAATCATAAATGCCGGAAATTTTATCTTCTGCAAAATCAAAGGCTATGTTTTTGGGTTGGATATCAAAATGGCCAAATGCATTTTTGGAAATTTGGGAGTGATTCGTAAATTCGTCACAAAAACGAGTAACAAAGTTCTGCTCTTGCCGTGTCAGTTCATTGCGTTTTTTGAAAAACTCTTTTATTCCGTTCAGGGGATAAAGTCCGGCAATACCTTTTAATTGCGGAAGGTTCGGGGTATTGATCTTGTCGGTCAGCGAATGCAGCTCATACATAAAAAGGGCAACGTCATGACAGAACTTGTCTTTTCGGGGAGGCGCGAGTCTTTGATAGTGTTTGTTTTGAAATGTTTCGCCTTGTATCATTTCGTGGATCGAAAATGTAAAATGATTCTTAAAAACGGTGCTTTCCGGAATTTTCAGCGTTGTTTTTCCTTTCAAAAATGACAACACATTTTTTTCCAAAAGCAGTTTTTCCAATTTGGCATCATCTTTTGCAAATTTAACAATCAAATGTTTGTTGAGCAAATAAGCATAAGAGTTGCATGCTTCTGACACACAAGGCTCGATATCGGAAACATTACCTATTGCCGGCGCAACGATATCTCTTATAAGTTCCAGATCTTGCGCCTGTTTTATTGTAATAAAGTTGTTGTTCATGGTCTGCAGTCCAAAATCGAATTTATCGTCAACAAGCAGGGCATGCCGGCATCTGACGATTTTATTGTCTGATATGATTGGCGTTCATTTTAAGCAAATTGTTTTCGCACAGATACTGTTCTATGGAATTATAAAAGTTCATTACACACCTTTTTCCGATTGCCGTTTAGGCATAAATTATGCATTTTTCAGGCTTAAAGTCAATATGTGGTCTGATTGAAGCCGAAAAAATCGACGGCAAATTGATATTTTGAGTTTTATGACGAACGGAACTTTGCGAAGATAACCCGGGGCCTAATCAATCTGAACCGTGGTAATTTGATTTTGTTATGTAAATTTTAACAATGATCAATTAATCTGAAATAATATAAATATTAGGTATTAAGCGGTGGCAATAACATGAAACTGATTGAGATAAAGAAACGAAATCCGGAACTGCTTGAAAAGCTGTTGCTTGTCTGGGAAAGTTCGGTCAGAGCAACACATTTATTTTTATCAAACGATGAGATAAATAAAATCAAACGGTACGTCCCGCAAGCATTGAACAGTATACCGATTTTGTTGGTTGCCGAAGATGAAAACGGAAATCCGTTAGGATTCATGGGAATTGCGGAACAAATGCTTGAAATGTTGTTTGTTTCAAATGACAATCGGGGACAAGGGATCGGAAAGCAACTGCTGCAATATGGTATTGAAAAGTATTCTGTAAACAAACTTGCCGTCAATGAACAGAATCCTCTTGCCAAAGGTTTTTATGAACATATGGGATTTACGGTTTATAAGAGAACGGAATTGGATGAGCAGGGAAATCCGTATCCGTTACTGTATATGAAAAGGAACTGATTTACGGTTAACTTGTAGAAATTTGGTAAGCCGAATTTATAAAGTTGCGCACGTATTTATATTTTCTACACTATAACGGTATTGTCCGGCTCGGTTTTTATCCAAACACGTTTTTCTTCAGGATTGTCAACCGTGGTCGGCTTATCTTCTAATCCGCCAAACGCGGCCATTACTTTTTTCATTGTTTTGTAAGATGCGATATTGGCGGCATTGCAAGAAATTAAAACGTCTTTAAGGTTCAATTTGTCATGGGCATATTTACAACACAATTTCAATCCTTGCGCTGCAAAGCCGTTTCTCCGAGCCGAGGGGATTGTTGAATAGGCTATATGCCCGCCGCAGATTTTTAAATATTCAGTTAAACTATGGCGGATATCATAAAGACCGATAAATTTTTCATTATAAATCAGCCATAAATAGGTGTTGGGAACATGGCCCGAAGGGAGATTTTTACCGTTTCTCATATCTTCGCAATCACGTTTGTAATCTGCAAAACGTTCATATGCAAAAGCCTTTTTAATTCCTTGTATATCGTATGGGGAAGGGGACTTTTTATATTCCAGCAGGCCCTCTTGAAAAGATTGCCAATATTTTTCTTCAGGCAAAATCAATTTGAGCATAAACAATTTTTCCTTTTGGTCGGCTATGTAATCTATATAAAAATTTTATCTTTATAAAATTAGTTTTCAAGTAATTTCTTGTAAGGATTTCAAATACTAAAACGCTTATGTTTTCTAAATTCATAGCAAAAAGCCCGAAAAGCAGACTCAAAAGCGCCTTTGCAAAAAGGCTTGAAATCGGACTAAATAAGCTCTTGTTTAAAAAGAAAAAATCCGCAATAAATGCGGAATTACTATAAATGGTGCCGCTAGCAAGAATCGGACTTGCGACCCCACCCTTACCAAGGGTGTGCTCTACCACTGAGCTATAGCGGCATAATAATCTTTTTTAACCGAGCCCACCCTACGGGTGTGCCTTTGGCATCTAAGCTCATTTCGGTTGCTGACGCTGCCCTTCTTCGCTAAGATGTTCCAAAGAGCTTACAGACAAAATTGATACAACGTATCAATTTTACTTAGCGCTACCACTGAGCTATAGCGGCATAACTGAATTGAGGGGAATATAGAACATCTTTTTAATAAATGCAATAATTTTTTAATATAATCGGAAAAATTTTTGATAAAGTTTTTAATGTATTGATTTTTCATGTTATTTAGGCGGTTTGAAATAACAAGGTGTCGAAAATATTTTTAATATGGCTGAAATGGGGTTAAGCATCTGAAATCAAAATGTCGGTTTGGACCTAAAATTGCAACCGTTTCTGTTTTAATGATGCTGTCGGAGGTTTATTTTGGGTTTTGGGTTGCTATCAGGGTTAAAAAAAACTATATTTACAGATGAATGGAAAAAGGATGAACTATGCAAAAAGTACTATCGTGGATTTTTATGTTTTTGGCGGCCGGGTTGTTTTTTACGGTTTTCTTATATGTGGCTTCAATTGTTATTCCGTTGTTGCTGCTGGTTGCTGTCTTCGGTTTTTGGTGGATCCGTTATAAACAGCAAAAGGCGCTCAAGCTGTCTGATGACGTCGGTCTCCGGCAGCGTCGGCGTCGGCCTCAAGGCGAAATTATTGATGCAGAATATGAAATTATAGATGACGACAAACGTTAACGGGAGAAGCGGGGAATGAAAATCAATCAGGTTTTGGCTTTTGATATCGGAGGAACGAAGATTGCTTATGCGGTGGTGGATCGCGACGGAAAAATTGTGAATCAGGTGGTACGCCATCCGACTCCGGCAGCGCCAGGAGCGGTGGCAAAGCTGCTGAAAACGATCATTTCTCAGTTTGAAAATCAGGTAGATGCGATAGCGGTTTCGACGGCGGGGACGGTGGACAAGACCAATTCGCGAATCACCGGTTCGGTCGGCAATATGCCGCAAGGTTATATGGATACGGATTTCAAAGCGTTGTCAAATAAGCCGGTAATTGTGGAAAATGACGCCAACTCAGCGGTGTGGGCCGAATATATGATCGGCAACGCCAAAGGACATGACAATGTGATTTTGCTGACGCTGGGTACCGGTGTCGGTGTCGGTATTATTGTCGGCGGAAGGCTTTTGACCGGCAAATCCGGTGCGGCAGGGGAGGTTCATTTTCCGGTGCGCTATGACAATAACCGCTTATGCGGATGCGGCCGTTATGATTGTCTGGAGATTTATATGTCCGGAAAGGCGCTCAGTTTGGAAGCTAAAGCCGTTTATAAGGATGACAGCGTCAACAGTCATACGGTTATTGAAGGGTTGAAAAAAAATGCGCTGCCGGCGGTGACGGCCTTTCATAACTGGCAGGAGATGGTAAAGAACGGGATCGTTATTTTTGCCGATATTTTTGATCCGGAGGTTGTTTTGCTGGGCGGTTCAATGGCTCACTTTATTGATTACGGGCGTCTCAACCGCGAAGCTAACGAGATGATTGTGACGGCACCGTTTTTGCTTAAAGAAGCCGCTTTTGAAAATGATGCCGGTCTTGTCGGAGCGGCTTTGTTGTGTATTAAAAAGCTGGAAGACAATCGGGCGTCTGATGAAAAACAATAAAAAAACTGCCGCTGAAGAGCGGCAGTTTGAAAACGGTACATTTCGTTTAGAAATTGTATCTGATGCCAACCGAGAATTCGTCGATGGCGTCGATTTCGGATTTTTGGGTGTAAACATGATGATACATACCGCGAACCGACCAGTTTTCGTCAATGTTGTACTGGGCGCCTGCATTTAAGCGGTAACCGAAAGCTTCTTCTTTTTCGGAACCGGCACCGACCAGTCTGACTTTCATTTCGTATTCACCGATACCGGCACCGGCAATCAGTTCAACCTTACCGTCGCAGCCGAGCGGCAGGAAGCCGAGAACATCTACGCCGTAAGCTTGGAAGCGGGTGGTGTATTTGTCGCTATAGTAAGTGTTTTTCTCTTTGCCCGAATATTGATAGAAAGCTTCGGCCCCGAAGTTTTTGTGGAATTTGGCACCGGCAACAAAGCTGACGGACTGATAGTCGTCTTCAATGGCGTTTTCAATGTCATAAGCATAGTCAAAAGTCGAATAGTTGAAGTCCAAACCGGCATAGGGTTTGATTTCGGCGTTGGCGTTGGCGGCAAATGCGCAAGCAATACCGGCCATTAATAAAGTTTTTTTCATAATCTTTTAGTCCTTTTTGGTTTTTCAAGTTTAATTTCCGTAAAATAATAATTATGTTATTTATGATTTTTAGGATGTTTTAAAATCTGTTTGTCGAATTTATATCACTAATATTTAAAATTAGTTAATATTAACCTTAAAGGAGTCTCAAATGAAGTATGTTACGCTGAACAATGACAGCAAAATGCCGATGGTCGGGCTGGGAACCTGGAAGGCTGCCCCGGGCGAGGTTTATCAGGCAGTGCGCTGGGCGATCAAGGTTGGGTACACCCATATCGACTGCGCCGAAATTTACGACAATCAAAGCGAAATCGGGCAGGCGCTGACCGATGCGGTGAACGAAGGAGATGTTAAACGTGAGAATCTTTTTATTACTTCCAAACTATGGAACGATTCCCATGCTCCGGAAGACGTTTTGCCGGCATTGCAAAAAACGTTGCAGGATCTGAAGCTTGACTATCTGGATTTGTATCTGATTCATTGGCCGGTGGCACAGAAAAAGGGCGTTGAGATGCCGGAAAGCGCTGATGACATGGTCTCGTTGCAGGAAATTCCGTTGGAATTGACTTGGGCCGAATTGGAAAAAGCCAAAAATCAGGGATTGGTGCGGGCAATCGGGCTGTCCAACTGCGGACAGAAGAGAATTGCCGATTTACTGGAAAAAGCCGAAGAAGCGCCCGCCGTTTTGCAGGTTGAGTCGCATCCGTATCTGGTTCAGAAAGAGTTGGTTGAATTTTGCAATAAAAATATGATTGCGGTGACCGCTTATTCGCCGCTGGGCTCCGGTCACGGCGAATTGCTTAATGATCCGGTGATTGAAGAGACGGCAAAACGTCTGAAGATTACGCCGGCGCAACTTCTGCTGGCCTGGCAAATCAACCGCGGCGTGATTGTGATTCCCAAGAGCACCCATGTTGATCGTCTGAAAGAAAATTTTGCCGCTCAGAATATTGAACTGGATGAAGCGGATATGGAAACAATTGCCGGGTTGGATAAAGGCGAACGCTATATTACCGGTAAAAAATTTGTTTTCGGCGATTATACCGCAGAGGATATTTTTGCCTGAGACAAACGGCAGCAAAATGCAAAAAAGAAAAGGAGCGGGTCAAAGACCGGCTCCTTTTCTTTTCAGAGGACGCAGATGCGTCAGTAGGCTTTCACATTTGCAACCGTAATGCCGTAAGTGGTGTCGTTGCCCCACTTTTTGTCAGCATACTTTTTGACTTTGGCGTTCTTTTCCATCAGAGCAACCTTGGCGGCCGTGGTGTTCTTGATGAACTTGCCGGTGTTGTCGTAAATTTTCCACTGGACTTTGCCGGGAACTTTTACCACATAGCGGAAGCTCTTGCCGTCAGCCTGTTCGAGCACGATGATCTTTTCCCATTCAGCTTTCAGCGGACCGACACCCCATTTGCCGTCGTGTTTGAAGAATACATTGTCGGCGTGCAGGTAGTAGTCCTGGTTCGGGCCCAACGGTGTATTCTCGCCGTTTTTCAAGTAATACTTGTCGACGGCATCCTCGAGGATGAAGTAGTTCGGCGCGTAGTTGATCTTGTCGTACGACTTTCCGGTCACCGATTTGCCGACGGTGTCGAGCAGATCCCACTTAACGGGGTCGTTGTGCTGCTTGCGGCCGATCTGAGCGATCAGGTAGCCGTACTTGGCTTCGACCTTGACGTACACCGGGTCGGTGAGGGTAGCTTCGGCGTTGGCGACTTTGATGCCGACGAGGGGCGTGTTCTCAGCCGTGTAGGTGACGAGATCGGGCGATCCTTCGATGGGCGTTTCTACGGATTTGAACTTGTTGCAGCTCACAGCCAGCAGGCCGATGAGACATGCGAAAACGATCTTTTTCATTTTTCAATGAGTTTAAGAGGTGAATAAATATTAAAAATTAATTGTCGAGACAAAAGATACTTCATTTGTCAAAAATTGTCAAGATATTTTAAATGATTTTTTTATTATTAACGGTTATAGTAAGGACAGTGTGATCAAAAATTAACGGACTTGAGGAAAAATGCAAAAGATTTCAGCGGAAAAATTGATTGAAATTGTCGGATCGTCGTCAAATGTTGTCGCGGCCGAATTTGACAGAGTGATAACAGACAGCCGTCAGGCTGCTCCGGGTGTGCTGTTTGTGGCGTTGCGCGGCGAAAAATTTGACGGACATGACTTTGTCGGCGAAGTGTTGCAAAACGGTGCCGCGCTGGCGCTGGTGGAGCATTTGGTGTCCGGTGCGCCGGCGGAACGTCAGGTCGTGGTATCTGACAGTTTGGAAGCGTTTGGCAAAATCGGCGCTTTTAACCGTTCGCGTTTTAAAGGAATCGTGGTCGGTTTGACCGGCAGCGCCGGCAAAACCACCACCAAAGAAGAAATTAAGTTTGCGTTGAGTCGGTTCGGCAAGGTTTATGCGACGGCCGGCAACCACAATAATTATGTCGGTGTGCCTCTCAGTCTGTGTGAAATGGATATGGATGCCGATTATGCCGTGATTGAAATGGGAATGAGTTCAAAAGGAGAAATTGCGCGTTTAACTTCTTATGTGCAGCCGGATTTGGCGCTGATTACCAACGTATACCCGATGCATATTGAGTTCTTTGACGGTTTTGAAGGGATTGCCGAAGCCAAGGCGGAGATTTTTGAAGGTTTGCGGCAACCGGGAATTGCGGTTATCAATGAAGATACCAATTTTGCTTCGCTTCTGCAACAGCGGGCGGCGGAACAGGGAGCCACAATTGTTAAATTTGGCCGTAACGATCATTATCAGGGCAAGCTGGAACTGCCGCAGGAAGGCGAAGCCCAACTGTACAACGCCTGGGCAACGTTGGCGGTGATTGCGGCGTTGGGGTTGGATACAGATAAGGCTGCCGTTGCTTTAAAAGACTTTGGCGCTTTGCCGGGACGCGGAAAAAGGCACCGGTTGAAACTGCCCGACGACGGCGTATTTACCCTCATTGACGACAGCTATTCCGGTCAGCCCGAAGCGATGAAAATTGCGATTGACGGTTTGGCGCAGACCGAGACTGCGGGGCGGCGAATCGCCGTTCTCGGCAAAATGGCCGAACTGGGCGAGACATCGGAGGCGCGGCATATCGAGATCGGTGAAAAACTGGCGGCTGCTCCGGTTGATGTTGTGGTCGGGGTATGCCCCGAGATGAAAGCGATGCTGGCCCGGCTGCGTTCCGATCAGGAAGCGCATTATTTTGAGGATAAAGAAGGGCTGGACGACTTTCTGGTAAATAAACTGTTGCAAAATAATGATATTCTGCTTATAAAAGGGGCCAGATATTCTTCAAAATTATATCAGGTCACCGATGCGTTGTTGAAAGGGCTGGAAAAAGCATGAAATGTCCGTTTTGCGGTTTTTTGGATTCTCAGGTTAAGGACTCGCGCCTGACCGAGGACAATACCTGTATCCGCCGGCGCCGCGAATGCCCGGAATGCGGTTCGCGCTTTACGACCTTTGAGCGGGTTCAGTTGCGGGAACTGATCGTAATTAAGAAGAACGGCGACAAAGTTCGCTTTGACCGCGACAAGCTTGAACGCTCGCTGCAGTTGGCGGTGCGTAAACGGCCGGTGGCGCCGGAACGGGTGGAAAAAATCGTTACTTCGATCCAACGGCGGCTCGAAAGCTCGGGCGATACGGAGATTCCGTCGCGGGTGATCGGCGAATATGCAATGGAAGCGCTGGCAAAGCTGGATAATATTGCTTATGTCCGATTTGCGTCGGTATACAAGGATTTTTGCGAGGTAAGCGATTTTGAGGAATTTGTCGCCCGAATCGATGAAATGGCCAAACTACAAAATAAGGAAGAAGAGGAATAGCAATGGCAAAATTTGTGTCGGAAAAAATTAAGATGAAAACGGCGGCGCGTCTGGCTGCGGTTCAGGCCACCTATATGATTGCCTACAGCCAACTGCCGGTTGACGAGGTAATTAAGGATTTTACCAGCGGCGAGGTCGGGCGGTTTGTGATTGAAGAAACGCCTGAAGACGGCAGTGAAGAATTTCGCGAAGTGGAACCGATGGACAAAGCTTATTTTGAAAAACTGGTGCGCGGCGTTCACGGCAAAAAGGAAGGGTTGGAAAAGTCGCTGAATTTGTTTTTGAGCGCCGGACGGTCGTTGGAACGTCTTGACGGGACTTTACAGGCCCTGCTGCTTTGTGCTATATATGAAATTAATAATACGCTTGATTTGGATGTTAAAGTTGTGATTCAGGAATATGTGGACATGGCCTATGCGTTTTTCTCCAAAGGCGAGCCGAAAATGGTCAACGCCCTGTTGGATCAAATTGCCAAGGAAGTCCGCGCTGAAAATGCATAAGGGAAGTTTGAAATGGCCGTACTGAAAATATATGAATACCCCGATCCGATACTGAAACAAAAGGCCGCGCCGGTCGAGGAAGTGAACGACGAACTGCGCCGCCTTTTTGACGATATGCTGGAGACCATGTATTCGGCAACCGGCGTCGGTTTGGCCGCGCCGCAGGTCGGCGTGTCGAAAAGGGTGGTGGTGATTGACACCCATGACCAGGAAGAGGGCGAAGCGCCGTCACCGTTGTATTTGGCCAATCCGGAAATCGTCTGGCATTCGGAAGAGAAGATTTGCCATGAAGAGGGATGCCTGTCGGTTCCCGACCAACATGCCGAAGTGGTGCGTTTTGAACAGGTGCGAGTGCGTTACCGCGATTATCGCGGCAACGCTTGCGAAGTAACTGCCGACGGGCTGCTGGCGATTGCGTTGCAACATGAAATCGATCATCTCGACGGCGTTTTGTATATCGATCGCATCAGCCGCCTCAAACGGCAAATGCTGTTAAAAAAACTGCAGAAACTGCGGGCCGGAGAACAGGAATAATGAAAATCGTATTTATGGGGACGCCGGAGTTTGCGTTGGAAGCTTTGAAAAAACTGGCGACAGAGCACGAGATTGTTGCCGTTTATACCAAGGAACCTAAAATTTCCGGCCGCGGCAACAAGTTGGTCAAAACGCCGGTTCATCTGTGGGCGGAAGAAAACGGGATTGAGGTCAGAACCCCCCGCACGCTGCGTCATGAGGACGAACAGCGGAAATTTGCGGCGTTGAAGGCCGATATTGCGGTTGTGGCCGCTTACGGGTTGATTTTGCCGCCGCCGGTGTTGGAAGCGTTTCCGAACGGCTGTGTCAATATTCACGGTTCGCTGTTGCCGCGTTGGCGCGGCGCCGCACCGATTCAGCGGGCGATAGAAGCCGGCGACAAGGTAAGCGGCATTACCACCATGAAAATGGATGCCGGGCTGGATACCGGCGATATGTTGTTGAAAAGCGAAACGGAAATCAGGCCGGAAACCACCGGCGGCGAGCTTCACGACCGGTTGGCGGCAATCGGGGCCGCTCTGATTGTGCAAACGCTGCGCGAGTGGGATCGGATTGTGCCGCAAAAGCAGGATGACGCGTTGTCCTGTTATGCGGCCAAAATCGAAAAAAGCGAGAGCGTGCTTGATCTGACTACCGATGCGGAAACGCTGGAGCGCAAAATCCGTGCCTTTAACCCTTATCCGGCGGTCTATTTTGAGCATAAAGGCGAGCGGTTTAAAATTTTGCGGGCGGTGAGAGCCACTGACGAAGCTCAACCGGGGCAGATTATTGCCCGGGAAGGACGATTGTTTATCGGATGCGCCGATCGCGCGCTGGAAATTACGGAAATACAGCGTCAGGGCAAAAAAGCGATGAGCGCTGCGGAACTGCTGCGGGGTTATGAGTTTTAGTCATGACGGAACAACAACGCGGACAGGAAAGCGCCGCGGAACGCCGCCGCCGGTTGATTGAGAAAGCAATTGTATTTTTGGCCGGATGGTTTACGGTTCCGTTCCTGACCGGCGGCGTCTGGTATGATCTGTTCGGCGGTCTTGACGCCGGGGAAGCGTGGCAACGCGTGACACATCCCGGCGAGTTGGTTAATGCCCTCGGAATTTATACGATTGCTTTTGCCCTCTTCGGTTTTCTGCCCGAGAAAATCAGCAAAGCAGGGTGGGGCCGGCGAATTTTGTATTTTTTGCTTTTTTATCTGTTGCTTGACAGTTTGGCCGAATGGATTTTTTAAGTTACCGGCGTTTTGGGGGCGACGGAAGACGGATTTCTCCGAAGTTAAAATGAACCTTTGTCGTCAATCTCTCGTTTTGGTTTATGTAAATGAACTGTAATGGGAGAACGTTATGAAAAAATTTTGGGTAATTATGCTGAGCGCCGTTTTGTTGTCAACCTCGGTGTCGGCGCGTCCGCACGGCGGCTTTCACCCGCGGTCGCCCCGTCATGAAAAAGTCGTGGTGCGTCATAAAGGCAGAACCCAGGCATTTGTTGCGGGAGTGGTCGGCGGTATTGTCGGCGGCCTGTTGTGGGGAAATCGCTATGAGCAATCCACGCCGCAGCCGGTTTATGTGTCGGTTCCGTCGGGGCCGCAAGTTTGTTCGACCGCGGTGGTCAACGGCGTGGTGGTGCAAAATTGCAGCAATCAACCGGCCGGGTACGGAAATGTGGTTTATTTTTAAAGTTATCGCTTAAAAAAAGACAGCAAAAAACCGGTGATTATCACCGGTTTTTTGTTATTGTCCGCGGACGCTTTCCATATGGGTTTTTTGTTTGGCATAATCCGTTGAAAATGATGCGTTTTTTGTCCTTTTTGCCTATTGCAAAAAAAGGTACGTTATTTTGCATCAGAAATCAAGACCAAAAATCAAGGCTCAGCGAAGAAAAAAAGCCTCTTATTTTAACGTACAATATTTTCAATCACCTAACCTAACAATTTTAATAAAGGGGAATGATT
>CAJUKS010000014.1 GCA_910587405.1 uncultured Alphaproteobacteria bacterium
TTAGGGTTACACCCGTTAATGAAGAACCCCGCGTTTAACGCGGGGGTTCCTTTTTGTTGGTTAAATTTATTGTTGCGTGAATAAGGCGGCGGGTTGACAATTTTTGATTATAAGGCTATATTTTTTGTGCTTACAAAGTATTAACCTGATTATTAACTAAAATATCGAATGTATGGAAACACTGGTTACGTGGGGTGCGGCAATTGTCCTTCTGGTTTTTGTCGCCATTGGTATCTGTTCGATGTTCATGAACTCTGCAGATCCGCAAAATGATGTGAACGCTCCGAACCTCAGCGGATTGAAATGTTTCGGAAACCGACCCTGTTTCGGATGTTTGCCGAACGGCGAACTGGTCAAGGTCGGCGGATATCCCGATACGGTTTCTCTCTCGGCGGAAGAGACGGAAAGGATGGCTTTGAGCCTTCCGTGTACGGAACGAAGCGTTGAGACGGAAAGTGTTCGTTGTACCGATTCCGGTTCTTTGGAAGCAAGAATCGTGTATATCGGTAAAGAGCGTACCTTGCTGATCTGTCATGATGGCAACGGAAAAGAAAAGGATTTTTACGCCTTGGCAGACAACCAAGCCGTTCGGCAGCCGACAGGCGGTGTTGTGCGGGTCGAGAAGGGGCCGAAGGTTAAAATCCGCGAATTTGTTATCGGCAAGCCGGCAAGTCGGAAATGACAAAGACCGGAGAAAAATCGGGTAACGGTTTTTGCTTCAATGATCAAAAGGACAAACTGCTGCGGCTGTTTGTCCTTTTTTGTTGATGTTGCGGCAGATTGTTCGTTTTGGTGCCGGATTGACCGAAAAATGAAAAAAGGCTTGAAAAAACAGAAATAAAGTTGTAAAAGCAGGACATCTGCGCGGGCACCCCTGGAGGCTCGGCGGATTGTTAGTCAATTTTATTAAAGGATTTATAAAATGGTAGATATTACATTTAATGCTGAAAAGCGCGAGAAAGCAGGTAAGGGGGCAGCTCGGGCATGTCGTCGTGAAGGACGTGTTCCTGCCGTTATCTATGGCGGAAAACAGGAACCGGTTATGATCAGCCTGCACCCGGTTGAATTGGAAAAAGCTTTGGATATGGTTGGCTTTTATGATGCCGAAATCGAAGTTGTCGTCGACGGCAAAAAGTATAAAGTCAGCTGCCAGGATGTTCAATTCCATCCGGTCAGCGATCGTCCGATTCATGTCGATTTCTTAAGAAAATAAAATTGGACCGGCCTGTCGAAGGGTTTTCTGCTGCGAAAACGGCGGAAAATTTTGAAGACGGGCCTTTTTTATTGACGGAATAAATATGTTTTTGATTGTCGGTTTGGGAAATCCGGGAGCAGAATATGCCCGCACCCGTCATAACGTCGGTTTTACGGCAGCGGATGCTCTGGCGCAAAAGTACGGCTTTTCGGCTTTTCGCAGCAAGTTTGACGGGCTGATTGCCGAAGGAAAAATCGAAGGTGAAAAGGTTTATCTTCTGAAACCTCAGACCTATATGAACTTGTCGGGGCATTCGGTGGTGAAGGCGGCGTTTTTTTATAAAATCCTTCCCGAGAACATTATCGTTATTCATGACGATATGGACCTGAAGCCCGATCAGATCAAGGCCAAACTCGGCGGCGGCGCCGGCGGTCACAACGGTTTGAAAAGCATCGACTCGCAAATCGGCAACGGATATAACCGCATCAGAATCGGGGTCGGACATCCCATGGGCAGCAAAGAAGATGTGGTCGGTCACGTTTTATCGGGTTTTTCGAAAAGCGAATCGGAATTGCTGGACCGCAATCTGGAAATCGTCATCGATAACATCGGCGTTTTGATTCGTGACGGCATTAATGCGTTCAGCACTAAGCTGGGGATGGTTGTTCATAAGTAAAAGGAGTTTGAAATGGGATTTAATTGCGGAATTGTCGGATTGCCCAACGTTGGAAAATCAACGTTGTTTAATGCCTTGACACAGACAATTGCGGCTCAGGCGGCAAATTTTCCGTTTTGTACGATTGAACCGAACACCGGGCGCGTTGCCGTTCCGGATGCTCGACTGAAAAAACTGGAAGAAATGGTCAAACCGAAAATGGTGACGCCGACCCAGCTCGAGTTTGTCGATATTGCCGGGCTGGTCAAAGGCGCTTCCAAAGGCGAAGGGCTGGGAAACCAGTTTCTGGCCAATATTCGCGAAGTGGATGCAATTATCCATGTGCTGCGCTGTTTTGACGATGACAATATTACCCATGTCGAAGGCGGCGTCGATCCGATCCGCGATGCCGAAATCGTGGAAACCGAATTGATGATTTCCGATCTGGAATCGTTGGAAAAGCGTTGGGATCAAACAGTTAAAAAAGCGCGCGGCGGCGAAAAGGAAGCCAAAATCCGGCTGGCGGTCATGGAACCGGTAATGGAAGCGCTGAAAGCCGGTAAACCGGCACGGACGGCTGCTCCCGATTGCAGCGACCGTGAAGCGTATAAAGAATATCGGATGTTGCAGCTGCTGACGGCAAAACCGGTTTTGTACGTTTGCAACGTTGATGAAGATTCAGCGGCGGCCGGCAATGCTTATTCGGAGGCGGTTGCGGCGAAAGCGGTGGCGGATGGTGCGCAGGCGGTGGTTATTTCGGCGGCGATCGAATCGGAAGTGGCGCAGTTGGAGAGCCCCGAAGAACAGAAAGAATTTTTGGAAAGCCTCGGGTTGGAAGAAACAGGGTTGGCAAAGGTGATTCGCGCCGGCTACAAACTGTTGGGACTCGAGACCTATTTTACCGCCGGACCGAAAGAGGTGCGGGCATGGACGTTTGTCAAAGGGTCGAAGGCCCCGCAGTGCGCCGGGATCATTCATTCGGATTTTGAACGCGGTTTTATCCGCGCCGAAACGATTTCGTTTGAAGATTTTGTGAAATACGGCGGCGAACAAGCCTGTAAGGAAGCCGGAAAAATGCGTTCCGAAGGCAAGGAATATGTGGTGCAGGACGGAGACTTGCTGAACTTCTTGTTCAATGTTTAAAGTCAAATTCGACAGACCCGGTTATGTACCGGATGAAATTTATCAAGAGCCCTTCGAGGGCTCTTTTTGATGCCGGATTGTCTTAATAAATTGAAAACAAACGTAAAATTCTTTGTAGGCGGCGGCCGCTTTTTTATGTGGCTTTTTAAAAAAAAGATGATAAGATTAATAATTATTTAAGAATTACAGATTGGGGGATCATATGAAAAGGTTTTATTCTATCCTGCAAACCAGCGTTTCGGCAGCGGCGTT
The DNA here is from genome assembly GCA_910587405.1 of uncultured Alphaproteobacteria bacterium. Taxonomy (GTDB): domain Bacteria; phylum Pseudomonadota; class Alphaproteobacteria; order RF32; family CAG-239; genus JAFUYI01. Next base: position 3,246 of record CAJUKS010000014.1, read on the forward strand.
GTCCTGTATTGCGGGGACGGCGGCAGCGGTTGACGTCAGCACCGCGGAAGAACTGGCGAATGCTTTGGCTGACGGAAACGACGTCACTCTGGTTGCCGATGTTACGCTGACGGAAAATTTACCTTCGGCAAATTCCGGCTCCTTTACGGTTGACGGCAATTCGAAAATGCTGTCCGGCGGCGGGTTCGGCGGATTTGTTGTCGGTGGGGGCGCGGAAGTCAATTTCGAAAATCTGAATGTTTCCGATTTTAATCGGGTCTTGTCCAACAATGGAGCGACGATCGGGCATATTTCGAATTCGACTTTTGTGAACAACAAAGCAAGCGTTGCCAGCGGCAATGCTCTCGGCGGTGCGATTTTGAATACCGGTACGATCGGCGAAATTTCCGACTCGAAATTCAGCGGAAATGCCGCGATTACCGAAGACGGTATGGCCTACGGCGGTGCGATTGCCCATACCGGCGGTGAATTGACGATTATCAACACCGATTTTCTCAACAACTATGCTCAATCCGGCGGCGTGTCCGTCGGCGAAGACGGCGAAGCGGCCAACCCGGCTTACGGCGGCGCAATTTATTCTACGAGCACACTTAATATTATTGCCAAGGGCAAAGACGTGCTGTTTTCAGGAAACTATGTTTCCGAGCCGACGGTTGAAGAAAACGGCGGCGGTGAAGAAGGCGGCGAAGACGGCGGTGATAACGGCGACATTGATGATAAATCAATAAATCCGCGCGCCGATGATGACGAAGGGGGCGAAGGCGAGGAAACCGAACCGCCGGCGCCGACAATCACGAATAACGCCATTGCCATGAACGGCGGTATGCTCAATTTGAAAACCGAAGGCGGAAATATCATATTTGACGATGAAATCAGTTCGGTGGACCGCGAGTATAATCTTAGCGTGCGCGGGAACGGCGAAGTCTTCTTCAATAACAATGTCAGAGGAGTCAGCAATTTTGTATTCGACAACTCGTTCCTGACACTGGGGGCCGCAGGGAACCTTTATGTAAGAAACTATACCGCCGTCGGAACGCCGGTGTTAACGGTAACCGTCAATCCCGATACTTTGGTCGCGTCGCAAATTTATGCGGAAAATGACATCGTGGGAACGACGAAGGTTATTGTTAAGACAACCTCTGACAAAATCATCGGAACGGATCAGTCGATTCTGTTCGTTTCGGCGGAAGGCGACAATAAAGAAACAGCAGCCGATTTCGTGGTTTACCGGGTGTACGGCAGTCCGTATATGTAGAAGAGCGAATATAAAGAAGTTCAGGCGCCGGATGATGAAAACGGCGGTGATGAAGAGGGCGGTGACAACGGAGATATTAGCGACAAGTCTGCCGGAACGATGGCCGACGGCGAAGGTGAAGGAGATGCCGGCGGAGAAGCGGGAGGAGAGGCCGGAGGTGAAAACGGCGTTTCCACCAACGGATGGTATCTGTCAATGACACGTGATTCAAACCCCGACTTCCGTCCGATGGCCCCCGAAATTGCGGCTTTCCTGTCACTGCACAGTGCGGCGGCCGAACAAAACCGCGGCGTTGTGACCAGTATCCGCAATTCGGTTGCTGCCAACAAATTCCTGCTGAGAAGATATAACGTCCTTTACGAAGACCATTATAAGAGACGTCCGGTTTCCAACCTGTGGGCTAATCCGGTCTATCGCTATGCCAAAGTAAGCGCGCCGCAGGAATGGGACGCCAACATTGCCGGATTCGACATGGGGCTTGACCTGCAAAACGATGCTTCCAACAAAATCGGCGCTTTCGGGTCTTATCGTTACGGTACCTATGACATCGGCGAAGACGGGGTTTTCCGCGCCAACATGGGCAGCGAAATCGAAATTTCCAGTTTCCTGTTGGGTATGTATTACCGGTATGATTACAACAATTTCTGGACATTTGCCACCGCCTATGCCGGTCGTCAGCATGCCGAGATTGAAACCGACGACCATGTAAAAGCCAAAGCGGATGCAATGCAATACGGTGCCGGCGTCGAAATGGGCTATGCCTTCATTCCCGGTTATAACTGGACTTTGGAACCGAGCCTGGGCGTGTTCTATACCGGCATTGATTATGACGATATGAAAGACGAATATGGCAAGAGCGCCGAATATTCAATGCTCAACCAGGTTGAAGGCGAATTCGGGGTCAAGCTGGAAAAAACTTTCGATCATGATTACGGCTATACCAAACTGTACGTGAAACCGAGTGTCGTTCAAACGCTGAATTTCGGCAATGAAGTCAAGATTACTCACCTGGGTAAAGTAGACAGTTTGGATGATCAGACGTTGGGAAGAATTGAAGTCGGCGGAAGAATGGCGCTGGACAGCAAGATGAGCCTGTTTGGCTATGTCAACTATACGACCGGCAGTGACTATGATGACATTGCCGCCGCTCTCGGCTTCAGTTACCGCTGGTATTAAGTCCGGCCGCTGACAATAAAGAGAGGAACCTTTGCGGGTTCCTCTTTTTTGATGATAAAAAGCAGTTTGTCGGCGATTTTTGCGAAGGAAAAACAAAATTTCAGAACGAAAGTTTTAGTCGTCTTTTTTGTCATATTTTTATGTCAACGGTTAAGATTCGGACCCGACTCAAGCAGAGTCTCAGTAAGCGGTTGCGGGGGTGTAAAAAATTGAAAAAAAAGTAATTTTTTACTTGCAATATCCTGCCGCTTATGTTACAAAACGCTCACATTAACCGGTCTTACGGCGGGAATCTGTCCGGCCGGTTGTAATATGAAATATCCCGCAATCCTTGAAATTCAAGGTTTTGCATAAGGTTAATTTTGTAGATGGCAAGTTTGGCATCATGCGAATCGTTGCCGTCTAGTTATAGGAAAAGTATTTAAAATGATGGATACACAAAACATAAGAATTCGCCTCAAGGCTTTTGATCATCGTCTGCTCGATTTGTCGACCAAAGAAATCGTTCATACCGCCAAAAGAACCGGGGCAAATGTAAGAGGGCCGATCCCTCTGCCGACCAGAATCGAGAAATTTACGGTAAACCGTTCTCCGCACGTTAATAAAAAATCTCGTGAACAGTTCGAAATTCGGACCCATAAGAGACTTCTCGATATCGTCGATCCGACACCGCAAACCGTAGATGCCCTGATGAAGCTTGATCTGGCTGCCGGTGTAAATGTCGAAATCAAACTGTAATTGTTTTTGTTAAGATAATTACCTGTAAATAAAAAGCAATGTTGGCTTTCATGAAATAAGGATGGTCAACCAATTGAAAAGGAAAATAAAATAATGCGTACTGGTTTAATCGCAAAAAAGCTGGGAATGTCCCGCATTTTTGAGGCTAACGGAACTCATGTGCCGGTAACGGTTCTTGCCGTTGACAATCTTCAGGTTGTCGATGTTAGAACAATGGACAGAGACGGTTATACCGCTGTTCAGTTGGGCACCGGTGCCGTTAAGGCTAAAAATGTGTCCAAAGCAATGAAAGGACATTTTGCCAAAGCTAATGTTGAACCGAAGAAGAAATTGGGTGAGTTCAGAGTTTCTGAAGACTGCCTGCTTTCGGTCGGTTCCGAATTATCTGTAGAACATTTTGTTCCCGGTCAATATGTTGACGTATGTGCAACCTCTATCGGTAAGGGATTCGCCGGTGTTATGAAGCGTCATAACTTTGCCGGTCTGGAAGCCAGTCACGGTGTGTCGGTTTCTCACCGTTCGCACGGTTCTACAGGACAAAGACAGGATCCCGGTAAGGTATTCAAAGGTAAAAAAATGGCCGGCCATATGGGTAACGAACGCGTCACGGTTCAGAATCTGAAAGTGGTTGCGGTTGATGCTTCCAAAGGCCTGATTATGGTTAAGGGCGGTGTTCCGGGTTGTGAAAATGCCTGGGTCCGCATTACCGATGCCGTTAAGAAAAGCGGCAATGTCGAACTTCCGATGCCCGCCGGTTTGAAAAAAGTTGATGAACCTGTTGCAGTTAAAGCTGAAACAGCTGATAATGCTTAAAAGATAAAGGATAGAAGTTATGAAACAGGACATCTTAAATTTAGATAATATGAATGTCGGCTCTATCGAACTGAACGAATCGATTTTCGGTTTGGAAGTTCGTGCAGACATTTTGCAACGGGTTGTAAGATGGCAGTTGGCCAGAATGCAAGCCGGCACCCATAAGACAAAGGGTCGTTCCGAAGTTGCTCTGACGCCGTCCAAACCTTTCAAACAGAAAGGCAGCGGCAATGCTCGTCAGGGTTCTCGCAAAGGCACCCAGTTCAGAAAGGGTGGAATTGTGTTTGGTCCGGTTGTTCGCGACCATGCACATGATCTGACTAAGAAATTCAGAAAACTTGGTCTGAAAACCGCTCTCTCGGCAAAAGCCAAAGAGGGCAACCTCGTTATCGTTGATGAAGCCAAATTGTCCAGCCCCAAAACCAAAGACCTTAAGGTTAAATTGGACGCTTGCGGTCTGAACAACAGCCTGTTCATCGACGGACAAGAGGTCGATATTAATTTTGCATTGGCTTCCCGCAATATCTTCGGTGTAGACGTATTGCCGACGATCGGCGCCAATGTTTATGACATCTTGAAAAAAGACAAACTGGTGTTGACTAAAGATGCTGTTCGTTGCTTGGAGGAAAGATTGAAATGAGTAAAGATGCAAAAACCAACAATGTGACTGTACAGATGTATGATACACTGGTTCGTCCGGTAATCACCGAAAAGTCCATGCTGTCTTCCGAAGCCGGAAAAATTGTTTTCCGCGTTCCGCTCGAGGCTTCCAAGGACGAAATCAAGGCTGCCGTTGAAGCTATTTTCAGCGTCAAGGTAACCAAGGTGAATACTATTCGTCAGGCTGGCAAGACCAAAAGATTCAGAGGTAATCTCGGACGTCGTTCCGATTTTAAGAAAGCTTTGGTTACTCTTGCCGAAGGTCAAAATATTGATGTTACAACAGGAATTTAAAAAATGGTGTTAAAAACTTATAAGCCCACATCTCCTGGACTTCGTCAGCTGGTCATCGTTGACAGATCCGAGCTGTATAAAGGAGCTCCTGAGAAGTCTTTGACAATCGGTCTTACGAAGACCGGTGGGCGTGATAATTTCGGACATGTTACAAGTCGGAGAAAGGGCGGCGGACATAAACGCAAGCTCAGAATTATCGACTTTAGACGTAATAAGTTTGATGTTGAGGCTACTGTAGAGAGAATCGAATATGATCCGAACCGTTCTTCCTTCATTGCGCTGATTTGCTATGAAGACGGCGAAAAGTCCTATATTCTGGCTCCGCAGAGATTGAAAGCCGGCGATAAAGTTATTTCGGCCGCCAAAGCCGATATTAAGCCGGGTAATGCCATGCCTCTGAAAAATATGCCGGTCGGTACAATTATCCACAACGTGGAATTGCGTTCGGGCAAGGGCGGCCAGTTGGTTCGTTCGGCCGGATGCTATGCACAGGTTGTCGGTAAGGATGCCGGTTATGCTCAGCTGAAATTGAGTTCCGGTGAGCTGAGAGTTGTTCGCGAAGAATGTCTGGCAACGGTCGGTGCCGTTTCTAACCCGGACAATCAGAACAAATCTCTCGGTAAAGCCGGCCGTACCCGTTGGCTGGGACTTCGTCCGGTTTCCCGTGGTGTTGCGATGAACCCTGTCGATCACCCGATGGGCGGTGGTGAAGGTCGTACTTCGGGCGGACGTCATCCGACCACACCGTGGGGTAAACCTGCTAAGGGCGGCAAGACTCGTTCTAACAAGAAGACGGATCGCTTTATCATGAGATCTCGTCGCGATAACAAGAAATAATAAGGAGATAAGCTAATGACACGTTCAGTTTGGAAAGGACCGTTTGTTGATGGATATCTTCTGAAGAAAGCAGATGCAGCCAGAGCTTCGGGAAGAAACGAAGTTATTAAAATCTGGTCGCGCAGATCCACCATGTTGCCGCAGTTTGTCGGTTTAACGTTTGGTGTTCACAATGGTCATAAGTTTATCCCGGTGCTGGTTACCGAAGATATGGTCGGCCACAAGTTCGGCGAATTCGCCCCGACCCGTATTTTCTATGGACATGCTGCCGATAAGAAAGCTAAGAGGAGTTAGTAATGGGAAAGTCTAAAGATACGAGAAGACTGCAGGCAAATCAGGCTCAGGCCGTTTGCAACGCATTGCGCACAAGTCCTCAAAAACTTAATTTGGTTGCGGAATCGATCCGCGGTTTGGCTGTTGAGAAGGCTGTTGCCGAGCTGACTTTCTCCAAGAAGAGAATTGCAAAGTCGGTTTTGAAAGTTTTGCAATCCGCAATTGCAAATGCTGAAAACAATCATCAGTTAAACATCGATAAGCTTTTCGTCAGTGAAGCTTATTGCGGAAAAGGTTTGGTAATGAAACGTATGCACGCCAGAGGTAAAGGCAGAGGAGCCCGCATTTTGAAGCCCTTCTCCAATATTACCATCGTTGTAACCGAGCGTCAGGAGTAAGTTAATGGGACAGAAAGCAAATCCTACAAGCCTTCGTTTGGGAGTTAACCGTACATGGGATTCCCGTTGGTATGCCGACGACAATTATGCCGGCTACCTGCACGAAGACGTTAAAATTAAAGAGTTCTTGAAAAAGAAATTGGCTCAGGCCGGAATCAGCAGAATCGTTATTGAACGCCCTGCCAAAAAGGCCAGAGTTACCATTCATTCGGCAAGACCTGGTGTTGTTATCGGTAAAAAAGGTCAGGACATCGAAGCTTTGAGAAAAGAAATTCAGTCGATGACCGCCTCGGAAGTTCAGCTGAACATTTTAGAGGTCAGAAAACCGGAACTGGATGCACAACTGGTTGCAGACAGCGTTGCTCAGCAGTTGGAAAGACGCGTTGCTTTCCGCCGTGCGATGAAACGCGTTATGCAGTCGGCTCTGCGTCTGGGCGCCGAAGGAATCAAGGTAAGCTGCTCCGGCCGTTTGGGCGGTGCGGAAATTGCCAGAACCGAACACTATCGTGAAGGTCGGGTTCCTTTGCACACCCTGCGTGCTGACATTGATTATGCAACTTCAACTGCTCATACCACTTATGGTGCTTGCGGTGTTAAAGTCTGGATCTACAAGGGCGAAATTATGGCCCACGATCCGATGGCCCAAGACAAGAAGTTGGCTGAACAAAAGTAAACATTGAGGTTTAAATAAAATGTTAAGTCCAAAAAGATTAAAATTCCGCAAGCAGCACAAGGGCCGTATCCACGGTCTGACCAAAGGCGGCGCGGAACTGAGTTTCGGAACCTATGGATTGAAGGCTCTGACCCCGGAACGTATTACGGCCCGCCAAATTGAGGCAGCCCGTCGTGCGATTACCCGTGAAATGAAGAGAGCCGGAAGAGTATGGATTCGAATTTTCCCGGATGTACCGGTATCCGACAAACCTGCCGAAGTTCGTATGGGTAAAGGTAAAGGCTCGATCGAGTACTGGTGTGCCAGAGTACACCCTGGTCGGATTATGTTTGAAATCGACGGTGTCAGCGAAGAAACCGCCCGCGCAGCTTTTGCGTTGGGTGCCGCTAAACTCCCGATTAAAACAAAATTCGTTAAACGTCTTAATTCTGACCAAGGAGTAGCATAAGATGGCAAAAATTAAGGATCTTCGCAGCATGAGTGTTGACGAGTTGGAAGGTAAACTGCTTGAAGCTAAAAAAGAGCAGTTTAACCTTCGGGTTCAACAGTCTACCGGCCAGTTGCAGAATACTGCCGCTGTTCGTAAAGTTCGCCGCGAAATTGCAAAAATCAACACGCTTTTAACCGAGCGTAAGAAGAATAGTTAGGAGAAAAAGCTATGCCTAAGAGAATTCTTCAAGGTGTTGTTGTAAGTGATAAACAGGATAAAACCGTTGTCGTTAAAGTTGAACGTCAGGTAATGCATCCGGTTTACAGAAAATTCATCAAGAAAAGCAAGAAATATGCCGCTCATGATGAAAACAACCAGTTCAAAATTGGTGACGAAGTTAGAATTATTGAGGCCAAGCCTTATTCTAAGACCAAGACTTGGACCGTGTTAGTTGATAACGCCGAATAGAGAAGGAAGAAGAAAATGATACAAATGCAAACCAACCTGGATGTTGCAGACAACTCAGGAGCACGTCAGGTGCAGTGCATAAAGGTTCTTGGCGGTTCTAAGAGAATGCACGCAACCGTCGGTGACGTAATCGTCGTATCGATTAAGGATGCATTGCCGAAGGGACGTGTTAAGAAAGGTGACGTCCACAAAGCTGTTATCGTTCGCACTGCAAGCGACATTCGCCGTAAAGACGGATCTGTCATCCGTTTTGACAGCAATGCTGCAGTTCTGATTAACAAGGACGGCGAACCGATCGGTACCCGTATTTTTGGCCCTGTTACCAGAGAATTGCGTGCAAAGAAATTTATGAAAATAATTTCATTAGCACCGGAGGTATTATAATGAACCTTAAGTTAAAAATTAAAAAAGGTGATCAGGTTGTAGTTTTGTCGGGTGACGACAAAGGTAAAACCGGTGAAGTCGTAAAAGCAATGCCGAAAGAAGGCAAAGTTGTCGTTCAGGGAATCAACCTGGTTAAAAGACACACCAAACCGAGCCAGACTTCGGCCGGCGGCATTATCACTAAAGAAGCACCGATTCACGTTTCCAATGTAGCTTTGGTTGATTCCAACTCAGGAAAAGCAACTAAGGTCGGATATAAGGAAGAAAACGGCCGCAAGGTTCGTTTTGCTCGTAAGTCCGGTGATGTAATCGATAAATAAGGATGAGATTGATGACAAATTTTGAAAAATTGTATAATGAGGTCATTAAGAAATCTCTCGTGGAAAAATTCGGTTACGCCAATAGCCACGAGATTCCGAAGCTGACCAAAATTGTTCTTAACATGGGTGTCGGTGACGCCGTTATGGACAAGAAAAAATTAACCAACGCCGCAGAAGAAATGGGCATGATCGCCGGTCAAAAACCGGTTATCACCAAAGCCCGCAAATCTATCGCTACCTTTAAGGTAAGAGAAGAAATGCCGATTGGCTGCAAAGTAACTCTGAGAAGAGAAAAAATGTACGAATTCTTGGAGAGACTGGTCAATATGGCCTTACCGCGAATCAGAGACTTCCACGGCATTCAGGGCAAAAACTTTGACGGCCGCGGCAACTTTGCTTTCGGTATCAAGGAACAGATCATTTTCCCTGAAATCAATTATGAAAAAGTTGATGCTGTCAGAGGAATGGATATTGTTATCTGCACTTCTGCCAAAACCGACGAAGAAGCCAAAACGCTTCTGACCGGTTTCAACTTACCGATTAAGAATTAAGCGGAGATTTTACAATGGCAAAAAAAAGCTCTATATATAGAAACTTAAAAAGAATCCGCAAAGCTGAGAAGTTTGCGAATATCCGCAGTAAGTTGATTGAAGAGATCAAGGATAAGAACACTTCTCCGGAAGAAAGATTCAAAAAAGTGTTAAAATTAGCCGAATTGCCCCGCAACTCGTCAAAGGTTCGGATTAAGAACCGTTGCGAAAATACGGGCCGTTCCCGTGGTGTTTACCGCAAGTTTAAGCTGTGCCGCAACGAATTGCGCAGAATGGCAAGCTTCGGTGAAATCCCCGGTTTAGTAAAATCCAGCTGGTAGTAGGAGGTTTTAGAGAAAATGTCTATGTCTGATCCTTTGGGCGATATGCTCACACGCATTAGAAACGCACAAAGCGCACGGAAAAAGGAAGTCGTCTCTCCTGCTTCCCGTCTGCGTGAAAGTGTTTTGGAAGTTCTGAAAAAAGAAGGTTATATTCTTGGCTACGAAAAATACAACGTTCGTGCCGGTATTGATGAACTCCGCATTCAGTTGAAGTATCATGAAGGTGCTTCTGTTATTAATGAAATTTACCGCGTATCTACGCCGGGCCGTCGCGTTTATTCGAGCGTTAAGGACCTGCCGAGAGTATACAACGGCCTCGGAATTTCGATTATTTCGACTCCGCAAGGCGTTATGAGCGACAATGAAGCCCGCAAGGCCAATGTCGGCGGTGAAGTTCTTTGTCAAGTATTTTAGTTAGGGAGAATTGGTATGTCTAGAATTGGAAAATACCCGGTTATCATCCCTGAAGGCGTTACGGTTACTGTAGACAACAGTGTTGTTACCGCAAAAGGCAAACTCGGCGAATTGAAGTTTGCTTATGACAGTGCCATGGTTGATGCCAAATTGGAAGACAATAAAGTTGTGGTTGCGCCTTTGCACCAGTCACAACAGGCCCGTGCTTTATGGGGAACAACCAGAGCCCAGATCAACTCAATCATCAAAGGTGTAAGCGAAGGCTTTACCAAACAGTTGGAGTTGATCGGTGTCGGTTACAAAGCCAGAATGGAAGGCAGCAATAAGCTGGTTCTGTCTCTCGGTTTCTCGCATGATGTGATTTATAATGCCCCCGAAGGCATCAAAATTACCTGCGTATCTCCGACCCAGGTGATCGTTTTCGGTGCCGACAAACAACTGGTAGGCCAGGTTGCCGACAAAATTCACGAATATAGAAAACCAGAACCTTATAAAGGTAAAGGTGTAAGATATACCGGTGAATATGTCCGTCGTAAAGAAGGCAAGAAGAAATAAGGAATAGGTTAATGAATACGCCAAGAAAATTGTTTAAAAAGAGACAAGCTCGTGCAAGAACAGCTTTGAAAAACGTTGCCAACGGCAAACTGAGATTATCGGTTTTCCGCAGCGGTAAGCACATCTATGCACAAATCATTGACGACATTAAGGGTGTGACTGTTGCTTCGGCCTCTACTTTGGATAAGGAAGTCAGAGAAAGCCTGAAGAAAACTTCAAATACTGAAGCAGCCGGTGTTATTGGTAAAACCGTAGCCGAAAGAGCTCTCAAATCGGGTGTAAACGAAGTGGTCTTTGACCGCGGCGGTTATATTTTCCACGGCCGTGTCAAGGCTTTGGCCGATGCAGCTCGCGAAGCTGGTTTGAAATTTTAGGAGTAAGAGAAATGGCACAAGCTGTAGATCGTCGTAAAACAGAAAAAAAAGAAGAACTGGTTGAGAAACTGGTTCATATTAACCGCGTTGCCAAAACCGTGAAAGGCGGCCGCAATATGTCTTTTGCTGCGGTTGTCGTTGTCGGTGACCAGAAAGGCCGCGTCGGTTACGGTTCGGGTAAAGCTGCCGAAGTTCCGGAAGCGATTACCAAAGCCACCAACGAAGCCAAAAAGAATATGGTTCGCATTCCGCTGCGCGAAGGCAGAACCCTGCACCATGACGTTCAGGGACATTTCGGCGCCGGTAAGGTTGTTTTGAGAACAGCCCCCGCCGGTACCGGTGTTATTGCCGGCGGCCCGATGCGTGCAATTTTTGAAGTTCTGGGTGTGCAGGACGTGGTTGCCAAGTCGTTGGGCTCGAACAACCCGTACAATATGATTAAGGCGACTTTTGATGCCTTGCAGTCGATCAATTCTCCGCGAATGGTTGCTGCCAAAAGAGGCAAAAAAGTCGGTGATATCGTCAGCCGCAGGGAAACTGCCGGAGCTAAAGCTGAGAAAGAGGAGGCTTAAACAATGGCTAACAAGACAATAAAAGTTAAGCAAGTTGCCAGCCCGATCGGACGCCCGGCCAAACAAAAGGCCATCTTAGTCGGACTTGGTTTAAACAAGATGAACAAAGTGGTCGAGTTGGAGGATACTCCGGCGATCCGCGGAATGATCAACAAAGTTCCGCATCTTGTCAAAATTGTGGATTAATAAGCCGGACAGAGGGGAACGGAAGTTTCCGTTCCCTGAGTCCGAATTATCAAATTAGGTGATAAAAGATGAAACTTAACGAATTAAAAGACAACTGCGGTGCAACCAAAGATCGTATCAGAGTTGGTCGCGGTATCGGAAGCGGAAAAGGCAAGACCTCCGGACACGGACAGAAAGGTCAGAAATCCCGCAGCGGTGTCGCTATCAACGGGTTTGAAGGCGGTCAGATGCCGATTTACCGCAGACTTCCGAAACGCGGATTCAAAAATCCGTTTGCGAAAGTTTTTGCAGTGGTCAATCTTGACACTTTGCAAACGGCAATTGATGCCGGCAAACTGAAAGCTGATGCAGTTGATTTGGCTGCTTTGGCGACGGCCGGTATTGTTACCAAGAGCTATGACGGCGTTCGTCTGCTGGCTCGCGGTGCGGTTACCACGGCGGTTACAATTTCGGTCAACTCGGCTTCCAAAGCTGCGGTTGCTGCAATTGAAAAAGCCGGCGGCAAAGTTAATTTGGTCGCATAGTTGTTGAATACAACAGTTGAAAAAGGCTGCTAACGGGCAGCCTTTTTTGTTGCCGTTTTGCGGAAATCGCCGAGTTAATTGAGATTGAAGGCGGGGACGGTAAACAGACAATGCGAGTTTGCGGAAACAGACAGCGCCAAAGCAGCGCGATTTTATACGGATAGCAGCCTGCAGACCGGTAGCTGTTTGTTTCTCGGTTTGATGAACAATCGAGATGCAAGCTAAGTTATGTGTCATCGCTTGTATTGGCTTTTATTATATTAGATAAAATACCGGAGTCAATATAACACCTAAAGTTGTAAAAATGAGAAGAGATGTGAAGAGGGAAATTATTTTGATCTCTCACTGTATTAAGCATATAATATCGGTATCGTAATATAACCGATCGTAAAGAAGGATATAATTGAGGTAATCAGATAAATGATTTCTTTCTGGGTTGGGGGTTCTTTTTTTATCGTTTTACGGATAAACCGATACAGATATTTTGATAAAATAACAATATTTACCAACATCATAATAGCTGTAGGCGCAAACCAAAAGAAATCTGAGAAATCTAATGAAAACAGAGCTGTTATAGCTGCAGTGGTTGATATTAGAAGAAAAAAGATATAGCCAAATATAGAAAGGATGAAAGTTTCCAAAATATTCATTATGCTTATATTTGTAAACAGACCGCCCCCCTCTATAGGGGTAAATACAACGCCAATTGTAGCAAAAATGACAGTTGAGGTGATAAGAAAATAAATTTCATTTTGAGCGAGCAGCTCTTTTTTTATAGTCTTTTTTATGAATATATATATATATTTGCACATAATGATTAAATTTGTATAGAGGAGGGTAAAAATGCCGCCTGATATTAAGAAAATCCACCAGTATTGTGAAATGAAAGATGCGATTAAGTATGTTAAAGCTAAGGTTGTCACGTTAATATAGCCTAGTACAAACATTTTTCCCTCCTCAATATTATTATTCGTTATTCCAGTTATTATAAAAGCCATCTATTGGACGATTGTTTCTTTCCCAGCTGGTTATATTATAATTTCGGTTATTTCTTTGCGTAGACCACGGTGTCGGTGTCTGCTGAAAAGGACGTTTGACGAAACCTCCATTTGAAGTATTGGAACTTTTAGTAAAAGCTGGAGGATTAGTTTCATCGCTTTCATAAGGAAGGTATTTTCTCAAGAGTTTTTTATGATAAGCTTCCATCCTTTCCCACATATTCGTAGGATCGTTTTCTCCGTTTCCCCATATAACCTGATTAAGGTTTTTGTTAAGAAATTTTTGGGTGATACCTTTGCCTAGGCCTTTTGCTCTTTCCCATCTTCCGGTCTGATCATAGGGATTATTACCCCAGGCCAGCCAAGGAACAACGTCGATAAGACCATGAGCAGATGTTCTTGCCCAACCTTGCGGGGAAACAAAATCGTAGGTTCCCATGTTCTCGTTTGAGTTGACAATCGTGCCGTTGGGTGCAACAATCATCTGTTGATGTTCTCTCGGTGTGCCGACTCTGCCCCTGCAGTCCATGTTTCCTCTGTCTCCGTATAAACTTTCTTTAGAAAAGTTATACATATGCTCCTCCTAAAACCATTGATAAGCTAAAGAAGAAAATAATAATGGTCGATATAAACAAATAAAAGATTTCTTTTTTGGTAATAGGTTCTTTTTGGATGGTTTTACGGACCACTCGGTAAAGGTATTTCGAGAAAATAAAGAAGTTTATCCATATGATAACGATAGAAGCGATCGCAAAAATAGTTCCGATAGAGAATTTTGAAACAGTTTCTTCCATAATACCGATTGGAAGCATAAGTATGAATAAGATATATACTGATATCATACGGCCAGTGCCTATAAGAGCATAAATTATGCCGGAATGAGGGAGGATGTTAATTTTCTCATATATCGGTATGTGGATGGTGTAGATGAATACCAAAACAGCGATGGAAAGAAGAAAAAGATAAATTTGCTTAGGGACAGGTTTTTCTTTTTTATTGATTTTTTCTATAAATACAGGCAGGTATCTGCCCATAATAATCAGGTTAACATAAAGGAGAGTAGACATGCCGACTGCTGTTAAAAAGTCTATCCAGGTTATATTTTCCAATATTGCATAACTTCCCATTCCCGCTATGATTAGTAAATAAATATAGATCAGCAGAAACATTTTACTCTCCTTTAGTATGTTGGTTTTAATCTATCAAATAGTTTATACCACGTTTTCCTACTCCTTTGATCGTAGCCCAACCTCTACTGAATGGATTGGTTCGGTCATATGGGTTGTTCCCCCATACTATCCAGGGAGCAACATCTCTTTCGAAATGAAGCCACATATCCTCGTTTGGTGAAACAAAATCGTAGGTTCCCATGTTCTCGTTTGAGTTGACAATCGTGCCATCGGGTGCAACAATCATCTGTTGATGTTCTCTCGGTGTGCCGACTCTGCCCCTGCAGTCCATGTTTCCTCTGTCTCCGTATAAGTTGTGGGCGATGGCGTTTTGGTCGCAATCCCATTGATCGGGTTCGTTGTCGAGAATTTGGCGACCGTTTCCCTGCCAAAGATCGGGATCAACAAATCTTTGTCGATTATAATGTTGCTCTTTTTTCTTTTCAAGGAATTTCTCCGTCTGATTTTTAATTAGTTCCGGAAACTGCTGTGACAATCCTATTGCAGAAATATACTGATTTGCTTTGCGCATGGCGCCGGGATAACGTTGGGGTGTGCTATAGAGAGGGTATTTTACGTTTGACGCTGCCGGCTGCCGGTAGACTTCAACCGGTCCGCCCTGTTTTTCATCATAATTATAATAAATTTCTTCAGGTATTCCGGTTTGATGGTTGGTTCGAATCACCGGAATTTGTCCTTCAAAAATTTTTTTTATTAAGTCGTTACGATCACTCATGTTTTTTCTCCTGATTAAGTTTCGTTTTGTGTATCGTAAATATAACATAAAATGTATTTAAAATCAACTGTGATCTTATCAGGTTGTGGATAAATGCCGATGCAAAGCCTCAAAAAAAGCCGATTCGAAGAAGCGGCAACGATGGTTGCAAGCGGCCGTAAAAGGGTGCCGAGACAAATATCAGCAAAGCCCGGATATAAAAATTGAGAATAAAGAGAAAGTTGTTGCAAAAATTTAAAATTCGTGTATTAGATTATTTCCAAATGGGCATTTCTGCGCCCAAAATCGGTTATTTAAAAAGATAAGGAAACAAAAATGGTATCATTAGCAGAAAAAATGGCCGCCAATTTGGATATGTCGGCCTTTGGCAAAGCTGAAGAACTAAAGAAAAGACTGTGGTTTACAATTCTGGCCCTGATCGTGTTCCGTCTGGGAACGTTTATTCCGCTGCCGGGAATTGATCCGCAGATTCTGGCGGATATTTTCTCGCGCAATTCCAACGGCATTCTCGGCATGTTCAATATGTTTGCCGGCGGCGCGTTGGAACGTATGACGATCTTTGCGTTGAACATCATGCCGTATATTTCGGCCTCCATCATTCTGCAACTGGGACAGTCGGTGATTCCGTCGCTGAGCGCGCTGAAAAAAGAAGGCGAAGCCGGACACCGCAAAATCGTTCACTATACCAAGGTATTGACAGTGTTGATCACGATCATTCAAGGATACGGCATTGCGGTCGGTCTTGAAGGCATGGTCGGCGGCGCCGGTGTTTCGGCGGTTGTCATGCCCGGATTTGTGTTTAAGTTTACCACCATCGTTTCTTTGGTCGGCGGTACCATGTTTATCGTTTGGTTGGGCGATCAGATTACCTCGCGCGGGGTCGGCAACGGTTCGTCGCTGATTATTACCGTCGGTATTATCGCCAACATCCCGGGCGCTTTGGCGCAAACTTTTGAGTTGGGCCGCGTCGGTTCGATGTCGGTATGGGTGATCATGCTGTTGATGGCAATGGTCCTCGGTCTGGTTTATATTATCGTTTTGGTTGAAAGAGCACAGCGCAAAATCACCATCCAGTATCCGAAGCGTCAAGTCGGCGCCCGCATGAGTTCGCCTGAAAGCTCGCATTTGCCGCTTAAGATCAACCCGACCGGCGTTATCCCGCCGATTTTCGCCAGCTCTTTGCTGCTGCTGCCGATTACGATTGCCAACCTGTCGGCCGCCAACGGTCCGAGCTGGGCGCAAACGCTGAGTCAGCTGCTGGGACACGGTCAGCCGCTCTATCTGACCTTGTATGCCGGTTTGATTATTTTCTTCTCGTTCTTCTATACCGCGGTGGTTTTCAATCCTGAAGAAACGGCGGAAAATCTGAAGAAACACGGCGGCTTTATTGCCGGTATCCGTCCGGGTAAAAATACCGCCGAATATTTGGACTATGTGATTACCCGTCTGACCGTACTGGGTGCCTTTTATCTGACCATGCTCTGCATTTTGCCGGAAATTCTGATCGCCAAACTGGCGGTGCCGTTTGTTCTCGGCGGTACCACGCTGTTGATCGTGGTTCAGGTAACGATGGATTTTGTCGGCCAGGTTCAGACTCATCTGATTGCCTATCAGTATGAGGGGCTTTTGAAAAAAGCCGCTCTGGTCAACAAAAAAGGAAAGAGAAGATAATGGGTTTTGCAAACGGAGAAGGACTGCATCTGGTGATGACCGGTGCGCCGGGAACCGGCAAAGGAACCCAGGCCAGCGTTCTGAAACGGGAATTCGGTATCTGTCATCTTTCGACCGGAGAAATGTTGCGGGAAGAAGTTAAAAAAGGAAGCGAAATCGGCAATCAGCTTAAAGATCATTTGGCTGCTGGCGGTTTTGCGCCCGATGAACTGATGATCCGGATGGTTTCGGCCCGCATCGAAGAGGCAGATTGCCGGAAAGGTTTTATTCTCGATGGTTTTCCCCGCACGTTGGAACAAGCCGAGGTGCTGGCGAAAATGCTGAAGGAAAAAGGAATCGGACTTGATGCCGTTATTGAGATTCAGGTTCCCGACCATATTATTATCGACCGAATCCTGGGGCGTTATACCTGTATGACCTGCGGTGAAAGCTACAGTGACAAATATCACAAGCCGAAGGTTCCGGGGGTATGCGATATCTGCGGCGGAACCAAATTTTCGAGACGACTCGATGACACCAAAGAAACCATTGAGCGCCGTCTGAAAAAATATCGCGATTTTACTTATCCGACAATCGCGTATTATCAAGAAAAAGGATTATTGCGCAGCATTGACGGCAACGGAACGGTGGACGTAGTTGCCAAACGCATCGATGAAGCGCTCAATATCAAATAAGTGTTTAACAAAAAGTAACTTTTTTTGAAAAATGCTTAAAGTAAGGGTTGACACTAATAAATATTAGCCTATAATCCGGCTTAATTTTGAAAAGTGGTGATCAACTTTTTAAGTTTTAATTTTAGAATAATGGAGATGAAATTTGGCTCGTATAGCTGGTGTAAATATTCCGACTGCCAAAAGAATTGAAATCGCTTTGACTTATATTTTTGGTATCGGTAGAAAAACTGCTCAAGACATTTGTGCAAAATCAGGAGTCAACCCGGGCTTGCGCGTGCAGGATATGTCTGAAGAAGACATTGCAAAAGTACGTGAAACAATCGATCGTGACTACCTGGTAGAAGGTGAGCTGCGTCGTGATGTTGGGGTTAATATCAAGAGATTGATGGATCTCGGATGTTACAGAGGTTTGCGGCATCGTAAAGGATTGCCGGTTCGCGGACAGAGTACAAAACAAAATGCCCGCACCCGTAAAGGCAAACGTAAAACCGTTGCTAACAAAAAGAAATAAGAAGAGGTAGGGTCCCAAATGGCAAAAGCAACACAGAAGAAAAAAGAAAAGAAGAACATCACTGCCGGTGTCGCACATGTGAATTCTACTTTTAACAATACTCGAATTACTATTACCGATGCTCAGGGAAACACTGTAGCCTGGTCTACGGCCGGTGCTCAGGGTTTCAAAGGATCGCGTAAATCGACTCCGTATGCGGCACAGGTTGCTGCTGAAGAAGCCGGTAAAAAAGCTATCGAAAACGGTATGAAAACTTTGGAAGTTGAAGTTAAGGGTCCGGGTTCCGGACGCGAATCCGCAATCAGAGCTTTGCAGGTGGTCGGTTTTACAATTACCACCATCCGTGACGTTACTCCGATTCCGCACAACGGCTGCCGTCTGCGCAAACGCCGCCGCGTGTAGTTTTTGGCGTTTTGATAGTGAGGCTAAAGTTTTTTAGCCTCGCCGTCTTTTGATTTTTTGTAAATATGCATATGCACTAAAAATGAGGATATCCAAGTGATTCAAAAGAATTGGCAAGAACTTATTAAACCGACTAATCTTGAAATTGTTCCCAGCGATGGCGGCAACAAAGCCAAGATTGTGGTTGAACCATTGGAGAGAGGCTTCGGTCTTACTCTCGGTAACGCACTGAGACGCATTTTGCTGTCTTCCCTGCAGGGCGGCGCCGTTACGGCAATCAAGATCGACGGTGTTTTACACGAATTTTCGGTTATTCCCGGCGTGAGAGAAGATGTAACCGATATTGTCCTCAATATCAAAGGACTGGCGGTTGCTGTTCACAGCGAAGGCCTGAAAACAATGTCTCTCAAAGCAGAAGGTCCGTGTGAAGTTACGGCGGCAATGATCGAAACCGGTCATGATGTTGAAATCAAAAATCCGGAGCTGGTTATCTGCACGTTGGATGCCGGTGCCAAAATCAACATGGAATTGACTGTGAATACCGGTAAAGGATATGTTCCGGCCAGCCAGAATAAACCGGCCGATGCGCCGATCGGGCTGATTGCGGTAGATGCAATCTATTCTCCGGTTAAGCGGGTATCTTACCGGGTTGACCGTACTCGTGTCGGTCAGGTTACCGACTATGACAAGCTGACTTTGGTGGTCGAAACCAACGGTGTGGTTACGCCGGAAGATGCGGTCGCTTTTTCGGCCCGTATTTTGCAGGATCAGTTGAAACCGTTCATTAATTTTGACGAGCCGGAAAACGAAGCCGAAGTTGAAAAAGAAGAACTGCCGTTCAATAAGAACCTCTTGAAAAAGGTTGAAGAACTTGAACTGTCGGTACGTTCTGCCAACTGTCTGAAAAACGACAACATCGTTTACATCGGTGACTTGGTTCAGAAAACCGAAGCCGAAATGCTCAGAACACCGAATTTCGGACGTAAGTCTTTGAACGAAATTAAAGAAGTTCTGGCCAAAATGGGAATTCATCTCGGAATGGAAACCCCGGGTTGGCCGCCGGAAAACATTGAAGAACTGATCAAAAGAGTTGACGATCATTTCTAAATTTCGGATAAGCGATTGATTAAAACGTCTCTGTTAAAAATGACAGAGACGTTTTTGTTTAGTTTTTTCAATAAAAATCGTCAGCAAATTGAGATAAAAACGGTGCGGTGACGCGGCCAATGTGATATCTTTCGGACTTGGATGACTGAGGAAAATCTGATGATTGTTATTTTTGTCCTTGTTTTTTGTACAAAATGTAGTACAGTATACAAAACTTGCCGGATGAAAAATCGGGCGTACTTTTCTGTTCCCGTTTCAGCAAGACGTTTGTGCGGCGGACAATAACATATATTAACCGGGTAGGTAAAAATGAAAAGGTATAAAAACGCCTCGGAACTGTATGATATTTTTTACAATGAACGTAAAGAAGATATTGCCTTTTATAACCGTTTGCTTACGGAATACAAAAACAATCTGGATAATAACCGCATTATTGAAATCGGTGCCGGAACCGGGCGGGTTCTGCTGCCGATTGCAGAAAAACATCCCGATCTGGAATTTCATGCCGTGGACATGATCGGGGACGAAATTACGGTTTTGGCCGACAAAGCCCGTGAACGCGGGATCAAAAACGTGGTGACTCATGTTGCAGACATTAATGAGTTTGCGGACGAAGAAAAGTTTTCGTTTGCTTTTGCGCCGTTCCGGGTGATGCAACACTGTCAGTCGGTGGAAGAACTGAACCGTTTTGTCGGCAGCACCAAGAACCTGTTGACGGAAAACGGTCGTTTCGCCTTTGACCTCTTCAATCCCTGGATACATATGCTGGTGCGCGAAGGCGTGGTTTTTGACGGCAACTATCATGATAAAGACGGCAATCAGATCAACCGCCGGGTGGAGATTAACAAGCGCGATTATTTCAAACAGACGCAAAATATCGAAGAATATTATTCCGTTAGATATACGGACGGTCAAACCGATAATTTCGAATGGCTGTATACGACCGGTTACTTCTTTAAGGATACCGCATCGCTGGTGCTGGAGAAAAACGAACTGACGGTTGAAAATCTGTACGGACATTTTGACCGTACGCCGTTCGGACAAGGCGAATATCCGGGTGAATTGATTTTTGACTGTGTGAGAAAACGGAGAGGAAGATGATGCCGGCGTGTGATGAATGGCAAACGTTGAACCGGTGTCGTCGCGGATTGGTTGCGGCTTATTTGCAGCATTATCGTGCCGCCGGATATTTGGAAGCGGCGCCGTTGCCGGTAACTTCGCACCAGGACAAAAGCGTGATCTTTGTCGGGGCGGCGATTTCGGCGTTGAAAAAAGACTACGTGTTGCCGGGAAAAATACCGGCCGGCGGTTTGGTAATTGCGCAGAATTCGGTGCGTACCCGTAACATTAAGAATATGCTTAATGATGATTTTAAGCCGAAATGGGGCTCTTATTTTACCAACATCGATACGGTTTTTCCCTATGAGCGCAAAGAAGAGGCGTTTTCTCAGGTTTTGGACTTTTTTTATAACAAGGTTAAGCTGGCGCCGGAAGACCTGTTGTTGCGGGTACGATCCGGCGATGAGGAACTTTATCGGCTGATCCGTGAAAGAGGATGCCCCACCGTGGAAGTGGATGCTCATCCCGAAAAGTACTATCGGCATACAGTGGGCATTGACGGCGTTTACGGAGAGAATTTCAATTTTGCGGTCCGTCATAAATATACCGGAGAATATTCAGACGTCGGCAATTTCATTATCTTTCGCGATCGGCAAAACCAAAAGCCGTTGTTTATGGAAGTCGGTTTTGGCGATACGGTGATTATGCAGGCTAAATACGGTTTGGACCATGTGATGGACTGCTATCCGTTTCCGCGTCACCCGGCGTTGGATCACAATTACAAGTTTAAGGATTGTATTATCACTTCTCAGGCGATGATGCGCGAAGGTCTGCTTCCGTCAAGCCATGACGAGCAGAGCAAAATCCTTTACAAATATTTGCGCAGCATTCATTACTTTGCCGGTCAGGCCGGTTTGAAACCACAGGAGTTGTCACAGATTTTACACCATTCGGAAGCGATGATTTTCGGTGATGTGCGGGCACAGCCGGTGATGACGGAATTGTTCGCGGCCAAAAGAGAACGCATTGAAGAACTGAATCGCAAAACCCTGTTGGATTTGCAGAAGCAAAGGAATGACAGATGATACCGGCAAAATTGAAGGCAGGCGCGCATGTTCGGGTTATTGCGCCGTCGCGGAGTTTAAAGATCATTTCCGACGACTGCCGGAAAATTGCTCAAGAGCGGTTGGCCGAAATGGGGCTGAGCGTTTCGTTCGGCCGTCATGCCGACGAAATCGACGAGTTTGCGTCTTCGGCGGTTGAAGCGAGGGTGGAAGATTTGCACGAAGCATTTGCCGATCCCGCGGTAGATGCCGTTTTGACCGCCATCGGCGGTTTTAACGTTACCGAGTTGCTGTCGCGGATCGATTACCGGCTGATTGCCGACAATCCGAAGATTTTGTGCGGTTTTTCCGATATTACCGCTCTGGCAAATGCAATTTATGCCCGGACCGGACTGGTCACTTATTCGGGGCCGCATTTTTCGAGTTTCGGAATGCGGAAGGGACTTGACTATACGATTGAGTATTTTAAAAAGTGCCTGTTTCAGAAGCGGCCGTTTTCCGTGACGCCGGCGCCGGAATGGGCGGACGATCCGTGGTTTATCGATCAGGAAAAACGAAATTTTATCAAAAATGACGGTTATTGGCCGATCGTGCCCGGTAAGGCGGAGGGGCGTTTGATCGGCGGCAATCTGGGGCTTTTGGACGAGCTGAAAGGAACGCCGTATTTTCCTGATATTAAGGACAGCATTTTGTTTTTGGAACATTGTGCCGAACATGAAGTGTGGACCTTTAACCGCAATCTGGCAGCCTTGTGCCTGCATCCGGATTTTGCAACGGTTAAAGCCGTGGTGTTCGGGCGTTTTGAGCCGGAAAACAAAATTGATCGGCCGTTGCTGGAACGGATTCTGAAATCGAAGAAAGAACTGGCCGGCAAGCCGATTGTTGCCAACGTTGATTTTGGGCATACGACCCCGATCATTACCTTTCCGATCGGCGGTTGTTGCCGGATCGACGGCGAAAAAATTGAACTGACGGAATTTTAGGGAACAAGGGATGATACTTACCGGTTCGGAAATCGAGAAATATGTTGAAAACGGCGATATTGTGATCGAGCCGTTTAATCGCGAGCAGCTCAATCCCAACAGTTATAATTACAGGTTGGGGCGGACGCTGACGTTTAAGGAAGATGACGGGCAGTACAAAACGATTACGATTCCCGAAGAGGGGTTTGTGTTGTACCCGGACCGGGTTTATCTCGGCCATACGTGGGAAACCCTGGGCAGTTGCAAATGTGCCATGTCGCTGATCGGCCGCAGTTCGACCGGCCGGCTGGGGTTGTTTTTGCAGGTTTCGGCCGATCTCGGACATACCGGTTCGGTTCATAAATGGACGTTGGAACTGGTGACGGCCAAACCTTTTCGGGTTTATCCGGAAATGATTACCGGGCAGATTTCGTTTTGGCTGAATGACGGGGATGCCTCTTTGTACGAGGGCGGGTATTCGGCCTATTCCTGCCCGCAAATATCGAAAATGGAGAGAAAAGTTGATACTGACGGGAAATAAGATAACCGAGGAAGTTTTAAACGGCAAAATCGTGATCGAACCGTTTAAGCCTGCGGCGGCAACCACCAATTCTTACGACCTCACTTTAGGCGATAAGCTGGTGATGTATACCGACGAAGTGTTGGATCCGAAAAAGGAACCGCATACAAAGGAATTTGAAATTCCCGACGAAGGTTATGAAATGAAGCGCGGCGAGTTTCTGCTCGGTTGCAGCAACGAGTTTGTCGGCAGTGACTTTTATGTGCCGATTGTTCATGCCAAGTCGAGCATTGCGCGGTTGGGGCTTTTTATTCATATCACGTCCGGTCTGTTCGATATCGGATGCAAATGCAACGTAACTTTTCATTTATATGCGACGATGCCGGTGCGTTTGTATAAAAACATGCCGATTGCGCAGATAACGTTTTGGAAAACAACCGGCGACATTAAGCTTTATCACGGCAAGTATCAGAATGACAAAGGGCCGGTAGCTTCGCGCATTTACCGCGATTTTAAGTAAGTTTTATTTTTCGAGCAAAAAAGTTACCGGGCCGTCGTTAAGCAATTCGACCGCCATATCCGCCTGAAAAATGCCGTTTTGGACTTCGATTCCCTGATTGCGAAGGCAATCGGAAAAGTACTCGTACAGCGGCTTGGCAATTTCGGGCCGGGCCGCATTGTCAAAGCCGGGACGGTTGCCGCGGGCGGTGTCTCCGGCCAAAGTAAACTGCGAAACCACCAGGGTGCTGCCGCCGGTCTCTTTGACCGAAAGATTCATCTTGCCGGCGTTGTCTTCAAAAATGCGCAGAGCCGCCGCTTTGCGCGCCAGATATTCCGCCTGTTCGCGGCCGTCGTTTTTAAAAACGCCGATAAAAATGAGCAGACCGTTGCCGATTTCGGCCACCCGGCGGTTGTCGACGGTGACCGAAGCTTTTTTTACCCGTTGAATGAGAAGGCGCATTGATGTGTTCTCCGATTGATCCGATATCGTCGAAGGTAACGGCAGCCGGACCGAAAAACAAGCATTATTTTATGGTTTGACGATAAAAAAACGGCGTAAAAAGTGCTTGCCAAAAGGAAAAAACTTCTATATATTGCGCTTGAATTGTGAATTGAATTTATTCACGGAGTGCCGGTATTTATGAAGGTAGTGTCGGCGTAAGTTTGATCCGCTTTGCCCCGTCAAAGCAACAGAGAATATGAAAGGAAAATGCCATGAGACATGGTGATAAGCACAGAAAATTTAATATGCCGAAGAATCAGAGAAGAGCTTTGTTCTCGAATTTGACCAACGCCCTGCTGACGCATGAACAGATTACGATTACCTTGCCGAGAGCCAAGGAATTGAGAACTTTTGCCGACAGCATGATCACTTTTGCCAAAAAAGGCGATCTGAACAGCCGCCGTATGGCTTTGGCCTTTTTGCGCGACAATGAAGTTGTTGCCAAATTGTTCTCGACTCTGGCCGAACGCTATAAAGAACGCAACGGCGGTTATACCCGCGTTTTGAAAGCCGGCATCCGTTACGGCGATGCTGCGCCGATGGCTGTTATCGAATTGGTTGACCGTGACGTCAATGCCAAAGGTGCCAAAGACCTGGCCCGCGTTGCCGAAGAAAAAGCCGCGGCCGAAGCTGCCGAAAAAGCGGTTGCCGAAGAAGTTAAAAAAGCCGAAGCCAAAGCTGAGAAAAAGGCTGAGAAGAAATCGAAGAAAGACGAATAGTCGCGATTGATCGGTTTAAAAACAGGAGGCTGCAAAGTTCTCCTGTTTTTTGTATCCGAAACACCGTCTCTCCAACCATGTCAGAGGAAAGGTTGCAGGGATCGACCGAGAGGTTGGGAAATATTTGCGGAGAAAGAAATGAAAAAACTGGTTCGTGACAAAATACCGGAAATGATTGTTGCCAAAGGTGAAGAGGCGGTGTTTTATCGTGCCGAAGGGACCGAATACCGGAAAGCGCTGTGGCTTAAGCTGTTTGAGGAGTGCGAAGAATTTCGCACCGCCGGTGATCGGCAGAATTTGGCTGAAGAAGCTGCCGACGTGTTGGAAGTGATCACGGCAATATGCCGTCTCAACGGGGTGACGATGGCTGAAGTTGCGGCATGCGGCGAAAAAAAACGGCAGCGACGCGGCGGTTTTGAGGAAGGATATATTTTGGAATTGTGAAACGCCGAATCTCCCGAAAAAGGAAAAAGTGACAAACCGTCATTATTTTATTGACAAAAAAATCCAAAATTGTTATGATCCTTTTTGTATAAAAACCTATTAATTAATTATCATAAACATGGAAAAAAGAAAGTTCAAGTTGCGTTATCTTTACGAAGGTGGAGCAACGATGGGAGAGTTTTACAACGTTCCGGTTATCGGAATCGAACTCGAGAACCGCAGTCATATCAGCTCTCTTCACGGAAGCGACGAAAAAATGACCGCCGAAGACGCCCTGCAACTCGCCGAAGCCCACGGCTGCGCCCTGATCAGTCTGAAAGACTTTTCTCAGATCCGCACCCGTCAGGCCGACGTTCGCAAGATGTTCGCTCAGGCCGGAAGCCCGCTCAACATCGTACCGGAGTACATCTGGACCCAGGATCCCGACACCGGCGAAGTTGAAGCCTACTCGCTCGTCAACGGTCACATGCTTCAGCATGACAAGACCGCCGGCGTGCTGCTCAAGTACAAGTAAACTTCTTTCTCTTTCATTCTGAAAAGCGAACCGGATATAATGCCGGCTCGCTTTTTTTCTGTTTTAAATCGAAAAAACGGCGTCGGTCTCAACGGGTAATCGATTTGGCATATGCGCGTTGAGGATCAGGAAAAGACGATTGTTCCTTAAATTGGTAATTGTTCTTTTAATTCGTGTTTTTTCAGAATGTTAAATATATTTTTGTTGATTTTGGCATTTTTGTCTGATAAATTGTCTTTATAACGATCCTTATTTATTAATTATTAAATACGCACAAAATGAAAAGAAGAAAAACACATCATCTGTTTGTCATCAACGGTAAACTCAGGTATTCCGCTGCCGGCGAAACTGCGTTGAACAATCCGCTTCTGAAAGGAGTCAAAGCCTTCTTTGAACCGGATCGGCAGTCTGCCCTGATGACACTGGTTAACCGGGCGGTCTGTCAGATGAAACAATATCGCGAAACCCGTGAACACGACCATATGGTTGAAATATCTGACGATCCGTGTAACCCGTTCCCGGTGATGGCTTCTCATCTCGCGGCTTGTCCCGATCGCTGCGAAGCCGAGCAAACGCTGCGTGAGCTGTTTTTGTCTCCCGCGCATCAGCGGCTGCTTCTGACCGTGAGAAGTCAGACTCTGAAAAGGAGTTTGATCTGGTGGGGACGAAAAATCAGCCAAAGCTGGCAGGAAGCGTTCGGCGTGCAACCCTCCGTTTTTGCAAAGGAGCTGGAAGCCAAGTTGTAAAGTGTTATCGTTAACGAAGCGAAAGCGTGCCCGGGGGCACGCTTTTTTGTTTTGCTGAAGCATGTATCGCGGCCGCATACCGTGGAGCAAAGAAATGATTTGACTTCTGTTAAAAAACGATCATACTCAATCTTAATGAGAATTATTAAATTATATTATATGAAACCAGAAGAATTACTTTGCAAAGTGCTCTATTTGGACGGAACTGTCACGAATGAGCTGTTAGCGGGCAAGAAAGTTATTGCGATTGTGGTCGGCGATACTTTGATCAGTCTTAAAAACCAAATTCGGACGAATTATCAAGGGGCGGAACGGCAATGTGAACGTTTGAAATTTGCAGACGGACACTTTGGGTATCTGGCTCTGAAAGACGAATTTGATTTGTGGGTGGCGCATAAAACGGAAATTAACGGTACGATCAGAGTATTGCGGGAAAACGGCGTTAATGCCGATTATCTTCTCGACGGTACGGTCTATTGGGTTGCCGGCGGCGACAAGTTTTTCGGATATGTGGTCAACGCCTCTTCCGGATGTCATTTGATGCAGGCGAAGGGCACCCTATATGTTTCACGTGCGGCAATTACAATTTGAATGCCTATGGATATTATTAAATTTGAAAAGTTGTATACGGATATAGTTGCCCAAGGCATCGATCCGTGTGAGTTTGGCACCTGGCTTTCGGCGTATAATGCGGCCAAGCCTTATGCCAAGACAAGTTCTTCTCTGACGCCTCTTTCCCGTTTTGCCTTCCTCTATGAGGACGGCGAATGCGAGCAGTTTGACAACGATGCCGAACTGTTGGGTATAAAACTGGCCGAAACGTTGACACTCAGCATGAACATGCAAATTTGCGGTTGCAGCGTTGACGATGCGGAAGCCTTTGCCCGGGAAACGGGAGAAGCTATGCTGGAATACGAAGAGCTGATGCTGGTAACGTCGCTGTTATCGCGTATCAACGAGGTTCTTCAGGCCTGCGGCGTTGCCGAGATTCCGCTCACCCGTCCTTTTTGGTGTTTGAAAGAAGGGCAGGCGGTGCCGGTTAATCTTTGCAACGGTACCGTTTGCAAGGCAGATTGCGGCAACGGCGGCGTTTTGCTGAAGGTGGTCTGATTGTTTTCTGAACGACGAAAAAGCGCAACGGGTTTCCGTTGCGCTTTTTGTCTGAGTGAAAGGAATGCACAAATAATAAAAAACGTCGTTCCCGGATCGGAACGACGTTTTGAAAATTTTACCGGTTTCAGTCGGTCACGATCGCCTGAATACTGTTTTTCTCGCTGTGGGCATACGATTTGAATTTTGCCGTCACGGTGTGGGAAAAAAGGTATTCGCCGTAGCTTCCGTGCTGATCTTCTTGATGGGACAATGCCTTAAGGCTGCCGTCGTCTTTGATTTCGGCGTATTTGATACAGGGAAATTCGATGATGGCAAAACCGTCGTTGTAAAAGGCTTCGACATGCTGAAAAACCGTGGTGACGGTCCCGAAATTATAAGTCACCGTGTAAGGGCGTTCATAATACAGGGCGTCCACATATTTGTTACGTGCCACCGTCTGAACATGGGTTGCCCCGTCATCAAAACCACCGCCTTCGCGAATCAGCGTCTTACCGTTAATTCTGACGGATGTCAGCGGCTGCATTGTCATTATTCCGTACATCAAAACTTCAAAAGTCAGGGTTTCCTGCTTTCCGCTGTTAAACGTTTGCCTGACTTTCAGCCAAGAGGTGTAGGAAGCGTGATTGCCCTGGTTGGACAGGTTTTTGATGCCCGAACCGACGAGAGCGCTTTTAACCACAAAGTCCTCGTTTTCGCTGCCGGCGCGCCGTTTCAGAATCACGGTTGCAGTGGCCTGGTAATCTTTGCCGTTAAAACAAACCGAAATCGAGTGGCGAAACAGCTTGCGCATAAAGACGCTGCCGTTTTCGGTTTCGCTTTTGAGATCGCTCACTGTATAGCCATGATCGCGGATCTGCGGACTGAAGCGGAGATGCGCCATTTGGCCGGAAGTTTTGCCGTCGTTGTAAAACGCCGACTGGAAAGGCATGCGGTATTCGAGCGTAAAATTCCGGTAGCGTTGGCGGTAAATCATCAGAGAATCGGTAATCGTGACATTTCTTTCGCGGCGGCTTTGCACGGCCTGATAATCAAGAGCCGATTGCGGAGTGCCGATGATAAAGTCATTGACCGTTACTTCGGTGTTTACGTTTTCGAGCGCTGCCTGAAGAGAAGTTTCGGTTCTGCGGATCGTTGCGGCTTCTGCCCATGAGCGGTAAGAAAAAACGGTTTGTGCTGTTGCCGACGAATCGATTTGCAAAGATTCCTGATCCCATCCGGTGCGGAAGTAGCTGTAATCGGGAAGCCCGGCGGGCGGAAAGTCCCAGTAGCCGTCGTCATCATGCGAACATGAAGCCGTCAGCAGCGCTGCCATGCAAAACAGAGCGGCCTGCCAGTAATTTTTTGTTCTCATATAAGTCGAATTTTTAGTTATTACTCGGTTTGCGGTAAAATTTTCTCCAATTGAAAATAATAAGCGTTGCTGATAATCGGACAGAATAATTTTTTACCTGTCCTGTATTATAACGGATTTACTTTTTTTGTCAAACGTATTTGTTTTTGGTCTAAAATGGGCGGCGAGCAAAAAAATACCGTTCCTGTGCAGGAACGGTATCTTTTCAGCAAGTCAGAGTTTATTTTCTGACGACAACACTGGTTACAACTTCTCCTTCGGGACGCAGTTGATCAAACTCGGCAATGATATGATGCTTGAAGATATATACGTCATATTTTCCTTGTTCATCCTGCGAAGAGTTGTTGAAGCTAAACGTCGTTTGATCGGTTATTTTTCCGTATTTGAAAGTTGGAAATTCAAACGTGGAAATACCGTCGTCGTATGTTGCCACATCGTGAACAAGAGTGATATTTACCGAAAAATAATTGTAACTTACGGTATATATCTGTTCCGAAACATACGAGGTGACAAACTGATCTTCCTCTTGGCGACTGTAGGTTTTTCCGTCACTGATTGTCCCATGAAGCATTTTCAGGTCATTTTTGTAACCCGAAATGGTAAGTTCATTTAACGTTTCGCTCATTACATAGGCATTCAATGTCAGGTCGTAACGCTTTTCTTCAACGCGGCCGTCGGACCAAGTCTGTTCGACAATCAACATTGAGAGAACGGCGTTATTTACCACGCTGGCACCGTCAGAAATTAAACGACTTTTGACAATATACGGCATGTTTGCGGGACCGATCATACGCAGTAAAGTAATGTTTGCTGCAACTTCGTAAACCTTCCCGTTAAAGGTAACTTCGATTATATGCCGATAAAGCTTTCTTGCATATACATAATCGCCGTCATTTAACGTTTCGAGGTCAGTGAAACTTCCGCCTTTGTCAACGATATTCTCATACCGATGGTAGGGCATCGTCTGATTAGTCACGCCGTCATCATAAACCGGCACCTGATAAACAAGCTCATAGTTAAATGAGAAATTGTCAAATGCCACCTGATAAACTAAAACCGAATCGATGACCGTCACAAAACCGTCTTCGCGAACATCGCCTTCTTTATAGCTGATGCTGGTCTGCGGTTTTCCTGTTTTCCAGTTTTCGACTTCGATTTCTTCGTTCACCGTATTAAGAGTGTTGCAGAGAGTAACGGAGACTTTGTTCTCGAAAGCGGCGCGGGTTTGTCCCTTGACCACAATCCAGGATTCGTAGCTCAGTTTGGTACCTTCGGTTCCGGAAACCTCGTTGACGTCATTGCTGATGCCGGTTTCAAGAACTTCACTTTCGATCACTTCTGGCAGGAAAGGCTCGTCTTCCTTGCTGCAGGAGGTGAACACGCAGATAACGGTTACAAGGGCAGCTGCTGCCGTTGCGAACCAGAATTTGTTAGTTTTCATAATACAAATGGTTTTAATTGTTGTTTAAATCTGTTTTCGGAAATATTTGATCGTCGGAAGCCTGAGCTTGAGACGGGGATGTCGAAACAGGATCGTACAACCGACCGTTATGATAAGGAACCACAGGGAGCCGTTTCTGGATTGTCCGGGAAACGCGGGTCTGTATTCTCTCCTTGAATAATAAAACGGAAATAGTTGTAGATAATAATTTGGTATAAAAGGTTTCCGTTTAAGGTCCGGTAGACCGTTTCCCCTTAAGCTTGTTTCAGGTTCGGGAGTGCGGGAAGAAAAACATCAATTCGTTTTTCTTCCCTTCCCGTATCAAGGGCCCCGCCCTTAAAGGGGATTGTGTCATCTGTCTCATCAACAGACCCGGGCGGGGGAGATTATCAACAACAGTCTTTGTTTTTGCCGCATTTGCTGTTCTGATAACCGCACCAGGCAGTACCGTCTTGGTCAAATTTCGGATTTCCGTTCGAAATGGCCCTACCTTGGTCAGATTTGTAACGGCAGGATTTCCAGCTTCCGTTGGTTTTGTTCCAAGTTTGGGCCTGAACCACCGATCCTGTTTTGACGCGGAATCCGGCACAAGCGTTGGATTCTATCGCATGATCATTAGAACGGCTGCTGTACATATAGTAAGTTGCATTACACATCAACCAAATATTGTTTCCATCTTTCTCTTTGGGCCATCCTGCAACTGATCGGACAATATAATATTTGCCGCCGCATAACATGACGTTGGTCCCGCTGCCGCGTGTATATAATTTGTTGGCAACAAAAGAGGCCGGATATTGGATTTTATTTAACGGATCCGTGTTACTGCCACCGTTATTAAAGAATATTTCTCCGATTTCATAATCCACCTTGTGAGAAAAGAGAGAGGAACCGCTATAGAAATTCAGGTTGCCTCCTTTAACCTTGGCAGCGGCAGAGTTGGAAGAATATTCCGATTTTTCTGTATTCAGTGCCGAATATACGTTCAGTGTGTTGACAGTCAAAGTTCCGTTGACGATTGTAAGCGGACGTGTCAGTTTTGTTGAGTTTGCCGACATTTTGACATTCAGTCCGTAAAATTTGACGGCCTTTTTTGACGCCTCAGGAAAAGTGGAAGCACTGATCGTAATCGTTGGGGTGACGGTACAGGCAACTTTCATTGCTTTGGCACCATCAGAACTTCCGCTTGATAATTGAGCCGGAGAATAATATGTTAAAGCCGTGCTCTTACCCAATTCACCTTTGACGGTGGTGGTTGAGACATTTTTGTTGTAAGCACTCCGGCAGCATGCTTTGTAAGGATAAGTGCACCGCGGTGCCGGATAGTCGGAAGTTTCGTAATACTGGCATACTTCTGTCATACTGGCACAACTCATATAAGTGCAGACTCTTTTGTAGACGGGAGTTGAACTGATTACAGAAGAACCGCTTACGGTGATGTTTCCGTAGACAATTGCCTGACTTGCTTTGCTTTGACTGCCGTTGGCATCAAGGAAATTTGTACCATCAAAAATGCCGTATGCCGAACTATATTCTTTGACATACATGTTAACGGCATCTTTGCAGGGAATCGGTTCGCAACCTGATCCGTCCGCTTTAGCCTTATATCCGGGTTCGTTACATTTTTTTATGCGGAAAAAGGTGTTAGCCGTTTGATCGTAAGGGCAAACTTCATAATCGCAATCAGAGTTTTTCAAATTTCCCTTTTGATCATACTCACATAACCGCGGTTTGGTATACGAATTATAAGCCACATGGTCCAGATTCTTGGCTTTATAACGGTCGCAGCTGGCGCAGCTTTCGTAATGCATGATTGTATCAAAACAGGTTTCACGGCTGGCGTCACCGGTCAGAGGATAGCATCCGGCATCTGTTTTGGGAAAATTATTTGTGTTGCAACGGCAGAATTTATAATAAAGTTCTGTTGCGGCGGAACCGGAATATTTCGTTGAACAGGGACCGTTTTTCTCAGCATTGTTATCACAATCTTTGGGGTCTTTGGGATAAATGCCGCGGTCGCATTGGCAGGACGAATACTTGATTTCGGTGGTTATTTTGCCGCTTTTGCTGTCATAACCGGTTTGCATACACGAAGCGCCGGAAGCATAGGAGTTTTCGTATCCTTCTCCGGCATGTCCTTTCACCGTTTTGCATTCGCGGTCGGTGTATTTGTATTGCGACGAATCGCATTCGCATTTGTACTTGCTGCCGCAACGGCCTTTGTTGACCAACGGATAGACGCAGGCATCGTAAGAGTATTCCTTGCCGCAGCAAATGACATAATTGCTGTTATATGGGCAATAGGCGGAAATTTGTTTGTGCGGATTGTCCTTGCAGGCGGTTGCCAAGACGGTATAGCCTTCCTTAATGCAAACGCTTCCGTCTGCATCAGGATCAATATAACTGCCGAATTCGCCGCCGCTGCCGCAGTCGGGATCGCCGACGAAACAAACCTTGGCCGAAACGTTGCCGGCACTCCAAAGGCAGCCGCAGGCCAACAGCATGCACACCGCCCAAATTTTACCCGATATTTTCATAACCCTTCCCCTTTATTACCTTGGTTGTTTGAGGTGATTGAAAATATTGTACGTTAAAATAAGAGGATTTTTTTCTTCGCTGAGCCTTGATTTTTGGTCTTGATTTCTGATGCAAAATAACGTACCTTTTTTTGCAACACCGCTAAAGGATAAAAACTTTAATAAAATCAACTTGTTATGTGTGAAATCATCCTTTGGAAAACGGTTGGCCGGCGTCGGAAAACGAATCCGGTACCAAACGGCCGGGATTGCAGCATCGACAGACGGCTTGGGCATAAAAACGAATTTGTCCTAAAAACGAAATCGGCACCTTGCGGTACCGATTCGACAGACAGAAATGACATAACTGACGGATTTTAAATCAGATCAAACCCATTTTTTGGGCGATGATCACCGCCTGAGTGCGGTTGGTGGCGCCGATCGCCCGCAACAGCGCATTGATGTGCAGTTTGACGGTGGCCTCGGATACGCCCATTTCATAGGCAATTTGTTTGTTTGACATTCCTTTGGCAACCAGGCCCAAAACCTGAGACTGGCGGTTGGTCAGCATTTTGCCTTTGCCTTTTGCCGGGGTGTCGTCAAGATTTTTGCCCAGCATGACCGGGGGAATATAGGTGCCGCCGTCCAGAATCAGTTTGAGCGCGTTGCTCAAAATTTTGGTTTCGGCCCGTTTGGTTATGTAGCCGCTGGCGCCTTTTTCGAGGCTTTCACGAATATTATGGATATTTTCAGATGCCGAAATCACCACCAGCCGGGCGTCGCCGGCCTTGGCGCGGATTGCGTCAAAACCTTTTTCCCAGGCCATGTCCTGCATATCGAGATCGATGATAATGAGGTCAAACTTGTGTTCGGTATCAAGAATTTTCAGAGCCTGTGCAAAATTAGAAGCCTGCAAAATTGTGGCCGAACTGTCCAGCTGCTCAATCAGCAAACCGAGCCCGTCACGAAACAGTGCATGCTCATCCGCGATTAAAACTTTCATATAACTTTCTCCAACTGCGCAATTCACCTCCTCAACCGTGTTGCGGTCAATTGCATTAATGTAAAACTTTGAGACAGCATCAATTTAGTTTTATATAATCAGTGCGATTTACATTTAAAGAGGACGCATTCGTCTTTTTTAGGAGAGAATTTTATATTCGACTCCGGCTTCCTTAAACATCTGTTCTGAATAAACCAGCTTGTCGCGCCATCCGCCGGCAGGTGCGTTTGCATCGTCGGCGAGACGGTTTGTTACCACCATTTTAATGCCGGCCTGAATAATGGCCCGTGCGCAATCGGTGCAGGGCGGGTGGGTTGCATAGAGGACGCAGCCCTTCAAACTGGTTCCGGTCAGGCAGGCATTGTATACGGCGTTTCTTTCCGCATGCTCAAAAAAATCGTATTTGGTCGGACGTTCCATCCGTTCCGGAATATCATCATTGACGCCGCGTACCAGCCCGTTGTATCCGGTTGCCCGGATTTCGCGATCGGGTCCAACCACGATTGCACCGGTTTTGGTGTTGGGATCCTTGGACCAGCTTGCGATCAGTTTTGCCACTTCCATAAAGCGGTAATGCCATTTTTCCGAAAACATAAACCTCTCCCTATTGATAATATTCTGCTCTATTGTAACCGGATGGCGGCGGTTTGCAATTATTTTTTGCGGATTCTGCAATGTTATCCCACGCATACACTTGACAAACGGGTGAAAATGGTCAAAGTTAAAGGCAGTTTTGATAATTTAATTTAGGAGAAAAAAATGAGTGCTATTGTTGATATTCATGCCCGTGAAATTTTAGATTCCCGCGGCAATCCGACGGTGGAAGCCGAAGTGGTTCTGCAAAGCGGCGCTTTCGGACGCGCTGCGGTTCCGAGCGGTGCCTCGACCGGCGTGCACGAAGCCGTAGAACTCCGTGACGGCAACAAAAAACGTTACGGCGGTAAAGGCGTGTTGAAAGCCGTAGAAAATGTCAACGACAAAATCTATGACGCTCTGGCCGGTTTGGAAGCCGAAGACCAGATCGAAATCGACCAGACCATGATTGATCTCGATGGCACCGAAAACAAAGGCAAACTCGGCGCCAACGCCATTTTGGCTGTTTCGCTGGCGGTTGCCAAAGCTCAGGCTGAAGAAGCCGGTCTTCCGCTCTATCGTTATTTGGGCGGCACCATGGCCCGCACTCTGCCGGTTCCGATGATGAACATCGTTAACGGCGGCCAGCATGCCGACAACCCGATCGATATTCAGGAATTCATGATTATGCCGGTCGGTGCCGACTCGATTAAGGAAGCCATTCGCTGGGGTGCC
Source organism: uncultured Alphaproteobacteria bacterium (assembly GCA_910587405.1). GTDB lineage: Bacteria > Pseudomonadota > Alphaproteobacteria > RF32 > CAG-239 > JAFUYI01. Next base: position 38,492 of record CAJUKS010000014.1, read on the forward strand.
GAAATTTTCCATACCCTTAAAAAGAATCTCAAGGCTGCCGGTCACAACACCAACGTCGGTGACGAAGGCGGTTTTGCACCGAATCTGAAATCGGCCGAAGAAGCTTTGACCTTTATTGTCGAATCGATCAAAGATGCCGGTTACAAACCGGGCGAAGACGTTGTTCTGGCGATTGATGCCGCTTCTTCCGAATTCTACAAAGACGGCAAATATGAAATGACCGGCGAAGGCAAATCTTATACCAACGCCGAAATGGTTGCCTTCTATAAAGATCTGTGCGAAAGATTCCCGATCTTCTCGATCGAAGACGGTATGGCCGAAGATGATTGGGAAGGTTGGAAACTGTTGACCGAAGCGATCGGCGACAAAGTTCAGCTGGTCGGCGACGATCTGTTCGTAACCAACCCGAAACGTCTGGCAATGGGTATTGAAAAAGGCGTTGCCAACTCGATTTTGGTCAAAGTCAACCAAATCGGTTCACTGAGCGAAACTCTGAAAGCGGTTGACCTGGCTCAGCGCAACAAATACACTGCCGTCTTGTCTCACCGTTCGGGCGAAACCGAAGACACCACGATTGCCGATATCGCGGTTGCCACCAACTGCGGTCAGATCAAGACCGGTTCGATGTCGAGAACCGACCGTATGGCCAAATACAACCAGTTGATTCGTATTGAAGAAGAACTGGGCGACGTTGCCGTATTTGCCGGAAAATCGATCCTGAAAAAATAATTTTCGGTAAGAGCATAAAAATCCCGCATTGCTTGCAATGCGGGATTTTTCTTTTCCACCTGCAGCGACAACAAAAAAAAGCGGTCGAATTTCTCCGACGCGCTTTTTTTAATAAAAATTAAAATGACTTCATTTATTTGCCGATCGCTGCCCGCGAAACGTAATAGCTTCCTTTGTCCTGCTTCAGCGTATGACCGGAAGAAGCGTTAACCGCGGGAGCATAGAACTTGTCGCCGCCCGCCGTCCAGTAAACCGTTCCCGCCGGCAGGAAATCGGCGTTGATGCCGTTTTCGCGCAAGACTTGCACGGTCTGGTTAATTTCCTCCCGGTGTGACACCCACAGTTCAAACTCTTTTTTCAAAGACAGATAGCCGCAGTGCCCGTCGGCAAAAGTCAGATTTTCACATTCCCGTTCCGCGCCGCTATACGTCATGCGAATTTGATTTTTCAAACTCATCAGCGTATTTTCAACGACGACGGCAATAACTTTTTCGCCTTTCAGCAATTCGTTCGTCACCGTGCCGTTAAGATAAAGCAACGGACAGGATAATAAAATTTTTTCCATATAATTAAGCTTAATAATTATTTCACATACCGTCACTTTGTCATCTTTTGGGACAAAAGTCAATTTTTTTCTAAAGCCGTGGCGGCAGGTGTGACAAATACCTCTTATGGGCAAAAAACGGGTCACCGATTTATTCTGCTTCGGAGGTGTGCTGCAGTATCTGTCCGGGGCAGTGCTTGATTTCGGTAATCAGTTCATAAAGAAGCTCGGCAATTTTCGGCGTGTCGATGGTATTCATCAGACGGATGTTTTCGGTGCGCAACATCGGATCGTCGACAGCCGAGAAGTCGTCGACGATTTGTTTAATTTCTTTGAGCGAATTGAGGTTCATCCGCGGTGACTGACCGGTTATTTCGGCGTCCATTCCCAGAAAAAAATATTCGACCGACACGTTGAGAACGCGTGAAAAGTCCCACAGGCGCGAAGCGCTGATGCGGTTGTCACCGTGTTCGTATTTTTGGATCTGCTGAAAGCTTATTCCCAGCATTGAAGCAAGGTATTCCTGGCTGAAATTCAGCTGTCTGCGGCGCAAAAACAGGCGAACGCCGACATATACGTCGACCGGGTTGGGTTGTCCGTCGGCCAGACGGCCGCGCGCCAATTTTTTTGATTTTTTCAAAGGGAGAGAAGATTTTTGGGGGTTGTTAAGCATAACTCTGTTTCCTGATCGAAATGAATGGAAAAAAATCTCCTTCTTTCAGGTCTCGAAAGAAGGAAGGAGTTTTCCATACTACATAGTCAGCAACACTTATTCGTCCTCAAAGGAAGCTCTTGCGAGTCCAATGAAGCTTATTTCGTTGTACTCCTTCCTCACTTCCGAGGAAAAGGGTAACAACATTGCACTATATGATCATTGTCATATCATACTATGTGGGATGGAACTCCCGACAGTTTCATAATAATAGGCGGTTTATGCTTAAAACCGGTTTAAGCATAAATCGGTTTTGGTTAATTTCCCCTTAAAAAACGCAGCCTTCGGATAAAATATCGTTTTGATAAGGCGGAGGTGCAGCCATTTATTTGGCTATGCCTGCAGCGGCACCGGCAATCGGTATTACAAAAAACTCCACCTTCGGCAAACGCTTTAAGGCGGAGGAGTTTCGAATACATACTGAGATGCAGCCACTTATTTGGCTATGCCTTATTCATGGCACTCCTCCTTTGCAGAAGAGCGCCAACTTTCGCCATAAATACTTGGCAATATTTCTCAGTAAGGATTCGATTCCTCATGGCTTAATAATAATGCCGCCGATACAGCGACGGTTTTTGTATAGCATAACGGTGATAAAATTGCAACTGTTTATTGAACCTCCGTTTTATTACTACTGTGTTTTGTGACCGTTTTGGGCCGTTTATCGCTTTGTTTTTGACAACTTTTTGTTCGTCCTTTCCTTCCGCGCGGCTGGACCTTCCTCTCCTTACGGTCGTCTCGCTTTCCCGCTTGCGTCGGTGTTTTGGCGCAAAAATCTGTCCAAAAAGCGCTCACTCGCGCTTTTTGAGGTTGCCAAAATCGGCAAAACAAATTATAATCAGATTACAAAATACGATTTTGTTACTTTTTAGGTTAATTATTAATATCCGTCTCTTTTCTGTGCCAAATGAAATGAGGATATGTAGTTAACTGACAAAATGTCTGTATTTTTAGGTTGACTGCCTGTTCGATTTCTGTGCCAAAAGATAACAGAACACAGTTAACCTTTTTTTGAAAATTTTAAAATCAAATATATGGAATGGGATATTGTGTTTTCGCTGCTGGGCGGGCTTTGGTCTGTTCTGTGGTGGATGGTGATCATCATTGTTAACGCGGTGACGATCATCAATTTCTTGTCTACGGGAAAGATGACCAATCTTTTCTTGTACGTGCTTGCGTTGGTTGTTTATGCCAATGTCAGCGGCGGGTGGGCTGTCGTGGTTTGGATCATACTCTTTTTGATGTGGTTGAAATCATTTGCCGACTGAGAAAGAAAAGACCGAAAGGAAATTGCTTCAGAAGCAGTTTCCTTTTTTTTATGGCCGAATTTACAGTTTTCGTCCCGGCATGGGGACGCCGGTTGAAGGTGTCGGGCGCGGGGATGGCGGCAGTTCTCCGGTGCGGAAAGTGTATAACCGGCGCGGCGGCAACGGCGGCCTGAAAAAGACCGCTTTTCGCACCAGGCCCGGTTTGAACCGAACGGCCCGGAATATAAAAAACCCCCGTGATGGAGACGGGGGTTCTTTTAGTTGTGTATTTACTGGTTTATTTTTTCAAAACAACGACACCCGGCAGCTCTTTACCTTCCATCCATTCGAGGAAAGCGCCGCCAGCGGTCGAGATGTATGAAAACTTGTCAGCCACGCCGGCATTTTCCAGTGCCGAAACGGTGTCGCCGCCGCCGGCAACACTCATCAGTCTGCCGGCCTGAGTCAGTTCGGCAGCGTGTTCGGCCACTTTGTTGGTGGCATTGTCAAACGGCTTCATCTCAAACACGCCGAGAGGTCCGTTCCAAACCAGGGTTTTGGACTCGTCCAGTTTGGCGTTGATCTGAGCGATCGTCTTTTCGCCGACGTCCAGCAGGCTCCAGCCTTCGGCCGGAATATGTTCAAGATCAACCGTTTTGTGTTCGGCGTTGGGTTTGAATTCTTTGGAAATCACAACGTCCAACGGCAGAATAATCTCGCAGTTGTTGGCTTTGGCAGCAGCCATGATTTCTTTGGCCGTATCCAGCATATCCGTTTGGACCAGCGAGTTGTGTTCGTTAACGGTGTCAATGCCGCTCGCTTTCATGAAGGTGTGTGCCATACCGCCCGAAATAACCAGCTTATCGACTTTTTTAACCAGATTGTTCAGCAGGTCGAGTTTGGTCGATACCTTGGAACCGCCGACAATTGCCATCAACGGGCGTTCGGGGTTGGACAAGGCGCCGTCCAGAGCTTTGACTTCTTCTTCCATTAAACGTCCCATCGCAGCCGGTTTTTGCTTTACGGCGGCAACCATCGAAGCATGGGCGCGGTGAGCGGTTGAGAAAGCGTCGGAAACGTAGACGTCGGCCGGGGCGGTCAGCTGTTCGGCAAAGGTTTCGTCGCCCTTTTTCTCTTCGTTGTAAAAACGCAGGTTTTCCAACAGCAGAACTTCGTCATTGCTCATCGCTTTGACGGCGGCATTAACTTTTTCGCCGATGCAGTCGTCGACAAAGACAACTTTTTTGCCCAGCGCTTTTTCAAGGTCGCCGACAATATGGGACAGCGAGTTTTTGATATCCCCTTTGCCTTCCGGACGTCCGAAGTGGCTGATGACCACAACTTTGGCGCCTTTTTCCATCAGTTCGCGAATCGTCGGCACCGTGCGGTCAATGCGGGCCGTGTTGGTGACGTGAAAGTTTTCGTCCATCGGAACGTTCAAATCGGCGCGCAGCATGACAACTTTGCCGTGCAAGTCGCCGAGATCGTTTATCGTTTTATATTCGGTCATAGAATTTCCTTTTGTCTTTTCAATAAAAAAATCCCCGTGCTTAACCGTGCCGTTTGAAAGCGGAGCGGGTTAGAAACACGGGGAACATCGGTTTTAACCGTTAACTTTGGCCATGTGGGCAATCAGGTCGAGAACCTTGTTGGAATAGCCCCATTCGTTGTCGTACCAGCTGACGACCTTGACAAAAGTCGGAGTCAACTGAATACCGGCTTTGGCGTCAAAGATCGAGGTACGGGCATCGCCGAGGAAGTCGGAAGAAACAACGGCGTCTTCGGTGTAACCGAGAATACCTTTGAGTTCGCCTTCGGAAGCGGCCTTCATGGCTTTGCAGATATCTTCGTAGGTGGTTCCGTTTTTCAGGTTAACCGTCAGGTCAACAACCGAAACGTCCAACGTCGGAACGCGGAACGACATGCCGGTCAGTTTGCCGTTCAGGGACGGAATAACTTTGCCGACCGCTTTGGCGGCACCGGTGGAAGAGGGGATAATGTTGCCGGCGGCGGCACGTCCGCCTCTCCAGTCCTTAACTGACGGACCGTCTACGGTCTTTTGGGTCGCGGTGGTGGCGTGAACCGTGGTCATCAAACCGTCTTCAATGCCGAAAGCGTCGTTCAAAACTTTGGCGATCGGTGCCAGACAGTTGGTGGTGCAGGAGGCGTTGGATACAAACTGGGTTCCCTTAACATAAGAATCGGTGTTGACGCCGCAAACGAACATCGGAGTGTCGTCTTTGCTCGGTGCAGACATGACAACATATTTGGCACCGGCTTCGATATGGCCCTGAGCTTTTTCTTTGGTGAGGAACAAACCGGTCGATTCAACAACGTAATCGGCGCCGATTTCGCCCCATTTGAGGTCTGCCGGGTTCTTTTCTGCCGTAACGCGGATGGCTTTGCCGTTTACAACCAGTTTGCCGTCTTTGACTTCGACGGTTCCGTCAAATTTGCCGTGCATGGTGTCGTAGCGGAGCATATAAGCCATATATTCAACATCAATCAGGTCGTTGATGCCGACAACTTCAATGTCATCTCTTTTCTGAGCAGCACGAAAAACCAAACGGCCAATACGTCCAAATCCGTTAATACCGACGCGAATTGTCATATTATTATCCTTCCTTGTAAAATTTAGTATGCGGAATGCCCCGCACAGGCATGAATTTTTCAAGCCTAATGTATCACCGATTGAGTTTTTTTCAAGATTTTTTTATGTTTGTCCGAGTTTGTTTTTTATTGACAAAAATTAAATAAAGGCGCATTTTTAAAGAAACTATAAATTATTAACTTTAAATATAATTGTTATGAAAAGAATGTTTTTCCTTCTTGTGACTATGGTCATGGTAGCCGGTGCACACGCTGCAACAAAAGCTGTAGATACGGTTACCGTGAACGGTGTAAACCTGGTTGTAAACGACGCAACGACCGTTTTCGAAACGGATATGTCGGAAATCAAGTCTGCCAAGACCGTGGCCGCTTATAAAGTGACTTTCGTCAGCAGCGGCGTCGCTTCGGACTAGGCTTTTATTACAAAAGGCGCAGACGGGGCATATTACCTTTCTTACGAAAGTGTAAAGCTCAGAATCTCCGGCACCGACATTTCGCCCGTATCTCAGGCGGAATATGACAAGGTGGAGATGGATCTCGACGTAAGCGAAGAAACATTCGCTTCGGTTGCGAGCCCGATGGGAAAGGCAAAGTACAAATATGTATGGGGGCTTAATGATAAGCACGAGACCTACATTATTGTCTACTGTCGGTCGTAAGTCCGATAAACACTTAAAGAAAAAGGCGACATCTTCGGATGTCGCCTTTTTCTTTAAGTGTTTATTTTTAAACGGATTGTCCGTTTATGAAAAATTACCATTTTCCCCAGTGGATTTTATCCGGGTTGTAACGGTCTTCGGGTTGTTTGGGCGTTTCGGCCGGATAACCCATCGGGACAATCGCAAACGGGCGGATGTTGTCGGGAAGATTGAGATGTTCTTTGAGCGCGTCAACCACTTTCTGCATCGGCGCGGCACCGCAATAACAGCTGCCGATGCCTTTGGCCCAGGCGGCCAGCATCAGGTTTTCGGTTGCAATCGCGCAGTCGACGTCGATAAAACTCCATTTTTCGTCATCTTTGTTACGGTTGAAAGACTTGTCAATGTCACCGCAGACAAAAACCACGCAGGCGGCGTCTTTGGCAAAAGAAGTCCAACGCTGAATATGGCGCAGGTTAGCCAAAATTTCGCGGTCATCCACCACCAGAAACTCCCACGGCTGACGGTTGTGGGCGGTCGGCGAGTATTGGGCGGCTTTGATAATTTCCCGAATAGTGTCCTTGTCAATCGGTTTGTCCTGATATTTGCGAACCGAACGGCGGGTCAAAAGCCCTTCCATTAAATCCATGTTTTTTCTCCTGAAGTTTAATTTTGTGTTTGCGGTTGTGCCATCCGCGGCAAAACCGTGTTTTCAATAATAAAAGCGATTGAACGGTTGACCATTTTGTCGGTGTTCTTGACCGTTGCAACCAAATTTTCGATGTTTTGTTCCTGTTGCAGGCGTTCTGCCAGTTTAAGATAGAGCGCGGCCAGATCGCTGAGGGAATCGATCAGTTCCGCCAAATAGGCCGGAATTTTCAAGTCATTCCGTCCGCCCCAAAAGCCTTCGATATACCCTTGTTCCAGGGTTTCGGCGCGGCTGAAGCACAGTTCGGCCCAGTCGTCGCGGGAATTTTCCGCCCGCCGGGCAGGAAGACAGACGGCGTTTTGCCGCACCAGATTGAAAATATGATCCCACAATCCCATAAAAAATTTGAAAAACAACTCTGCTTCTTCTTTGGTTTGCAGCCGGGGTTCCTGGTTTTGCGGCCACAAAGAAGAGATGACGTCGGAAGGGCGCAGTTCAAGGTTGGGACTGCATATGGCGCCGGCAAAACGCATTTTGACGGTGTCGAGCGGCAGCGGGCAAAGGTAGTGTTGCAACATTTTTTGCATTTTGTCGTCGCCGATATATTCATTTTGACTTTGCATTTTTAACTTCTTCATATATAAATTAAATTTCGATGCTGTCCCTAATGTAATGGAGATTTGAAAATTGTCTAGGATAAAATTGCCGATATGCGCCCTGATGCTGATTGTGACGGCCGGATGCTCGTGGGTGCAGCCGTTTGTCGACCGGCGGCGCAATGCCGGCGCGCCTGCTGAGCGTCTGTATGTCGGGATGTCAAGACCTGACCGGCCGGTTATCTGTTACAACGGATGGGTGAGCGATTTTGACGAACTGCAGAAAATGGCGGATCAGGAATGTGTCCGGCAAAAGGCCGGCGATTATGCCGAGCCGGAAAAGCAGTCGTTTTTTACCTGCCGGATTTTGACCCCGGCGGCTTATCAATTTAAATGTGTTAAAAAAAGCGGAAAGAACTGATCAATGAGCTATGTGTTGGATGAAATTATAAATCAAAAACTGGTAAAAATATTTAATGAACTGCAGTTGGATGCGCGTTATGCGACGGTAAAGGCTTCCGATCGTCCCGATCTGAGCGATTTTCAGTGTAACGGTGCGTTGGCGCTGGCCAAGATCGAGAAGAAAAATCCGCGACAGATTGCGGAAGCGATTGCCGGGAAACTGCGCGAAGATCCGGATTTTGACAAGGTTTCGGTAGACGGTCCGGGGTTTTTGAACATTTCCCTCAACAACGGCTTTTTGAGCGGCGTTTTGGATCATATGAAAGCCGACGGGCGTTTCGGCTGTGCCAAAGTCGGCCGGCCCAAAACGGTGGTGTTGGACTACGGCGGCCCGAATGTGGCCAAGGAAATGCACGTCGGGCATTTGCGTTCGGGCGTGATCGGCGAATCGATGCGGCGAATCGAAGAATTTGTCGGCAACAAACCGATTTCGGATGTTCACTTCGGGGACTGGGGTACGCCGATCGGCATGATTTTGGCCGAGGTCATTTCTCAGGACGGCAGCCTGGATAAAATGGAAACTTATGATATTGCGCAAATTACCCGTTTTTATAAGCAAGCCAACCTGCGTTGCAAAGAAGACGAAGCGGCTAAAGAAAATGCCCGTGTGATTACCGCCAAGTTTCAGGACGGCGATCCGGCGTATCGCATGGCATGGCAGCACATCCGCAAAGTGTCGGTGGACGCGGTAAAAGAAAATTACCGTGAACTTGGCGTTCATTTCGATTTGTGGCTGGGCGAAAGCGATGCCCATGAAGTTTGCTTTGAAGTTAAAAAAATTGCCGAGCAAAAAGGGGTGCTGGAATATGACGACGGTGCTTACATCATCCGGCTGGATGAAGAGAACAAGCCCAAGCCGCCGGTCATTATCGAAAAATCGGACGGCGGTTTCACTTATCAGGCTACTGACATTGCCACCATTAAAATGCGGGTAGATGATCTGAAAGCCGACGAAATCATTTATTTTGTCGACAAACGGCAGGCGTTGCATTTTGAACAGGTGTTTGAGACGGTAGAGAAACTGGGTATCGCGCCCGGCGTTAAAATGCAGCATATCGGTTTCGGTACCGTTAACGGCGCCGACGGCAAGCCTTTTAAAACCCGTGACGGCGGCGTGATGAATTTGTGCGACATGATTAAAATGTCGAAGGACAAAGTCGCCGAATCGATGCCGGCTCCCGATGAAAGCAAGGGAATTACTCAGGAATATATCGACTGCCTGGTTTCTCAGATTGCCGTCGGTGCGATCAAGTTTCAGGATCTGAAAAACAATATCGCTTCCGGGTATATTTTCGAGTTGGACGATTTTGCCAACTTTGACGGAAAGACCGGTCCCTACATTCAATATGCGGTGGCGCGAATCAATTCGATTATGCGTAAAAATCAGGATCTGACGCCCGGCGCGGTCATCATCACCAACCCCGAAGAACGCCAGTTGGCGCTGAAGCTGACTCAGCTCAACAACATTGTTTTCCGTGCCGAAAGCGACAAAGAGCCGAGCATCATTTCCGATTACGCCTATAATCTGGCGCAGGTCTTCAGCAGTTTCTACAACACCTCGCCGATCATCGGCGCCGAAACGCCGCAAATTGCCGCTTCGCGTCTGGCGCTGGCCAAATTAACCCGGGACGTTTTGGTTCAACTGCTGTATTTGTTGGGGATTGAAGCGCCTGAGGTGATGCTCAAAGCTTAAAAGCCGTATAATGGACACCTAGAGTGGTTTGGTTCGGTCTCACAAAATTCATGTACTTCTGTGTACATTAAAATTTTGTTCGCCTTCCAAACCACTCTATCTGTCTCATTCTCCGGCCTTTACAAGTAAAAAATTCCTTAAATTTTATTATCTGCCTCATATAACAGGTTTTAAGCATAAAAATCCCCCTTCTCGCGAGAAAAGGGGGATTTTGTTTTATTTACCAGCTGTAACTTAAGCCCAAACCGAAGGTCGAGGCTTTGTAGTCGTTGCCGAAGGTGTGGTTCACCCAACCATACGCCGACAACTGTTCGGTGAAGCCGTAACGGCCCCCGAGTTCAACCCGGCCTAACGTCTGGTCATCCAGCGTATTGACTTTACCCAAACCGGTGATTTTGACTTCGTCACCGTCAGCAACGGTGCGGACAACACTCGGTTTGACGTAAACGTTGGCATAGCCTTCGTCCGTTACGAACGCTTTCGTCAGTTTGACGCCGGCTTCCAACTCCAGCTGACGCAAGGTGTTGTACTTCGCAATCTTGCCGGCGCTGTCGGTGGCGTCGTCATAGTCTACCTGAGTATAGAAAGCGCCCACGCTCGGGGTCAGGTACAGAGTTTTAGACAGGTTATAGTCATAACCCAACTCGACGCTGCCGCCGAACTCGGTACCGTCGGTATCCGACTTGATGCCGTCTTTGGTCTTCAGATCAACTCTCTGAATGCCGCCGTATACGGTGGCAAAAGTCCACCAGTGGTTACGGTCATAACGGTAGTACAAACCGGCGAGATAGCTGTCGATATCGATTTCCGATCCGACGGTCGAGTAATAGTATTTACCCTTACCGTTCATATCATAGTTGCCTTTGCGATAAGATACGAACAATCCCAGCTTGTTGTTGAGATCATGTTGCAAGTCGCCGCCGGCTTCAATGCCCCAAACATCGGCGT
>CAJUKS010000015.1:0-8507 GCA_910587405.1 uncultured Alphaproteobacteria bacterium
CCGACCTTTCACACCCAGCGGAAAACCCCCCGTAACGATAATGTGGTCACCGTGATGGGCCGCACCGCTTTCCAAGGCAAACGATAAGTTTTTTGAAAAAAGAAAATTGATTGAAAACAAAAAGTTAGCAACAAAAAATCGGTCTTTGAAGTGAGGATTTTAAAGGTACCTTTTTTTGTCGCATTTGTCAACCACATAAATTCAATAAGTTATATAAAAAAAGGCTAATGCAAAAAAAAGGTACGTTTAAATGTAATCACAAATTATTTTGGAATTCTTATGCATAAAGATTTTTTCTTTCTGAAATGATTTGTTTCAAAACAAAAAAAGTATGGCAAAGAAAACGAAAAAAAAATCCTGGTTCAAAAGGCAGGTTGTCAAGGTACAGATTTTGCCTTGGTATTGGAAAATGGTTGCAACCGTTGTGATCTTCTTTGCGGGAGGCACGCTGGGTACCCAATTGTTCACCGAAGCCGACGATGTTTCGATGATCGGAGGTTTTGCCCTCCTGGTTATCGTTCTGTGGTTTCTGATTCAAATGTGGCTGCCCGCACCGGAAGAGTAACCTTCAACAAAAAAACAAAATTTCTTATTCTTTAACTTAATTTTTTAAAAACATGAAACACATCAAATTTTTTCTCGTTGCTGCAATCAGCATGTTCGCACTTTCCTCCTGTGTACAGGTAGAACAAGGTGAAGTCGCTCTGAAAGTTTACCAGCTCGGTAGCAAGAAGGGGCAGATCGAAGTACTCGGCCCGGGCCGCTATGCGTGCCACTGGTTCGGATACTTTACCTACAAGATGTATCCGACGAACCTGCAGCAGCACAGCTGGACAGCCGCCGCATCGGAAACTTCTCCGGCCGGAGAAGAAGTTTCGTTCCAGGCAGAAGGTCAGAACCTGAGTGCCGATATCGGTATCGAGTTCGAATTCATGGCCGAGAACGAAAAGCAGATGGTGGAGATGTATCGCTACTTCAAGCGCGAGCCCCAGGACATTGTTCAGGACTTTATGCGCAAGGACGTGCGTTCTTTCTTCAACAAAGTGGTAGAGCGCATGCCGGTTGAGATGGTCTATTCCACCGCTAAGGATTCGATCCGTGCTCAGGTACAAAGCCTGATGGCCGCGAAATACGCCGAACACGGAATTCGCATCAAAGAGGTAACTTACCTGTCCAGTATCAATTTGCCGGACAAGGTGAAAGCGGCTATCTCTGCCAAGATCGAAGCCAAACAGCGAGCCGAACAACGCGAGAACGAGGTTGCCGAGAAGGAAGCCGAAGCTCGTAAAAAAGCTGCCGAGGCCCAAGGTGAAGCCGACCGTCTGCGAATCGAAGCAGAAGGACGCGCTCAGGCGATTGACGTCGAAGGACGCGCGCTTGCCCGCAATCCGCAGATCCTGCGTCTGAAGGAGATCGAGATGCAGAACAAACTTGCTGCATCGGCAGGAAACTGGCAAACCGTGGTGCTGAGTTCCGAACAGTCGGGACAGCTGTTGAACATCAACGGGAAGAAGTAAAAAAATCTTAACCCAAAACTGGAGTCCTGCTGATGCAGGACTCCTTTTGTTTGCAAAAATAAATATCCGGCGGATAATGAGTGTCAAATGGATTTTCCGATTTGCTCGGTATGGTCCCGATTAGAAAAAATAATAAAAATATTTAAATTTTTAAAAAAAATACTTGCAAATTTTTTTGCATATGGTATTAAATATCTCGTTCTACCGATGCGGGCGTAGCTCAGGGGTAGAGCGCAACCTTGCCAAGGTTGATGTCGAGGGTTCGAATCCCTTCACCCGCTCCAATAACACTAAACCCTCCCTTGTGGAGGGTTTAGTGTTATTGGAAATGAGGGAGGATGATGAGAATCCTCGACACGAGGGTTTGCTTCCGCAGATTTTAGGCGAGCAGGGGCGCGCCGACGGCTTTAGCCGAAAAATCAAGGACAGTGTCTGTCGGCGAAATCGTGTCGGCCCATCCCTTTTATCCGCTTCATTTCAAAAGCCGTTTTTGGCTGCGGATGTTTTTTTTGCTTTTTTGATCAAAACCTAAAACCGTTAATGCTTCAAAAAGATTCCGGAACGATTATGTTGAAGGAAAAAGAAAGGAAAAGACATGGTCGGAAGCCAAATGTCATTGAGCCGCCGTTGGTTTGCTTTGGATGAAAAAGTACGTTTTGTGATTGCCGGAATCTGCAACATGGGAATCCGTTATCTAATTTTTGTTTTGCTCGGGTTGGCGTTTACGGTTAATCGCTACCAAATCATTCTGCTGGCCACGTGGCTGTCATCTTCGGTGATTGCTTTTCTTTCGTACAAATATCTGGTTTTTCGCACCGAAGGCAATCATATCAAAGAGTTTGTCAAGTCGCTTTTGATTTGGTGTTTGAGCTATGTCCTCAATGCGTTGCTGCTCGGTTTTTTGGTCGGCCGGTTGCAATGGAACGTGTATGCGGCTCAGGGCTTGGTGATTATATTGATTGTGGTGATAAATTATCTTTTGTTTAAGCATTTTGCGTTCAAAAAACAGAAAGAGAGCTGGCTGGAACATTTGTATAATTTATGGGAATAGACTCCGTGTCGCGGAGGCAAACAAAAGAGTAAACGCTTTTTTGGGCCGGGCCGAAGTTTGTCTCCGTTCAGACCGCTTTGACGTACCAGGTTCCGCGCGATGAACCCCGGCGAAGCAGTAAACCGGCGTTAGTCAGGGCAGAAAGGTGTTTTTTGACCGTATTGACGTTGGCGCCGGTTGTTTCGGCAACCTGTTTGAGAGTAATGCGGCCTTGACGGTCCGCCAGTTGTAAAATTTGTACCGAAAGCAGCGGCAGCTCGTCATAAGCGTCGCCGGTACCGGCTTGTTCCAGCAGTCGTCGCTGCATCCGCTGAATGGTCCGCAAAAAGAATAACAACCAGTCGCCGTAATCGGGATGCGGACGAGCAAGGCTCTCCTGAGCATGGCGGAGACAGCGGTAATATTCTTCTTTGTTGTCCTCAACGGCAGCTTCCAGCGAAACAAACTGCAAATAACCGTATCCGGACTTGAGCAATAATAACAGGGCAAGCGCACGGGCGAGCCGGCTGTTGCCGTCCTGAAAAGGATGGATGACCAGAAAGTGCAGCATAAAAAGCGCAATGACCGGCAGCGGATGGCAGTCCCGGCTTTCCAAACCGCTCCGTGTCCATTCCAACAGCTGGTGCATCAGCTGCGGTGTTTCAAAAGGGCTGGCGGTTTCGAAGAAAATGTCAATCGGCCGGCCGTCGGGCGTTTTGGAATAAACCGGATTGAGCCGTTGTTTGTAGGCGCCTTTTTCTTTGTCTTCAACTAAGGAATCGGCTAACAGAAGCTTGTGAAGTTTCTTGACGGTTGTTTCATGAAAACCGATTTCGGTGTAATGATTGACAATTTGTTCCAGCAGGCGGTAATAATCACGGTTTTCGACGGTGTTGCGAATCGCAGCCACACTTTCAAGCAGTGCCTTTTCCCGCAGTCTGCCGGCAGTGCTGTCGTCTTCGCCGCGGTTGTTCCAGCGGCCGCGAAACTCGTCGATGGCGGCAATGGCGCACAGAATCGGCTGGGTGATTACAACATCTTCGATATTAATCATTTTAAATCTCCGTTTTTACCTAATATTATCAAATAATATCTTTAATTATCCGTTTTGCAAGCCTTAACCGACATTCTGCGACATGGTGTTGGTTTTATTAAAAGCAGACTTAAACGAATTTTATAACCCCGATTGTTCCTGCAATAATTTTTGCTGCCATTCTTCTTCTTTGAAGCCGGTTAACACAACCGAACCGGCGATTATCAGCGGCCGTTTGACCAGCATGCCGTCGGAAGCCAGCAATTGCAGTTGTTGTTCGCGACTCATCTGCGGAAGCTTGTCTTTCAGCTGCAAGGCTTTGTATTTCAGTCCGCTGGTGTTGAAAAAGCCTTTCAACGGCCGGTCACTGATATTAAGCCATTGTTGCAGCTCGGCGACAGAAGGCGGATTGTCGACGATATGGCGCGCTTTGAACTGAATCTGGTGATGTTCGAGCCATTTGCGCGCTTTTTGGCAGGTGGAACATTTGGGGTATTCAAGAAATAAAATTTCGGACATGGTTTCCTCGCGAGTAATTGCATCGGCATTATGTTAATGTTTTTTAGCCGAATCGGCAATACAAAAATGAAGCCCTGCATTGTGCAGGGCTTCAAATCAGATGATATCCTTAACGCGTTTGCAATTTCCCCGATTTCGGTCAAGGAAATTTTCAACGGTGTCCTGATCGTATCTAAACGAGTACAAACCGTCCCGGTCGGGGCGGCAACCCGTATAATATTCGTTCAGGCCGCGGACGTTGTAGAATCCGGCCGGATTAAGCAAAAGGATTTCTGTCGGCGTCAGGTAGCCGCAAAAAATTGCGCCTTCGACCCAGCGTCTTTTCAGCAATCCCTCTGCAACATTGCCGGCGGCATAACGACATTCTGTCATTTTGCGTGCACATTCTTCGGCGGATTCGTTGTTGTTGAGGGCGTTCAAAAAAGCGCAGGGACCCATGCCTTTGCGGTTGGTAAAGTTTCCGCCGCCGATGTTATAGACAAACAGGCAGGTGGCGATCATTTCGTTTTGCGAAAGTTGTTTTTCCACAGAAGTTTCAATGACCGGAAACACATAACGGCGTAAGTGCCGACGTACGCATTCGAGGGCATATTTGCGCGTGATGCGTTGTCCGGGCGAAACGCTGCTGCCGTCGGGATAGGCGGTTGTACCGTAGCCGATTGTCCATTTGGCACCGCAAAAATAAGCGGTGTCGGAAAAATTTTCCACATAGGCAATACAGGCCAGCACTTCTTCTTCCAAACCGGGGTAGCTTTTGCCGTTGAGGGTTACCGTCTGCAAACGGTCGCCGAAATGTTCCGGGTTAACAGTTTCCTGAACAGGCTTTTTGACCGGCGTTTCGACGTCCGAAAAAGTCTGCGGAACATTTTGAACAGGATTGACCGTATCTTTGAGTGTCGTTACAGACAAAGATTCGGTTTTCGCTGTAAGCGGGACAGCGGTTGTAACGGTATCGACTTGGGCAATCGCCGCATTTTTTAACTTCCCTTCATTCAATTCGGTGTCCTGAAAAAGAATCAATATGTCATCCTGACAGATGCACATCAAAACAATCAGAGCACATACACCATAAAAAATGTACGATTTATTCATCTGGTATCTAATATTCTAAATAATTGACAATGTTATTATAAGCAATTCGTATTTTAGCCTGTTTCTGTCATTTTGTCAACGAACGGGCTTTTAGAGTTTGTTAATTTATTAATGTTAAACCGGATACGGGATTAACTAATGATAAGGATTTTCTGATATGAAAAAATTGTGGCTGTTGCCGGCGGCATTGTGTCTGATTTCTTTTAATGCCGACGCTTTTTTGCTTTCGCCGTATGTCGGTGCGGATTATAATCACACCTCACTTAATTTCGGACGTCAAACCGAAGACCTGTATGCGGATAATTTGAATTCTTTGGGGGTGGTTGCCGGCGTAAAATTGCTGGGAATGGTTTCGGCCGAAGGCTTTTATCAGCAGTCGGAGAATAAAAGCCACACCGTGAACGGCTATTTTGTTGACGGCGACGCGGTGACCAACAGACTGAAGTTGAAAGCTTACGGGGTCGACTTGGTGGGTGACGTGCTTAATTTGGGTATTGTGGAAGTTTTGTCCTCGATCGGTTACGGATATTATGATGCTGACGTTTCCAACCGGGTTAACATCAACGGTTATGTCAGCCGTAAGAATTTTAACGAGAAGGGAAACGGCGTCCGTCTGGGGCTGGGGGCTCAGGTCAACCCGCTGCCGTCGTTCGGAATCCGGGCAATGTTTCGCTATACGGTGACCGATATGGATGCGGTTAAAAATATGAAAGAGGTTACGGTCGGTGTCCGTTACTATTTTTAATTGAGATTTTTCTGCTGAGGTCCCGGGCTGAGCCCGGGATCTTTATTTTAAAATAAGTTTCTGATTCGGTTCAAAAAAATTTTTATATTGGTTCTTGTAAAAGAAAAAATAGTTAATAGATAGGGAAAAATAAGTCTACACTTTTGATTTTTGTCGGTTATACTTGCAACGTTCAGTTGTGAATAGCGCTATTGGGTAGGTCAAAAAAAATGATAACTAAAAAATCACTTCAGAATTTAAGTGCCTTAATGATTTTGCTGGCTGTCGGCAGATATCAGAGTAAAAGAAAAGTGGCAGAAGCGACCAATACTTCCATTGACACTGTAAACAAATATATTTCCAACCTGGAATATGCGTTGGGGACCCGTTTGGTGGTGAACAATACCAAAGGGTGCCGTTTGACCAGACAGGGAATGAAAGTTGCCGAGCAAGTCAAGGACGTACCGGTGATTTTGGACCGAATTTGCAATCAGCGCTCCAGTTCCAACCTGTACAAGGGAGATGTTTGCGTCTGTGTGCCGCTGCTGGTCAGTTCGTGCCGGTTTCCGTTTGATTTCTCGGAGCTGTATGATCTTCATCCCGATATTAACGTCGTGTCTTTCAGCACAATTGAGCCACCGCAATGCCGGGAGATCGGCGCCGATGTCGGCGTGGTTACCTGTGCGCCGGAAGCGGTTCCCGATTTTTCGCTGCTGTATACGCGAAAGATAAAATACAGTTTCTTTGCGGCGCGAAAATATCTTGATAAATATGGTTGTCCCAAAGATATGGAAGATTTGCTCACCCGGCATCGCATGGTGGTATGCCTGCAAAATGCCGATCACATTCCCGGTTGGGACGAATTGATGCAAAGTGCCAGAAAAATCTGTTTTTCATCGACTTCGACCTTTTCCGTGGTCGAAGCAATCCGCTATGGGCTCGGGATCGGTTTGCTGCCGTGGTATTATGAAGATCAGGAGCTGGTTTCTCTCGATAACCTTGACTTTCATTTTGAAATGCCGGTATGTTTGATGATAAACAACGGTACCAAAGACATTCCGCGGGTAAGAGTGGTGGCGGAATGCTATCAGAAAGCCTTAAGCCGGATGTAATCGGGAAAACGGCGCCATAATTCGCTCAAGCACGCCCTGGGTTTTGGAAATGGCGATACCGTAGTTGGTTACGGCAACGCCGCGGCGTTCGCATTCGCGCAGGCGCCGGATCATCTCGGTGCGGTTAAGCATACAGGCGCCGCAATGAACAACCAGCGCAAATTTTTCCAAATCGTCGGGAAAATCTCCTCCGGCACAGAATTCAAACTGCAATTCGCCGCCGCAATATTGCTGCAGCCATCGCGGAATTTTCACTTTGCCGATATCGTCGGCCAAGGTATGATGAGAGCACGCTTCGGCAATCAGCACCCGGTCGCCCGGCCGCAGGCGGTCAATGGCAGCGGCGCCCCGGCTTAGGATATCGATATCGCCTTTGTAACGTGCAAAAAGGGTTGAAAAGGTTGTCATTTTGATTTCGGACGGTACCGTCGCGGCAACTTTGAGCACCACCTGCGAATCGGTAATCACCAAAGCGGGGGGCTGTTTGAGACCGGACAGTGACACGGCAAGCTCGCTTTCTTTGGTAACCACGGCAACCGCATTACAGTCGAGAATTTCCCGCAGAACCTGAACCTGAGGCAGAATCAGCCGTCCTTTTGGGGCCGATAAGTCGATCGGAACCACCATCATGACCGTATCGCCCGGACTGATCAGATCACCGACCAACAGAGGATCTTCGCGAAATTCGGAGGGCGCAAGTTCGATCAGTCGTTGTTTGAGCTGTTCAATGTTTTGCCCGGTTGCCGCGGAAACGGAAATCCAATTTAAACGCCGGCTTTGGCAATAGTCGCGGTCAGTTGCAGAAACAGCCGCGAGATCGCTTTTGTTGAAAACCAGAATAAACGGAATGCCGAGTTTCTGTACTTCGGCGATAATCTGTTTATCATGATTGTCAAGCCCTTGTTCGGAAACAACGATCAAAGCCATGTCCGATTTATATAAAACCCGTCGGGTGGCTTTGATCCGCAATTCGCCCAGTTCGCCGTCGTCGTCGAGTCCCGCGGTGTCGAAGAAGGTAACCGGTCCGAGCGGCAACAGTTCGTACGGTTTGGCAACGGCGTCGGTTGTGGTGCCGGGCTGAGCCGAAACAATGGCAACTTCCTGGCCGGTGAGAGCGTTGATCAGGGAAGATTTTCCGGCATTGCGGCGGCCGATCAGAGCAATGATGCAGCGTAAGGCGCGGGGGGCGGTGTCAGGGTTCATTTTTTGCGATCCTTTACAGTTGTTTGTTTCCGGAACGGGTTTTCGGTCAAATACGAAAAGATAAAAAGTTCCGGGGTGATAAAGCTTTATTTAGGCAAAAAATAGCAAAAAACCGTTTTTGAAGCAATAAATAATTAAAAATATCGGCGAAAAATGAAAATAATTGTTGCAAAAAAGCAAGTTTACTTTTAATAAGGAAATAACTTCGGATGAAGCGGCAATTCGGCGAAGCACATCGACAGATGTGATGAGCCAATTAAGCGCGACAACGGCGCAG
>CAJUKS010000015.1:8607-8935 GCA_910587405.1 uncultured Alphaproteobacteria bacterium
AAACCGTTTTATAATTATGTTATAAATAAAAAATGGATGAGTGGCAGAGAGGCTGGAATCGCAGCAAAGCGAAGATCGGCGAAGCACATCGACAGATGTGATGAGCCAATTAAGCGCGACAACGGCGCAGCCGGTGTGAAGCGCGCATCTGAAAATCGGGGAAACCGTTTTATAATTATGTTATAAATAAAAAATGGATGAGTGGCAGAGAGGCTGAATGCGCGCGACTCGAAATCGTGTATACGGGGTGACTCGTATCGGGGGTTCAAATCCCTCCTCATCCGCCATTTACAGCACCGTCTTGATGGCGGTGTTTTTTTTCGGCGTC
>CAJUKS010000015.1:9035-38106 GCA_910587405.1 uncultured Alphaproteobacteria bacterium
CATCGGTTGGTTTTGCTTAGCGCTTCTCCTCATCCGCCATTTACAGCACCGTCTTGATGGCGGTGTTTTTTTTCGGCGTCTGAGCTGTTTCAAGCGTCGCCTCGGCTTGCTTTCAACAGACGGGATTATGGCTTGGGCATCTAACGCCGTTGCGGGCGCTGCCGCTTTCTTGCGTCGTAAGATGTTCCCAAGAGCTTGCAGACAAAACCAACCGGAGCATCGGTTGGTTTTGCTTAGCGCTTCTCCTCATCCGCCATTTACAGCACCGTCTTAATGGCGGTGTTTTTTTTCGGCGTCTGAGCTGTTTGATTAAAAGATGCAGCGTCTTTTTTCTTATTTCACCGAAATGCAGATTTTGTAAGCGCTTGACTTTGTTAAAATGCCTATGATAAATTCGCCTTATATTAGAAATTTTAAAAATTATGCTACTTATGCGAATTATGTTTTTGCAGTGCCGTGTTATGGAGAAAATAATATGATTTCATTAGATGATATTGCCACAGTTTTGGACGATACTTTTTCACAATCTTTAGAAAAGGATCTGGGAGTTTATTTCTCCAGATTCAAGAATTGTAAAACATGGTTTTTTTCAAGTGATTATTGCATAGGAGATAAAAACAAGCCCAATGATGTTATCACTTTTTCTATCTATCCGTATCTGGAAGACCTTCATAAGCTTTGTGATTTGGTAAAAAGCAAGCTTCCGTGTGACATAAAAAAAA
The DNA here is from genome assembly GCA_910587405.1 of uncultured Alphaproteobacteria bacterium. Classification (GTDB taxonomy): domain Bacteria; phylum Pseudomonadota; class Alphaproteobacteria; order RF32; family CAG-239; genus JAFUYI01. The sequence continues at coordinate 9,758 of CAJUKS010000015.1, forward strand.
CGAGGGAGGTTGGAGAAAGCGGTTTAACGTTTTTGCGAGAGAACGGTTTTATCTTCAATATATCTTTTATCATTGTAAATAAAAAATTCTTATTTTCTTGTCCGAATAAATGTAAGGCTGATGTTGTAAGGGAATGCCTAACCAAGACTATGCAAGAGTTAAACAAAGACAGTGCAAATGCTGATTATGTTAAATCCTTTCAACGGTTTTATCAAAAAGCAAAATCTAATAATTTCAATGTTTCCTTATTTGAAAACATGTATATTACGTCTTTTTTGGCTGCATATATCAGCCGCATATTATCTGTTTCCGCCAATGCTTCCAAATTATGCTGGTTTGGAGACAGAGACGCCATAATGGAATATGGCGGAGACATAATAAGAATAACTTATGATTTGAATTACTGGGGACTTTTGCGCCAAAAGAATTATCCTTTGGAAAAGACAGAAATATTAGGGATTGGTATGCAGGCGAAAGATAAAAAAGAACTGTGGTATGATGAGCTTGTTCGTATATCGGATTATATAGCAGGAACTCTTGCATCTTGGGATCTTAATACAAATTTGGTTGATAAACCGAAACACGGCGAGATGCTTGAAAATGTATTCTCAGATAATTCATTGTTGGGAATCATTCGTCTGAATATAACAGAAGACGGAGGTATTCAGGCTTCCAGAATAACGGTGTCAAAAAGTTCTCCCGATAAAGTTTCGCAGGTATGAACATTTTTTCCGTTTTTTTTCAGAAACGACGCCGCCGGCGGTTTGTCGGCAAGACGGCGGCTTGCATTGACAGGCAGGGGAACTTATATAGATTACAGACCGGGGCGAATCTGTTTGAGAAACATGAAGAATACAGAATCGTGAGCAGAAAGCCCGGTGAGGTTTAACCAGTATAAGGAGAGACAAAATGTTGAAGATGTCAGTTCGTCGGGGTGCCGCCGTTTTGACCGCGGCTTTAATAATGACGGGGTTAAGTTTTTCTGTTCAAGCCGAGCAAACCGGCAATCAAAATACCGTTTCGGCAGCGGACAATTCTGAAATCGGTATGTTGAAACAACGGTTGGATGCTCAGGAACGGATAATCAACAATCTGCTTAGGCAGAGCGATCCGTTTTTTGCAGCTCCCGGCGGCGCGGCAGATTTTTGGATGCCGGTTCCTGATTTGCGAATGGATTTCGGCGGTTTTCCGGTTCCGGTAAAATCCGATGTTTTCGGGCGGATGAACGTTTCCGATCAAAAAGACAAAATTGAGGTGTCGGTCGAAATGCCGGGGATGGAAAAAGGCGACATCAATATTGAAGTCAAAAACGACGTTTTAACCATTTCCGGAGAGAAAAAGCAGGCTCAGGAAGTTAAAGAAGGAGATTATTACATGCAGGAACGTCAGTTCGGAACCTTTAAGCGCGCGATTCAATTGCCGCCGGACGCGGATGTGGATAAAATTTCCAGCAGTCTCAACAACGGTGTTTTGACCATTCTGATTCCCAAAGAGGCGGCACAGCCCCAACAAGTCAAGAAAATTCCGGTAAAATAGGAAGGCCGGTAATCAAAAACCGGTGCCGCGGGCGCCGGTTTTTGTGCGTTTAAAGACATTTTTTGCCGCTGTTTGAATTTTTTTTATAAAAAGTCTTGACTTCGAGTAAACTCTAAACTTTATGATGCCGTTCAGGAAGATTCGTTCTTAACCGATAAGGAGATAAAAATGACCTGTTTAGATAAAATCAATTCCCCGGCCGATCTCAAAAAGCTGGATATGGAAGAACTGAAAACTTTGGCGGGTAACATACGTGCCGCCGTTTTGAATCGCGATAGCAAAATCGGCGGCCATGTCGGCCCAAATCTAGGAATTGTCGAAACCGCAATTGCGCTTCATTATGTGTTCAATTCCCCGGTCGACAAAATTGTTTATGATGTTTCGCATCAATGTTATCCGCATAAAATATTAACCGGTCGCAAAAACGGATTTTTGAACGATGCGGAAATGGGCAAAATTTCCGGTTACACCAGTCCGGCCGAGAGTGAACATGACTTTTTCGTCGTCGGCCATACCTCGACTTCGGTCAGTCTGGCCTGCGGGCTGGCCAAAGCACGGGATCTGCAGGGCGAAAAGCATAATGTGATTGCGGTGATCGGCGACGGTTCTCTCTCCGGCGGCGAAGCTCTGGAGGGTTTGAGCAATGCGGCGGTTTTGGGCAGCAACATCATTATTGTCGTCAATGACAACGAAATGTCGATTGCCGAAAACCACGGCGGTTTGTACAATAACCTGCGCCTGTTGCGCGAAACCGGCGGCAAGGCGGAATGCAATATGTTCAAAGCGTTGGGGTTTGACTATCATTATGTCGAAGACGGTAATTCCCTGCCGCAAATGATTGAGGTGTTAAACAGGGTCAGGGACACCGACCGTCCGACCGTGGTTCATATCCGTACCCTGAAAGGAAAAGGCTATTCTTTTGCCGAAAAGGATAAGGAAAAATGGCATTGGAATCTGCCGTTTGATCTTGCCAGCGGTGAGATAACCGTGGATATCGGCGGCGAAAACTATAATGACATTACTTTTGATTTTATGAAAAAGAAAATTGCCGCCGACAAAAGGGTGGTGTTGGTTAATGCAGGTACGCCCGGCGCTTTCGGGCTCACAGCCGAAAGAAGGGCGTTGCTGGGACAGAACTATGTTGACGTCGGCATTGCCGAAGAACATGCGGTGGCGATGTCGTCGGCGTTGGCCAAAGGCGGCTGCAAGCCGGTCTATATGGTATGGAGTTCGTTTGTTCAGAGAACTTATGACCAGTTTTCGCAGGATCTGGCAATTAACCGCAACCCGGCGGTGATTCTGGTTTCGGGTGCCGGTATTTCCGGCGGTGACGTGACTCTCCTGGGATGTTTTGACATTCCCCTGATTTCCAACATTCCGAATATTGTTTATCTGGCGCCGGCCACCAAAGAAGAATATCTGGCAATGTTGGCGTGGGGAATTGAGCAAACGGAACATCCGGTCGTTATTCGCGTACCCTCGACGGTTGTTTATGCCGGAAAAGAGGCGGATAACGATTATGGACAGTTGAATCGTTATCAGGTGGTTAAATCGGGTTCCAAAGTTGCCGTTTTGGGGTTGGGGAGTTTTCTGCCGCTGGGTGCCCGTGTGGTTGACGAGTTGAAAAAGCATGACATCGATGCCACTCTGATCAACCCGCGTTTTGTCAGCGGAGCGGATACAGAGTTGCTGAAGCGGTTGAAAAACGATCATCAGTTGGCGGTAACGCTGGAAGACGGCGTTGTCGCCGGCGGTTTCGGCGAAAAAATTGCCCGTTTTTACGGCGCGGACGCGATGAAAGTTCTTAATTTCGGCGCCGATAAAGAATTTACCGACCGGGTACCGCTTGAGGTCCTTTACCGCCGTTATCATCTGACGCCGGAACAGATTGTTGCCGATATTCTGCATGCTCTGTAAGCTTGTTTCTGCCGTCTTTGAAGCCCCTTCGTGATGAAGGGGCTTTTGAGGTTTTGCGACAAAGGTTTGCCGTTTTGTAATATTTTATAATTTTTGTTGATTTGCCATCGGCAGAACACTGCGGCATACTGGGGCATGACAACAAAAGGAGACTTAATGATGAAACACGGAAAAAACTTTACCCTCGGCGAATATGTAATTATAAAAAAACCGGAGTTGGTGGAAGTCGGGGACAATGTGCGGATTGCCGATTTTTGCCGTATTTCGTCAGCCTGCAAAATCGGTTCCGACTGCGAGATTGCGCCCGGTACGTATATTGCCGGCGGCGACGGCAAATATACTTTTGAAATGGGCAGTTTTTCCAGTTTGGCCGCCGGGGTGAAGGTGTGGTTGTCAAGCAATGACTATGTCAACGAGTTGGTTACGCATTCGGTTCCGGAAGTGAAGGAAATTCAGGGCAACGTCCGGTTGGGAAAATTTACCGGCGTCGGTACCAACTCGGTGATCATGCCGGGTAATGATATTCCCGAAGGGGTAACGATCGGCGCTTTGAGCTTTGTTCCGTCCGGTTATCAGTTTGAACCTTGGACCGTTTATGCCGGGCGGCCGATCCGCGCGATTAAGAAACGCAATCGGGCCAACATTATGCGTACGCTGATGAAAATCGGCTATATTGATGAGGAAGCCGCGGAAATGCCCGATAAATTGTGTGCCGAATAGGCCTATGATCGGAAATCAAATTATAGCCGGATCGGATTCTGGTCGCCGGAATCGGTTTCGGCCGTAATCTGCCGGGTTTTGGCAATGCCGGTTCGGACCTGGCGTGCCGCCGCTTCATGTTTAAGCGTTTCAAAAATATAAAGGGCGTCATGATAACATGCCAGCGCCTCCTGCAACGCCTCGCGGTTGGCGGCGGTTTTGCCTTCAAGATAATAAACTTCGGCTATTTTTTCCTGAATTTGCGCCCATAGCAACGGTTGGCGGTTTTCGGTGATGATTTTTTGCTGGTTACGATAGGCGTTGACGGCCAGCCGGCAGATGTCCGCGCTATTGGTCAGATGGGCGAGGTTGTGAAGAAGATAACCGAGGTTGCCCTGAATATAACTCCAAAAACGCGGAAATTGCGCCTGAGTGAATATCCGTTCGCTTTCGCGAAGCTGGTAAACCGAATCGCGCAGAGCCTGCAGGTCTTCGGTTTGTTTCCAGTAATTGTAATAAAGGCCGGAAAGCTTATAGCAAATATAACCGTAATCATAGGGATAGGTATATTTGCCGAAATATTTCTGTGCCTGATGATAATGGCTGATGGCGGCGCGAAAATAAGTTCCGGGATGACGAGCCATATAAACCGACGCACAGTCGTTGAGCTGTCCGAGATGAAGGTAAATGCAGCCGAGGTGGGTGGGCTGCAAAATTTGTTTTTGGTATTTGAGGGCAGTTTCAAACAAGTTGCCGATGGTCTTAAAGTCGTCAACGCTGCGGTTGTCGGCGGCGGCGCTCATATAGATCAGACCGAGCTGATTGAGCAGGTAAGGCATATAGTCAAGACCGAGCGATTTGACCGAATCGATTTGCGAAATGCGGCGGATGATTTTTTTGAGAAGATATTTTTTATAGATTTTAGATTCGGCGTCGGGGCGGTTGACGGCGCTGACGATCGTTCCCGTCAACAAGTCGAGCAGGGCGGAAGGAAAGCTTTGTTCGTCGTTAAACGCCTCGGCCGGCACATACATGCTGTCAAGCAGACAGACAAAAGACTGTTCGTCGTTTTCGTACTGGCGCGGGGTTTGGAAGTTGAGCCGGATGCGGCCGGTTTCGCGATAGCCCCAAATCAGGACGTCGGCGCCGGTATGTTCAAGCAGGTTTTGCCCTTTGTCGATCAAGTCAAAAAAATTACGGCTTTCAAAATTGAGAAACGATTGGTCAAAATCGGGAATCAGGCATGATACTTCAAGGCCTTCGCATTGTTGCAGCAAACGGTTGAGCATGCAGCCGTTGCTGTTGCTGACATGATCGCAGAACTCGACGACCGTTACCTTAAACCGGATGTCCGAACCTGCGGCTTCGGCACCGCTGCCGGAACCGTTAACCGGCGGTTTGGCAAAAATATGATGCAGCAGCCTTCGAAACATTAAAATTGATCGTCCTTTTTTACATAGTTTTTAAATTCGTTGACGCGGTCTTGCAGTTCTTCCAGCACCTGAGCGTTGATGTCCTTAAAACTCTGCATCGGCGCCGGGATGTTGCGGAAACGATAAATCAGCCACAAAGCGATCAGAGAAGAGACCAGCAGCAGCGACCACGGTGTCGGCGAGTAGGCCTGAAAACATCCGAAAAACAACATCAACAGTTGAATTCGCATACTGAAAGACGCCGCCTGAGCCGGGTTCATTCCTTCGGCGACCGCCTGCTGAAAAGAAGTGTTGGCATACAGATCGTCGTAGCGGGGCAAAAAAGTCAGTTTGAGAAGCAGGGCCCATGCGAAATCGATCAGGAAAAACAGGGAAAGGATAATGCAGCACGAAGCGGCGCCTTCACCGGCCATCGGCGCCGTTAAGGCAAATAAGATCAGACCGCAGGCGGTGGCGTCATACCGTGAAATTTTGATTCGCGACGGATGCCACGAAAACGCCAACAACGCCGCAAAAGCGCCGGTATACATCCAACCGAAGATTCCGAGCAAAAACGGTGCCGCGTTAAGAGTTCCGAGAATGCCGATACCGCTTGAAACGGTCAGCGACTGTGAGGCCAGCATGCCGTCCCCGCTGTTGGCATAACGATAGATGCCGGCAAACAGCAATCCTGCCGCCGCGATGATTATCCGGTTGGTCCAGGGTTCCAGCGCGGGGATAAAACGGAGTGCGGAGTCGGGAATAACCGCTGCCGATAAAGCGACGGCAAGGATCAGAATCAACGGAAACCAACGTTCCAGCCGCGGATATACGCCGACCGCGCTGATCATAAGCGCCCCGGCGAAGGGAATGATTATCTGCCAGAGATTAAAAGACCCGATAAAATCGTTGCCGTTATAGAGGAAGAAATAAGCCAGCAACATCAACGGCAGCAAAACCGCAAATAACGGCAAAAAAGCGGTGTTGGTTAAGCTTGCCTTGCGGTTAAAATTGCTTTTGCGGGCCATAACGCTGTAGCAGACGGCCGGCACGACAAAACTCAGAAAGGCCAGTCCCAGAGTAATCAGAAAATTCATGTTCATCGCGGTGTCCCCTATTTGTTTATCAAACAGTTATAATATGATTATCCGATTTCTTCAACATTTATGTGACGACGATTTTTGCAGTCGGGCGACAAAAAAGCCGTCCATGCCGCCCAGCAGATCGGGCAGACAGCGAATATAGCCTTCGGGCGTAATGAGTTCTTCAAAACCGGGCATGCCGTAGGGATTAATCTCTTCGGCATCGATTTTGCAGATGGCAAAGTCCGGGTGCGAATCGAGAAAGCGACCGATTTGTTGTTCGCCTTCTGCTTTGCTGAGCGAGCATACCGCATAGAGCAACAGCCCCCCTTCGGCAACAGACGGCGCCGCCGCTTCGAGCATTTGGCGTTGGACTTCGCTGTTTTTGACAATGTCGGCGCGGGTACGGGTGTGTACGATTTCGGGATGCCGACGCAATGTGCCGGTGGCCGAACAAGGTGCGTCGAGCAGAACAATGGGATATTGAGGTGCGTTTTTGAGGTATTCGAGCGCATCGGCACAAACGATGCGTGACGCCTGCAAGCCCAGTCGTTGAAGGTTTTCGCGCATGGTGTCGAGACGCGAAGCGGAGATGTCAAGTGCGGTGACAACCGCTTTTTTGGCAATCAGTTGAGCGGTTTTGCCGCCCGGGGCGGCACAAATGTCCAACACGGATTTGTCGCGCACGTCTCCGAGTGCGGTGACGGCGAGCGAAGAAGCCAGGTCCTGCACCCACCAGTGTCCCTCGGCGTATCCCGGCAGTTCGGTGACATTGCCGGCGGAACGCAGGCGGACGCTGCCGTTTCCCGTCAATTGTCCGTTCAGTTTGCGGCTCCAGCCCTCGGGGTCTTCTTTGACGGTTATGTCAAGCGCCGGTTCTTCCTGAGACGCCTGTTCGAGGGCGGTAATTCTTTTGGCCGTATAGTCGGCGCGAAGGATTTCGTTGAAAGCGGCCGGAAAAAACGGCAAGCGGGTACGGGCGGCGATTTGTTCTTTGTCGCGGCATATTTTATGAAGAACCGCATTGACAAAGCCGCCGCAATATTTATTGCCTTTCTTTTTGGCCAGCTCGACATAGCTGTTGACGGTGGCGTAATCAGGGGTGCGAAAATAAAGAATTTCCACCGCACCGAGAATGATTGCCAGATGCGGAATATCGGGACGGGCGGGAATTTTTTTGGCAGCATAATTGCGGATGATGCTTTTGATAAATTCCTGACGGCGAAGGGCCGTGAGGACCAGACGTTTGATAAAGGCGTTTTCCTGCGGCGACAATTCTTTCAATTCCTGATCGGAAATGCTGCCGGCGTATGCCGAATCGAGAGATTTCTGATAAACGTTTAAGGCGATGCTGCGGATGTCCACGGGTCTTGTCCTTTGCTGTTGCGGTTAACTGACTGGATAAACAGTTTAGAAAATTGCATCGGCAAATACAAGGGAGAAAAACGATTTACACCGGCCGGTGTTTATAACGGTACCGGTGCGTCGAAGACGATTTTTGTTTTTTTGCGATATTCCGATGTATTTTTGTGACAACTTTGTTGTCTTTTTGCAAAATATATTATAGCCTAATGCGCAGACAAAAAGACAAAGCTCAATTTTTAGAATACGGAGACAATAAGTTGAAAGACGACTGCAGCGCCCGTCATAACGGCAAGCCTTTTGCCGAATGGCAGAAAGAATGGGAAATGGAAGAAAGATACAACTTCCATACGATTGAAAACAAATGGCAGCAAATCTGGGATTGCGAAAAAGCCTATAAGGTGGAAATTGATCCGAACAAACAAAAGTTTTATGTTTTGGTGGAGTTTCCCTATCCTTCCGGTGCTGGGCTGCACGTCGGCCATCCGCGTTCCTATACCGCGCTTGACGTCGTGGCGCGCAAAAAGCGGATGCAGGGATTTAACGTGCTGTACCCGATGGGTTTTGACGCTTTTGGGTTGCCGGCCGAAAACTATGCCATCAAAACCGGGGTGCATCCGGCGGTGTCGACCAAAGCCAACATCGAGAACTTTACCCGCCAATTAAAATCAATCGGTTTCAGTTTTGATTGGGACCGTTGCGTGACCACCTGCGATCCGGAATATTACAAATGGACGCAGTGGATGTTCATCAAATTTTTTGAAAAAGGGTTGGCTTACAAGGACAAAATCGCCATCAACTGGTGTCCGTCCTGCAAGGTCGGTCTGGCCAACGAAGAAGTTGTCAACGGCTGTTGCGAACGTTGCGGCGCTCAGGTGGTGCGCAAGGACAAAGAACAATGGATGATTGCGATTACCAAATATGCCGACCGTTTGATTACCGATTTGGAGGATTTGGACTTTATCGACCGCGTTAAGGCGCAACAGGTCAATTGGATCGGCCGTTCCGAAGGCGCGGAACTTGACTTCGGCCTTACCGACAAAGAAGGAAAACCGTTATCGGATAAGAAACTGACCGTCTTTACCACTCGGCCCGATACCGCTTTTGGCGTGACTTATATGGTGCTGGCGCCGGAACATAAATATGTGTCGGAACTGGCGAACAGGTTTGAAAATCCCGACGAGGTGAGAGCGTATGTCGAAGCGACCGCCAAAAAGTCGGAACTGCAGCGGACGATGGATGACAGCAAGACCGGGGTTGAACTGAAAGGCATTAAGGCCAAGAACCCTTATAACGGCGCTTTGATTCCGGTATTTATTTCCGATTATGTTTTGACCGGCTACGGTACCGGCGCGATTATGGCGGTGCCGGCGCATGACCAGCGCGACTATGATTTTGCCAAAGCGTTTGAATTGCCGATTGTTCAGGTGCTGGAAGGCGGCGATATCAGCGAAAAGGCCTGGGAAGAAGACGGTGCGCATGTCAATTCGGGCTTTTTGGACGGCATGAACAAAGAAGACGGCATGCGGGCGGCAATCGATTATGCGGCCGAGCACGGCTTCGGACGGTCGAAGATTAATTTCAAACTGCGGGACTGGGTCTTTTCGCGTCAGCGTTACTGGGGCGAACCGATTCCGATGGTTTATTGCGAACATTGCGGGTGGCAGCCGATCCCCGAATCGGAACTGCCGTTGACTTTGCCCGAAGTTCCCGACTATCTCCCCAACGACGAAGGCGAATCGCCGCTTTCCAAAGCGGGCGACTGGTTGAACGCCAAATGTCCCAAATGCGGCGGCACTGCCCGACGCGAAACCGACGTAATGCCGAACTGGGCGGGTTCTTCGTGGTATTTTCTGCGCTATTGCGATCCGCACAATCAGGAGGCTTTTGCTTCCAAAGAAGCGTTGGACTACTGGATGAATGTCGACTGGTACAACGGCGGGATGGAGCATACGACGCTGCACCTTTTATATTCCCGTTTCTGGCATAAGTTCCTGTACGATCTGGGGTTGGTTCCGACCAAAGAGCCGTACCACAAGCGGACCTCGCACGGGATGATCCTTGCTTCTAACGGCGAAAAAATGTCGAAGTCGCGCGGCAACGTGATTAATCCTGACGACATTGTCAACTCGTACGGCGCCGATACTTTCCGGATGTATGAAATGTTTATCGGGCCGTTTGATCAGGTGGCGATGTGGTCGGACGAAAGTCTGATGGGCGTTTACCGTTTTGTTAACAAGATTTACGGGCTGATGAGAAAGACCGCGGCGGTAAAAGCTTCGGAAGCCGATCTGCGGGCGATGCACAAATGCATTTTGGAAGTAAGCGAACGAATCGATCAAATGCGTTTCAACACCGCGGTTTCGTCGCTGATGACCTATGTTAATTATATGTCGGGGCTGGATCGGGTTCCCGAAGAACTTTACCTGACATTGTTAAAGCTGATTGCGCCGTTTGCGCCGCACTTGGCCGAAGAAATGTGGGCACGGATGGGACAGGACGGTTTGATTGTGGCCGAAAGCTGGCCCGAAGGCAATCCGAAACTGGCCGAAGACAATACGGTGACGATGGCGGTGCAGATTTGCGGAAAAATGCGCGGAACCATCGAAATGCCGAAAGATGCGCCGAAAGCGGATATTGAGGCAAAAGCGCTGGCGCTGGATAATGTCGCACGTCAGCTTGACGGCCGCGAAGTCAAAAAAATCATTATCGTGCCGAACCGGATTGTCAATATCGTGGCATAGAAGACGGGGCGGGAAACAATCGGTGTTTTCCGCCGCATAAAAAGAAAGGACCGGAACATTGTTGCATAGAAAACATCTCATTTGGGGACTGCTGTTGATTTTGGGCGGCTGCGGATTTGAGCCGTTGTACGTTGAAAAAAAACACAGCAACATGTGGTATTACGGCGGTGATTTCGACACGTCGATCAGTCAGGAGATGGCTCAGGTCAGCATTGAACCGATTTCGCAGCGTTTCGGCCAGGTGATGCGCAATGAACTGTTGGATCTGCTGACGCCGAAAGGAGCGCCGAAACAGCCGAAATACCGTTTGTATGTCAATTTGAGCAGTAAAAACGTATCGGATCAGGCTCTGCGTTCCGATATCACGGCGACCCGCAAGATGGTGAAATACCGGGTGCGCTATTATATGGTCGAAGGGACCGAAAAGGTGTTGAGCGGCGACAGCATTGCCTACGTCAGTTATGACATTCTGGCCAATCCCTATTCGACGACGATGGCGCAGAAAAAGGGTGACGAAGATGCCGCCAAAATCATTGCCAACGACATCGCGTTGCGGCTGGGCGCCTATTTTCACAGTACGATGACCAACCGGGGAAATCCGCATGATTTTTAAATCGGTCCAGGTGGACGGTTTTATCAAAAAACCGGATCAAAAAATCAAAGCGTTTCTGGTTTACGGCAGCAATGACGGTTTGCAGCGGGATACGGTCCGCCGACTGGCAAAGTCGGTTTGTTCCGATTTGAACGACGCCTTCCGGGTGGCGGAAATCAACGGCAGCGACGCGGCGGCGGATATCGGCCGTTTGTACGGCGAGTTTAACGGACAGTCTTTGGTCGGCGGCCGGCGGGTGGTTATTGTCAACGATGCCGGCAATGATCTCAGCAAAGGGATTCGAAAAATGCTGGACGAAAGTCCGAATGCCGAAAATCTGCTGATATTGTCGGGTGCCGGCAGCCTCAATAAAAAATCTTCGCTGGTCAAACTGGCGGAAGACAGCGCCGATATGGGGTGTTTTGCCTGTTATGAGGATAAGAACGAAGATATTTGCGGCGTTTTGCGGGGAATGGGACTGACTTTTGAACCGGCGGCGATTCAGCTGCTTTGTTCGCGATTGTCGGGCGACCGGATGGTGAATCTCGGTGAGTTGGACAAGCTGGCGACTTATATGGGAACGGCCAAAAACGTGACTCCGGAAATTGTGGAAAAAATCGTCAGCGACGCTTCCGATTCGAGTGTGGAAGATATTTATTATGCCGCGCTGGAAGGCGACCGGGCCAAGGCGCTTTCCTTCTACAGCCGCTACATCAACGAAGGCAATGAACCGGTGGCGGTGGTGCGGGCCTTGATGTATCATTTGATGAAGCTGTTGATTTGCCAAGCGGGAATCGAAAACGGCGAAACCGTCGACCGGGCGATGCAACGGTTGATTCCGCGGATCATTTTTTATCGTGCCGATGCGTTTAAACGGCAGCTGTCGGCGTGGAAACGCGACAAACTGCTGCGCGGGTTGGAAATGTTGTATGCGGCGGAAAAGGACTGCAAAACCACCAACATGCCGGCGATTGAGGTCGTCAGCATGCTGTTATTGCGGATGGCTGCGGCGGCGAAGAGGCAGGGTTAAGATGTTCAGCGCGCGTTTTGCCAAGTTTATTGAAATGTGGCAGCAGGAATTCGGAATCGAACGCAGTATCGACGAAAAGGTCTGCGAAGATCGGGACGGCAATCCGATTCCCTGGTATACCTATCCGGCCATTGAGTATTTGGCCCAGTTTGACTACAGCGACAAGAAAATTTTTGAATACGGATGCGGCAATTCGTCGCTTTTCTGGGCTGCCCGCGCCGAATCGGTCACCAGTATAGAAGACAACCCCGAATGGTTTGCCAAATGGGAAAAAGAATTTGACCGTGCCAACCTGGACGTTCGTTGGCGCGATGAGGGGGAAGCTTATGAGCAGGCCGTTTTTGAGGACGGCTGCCGTTATGACGTGATTGTTGTGGACGGCAAGCGTCGGGCGGAATGCGCGGTCGCGGCAGTGAAAGCCCTGGCTGCGGGCGGCATGGTTATTTTGGATGACAGCGACCGCATCAATACCAGCAAAGAATATGTAAAAGCGGTTGCCGCCTTAAAAGAAGCCGACCTGATTCAGGTTGACTTTTACGGTTTTTGCCCGATGAACTGTTACAGCAAAAATACTTCGCTTTTTCTCAGCCGCGATTTCAATTTTCAGACCTTGGCGGCGATTGAACCTGTGAACGGCTGGGGCAATTTGTGGTCGATGAGCCGGCGGGTGCGGAAAGAGTTTTATAAAAAGTTGGGTTGACCGGCCAAAAGAATATAGACAAAAGTACTTGCAAAATAAAAAATGATGTGCTAATCTTTTAAAAGTCATCGGGGGGTTATCTGATGACAAGCACCGCGAAAGGGGCGGAGAGCTTAGGGTTTTATTATTTATACTTGACATAAGTGTAAACAGCTTTTTAAGGGGAAGAGCTATGAAAACACCAAATTTAGGGATATTTTTGCTCGCTGCATTATTTTGCGGTGCGCTTTTTTGCACTTATGCGGAAGCCAAGGTTTGTTTCGTCGGCGATCCGAATTGTGCCGGGGGTGCAGATTTTGGTAAAATTGATCCGCTTCCGACCGACGACCTGTGCAAACAGGAAGGTTATACGACGGTGGCTTCGGCCTGTAACAATCCGGGCGGCGTCTGCCCCTACGATGCCCGTTATGTCAAATGCTGCAGCAGCGAATATGCGTATCAGGGCTGCGTTTTCCCGCTGGAAACGGTTAAAAAAACGGATCCCAAAAGCGGAAAACTGGTCAGTGACAAATGCGGCAGTCTCTATAAATGTCAATGCAATTCGGAATACAAAACGCCGGCTCAGTGGAATACCGGCGTAAAGAACTGTCAGCCGGGCGGCGGCGTTTGTCTGTTGAGTACGAACGATACGGTTTACTACAACAAATGCGTCTGTGACGTCAATTATTTCCCGTATGAAGGAAGTTGTCCGGCGGATATGAAACAAATAGAAAAATGTACGGACAGCGACGGTAAGTCTCGCGTAAGCTGTCAGTGTCCGAGCAATTATCGCACCTGTACCTATGGCGGTGCGACCGGTGCAAAAAGTTGTCAGCAGGGAGGTCTGATCTTGTACAGTTCGTGCAAGTCTCCGGAAGACGAATGTAAGAATGCCGGTTATTTTAAGGATTGTGACAAGCAAACCTGCTATTTTGACACCAACAGTACGGAAAGAGTAAAAGGTCAGTACCCGATTTCGTGTGAAGATTCGACCGAGGCTTGTCCCTATGCCTATGGATTTTACAAATGCCGTTGGAGTGCCGCGAACTATTGCGCCAAATGGGATATGACGGAATATTCGAAGAAGTTGCCCTCGACCTGCAGCAAAGACGGCGTTCAGGGTACGGTTATTCCCTGTAACCTCGGCGGCAGTTATAACGGCGGCGGCAGTACCAAAAACTATCTCGGTTATTATCGTTGCAAACTCACTTGTGAACAGCAAGTGCGAGGGGCATATTCTCAAGGGTATTTATCCAAGGACGATTCTCTGGTTGATTCCAATGGGCAGCAGGTCTTCTACAGAACCGACTCAAACGGAAGAAATCACTTGTACTTGATTAATAAGACTGAACTTGTCGTTCCGTTGAAAGTAGAAAAAAGGGCTCATGGTTGGGATACGATTGGCAACAAAAAGAATTATGCTTCGGTAAATGGAATTGCCGCTTTATATGATGTGGATTCCAAGCGCTATTCTTCTTGCGGCGAAGATGAAGAAAGAAGTTATTGGACACGTCCTAAGTTAAAGCTTGATCATATGCGTGTTCAAGGGGAGAGTTGGTTGTTGAATACGGATTTGAGCGATATTAACGTACAGTTTTATTACAGTTCACGCGATGACAAAAACAGTTACGGCGAAGGTTATCAAGTAGACAGCCATACATGGAAAAACGTTACCTTTTCCGAATCTACGACAATGCCAAGCGCATGTCAGGCTTGGGCCGGTTCCGGAATTCATTATTTACAAAGAGGTGATTGTAAAGGCCCGTCGCCGACACGCATTTTCTTCAGAGACTGGTCGCATACCACAATTACCGGCAATGTAGATTTAGATATTTATAGATGGATTTTTTCTAACAACAGTTGGGCGTTTGACGATTGGAATAATTCACAAACGAATACGCCTGCCGTTCAGTTTGTGCTGAAAAACCGTTCGGTTGTCAAATTCAAAGATGCTTCTATTGACGGTTTTAATTCGAGTTGGAGCGGTGAAGACTGGGGTACGCTTATTTTTGACAACGCTCAGGGATCTATCGGCAATTTGTGGCATCGAATGAACGTTATATTTACCAACCGGTCAAATATGCGTGTTGACAATATGCGGATAGAAGGGTGGAAAAATAACGATTCGACCACCAGCATCGGCGGTTACAATGACTGTACCACCGGTTCGAACGACGATCAGACAAGATGCCGTTCTTATCGGGCTAATTGTCATGGTATCGGTGTGTTTGGTTACTCGACAGTTAATGTAGACGGTGCTGTTCGTATTGCACGCGATTATTCAAAAATTTATATTGATTACGGCAGTGCCTTCAATACGAAAAAGCATGTTATCATGAATTCCAAGTGGAATCAGGAAGTGTGCATTGCCGGGAAGTTTACCGGAAAAGCGGGCAATAACAGTTTTTCCGCTTCGGGGTATTCTTTCTATTATGGCAGAAATAACAATGCCTGTGTACCGTATTGGACCGGTGATTATTCCGTCAATAAAGGGTATGCAAGAGGCTGTGCTCAAGATTACTATATGAACAACGGTGTATGGAACTCCGGTTGTCAGAAAAAAAGTAACTATGGTTATCAATGCAGTATTGATAACGTATGGCAGTCTTCCTGCAGTTTTTGCGGTTCCTACGGATTTGGGTATAACGAATGAGATGCCACAGGTAATATTCTGCTTTGATCGGAAGCTTTTTCGTTACGAATAAAAAAGTTTTATACCAAATTATTATCTACAACTATTTCAGTTTGTATTATTAAGGAGAGAACCGTGTTTTTCAAAGTCAGATGAAGGCACTGTTATTTCCGGCAAGAATAAAAGATAAGAGTGAAATGTTATTAAATTAAAAATTCCGCGATATCGGCTGTCCGATATGAGCGTAAATATAAACAGACGATTTAATTAAAAACAACGTTAAACTTTTAAAACCATTTTTTATTATGAAGACAAGAAAAATGTGGTTTGTAATGGCAGCAGCTGCCGTTCTTACCGGTATGATGATGACCTCCTGCGACAAGGACGACGAAATCTTCCCGAAGGAGGTCATCGAAAGTGAAGTTCTCGATCAGGGAATCGACGAACAAGTCGAAGAACAGGTCGGAACCGACGGTACCCAACTGAGCTACGAATCCTGGATTGTGGTCAAGGGCATCACCCGCGCCGCTTTCGAGAACAAAGTCTCGGTTACTCTCAACAACACGCTTAATAACGTGAACAAGGAAATCGAAGTCAGCAGCTGGGAAAGCGGTGATGCTACGATTTCCGTTACCTGCAAGGCCGGGGAAAGCCGCAAAAACGGCGACTTCGTGACCGTGTTGGATTCAATCATGGTCTGTCGTGTTCAGTATCCCAACTTCTCATTCGACTATGAGCTTGTTTATCAGGTCGGCCTTTATGATGACGGTGTTACCAAGCAAACAATGCCTTATCATAAATATGAGAATATTGTGAACAACGGCTGTGAATTGAGTGAGCTTGACGACGTAACGGAGAACGGCAAAGCCTATAAACGGCAGAGATGCGCTCATTCTATTACGGTTACCTTTAACGGCAAACAGTATACGGTATCTTCCGAACTGGTGCTGAAGAAGGAAGTAAAGGGTGAAGATATGCTTCTCTCCAGTAAGGTGGTTGACGAAGGTGTTTCTTTCAGCGAAACTGACAGCTGGTCGGGAGAACTGGTGTCATGGATTATGCTGGAACAGACCTGGTCGGAAAGCGGAATCAAGCAGATTAAAAAAGAAGTGGTTCTGAAAAACGACATGTTGGAAACAACCGGCTTTTCTACCAATGAGCTTGCCACAATGCCGGGCCCGAACGATTTTGTTATTAAGCAGGAAAATGCCGATCCCGGCAGACTGGAAAAACGTGAAGCAGACGGTTTTACGATTCAGCAATACGGATATAACGTTACGGTGCGTCTGAACGAAAAAGCAAGCGGAAAAACGTTGGTTTATATGCCTTATGAGTTTGTTTATGAAAAGGCGACTTATCAGGATGAAAAGCTGACTTACGAAATGCCTTTCCGGCATTATGAAAATCCGCAATCGTCGTTTACGGCAGAAAGTTGGAATCTGGGTGAAGGCGGAATGTACAGCATGAAACTTGGAATAAGTTTTTCGATTCAATTTGGAGAGAAAACCTATTCCGACAGTGAACGCTATACGTTCTTCTACGGTGAACAGCGGTAGCTTGCTGTTCTGTGAATGAAAAACACCGGGCCGGTTAAGGCTCGGTGTTTTCTTTTGAAAAAATTTTATTCGTCTGCCGGAGCTTCCATAAAGACGGTGACTTCATAGTTGTCTTTTTGCAAAAAACTCCAATCCAAAGGCAGTGGTTGTACCGGTTTCCAGCCTGCATTCAACAGTTCCTGAATTCGATCTCTGATTATTGAACGATTGTTATAATCCAAACGTTTTGGAAGATCTTGTTCTTTTTCTGATAACCAGCATTTTGTTCCGAAATGGTCAGAATGAGATCCCTTTTCGGTAAGTTGTTTAATGTTCTTTTTCATAGTATAGGGTTTAATAATTAAAAATTATGTCAAGACCGGAGAAATCAGGATCCGGTCCAAATAAATTCTACTCAAATTTATAAGCCGACAAACCCAAAAAACGCTCATTGAGCCGATGCTTGTGCGCATTGTTTGTTTTTGCCGCAAAAGTAATATATTGATAATTTTTTACTGCCCGTATTATACGGAAAAATATTTCTGAAAGCAAGGGAAATGATGATTCTGCGACGGTCGTTGAGCTTTTGGTATTTTTCAAACAACCCCCGGTTAAACCGGGGGTTGTTGCTTCTTTTATCGCTTGTAAGCCGCGCGCGGGCAATAGTGCGTGTGCAGCAGCTTATGGGCTTTTTCGCCGTTGGGCCGGCCGATGTACTCTTCGTAGAGGATTTTGATCGACTGGTTATGGTGTGACAGCCGGTTGGCGGCTTTCAGGTCTTCGTCAAACAGTCCCTTGGCGCGTTTGCGGCGAATGTCGTCGGTAATGCCGCGCGGTTTCGGTTGTCCGGGCAACATCACCCGCGGTTGTCCGCCGCCGGCAATACAGCCGCCGCGGCAGGCCATTACCTCCACAAAGTGGTAAGGCGGTTCTTCGCCGGCTTCTCGGGCGGCACGAATCCGCTCCAATACTTTTTCAACGTTGCCGGTACCGTGGGCGACCGCAATGCGAATCGTTTTTCCGGCAATTTCGACGTCGGCCTGCTTGATGCCGTCCAGCCCTTCGATTGCGCGGAAGTTCAACTCACCCAATTCCTGTCCGGTAATATAAAAATAAGCCGTTCGCAAAGCTGCGGTCATGACGCCGCCGCTGGCGCCGAAAATCGTTCCCGCGCCCGAATATTCGCCGAGCGGATTGTCGGCGGCTTCTTCGGGAAGGCTGCGGAAATCAATTCCGGCCTGTTTGATCATCCGCGCCAGTTCACGGGTCGTTAACGAGACGTCAACGTCCTGGAAACCGGAGGAGTTCATATCTTCGCTGCGGACAATTTCCCATTTCTTGGCGGTGCAGGGCATGATCGAGATCACGCGAATGCGAGCCGGATCAAGTCCCATTTTGTCGGCATAATAGGTCTTGGCCAACGCGCCGACCATCGATTGCGGCGATTTGCAGGTGGAGAAATGCGCAATCATATCCTGATGATACTTTTCCAACAGATCTACCCAGGCCGGGCAGCAGCTGGTAAACATCGGCAGACTTTGCGGTTCTTCGGTAAAGCGGCGCACAAACTCGGTCGCTTCTTCGATGATGGTCAGATCGGCGCCGAAGTTGGTGTCAAAAATGCGTTTGAAGCCCATGCGCCGAAGAGCGGCATAAGTCTTTCCGGTCAGGTTTTCGCCGAATTCATAACCGAATTCTTCACCGATCGCCACCCGAACTGCCGGCGCAATCTGAACAATGGTATAGAGGCCGTTGTCGTTGAGCATGTCCCACACTTTCTGAGTCTCGTCATATTCGACGATGGCGCCGGTGGGACAATGGGCGGAACACTGACCGCATTTAATGCAGGGACTGTCGGCGAGGTTGATACCGTTGGCGGCGGTCACGCGAGTGGCCAGGCCGCGGTTGAGGTAACCCAACGCCCATACGTTTTGCTGATTTTGACAGACTTCGACACAACGGCCGCAAAGGATGCACTTGCTTGAGTCAAGCACCAACGCTTTGGTCGAATCGTCGATGGGCCAACGTTTGGTGAGGTTGGGCAAAGTTGCTTCTTTGATGCCGAAAGTGTTGCTCAGGTCCTGGAGTTCGCAGTGTCCGGAGCGGATGCAGGTCAGGCAGGCGTTGGGGTGGTTGCTCAAAATCAGCTTGAGAACGGTGCGGCGCACTTCCACCAGTTCGGCGTCGGAAGTGATCACTTCCATTCCTTCGGCGACCGGGGTGCAGCAGGAACGCATGATGCGGCCGTTGACTTTGACGATACAAATGCCGCATCCGGCAGTGGCGTCGACGTCGGGGTGTTTGCATAAGGTCGGAATTTCGATATGAACGCTGCGGGCGGCCTCTAAAATCGAGGTTCCGGCGGTTGCTTCAACATCGTAATTGTCAATTTTCAGTTTTACCATTATTTAGCCTCCGTGATTTTGTCCTGATTGCCGGCCACCTTGGCTTCGTATTCTTCGCCGAAGAAACGCATGGTGGAAAGAATCGGGTTAGGTGCGGTTTGTCCGAGTCCGCACAGTGACGCCTTTTGCATGGCGACGGCAATTTTGCGCAGTTCTTCAATGTCTTTGCGGGTGCCTTTGCCTTTGGCAATTTTTTCCAGCAGCAGCAACATCTGCTTGCCGCCGATGCGACAGGGTGCGCATTTGCCGCAGGATTCGTCGACGGTAAAGTCGAGATAGAATTTGGCGATATCAACCATATCGGCGGTTTCGTCCATTACGATCATGCCGCCCGAACCCATGATGGAACCGACTTTTTTGAGTTCTTCGTAACAAACCGGCAAATCGATGTTCGAAGCCGGAATAACCCCGCCTGACGGGCCGCCGGTCTGGACCGCTTTCAGTTTTTTGCCGTTGGGAACGCCGCCGCCGATCTGATTGACGATTTCGTCAATGGTGGTGCCCATCGGCACTTCGATCAGACCGGAGTGTTCCACCTGTCCGGTTAAGGCAAAAACTTTGGTCCCTTTTGACGTTTCGGTGCCGAAAGAAGCAAACCAATCGGCGCCTTTGAGGATAATCGGCGCCACGTTGGCGAGGGTTTCGACGTTGTTGATACAACTCGGTTTGTCCCACAGACCGACTTCGGTCGGATAGGGCGGGCGCGGACGCGGGGTGCCGCGTTTGCCTTCGATCGAGTGGATGAGGGCGGTTTCCTCACCGCAGACAAAAGCGCCGGCGCCGAGGCGAATGTCGATGTTGAAATTGAAACCGGTGCCCATGATGTTGTTGCCGAGCAGGCGGTTTTTCTTGCAGGCCTTGATCGCTTTTTCGATTCTTTCCACCGCCAGCGGATATTCGGCGCGAATATAAAACCATCCTTCGGTGGCGCCGATGGCGTAGGCGGCAATCATCATGCCTTCGATCACGTCATGGGGGTTGGATTCGAGAATGCTGCGGTCCATATAAGCACCGGGATCGCCTTCGTCACCGTTGCAAATGATGAACTTGTCGTCAACAACCGGAACTTTGGCCGCCAGTTCCCATTTGAGACCGGTCGGAAAACCGGCGCCGCCGCGGCCGCGCAGGCCCGATTTCTTAATTTCGGCCGCGACTTCGGCCGGCGTCATGGTTTTGAGCACCTTTTCCAACGCCAGATAACCGCCGCGGGCAATGTATTCGTGAATATCTTCGGGATCAAGATGCCCGGCCTGTTTTAAAACCACTTTTTCCTGCTTGGTGAAGAACGGCAGATCGAGGGACAGCACATATTTGTTTAAAAATTCGGGCAATTCGAAAGTTTCGCCTTCGGTCAGTTTGAGAGCCGGAATAACGTGTTCGGAAATGATGATGCGTGCCACCAGCGGTTCCAGTCGTTTGTAAAGAACGTCTTTTTGCCCCTTGATTTCGACTCGTACCAGCGGTCCCTGGGCGCATAATCCCATGCAACCGGTGGCCACGATGCGTACTTTGCCTTCCAGTCCGTGTTCGGCCACCGCTGATTTGAGCAGGTCGAGAATATCGTCGCTGCCCGAAGATTTGCAGCCGGTGGAGTGGCAGCAATAGATGTTGCAGACAAAACGGTCAAGATCCTGCCGTTTGTTCTTGGCAATTTCGTGGATATCGAATCTTTTGTCAATTTCATTCATATCAGCCATGGGCCAGCTCCTTGTCTTCGTCGTCAAATTTTTTGCGCCATTCGTCAATGATGTTGTGAACATCGCCGACGGTTACGCGACCGTATGTTTTTCCGTTGACCACGCATACCGGCGCCAGGCCGCAGCAGCCGACGCAGCGGACGCATTGCAGGTGAAAAGTGCGGTCGGGGGTGCTTTCGCCCTCGCTGATACCGAGCTCTTTTTTAAATTCTTCGAGAACTTTGTCGTTTCCTTTTAAATAACAGGCGGTTCCGGTACATACCGAAATAACCGCCTTGCCGGGTGCTTCCAGCTTGAAAAAATTGTAAAAGGTGAGAACTTCGTAAATCCGAGCCAGCGGAATGTTCATCGCCCGGGCAATTTCCAGCGCGTCTTCCCACGGAACATAGCCCTTGACATCCTGAATTTCATGGAGGGCCATAATCAGCGACCCCCTCTTTTTGCGCCATTTGGCGGCGACTTGCGTTGCAACAGAAGTATCGCCCATATACTTAACCTCCTAAAGTAAATTGTCTATGTGCTTATGCTATCAGCATATTCGTAAAAATGTGATTGCACAAGTCTAAAAAAATATACTTCTTGATAACTCGAAGGTTTTATAAATGGCCTTTTTTGAACAGTTGACGATATTTGTAGATGCTGCCGCCTTCAACGTTCCAGCTGAAGTCTTTTTGCATGGCGTTGATCGTCATCCGATGCAACAGATCAAAATGGCGGTAAAAGGTTTCCAATGCCTTGATCAGAGTTTCGGCATAGGCGTTAACATTGTTTTTCAACCGCTGAGCCGTCAGGTTGTTGCCGTAAACGCGCCGTTTGTGGGAAGAGAAAAACACTTCGGTGCGAAAACCGTCAATGCCGTGATCAACGGTGTCAACCAGGCCGCCAGTAGACATCGTGACCGGCAGCACGCCTTTGGCCATCGCTTCCATCTGATTGAGACCGCAAGGCTCGAAGCGGCTCGGCATCAGATAAAAATCGGAAGCGAGCTGGATCGCGTAGGCAAAATCGTCAAGATAGCCGCGAAAGACAAAGATGCGTTCGCCGCATTTGGGATGGGTGGCCATGATGCGGTCCTTGAGGTTGGTGAGATGTTCAAAACATTTGTTGTCGCCGGCGCCGCCGAGAATGAAAATCGGCATTTCGATGTTTTTAAGGGCGCCGAATTTGTCACACAAGCTAATGATTGCCTGAGCGGCAATGTCGTAACCTTTTTGTTCAACCAGTCGGCTGGTGGCGCATACAACCGGAGTGCGGGCAATGTTTTTGATTTTTTTGCTGAGGTCGTCAAATTTATAAGTGTCGATCAGCGGAATCACTTTCTGCTTGTATTCGGGATCGGCGGCGATTTTGGAAATCAGGCGGATGAATTCTTTTTTGTTCTCCAATTTGGCATCCAAATGATTTTCGTCGTAGAATTTGAAATGAAACGGCGCAAAGTACCGGTTGATGGCTTCAATGCGGTCCGGGTTGGGAGTGATCAGCTTTTTGTCATATCCGTTGACAATCCCGAAAAAGTTGCGGTGGTCTTTGCGGATTTTTAAGATATCCCGAAAATCAAATCCGAAATCGAGTTCTTTGGAAACCTCTTCCATGTAGTTTTTGGAAACGGTAACCACCCGATCGGCAAGATGAAAATTGCATGAGGCCTGATTGTAACAGTCATAGACGATCAGGGTATGACAGGTACGGGGATTGCTGTTTTTAATCGCTTTGGCGTTTTTAAAAACGATGCCGGCCATGTTTTCATACAGCGAATTCAGAATTTTGGAAGTGTTTTCATAATCCCAGCCCTGATAACCGAGGTGATGGGCGAGATGGATTACCGGCAGGTTTTTCAGTTTTTCGCACAGCTGCGGCGAAATCAAACCCGCTTCCTGCTGGGCAATCGAAAAATATTTGGTCAGTCCGGCAAGGGCGCCGCTGTGCCAGTCGTTGGCGATCAGCAGGTTGGGTGCGGCCAGTGCGGTTTTGTTTTTTTGCAGCAAAGTTTTAACCAGGATGTAAACCGCTTTGGAGAAAAAGGCGAAGCGTTCGACTTCGTTGATGTGAAATTCGTTTAGAATGTAACAACCGTCCTGAGCCGGGTTGTTTTCGGGATGCGGATTGATGGAGAAAAAGCGGTCGTTTTGCAAAAAGATATATTCGACGTTGTCGCGTTTGCCGCGCCAGACCGTCACGTTGTATTTGACCAACGTGCTGCGCTCGCCCTGGAAGGGAACCTTGATCGTGATGATTTTTTCCAGCGAGACCGATTTTTTCTCGGCGCCGTCATAAATATTGTTTTCGAACCGGGCTTTCTTTTTGCCGGTGTCGCCGACATAAAGCGGCGTTACCACCGAGACCAGATCGCCGTCGGCGGCAAAACTGCGGTTAAAGGCTTCCGGCAATTCGGAAGCGACCATTCCCAAACCGCCCCATTTCATAAACACGGCGGTTTCCGCCGTCATCATCCAGGCGTTGACTTTGTCGATCTGCGGCCAGTCGTTTTTGCCGAGACACTGCCGGCGTCCCAGATTTTGGATCTCGGCCAGATTAGGTTTGTTGACAACACTAAAAGCGATGGAAAATTTTTTTAAATTAAAATTTTTGGGCAGCGGTTTAAAAACGCTGGAGTCGGCTTTCGGCGCAGTAACACGATTCATATCATCTCTCTCAATAGTCAGAATAATCAATAACAAGAGAATATATTGTCTGTTTTAAGAATTAATTAAAAAGGCAACAGAAACTTCTCCCCTTGACTTGTTTATCTTTAATCATTAAATGTTGTATATAAGAAATATACGCGCTTTGTAAAAAAATTAAAGAGGGAAAAATGAAAAACGATAAAAAAGAGCATAACTCTGAACCGGATGATTGCGTTGAGGCCGAAAATATCGGAGAACAGGTTGAAAACGCGGAAGAAAACCTGCCTCAAAACGAACCGGAGACCGACAAGCTCAAACAGGAAAACGCCAAATTGAAAGACGATTACCTGCGGGCATACGCCGAACTCGAAAACACCAAAAAAAGGTGCGCTCAGGAGTTGGAGAAAAACTCAAAATATGCGATTGCTTCATTTGCCAAGGAAATGCTGTCGGTTGCGGACAACCTTCACCGTGCGCTGCTTGCCGCTGCCGAAGCCGGCGGCGAAGAGTGCGTTCAGCTGAAAAAGGGCGTGGAATTAACCGAATCGGAGCTCAGCAAAGTTCTGGCCAAATTCGGAGTGACAAAAATGGATCCGATGGGCAAAGTTTTTGATCCTTCGTTTCATCAGGTGGTTCAGGAGGTGGAAGACAAATCGAAGCCTGCCGGCACCGTGGTGGCCGAACTGCAGACCGGTTATATGATCAACGACCGGATTTTGCGCGAGGCGATGGTGGTGGTTACCAGATAACGTTGGAACGTGCAAAGAAATCATAAATAAAAACCCCGCCCCGGCGCGGGGTTTTTATGATGAATCCGGCGTGCCCGGAGAGAGAATTCTGGGGTTGACCCTGGGGAAAACCATAAAAAACTCCCGGCAAAACGCGGGAGTTTTTTATAAATGGCGTGCCCGAAGGGATTCGAACCCATGACCTTTGGCGTCGGAGGCCAACACTCTATCCAGCTGAGCTACGGGCACATAACAATCAAAACGAGATACTAATAATACACTTTTCTTAAAAATGCTACAATTTTTTTTATTTTATCAAATAATTCTTGACTTTTTGCTCAACTCTGGCTATTAACAAGCAACGAGTTTGTTTTTGAGGAATAAAATAATGGTTAAAAAATGTGATATTACCGGCACCGGCGTTATGAGCGGAAATAATGTTAGCCATGCTAACAACCATAGCCGTCGTCGTTTTATGCCGAACTTGCAAGTAGTTTCTCTGTTCAGCGAAGCTTTGAACAAGTTTTTCAAATTGAGAATCTGCTCTAAAACGCTGCGTTCGATTGAGCATAACGGCGGTTTGGATTCTTATTTGGAATCTACTTCCAGCAATAAGCTCACCGATGAAGCTTTGAAGATCAAAAAAGCGGTTGTCAAGAAAAAAGGCCCGGCTGAAAAACCGGCAGCTGCCGCTAAAAAAGCAACACCGGCCCGCATTGCCAAAAAGGCTGCCAAAGCTGCCGAGTAGTTTGGAAAAATATTTTGCTTTTTGACACCTTCCGGATCCGGGAGGTGTTTTTTTGTGTTGGTCGAATGTTGTAAAGAGGAGCGGCAATGCTTTTGGCCAGGCTAGCATTTAGAATTAAACCGCTTTTAATCCTTACCGGAATGGCTTACATCAAGCTGGATTGTAAAAGTAAGGAGGAGAAAAGTATGTTTTTTGATAAAGATAAACTGGTTAACCCGTTAAAAGAATATTATCAGGGCGGTTACGACTGGCAGCCGCAGGAAGCGCCGGGCGTTCAAGCCGACATGCATCCGGTTCCCGATTGCGGAGAGAAAAGCTATCGCGGCAGCGGTCGGCTCAAAGGACGAAAAGCTCTGGTCACCGGCGGCGATTCCGGAATCGGCCGGGCGGCGGCAATAGCCTATGCCCGCGAAGGGGCCGACGTTGCCATCAACTATCTGTCTGCAGAAAAAGATGATGCCGAAGAAGTACGGAAGCTGATTGAGGCCGAAGACCGTAAGGCTGTGTTGATTCCGGGAGACATCAGCAGCGAAGACTTTTGCAAAACCCTGATCGAGAAGGCCGCCGATGAACTTGACGGTCTGGATATCTTATGTCTGGTGGCCGGTAAACAGGTGGCGCAAAAGGATATTGCAACCCTGTCTACCGAGCAGATTGTCAAAACTTATGAAGTTAACGTTTTTGGGATGATGTGGCTGGTGCGCGAGGCAATGCCTTATCTGAAACCGGGATCATGCATTATCAATACCACTTCGATTCAGGCTTATGACCCTTCGGAATATTTGCTTGATTATGCCGGTACCAAAGCGGCGATCCGTGCTTTTACCCAAGGGCTGGCCAAGCAAATTGCCCCTAAGGGAATCCGGGTCAATGCGGTGGCGCCGGGCCCGATATGGACCCCGCTGCAAATTTGCGGCGGCCAGCTGAAGGAAAATCTGCCCGATTTCGGCAGTGACACGCCGATGAAACGTGCCGGTCAACCGGTTGAGTTGGCCGATGTTTACGTTTTTCTTGCTTCGCCGGAAGCCAGTTATGTTACCGGACAGGTTTACGGTGTTACCGGCGGTATGCTGACCGTGTAAATAAGTGATGAAATTTAAAAAAATATATTCCGGTATTGACATACCGGAATATATTTTTGTGAAAAGCGTTTTCTAATTGTCGTCATCGTCCATTGTCGGATCGCCTTCCAGCATGGCACGCAGCATCCACGATTTTTTGGCATAAATTGCGAGATATTCTTCCAGCAGGTTGGCGAGCAGGAAATTATCCTTTTTATCGGCTTCGTCGCGAATGTCTTTGGCAAGGGCCATAATGTTTTGGCAATCGGTTTCCAACAGTTCCAAAACTTCGAGATCGGTATAATCGCGGCCTTCAATTTCCTCGATGGTGGTATTGTCAAGATATTCGGCCATGGTTACCAGCGGCATTTGATTTTGCATTTTCATCATTTCGGCCACCTGGTCATATTGCAGTTGGAACATCTGATACAGTTTTTCGGTCATTTTATGGACGACAAAGAAGTTGGGTCCGACAACGTTCCAGTGAAGATTGTGTATTTTGACGTTTATAACCGCCAAGTTAGAAAGAAAAATATTCAGTTTATCAACTTTTGCAGCCATGTTATCCTCCTTTGTTTGATGAATTGTACATCCTAGAAATAGGCGCGAAAGCTTGTTTTGGTAGGGCATATATCAAAAAAGATAAGGGAACTGACAGGATGTTTTATAGACGGGAGACTGTCTGAAAAGAAAGTCAGAAAAGCGTTTTGTCGGCAAGGGCATGATAACGTTTGCGGATACATTGAATGCAGGTTTTGTGAATGCCCGGGGTGATTTCGTAGATAATAAAGCGGCCGCGGCGGGATGCGGTTACAAAACCGTCGTCGCGCAGCCGTTTCAGATATTGCGAAACTTTGATCTGTTCGCAACCGATGCCGTTGATGATTTCGCTGACGTTGCAGGGACCGTTGAGGGTAAGAAACTCGAGAATCCGCATTTTGTCATAGTTGGCGAACAATTTGATGCGGTTGGCCGTCATCATGGTATAGTCGGCAGGCAGCATGATTTTGCATTCGTCGCGCAGATACTGAAAATCGTCGGTCATATATCCGTACAGTTTGCGCAGGCAAGAGAAAATGCTGGCCGGATATTCTTCGTAAATGTTATAATAAATGAAAATTCCTCGGCGTTCGGTTTTGACCAGATGAGCATCGCGCATTTTTCGCAAACTTTGCGAAACGGCGACCTGATCTTCGCCAAGCGCCTTGGTAATTGCCGAAACCGAAGAACTGCCGTTGACATCGAGATATTCCAAAATATGCAGCCGAAGCGGATGGGCAATATAAAAAATGCCCTTAGCCGCTTTTTTCATGATTTCTGCCGGCAGCTGCTGTTCCATTTTTGTCGTCTTTCTTTTTGCTTCTTCTATTAAAGATATAGCAAATCGGAAATTTATTGCAAATAAAAAATCCCCGGTGTGAACCGGGGACGGGTTAGTTTAAAAACGGCCGTACATACCGGTCAAACTGCCCCGGACTTTGCGGCGACCAGCCCATCAGATAGCGGTCTCCCATACAGAACAGCGGTGTGCCGACGTTGTTGCCGAGTTTGAATTTTTTGGCACAACGAAGCAACAGTTCGTATCCGCCGGGATTGTGGATATTGACCATTGTCACTTTAAGGTTCGGATATTTTTGAGTAATGTAGTCCAAGGCATCGTGACAGTAAGGACATTCGTTATAATAGAAAAAGTAGATTTTATTGTCGGCGAGCGTCGAGTCGGTTTTCGCGGACGGTTCTTTGCAGGCTGCGGTCAGCATCAGCAAAAGCAGCAGACAGAAAATTTTACGCATTTGGATTCTCCTTATTCAATACAGCAGTCGACGGCTTTTCTGACAAAGCTTTTCATGCGTCCGAGCATGCCGG
>CAJUKS010000016.1 GCA_910587405.1 uncultured Alphaproteobacteria bacterium
GATCGGAACCCGGGGTGGGGAAACGGGACACGGGAAAAACACGAGGCCTTGGAACCGCCCCAAGAAAATAAAATGCCTCAATAATCAACTCGTTTAATGCGTGGTTTTCCGAATACAAAAAAAGAGCCGGTGAAAACCGGCTCTCTCCCTTTAAAACAACACCTATATACAAATATCAGCTGCTGTTGAAAAGTATCCGCATAACAGCAACTTATATTCTAAAATACAGGTTCCTGTCCTTGGATACGTTTAATTTAGTCATGATATGTCTTCTTTCAACACGGCTAAACCTTTTTGGCACGTGGTTTTCGTTGGTTCAAAAACCAATAGCCAGGTTTTTTCGCTGTAAGCGAATTTTGGATTAGGAAAACGGTCGGTAAAAAAATCACCGTAAAAGGGATTGAAGGGAAATGGAGGGAAGAGGGACAGGCAGAAAATTGCAGTATGAACAGAAAATAGGAAGAGTGTAGCGAGAAAATAAGAAAAGAGGGTTAAAAAAGCGAAAAAACGGTGAAGAAGAAAAGTTGGGTTCAGGATGGAGGAACCAACATTCGAAAGGATTAGAAAGTTCGGTATGATAGAGCAAGCCTCGATGAATAAGGAGAACGGAGAGAAAGTGAAAAATGTGCAGAGCCTTAGAAAAACTTATAAGAGTAAGAACAAACAAGGGAAAAAGAGACAAAGAGCATAAAAAATCGGCAAGCAGCAACGAAAGAACGGGGTCGAAAAAATATATCGGCGATGTAAAAAATAGTTAAAATCAATGAGATATGTCTGAAAAACGGCCTATTTTACTGCTGCTTTTTTAGGTACCTTTTTTTGCTGCAGATTGCAACTGCAAAATTCAATCGTTTGCGCGGAAATAATCTGTTGTTTTCTATCCTACAATAAAACTAATCAGCAATTATTATGAGAAGTATTATATGCCGGGTTTTCGGGATAAGTTATTTTCTCAGTTAACAAACTAAAATTTTATCAGTTATGAGAACAAAAGTTATTCTTATCGTTGTTTTGGTGAGTACGGCAATTTTTTCGTACGGTCAGGAAAGGAAATGCACCGTTTCTTATCGACAGGAGATCTTTGTCAGCAGTGACTTTACGCTTAATGCCGGGGTCAACCTGAATTTTAGGAAAGACTTGGATATTTATGTTTTTGGCGGTTATTACCGGGATCTGCCTTTGGCAGAATCGGGTAAAAATTATTTTCGCGTCGGCGGACATATATCCTATAACTTGTCTTCTACCGGAACCTATTTCAGAATTATGGGACGGCACGATTTTACGGTCCGGGCCGATTACGGTTATTTTCTGGCGATGCAGTCGCTCCCCGCTTTTCCGTTGTCGCCGACTTTTCTGGCGGATACCGACGGTTTGTGTACAGTCGGAATTTGGGGACAGATCTACGATTGCAAACGGTTGAATATTTCAGCGTGGCTGCATCAGGGAATCACCAAGGATCGGCCGACGTTAGTGGAAGTTGATTTTGTGCTGAAGTTCTGAAAAACAGTAGCAGGCGTCTGTGGCAACACAGACGCCGCGATCATTTAGGAACCGCCGTCAATCAGGGCGATACCGCCGACAACCAAGACCAAACCCAGCCAGCTGACCCAGGTTGCGGCATCGTGAAAATAAAGCGTGCTGACTAGAAAAGCGCCCAGCGCGCCGATGCCGGTCCAAATCGGATAAGCGGTTGCCAGAGATAAATGTTTTTGTGCCGCATAAAAAAACACGACGCTTAAAGTCATTGTCAGCAGCGAAAAAGCGATCCAGCCGTCGCGGGAATCGGAAGTTTGCGCCATTTTGAAGCCAAACGGCCAACAGGTTTCGCAGATTCCGGCCAAAAAGAGATAAAAAAATGACATCGGACGATCCTTATAAAATGATAAGTTATCAAATAGATATATTTATCTTTTGTTTTTTATAAAGAGGGAAAAACCGGTTGCCGCAAACGTACGTTTCGCCGTAAGAGGTTGAAGGCTCCTCGTTTGCCAAGCAGTTTTAAAGGTGAGAACGATTTTCGCTTTTGGCTTGATTCTCACTCGGACATTCTTATAATAAAACGAATAATCAGAAAAAACTGTTGAAAGGACAACCAAATGAAAGAACAGGTATTAAAAGCGATCAAAGAAGCCGGTCGCCCGGTCAGTGCCGGTGACGTTGAAAAAATGTTGCAGGCGGACCGCAAAGAGATTGACAAGGCTTTTAAGGCGCTCAAAGCAGAAGGCCGCATTGTGTCTCCGGTGCGTTGCAAATGGGAAGCCGCCGAATAATTATGTAACCGAGGGGTTGTCAAACGGTCAAATTGATGATATACAAACGAGGATTGTATAATTATTAATTATAAGTTTATGATAGAAAAAATTTTTGACCGCAGCCGCCGTTGGAAAGAAAAAATGATTTCCGAACTGGGATTGTCTCGTACTTTGATGCAGTTTGGGTTTGCCGAGTTGATTGTGGAAGCACAAATATCGACGGATCAGTTTCGTCAGCTTTGTGTTCTTGTCTCTCGGGAGATTGGTACCTTCACTTATGATGAAATCAATTATCTTCATACGTTGGAAGCCTACCGTATTGTTCTCGAAGTGATGTGTGACGATGAAATTCAGCCTCAAGGTGATATTTTCTGGCTTAATCATCCGGATTTTCCTGAGGTGGTATTTGAGAGAGTGATGACATCTGTCGAAGCGTATAAGGCTTATGTTGTCAATCCGGAAATTGCCGCCGGCCGCCGGAGCGGTGACAGCCTGTTGATTTGGGTGCCCGATTTGGAACGGATTGCCGACGTGGCGTTTGTTGCGCAAATTCCGCCGGCAACCGAGGCGAAACGTCAGGCCTGGTACAAAAGCCAAGAGAAGTGAGTCGTAAGACTGAGTAAAAAGGATTGAGACAGAAATGTCTCCATCCTTTTTTTGTTCGAAGAAGCGCTGTTAAGCGATTGTTAAAATGTTTGGACTAAGCTGAAGGCCGGGAGAATAAAATGAATCGTGCCGATCTGAAATTTTTTAACCGGATGTTTCGTCCTTTGTATGATGCTGTCTGTGACAGTGAGTTCTGCCGTGTGTTTGCCGCCAAAAAGTATCGTCATTCGATCCAGGTACTGACAATCGGTCGGGAAATCGCCGCTCGGGAACCGCTGTTGCGGCAGGAAACGGCGCAATTTCATGACATGGGGGAAAAGGCGCTGTTGTTTCATGATGTCGGACGTTTTATGGAAATTTATAACATGTACCGCGACAATGCTTTTGCCGATCATGGTTCATGGTTTTCCAAACGCTATGATCACGGCGTTTTAAGCTATGAGATGATGAAAGACAAGCCCGGCTACAACGATATTCGTATTCTGGCTTCGTTAAAGCATCATGGGCACATGATGGAGAAATTTGAGGGGGATCCCGAATTTCGGGAGGCAGCCGATTCGGAAACCGAAAGGCAATTGCGGGCGATTCTCGGCTGGGTGCGCGATGCCGACAAGCTGGCCAACTTTTATATCCAGCGCTATGAAGACAATTTAAAGAAAGATCCGTTTTTTGTTACCATGAGCGAAGAAGTGCGGCAGGCACAACTTTCGCCCGATGTGGTGGTGCAGTTTGAGGCCGAACGGGTGATTTTGACCGGAACGATCAAGTCCTATTGCGATCGTTTGTTGTGTTGCCTGTCATGGATTTTTGACCTTAATTACCGCGCTTCGTATCAGATTTGCGCCGAGCACGGTTATTTTGACATGCTGCTGGATCTGTTGGATCAGTATAACCGCGATAAGACGATGCAGCAGAAAATCGCCGATAAAATTCATGATTATCTGGCGCAAAAGATAATTTAAAAAAAGAAAAAGCATCAACCTTTAAGGGGTCGGTGCTTTTTCAAAAAGAGAAGTAACGATCGTTACTTGAGTGCCTCACAGATCTTGTTGTACTCCTCTTTGTCGATTTGTTTCGCTTCGAGGAGTTCCTTCGCCATCTTTTTGAAAGCCTTTTTGGCGGCCTTCGACATGGTGGCGGGATCTTTTCCGTACTTGCTGAGCATAAACTCGCGAAGTTTTGCTGCTCCTTCTTCACCGGCTTTTTTGCTGGTGTTGACTGCGGTACCGAACTGGGGTTTTTTGTTCTCTTTCATTGTTTTGTGTATTTAGTTGATTAATAATTTTTTCTTACCTTCTAATTTAGACTAAAACAAAATTTTGTCAAGTCAATTTTGCGGCCGCCGTTAAAAAAATCCCGCCTTGAGGGGCGGGATCGGAAAGAAAACGGCGTCAAATTCAAAACTCGCGTTTTAAATCACGTTCGAAAATCGAACGAATCGTCTGTTCAATATCGGCGTTTTCGTAAACGGCCTTATACAAAGCCTGACAAATCGGCATATCGATACCCCCTTGATCGGCAATCATTTTAACCGCTTTCAAAGTCGGAACCCCTTCCGCCAGCTTGACAAATTTTTCGCCGCGGGCAAAAGCTTCGCCGTAAGAACGGTTATGGCTGTATTTGGAAAACAGGGTTGCTTCGTAATCGCCCAAATGCGCCAGACCGTAAGCGCTCATCGGATTGCCGCCGAAATGTTTGATCAGGCGGCCGACTTCAACCGGCGCGCGTGCCATTAAGGCTCCTTTAAGCCCGTACCATTCCAAACCGTCCAAAATACCGGCGGCGAGACCGATCACGTTCTTGAGCGCGGCACCGATTTGATCGCCGATCAGATCCGAGCCGTAATAAAAACGAATCAAATCGCTTTGCAGCAGTTTGATCAGATAATCTTTGGTCGACTCTTCCAGACTGTCAATAACGGCGGCGGAGGGAACGTTCTTCATATAATCCTGAACATGACCCGGGCCCGAAAGGGTTGCCACATGAATGTCCTGTTTGATCTCTTCCCTGAAAACGTCGTGCATGATTTTGGCGCCCGGTTCTTCCAGGCCTTTCATTGCCAGCAAAAACGTTTTGCCGCCGAGATTATAGCCGTTTAACTGGCGGGCCAGCGAGCGCAAATGCTGGCAGCCGATTGAAACGATGATGGTGTCATTAACCAAAATGCGGTCGAGATCCTCAAACAAATGCATATTGTCCGAAAGACTGAGATATTCGTTCTTGCGGGTATCGCGCAACTCGATAAAGTTGGGCGAAGTTTTAAGATCATACATTAAAACGCTGCCGATTTTGCCTTTGCAGCGGTTGGCGGCGTACCAGGCCAGAAATGTTCCCCAGCGTCCGCAGCCGATAACTGAAATGTCTTTCATAGTCACACGTCCGTTAAAATTGAATTATAATAGATAACTATTACTCCGAAAACGCGGCGGATGCAAATAACATCTGCCGACTATCCTCAGAAGAAGCAACTCAGAGGCAACAAAAACCCCGGTGTTTCCCGGGGTTTGGGTTTAGCTGGATTTCTTGATGCGCTGGCGGCCGATGATGGCATTGACATAGTCAAATTCTTCAAAAGAACGGTACGCCTCGTCATAACTGCGGCGGTCATATTCGTAATATACTTTATTGGCCAGCATCTTAATGGCTTCGTCAATTTTTTGAAATGCCGCATTATAATCGGCGTTGAAATTGTTTTTGACTTTTTTCTTAATCAGGGAATGATACGCGTTGATAACCTTCAGCGTTTCATCAGCCGAGTTTGCATATCCTTTTTGCTCAAAGTCATGCATAATTTGAGCGGTTGTTTGGTAAAAACACTTGTTTGTCAGAATGTTTCTTTGTCTAGCATTACCACTGTCTATGATCATAACATAACACCCAAAGTTACAATTCAACGACCTTTATAACATAAAATTAACGCCTTTGCAATAATTTTTGCAGCAGCGACGGCCGCGTGCCTTCGGCAGTGCCGTTTATGTTATTTTTGATATAATCTCATCAAGTGTTAAAACAAGCGTTGTAATAGTTTTTGACAAATTAAAAGAGGAAAGTTATATTAAAAACAAGAGAAAATTATTTATTAACTATTAAATATCAAGATGATGAGGAAAATTAGCTTTAGCTCGCTGGTAACGGTTTTTATCCTGGCCGTTTTTCTTCTCTGCGGTTCGGTAGCGCTCAAATCTAAACACGACCGAAAAATGCGGGAGGAACTGAAAATGGAAGTTCAGGCCGTCGGTTTGTTTGATTGCAAACAAAAAACAATCGAATACGTCGATGCCTCCGCCGGAGAAGTTGCCCTGATCCACACGGAAGGAATCCGTCTGGTCGGCGACAGCACCGTTTATCCGGTGATGAACCACCTCTTGCTGAACTTTCAGCCCGGAGACAGTGTTTATATCGTTAACCGGCTGGCGTTACCAAGCATTCCGACCGCCGATGAATTGCGTCAGGCACTTCCGCCTTCCGAAACTCTGGTTAATCTGTGTTTCGGTCTTACCGCGGCGGTATGGATTTGGTTTGTGACCCGGTGTACGCTGTGGTATCTGCAGCGCAAGCGCCGCGTCTGAGCCGCCGTTAAACAAAAAGTTATCGGACAACAAAAAAACACCTGCGTCAAACGCAGGTGTTTTTTGTTGATCCGACGTTCAGTCTACGTTGCCAAACGGGTTGATCGCTTTTTCAACCCCCTGGTTAGCCCGCAGGTTAAACAGGTTCAGCATGGTGCTGGAAACATAAATCGAAGAATAGGTTCCGACTATGACGCCCCATACGATAGTAAACGAAAAACTGCGCAGCGTGTCGCCGCCGAAGGCAAACAAGGCCACCGAAGCGAGCAATGTTGTCAGTCCGGTTAAGATCGTACGCGAGAAAATGTCGTTGATGCTTTTGTTCAGCAGTTCATATTGCGGCATTTTCTTGTATTTGCGCAGATTTTCGCGGATTCTGTCATAGTTGACCACGGTATCGTTGACCGAATAACCGGCGAGCGTCAGCACGGCGGCTACCGTAGTCAAGCTGATGTCAAAATCAAACAGCGACAACAAGCCGACCGTCGTGATCAGGTCATGAATCAAACCGACCATGGCACCGAGAGCAAACTGCCACTCGAAACGGAACCAAATGTAAAGCGTAATCGCCAACACCGCGATGAGTGAAGCAATAATACCGGCCTTTTTCAATTCTCCGCCGACTTGCGGACCGACCAGCTCAATCCGACGATATTCGTATTGGTCGCCGAGAATCTGCTTAATTGCGTTAACCGCTTTCATCTGTTCTTTTTCGTCTTGCGATTTGGTTTGGGCGCGAATCATCATTTCGGTACCGGAATCGCCGATGGACTGCAGGTTAACTTCGTCAAGCGCCACTTCGGCCAGCTGTTTCCGCACCTGTTCCATGTCAATTTTGTTTTCGCTTTTCAGTTCGATCAGAATGCCGCCCGAAAAGTCAATGCCGTAGTTGAAACCTTTGATCATAATGCACGCAACGGATAAAATCACCATTGCAATCGACAAAACATAGGCCGCTTTGCGGTATTTCATAAAGTCGATGTTTGTGTCTTTGGTTACCCAGCTAAAAATTCTCATTTCTTTATTATCCTTATCATTCTGGTTAAATCGGCAATTTGATCGGCTTGTATTTTTGCAGCCATCCGGTGATGATCAATCGGGTAACGGTGACCGAAGTGAACATCGAAGTGGCAATACCGATGGCAAGTGTGACCGCAAAGCCTCTGACCGGGCCGCTGCCGAAATAGAGCAGAACAAATGCGGCGACCAGAGTCGTCAGGTTGGAGTCGACAATGGTTGCCCAAGCTTCGGTAAAACCGGCTTCGGCAGCGTCACGG
Source organism: uncultured Alphaproteobacteria bacterium (assembly GCA_910587405.1). GTDB lineage: Bacteria > Pseudomonadota > Alphaproteobacteria > RF32 > CAG-239 > JAFUYI01. The sequence goes on from CAJUKS010000016.1 coordinate 7,705, forward strand.
GTCGAACGTCCGTTTTTAACTTCTTCGCGCATTCTTTCAAAAATCAGTACGTTGGCGTCAACGGCCATACCGATCGTCAGGATGATACCTGCAATGCCGGGCAAAGTCAGGGTGGCGCCGATAATGCTCAAAATGCCGAGCATCAGGAACAGGTTTAAGAAAACGGTGATTGTAGTGAAAATGCCGAACAATCCGTAAGCGGCGATCATAAAGACCACCACCGCAATCAAACCGATAACCGAAGCGGTGATGCCTTCCTTGATCGAGTCGGATCCCAACCCGGCGCCGACCGTTCTTTCCTCCAGCACTTCCAACGGGGCCGGCAAGGCACCGGAACGCAGCAGCAAAGCCAGTTCCTGAGCCGATTCCAGCGTAAAGTTACCGCTGATTTGTCCCGATCCGCCGAGAATGGCGGTCTGAATGTTGGGAGCGAAAATAACTTCGTTGTCCAACACGATCGCCAGTCTTTCGCCGACGTTGTTTTGCGTCGCTTCGCCGAACTTTTTACCGCCGATGCTGTCAAACTTAAAGCTGACAACCGGGATGCCGTCTTGGAAAGCGGCGCGGGCGTCTACCAGATGTTCGCCGCCGACTACCGGCTTGCGACCGATTACCAGCGTTTCGCCTTCCGCACTGTTGATGAGACGGGAAGTGTTGCTCAATTTGCCGCGGCGGGCATCGGCTGCCGAAGTGCGGCTGTCGACCAGGTTAAATGACAACTTGGCGGTTTTGCCGAGCAGGGCTTTAACCCGTTCCGGATTTTGTTCGCCCGGCAGCTGAACGGCAATGCGGTCTGCACCCTGGCTTTGAATCGACGGTTCGTTGGTTCCGGTTTCGTCAATACGGCGGCGGACGATTTCGATTGACTGGTCGACCACCTTCAGCTTCAGTTCGTTCAGGGCCTGCTCGGTATAACGGATTTCGATTACGCCGTCGTTGCCTTCTTCGACCTGAAGGCCGTTGTCAATTTTTCGGAAAGCCGAAACCGCTTTGCTGCGGGCGTTGATATTGTCAATTTTGACTTTGACGCTCTCGGCGCCGGCTTTCAGATTTTGGTAACGGATCTTGTTTTCGCGCAGAGCCTGACGGACGGAGTCTTCGATCAATGCCATTCTTTCTTTGATAACGTCATCGATTTTAACTTCCAGCAGCAGGTTGGAACCGCCCTGAAGGTCAAGCCCGAGATTGACCGGCTGCCACCATTTGGGCAGCTTTGTTTTGTCGCCGACAAGGTTCGGCACCGCAAAAAATATTCCGGCTAAACAAATAGCGAGAATAAGATAAATTCTGGATCTTGATAGTTTGTACATAAAAGTTCCCTCTTATTTTTTTTCTTTGGATGATTTCTTGGCTTTGGGAGCTGCCGGCGCAACCGGCTGTGCCTGCGGATCGATCACGTCGCGCACCGTCATGCGGCTGACGGTAACGGTCAGTCCTTCGGCGATTTTGACTTCCAGTTTTTCGGGGTCGGCTTTGGTAACGGTACCGTAAATGCCGCCGCCGGTAATGACGTGGTCGCCTTTTTTGATAGCTTCGAGCATCATCTGGTGCTGTTTGATTTTCTTCTGCTGGGGGCGAATGAGCATAAAGTAGAAAATGACGAAAATCAGCGCCAGCTGAACAAAGGTGCTGGTCATCGATACCTGCGGTGTTGCAGCCGCTGCAGTCTGAGCCAAAGCATCATTTATAAACATTTTTTTCTCCTTGCATAAATTAACTAGCCACGAATATACACTAATATCTAAGGATAACAATAATAAAAAGTCAAATCGTCAACATTTTTTTGCGGATTTACGGCAGGTAAAGAACCGGGTTGACCGCTTTTTTTCCGGCGCGGATTTCAAAATGCAGTTGCGGCGTGTTGACCCCGCCGGTGGTGCCGACGGTGGAAATCTTTTCGCCGCGGCGCACTTTCTGCCCTTTTTTAACCAGCAGTCGGTCGTTATGGGCATAAGCGGTAATCCAGCCGTCGTAATGACGGATGAGGATCAGATTGCCGAAACCTTTCAGTTCGTTGCCGGCATAAGCGACGGTGCCGCTGTCGGCGGCTTTGACGGCGGTCCCTCGGCCGGCCTTGATATTGATGCCGTCGTTGGCCCGTCCTTTGCCGATGGTGCCGTATTTGGATATGACTGTCCCGCGTACCGGCCATGCAAACTTGGTTTTGCGGTTTTTGGAAACGTTATAAGAACTTGAGCGTTTGGGCGCCGCCGTTTTTTTGGGAACCGCGCTGACGGTGTAGTTGCGGCGGCCGGTGTTGTTTTGGGGTGCGGCGGTTGCGGTTGTCCGGGCGGCGGCATGTCCCCGCAGCATAATTTTCTGCCCGACGGCCAGCGTATAGGGCGGGCTGAGATCGTTGATTTTTTTCAGGGCGGCAACGTCAACGTTGTAACGGCGCGAAATGCTGTAGAGGGTGTCGCCGCGCGCGACCAGATGGTAACTGCTGGCGGGCAGCCGGAGAACCTGACCGACTTTGAGCGTGTAGGGAGGGCGCAAACCGTTGGCATCTATGAGGTCGCGCAACGGGATGTCGTATCGTTTTGAAAGGCTGTAGAGGGTGTCGCCGCGGTTAACGGTAACCGTTTCCGGCGTGCCGAACCACGAGGCGCAGCCGGTCAGCCATAACATTACCGTCCATATCAGAACAACCCGCAAATTGTATAACCTTCTTTGTGTTTTTAAAAACTGAAAGCATTGTAGCGGCAAGATGTTTAATTTTTCCTTTATTCTTAAATAGAACTTGCAATTGAGGACAAAAAAAAGTACATTACCGGGCAGAAACAGGGATGAAAAACAGACGGCGCAGACATGGCGCCGGTGGGAGAATAACAAACAATGGCAAGTCCGGAAATCATTGACGAAAGCGGCGATAAATATAAATACGGTTTTGTCACCGAAATCGAGTCCGAAACTGCTCCGAAGGGGCTTAATCCTGACATTATCCGTCTTATCTCGGCCAAAAAAGGCGAACCGGAGTGGTTGCTCGAAAGGCGTCTGAAAGCCTTTGAATTCTGGCAAACCATGACTGAGCCGACTTGGGCCAAACTGTGCTATGACAAAATCGATTATCAGGACTTGTACTACTATTCGGCCCCCAAACAGAAAGCCGCCCCAAAAAGTTTGGATGAGGTTGATAAGCAATTGCTGGAAACCTATGACAAGCTGGGCATCCCGCTGAAAGAACAGGAAGCGCTGGCCGGCGTGGTAGCGGTAGACGCGGTGTTTGACAGCGTGTCGGTGGCGACCACCTATCGCGCCAAACTGGCGGAAAAGGGGGTTATTTTCTGCTCTATCTCCGAAGCGGTCCGCGAACATCCCGACCTGGTTAAAAAATATCTCGGTTCGGTGGTGCCTTACACCGATAATTTCTTTGCCTGTCTCAATTCGGCGGTGTTTACCGACGGATCGTTTGTGTATATTCCGAAAGGCGTGCGCTGTCCGATGGAACTGTCGACCTATTTCCGTATCAACGCCAAAAATACCGGGCAGTTTGAACGAACCCTGATTGTTGCCGAAGAGGGCAGTTACGTTTCGTATCTGGAAGGCTGTACGGCGCCGCAGCGCGACGAAAACCAGCTTCATGCGGCGATTGTCGAAATCGTGGTGCTGGACAATGCGGAAGTCAAATACTCGACAGTGCAGAACTGGTATCCGGGCGACAAGGACGGCAAGGGAGGCGTTTATAACTTCGTTACCAAACGGGCCGCCTGCCGCGGTGTCAATTCCAAGGTTTCGTGGACGCAGGTGGAAACCGGCTCGGCGGTTACCTGGAAGTATCCGAGCTGCGTTTTGCAGGGCGATAATTCGGTCGGCGAGTTCTATTCGGTGGCATTGACCAACAACCGTCAGCAGGCCGATACCGGAACCAAGATGATCCATATCGGCAAAAATACGGTTTCGAAAATCATTTCCAAGGGGATTTCCGCCGGTTTTTCCAACCAGACTTACCGCGGTTTGGTCCGGGTGGCGCCGTCAGCGGCCAATGCGCGCAATTATTCGCAGTGCGACAGCCTGCTGATCGGTTCGAAATGCGGTTCGCATACCGTGCCCTATATTGAAAACCGCAACAAAACCGCTCTCCTCGAACATGAAGCGACCACTTCCAAAATCAGTGACGAACAGTTGTTTTACTGCCGCAGCCGCGGCATTGCGGAAGAAGATGCGGTCAGCCTGATTGTCAGCGGTTTTTGCAAGGAAGTGATGCAGCAATTGCCGATGGAATTTGCGATTGAAGCGGCGAAATTGATCAATATCAGTTTGGAAGGAAGTGTCGGATAATGATGTTGTTAACTCCGGATCTGCCGCCGCAGCGGCACGATGATAAAAAGCTGGTCTTTCTGGCCGGTCCGATCATGGGGGCCGAAAACTGGCAGCAACGGGCAATTGCCGATTTGGCTGACCTGGATATTTATATTGCCAACCCGCGCCGCGAAAAAAGCGATAATTTTAACTATGACCGTCAGGTGGAATGGGAAACTTTTTACTTAAGCCGCGCCGATGTCGTCATGTTCTGGCTGCCGCTGGAAGCGCAACATGTCGAAGGACGCAGCTATGCCCAGACCAGCCGTTTTGAACTCGGCGAATGGTTGGGGCGCACCGATTTTAACCGCCGTGCCGGCAAAACGGCGGTGGTCGGCATTGAAGACGGTTTTCCGGGCAAAAGCTATATTTGCAAGCGTTGTGAAAACAGTCCGTGCCAAGTGTTTGACAGCTATCGGCAGACAATGGCGGAAGTGCGTCGCCGTTTGGAATGCCGCGGTCGGGTCTTTTTTACCTCCGACACTCATTTCGGTTCCGAACGGACCTTGATATTGTCACGGCGGCCGTTTGCTTCGGTGCGGGATATGGACTGGAGTTTGGTGGCCAACTGGAACCGCGCGGTTGCGCCGGAAGATACGGTATGGCACCTCGGAGATTTCGGCGCGCCGGAATTTGCAATGCATCTCAACGGTCATATTCATCTGGTATTGGGCAATTATGAAAGTGACGAGATCAAACGCAACCCTGCTTATCTGGAAGAATTGAAACGCATTTTTGTCAGCGTTGACCTCAGCCGCGTTATCACGACGTCGGACGGTGAGCCGCTGCATTTGTCGCATAAACCTTCGGGGGCGGATCCGCAAATGTTCAATGCCTTCGGCCATATTCACGGCCGCCAGAAATGCAAACGTTTCGGTTGTGACGTCGGTGTCGATGCCAACCATTTTGCCCCGTTGGCGGAAGAAGATTTGCTGTTTTATAAAAATACCGTTATCGGGCATTATGATGAAGAAGTTTTTTGTTAAAGGAGTTGTCGGATGAAGGAAGAAGACTTATATCGGCGCGCCATCCGGGTTTGGGGCAAAGGGCCGCAAATGCTGCAGGTGGTGGAAGAAATGGCCGAACTGACGAAAGAAATTTTGAAAAACGTCAACCGCGATAAGGACAATCTGGCCGAACTGATTGAAGAGGCGGCCGACGTTGAAATCATGCTCGGCCAGCTGAAATGCTGTTACGGCATCGAACGGCAGGTCGCCGACTATAAAAACGGCAAGCTTAAAGTGATTGAAGGGCGTTTGGACGCGTGGGAACAAAAAACAAAATAACGGCAGGATAAATAAGAAATGAACACACCTTTATTGGAAATAGAAGATTTGCATGCCAAAGTGGCCGGCAAAGAGATTATCAAAGGCTTCAACCTTGTCATCAACGAGGGCGAGGTTCATGCGATTATGGGGCCGAACGGTGCCGGAAAATCGACCTTGTCCTATCTGTTGAGCGGCAAACCGGGCTATGAAATCACTTCCGGCACCGTAAAGTTTCGCGGCCGCGACTTGATGGCGCTGCCGGCCGAAGACCGGGCGCGCGAAGGCGTGTTTCTGATTATGCAGTATCCGGTGGAAATTCCGGGCGTGCCGGTGACCAGCTTTCTCAAACATGCCGTCAACGCCGTGCGCAAATATCACGGCGAGCCGGAATTGGATACGATGGAATTTATCAAAATGGTGCGTGAAGAAGGGCGTAAGCTGGGCATTGATGCCGAGATGCTCAAACGTCCGGTGAACGTCGGTTTTTCCGGCGGTGAAAAAAAACGGCTTGAAACTTTGCAAATGGCGGTCTTAAAGCCGCAGCTGGCGATTTTGGACGAAGCCGATTCGGGGTTGGACATCGATGCTCTGAAAGTGGTGGCCGACGGCGTCAACAGTTTGCGCGACGGCAAGCGTTCGCTGTTGGTGATTACGCACTATCAACGGCTGCTCAATTATATTGTGCCCGACTTTGTTCATGTGTTTGCCGACGGACACATCGTTAAATCGGGCGGCAAAAACCTGGCTCTGGAGCTGGAAGAAAAGGGCTATGCCGAGTTTGTGAAAGAAAAATAAGATGGCGGGACTGATACAGAATATTGAATTGTTCGGCGCCGATTTCCCGCGGCTGGAAGGACTGCGGGAAAAAGGCCGGGCGGCTTTCCGCCTGCCGACCCCGAAAACCGAGGCGTGGAAATATACCCGGCTGCATACGCTGAAAGCCGAAGATTTTGCGGTACCGGCATCCAAATTTATTGCCGAGTTCGAAGACGAAAGCGGCGACGAGGATGCGGCTGAATCTTGTCATTGCGGCAAAGACGGCTGCGACGGACATCATTGCAACGGGCACTGTCACGGCCCCGATTGCCGTCTCGACTTGCCGTTTAACGCCTGGCAACTGCATTTTTACAACGGGCAGTTCGTTCCGATATATCCGGCGCTGCCGCGCGGCGTCGAGGTAATGACGCTGATGGAAGCGCTGCTCAACGGTGAGGAAAATCATCTGCTGGGGAAATACATTGAGTTAAACGATTATCCGTTTGCGGCGTTAAACACCGCTTATCTGGAAGAAGGTTTGTTTATTCGCATCGGCCGGGGAGTCCGGCTTGAGCGGCCGCTGATGCTGATCAACCATACCGATTGCGGCGAAATCAACCAAATGACCCATATGCGCTTTCTGGTAGTGGCCGAAGAGGAAGCGGCGGCAGATCTGTTGGAGTATTATCATTACAGCGGTGAGGCTAAGTCGCGTTATTTCAACAATATCGTCAGCGAAATTTATTTGGGCACGGGGGCGGTGTTGAATCATTGCAAGCTTCAGGACGAGGCTTTTAAGGCGGTGCATATTGCCCTGACGACGGTTCAGGTTCGCGGCGGCGGCGTTTATAACGGTTTTTGTCTGCAAAAGGGCGCCGACCTCGGCCGCAACGAAACCCGGGTACGGCTGGTCGATCGGGAGGCCAAAGCGGAGGTTAACGCGGCTTATGTCATGAACGGCTGGGCAACGCTGGACACCACCACCGATATTGAGCATCTGGCGGAGCGCACTTTTTCTTCCCAGTTGATCAAAGGCGTGGTCGGCGGGGAAGCCAAAGGCGTTTTCCAGGGAAAAATCCGTATTGCGCCCGATGCTCAGGAAACCGAAGGCCGGCAGCTGCATAAGGCGATTTTGCTGAGTGACAACGCCGAAGTCGACGTTAAGCCGGAGTTGGAAATTTATGCAGACAATGTCAAATGTTCGCACGGAGCCGCTTGCGGGGAACTGGATCAGGAACAGTTGTTTTATATGCGTTCGCGCGGGATCGGCGAAGACGAGGCCCGCCGGATTTTGATCGACGCCTATTTGGATGATGTGATCGGGCGGGTACAGAACCCCGAAATCCGCGAGTGGTTTCGCAGCCGGGTTTAAGGAATGTATATGAAGACTTTTATCAGCAATCAGCAAGGCGAAAAAATTGCCGTCAGCGTCGAAGGGTTGGAACACTCGGGCAACCGGCGTTTGGCTTTTGTGCAGCACGGTTTGAGCGGGCACAAGGGACAGGTGATGGTGCGGCGCCCGCTTCAGGCGTTTGTCGACAACGGTTTTGTTGTCGTATCTTTCGATTCGCGGCACTCTTTCGGCGCCAGTGACGGAAGTCTGGAGTTTGCGACGCTGAGTTCGTTTGTCGAAGATCTGAAAACCGTAATCGATTGGGCGGCCCGACAGCCTTTTTATACCGAACCGTTTGCGCTCAGCGGCCATTCGTTGGGCGGCGGCAGCGTTTTGAAATATGCCGAAGATCATCCCGAACGGGTGAGTCTGCTGGTGCCGGTGGCAGCGATGGTCGGCGGAAAATATTTTGTACGTTCGCGCTTGTTAAACGAGCATGACAGTTACCGGCAATGGCAGCGTGAGGGACGAATTTACCGCGAAAACAAAAATCATCCCGAACTCAACGGCTGGTTGTCGTTTGACGTCGTGCGCGACATGCTGCGTTACGACCTGGTGCGTGACGCGTTTTTGATCAAATGTCCGACGCTGGTGGTCACCGGCGATCAGGATCCTTCGTCCACTCTTTATAACAACAACAAATTGTTTGCCGGTTTGCAATGTCCCAAGCAAATGACTATTTTAAAACAATGCGGACACTTGTATGAAAAACGCCATAACGGCAGCGATCTGTACCAAACCGTTCGCGCATGGGTAGAAGAAAATGTATGATGTTTATGAAATAAGAAAAGATTTTCCCGAGCTTTTATTACCGGTTAACGACAAACCCAACACTTTTCTGGATACGGCGGCTTCGGCGCAAAAACCGCAAAAAGTGCTGGATCGAATGACCGATTTTTACCGTACCAGCTATTCCAACGTTCATCGCGGCGCCTATTATTTGTCCGAACAGGCCACCGCCGCTTATGAAAAAGCCCGGGAAACCGTGGCCGCTTTCCTCAATGCCGACAGTCGCGAGATTGTGTTTACGCGTTCGGCAACCGAAGGGATCAATCTGGTTGCCGCCAGTTGGGGGATGAATAATCTTAAGGCCGGAGACGAGATTTTGCTTTCCGAAGCCGAGCATCATGCCAACCTGGTGCCTTGGCAGACAGTCCGCGACCGAACCGGCTGCAGCCTCAGGTTTTTTAAGCTGAACGATGACGGCAGTTATAATCCCGATCATTTTTACAATGCTCTGACGCCGCGGACGCGGCTGGTCGGCGTAGCCGGTATGTCCAACGTGTTGGGCACCGTTTTTCCGGTTAAGCAAATAGCGGCGGCCGCTCATCGCTACGGCGCCCTGTGTTTGGTTGACGCCTGCCAGTCGGTGGTTCATCAGTCGGTGGATGTCCAAGAGATCGATTGCGATTTTTTGGCTTTTTCGGGACACAAAACTTACGGTCCGACCGGCATCGGCGTGTTGTACGGGAAATATGAACTGCTGGCGGCGATGCCGCCTTATCAGACCGGCGGCGACATGGTTAGGAAAGTGACGCTTGAACATACCGATTTTGCCGAACCGCCCGCACGTTTTGAAGCCGGCACGCCGGCGATTGCCGAAGCGGTGGGGCTTGGCGAAGCTTTGAACTATATGAAGCGTCTGGGGTTGGAGAATATTGCCGCTCACGAAAAAGAACTGCTGAAATATGCCGATGCGCGGTTGGCTGAAATTCCCGAACTGAAAATTATCGGCACCGCACCGGAAAAAGGGGCGGTGATCGCTTTTGCTCTCGGAGACATTCATCCTCAGGATGTGGCTTTTGTTTTGGACAAGGAAGGCGTTGCGATCCGGACCGGACATCATTGTGCCGAACCGATTGTTACCCGGATGGGGTATACTTCGCTGGCGCGGGCTTCGTTCGGACTGTATACCACCCGTGAAGACGTTGACCGCTTTGTGGCGGCCCTCAACAAAGCCAAGAGTTTTTTTTAGGAAAGGAAAGACGTAAAATGAGCGAAGACAAACCGGAGTTGTTGGGCGAAGATCAGGAAGCGCAGCTTTTGCAGGCGCTGGCAGCGCAGGCGCCGGCCGAAGAATATGTGGCGACGGCCGGGGAACCGTTGCCCGAAGGTGCTTTGACGGCATCCGGCGACGATATCGTCAATGCTCTGAAAAATGTCAGTGATCCCGAAATTCCGATCAATATTTATGATATGGGCTTTATTTATGACATTCGCCGTTTAAATAACGGCAACGTCGAAATAGACATGACACTGACCGCGCCGACCTGTCCGGTTGCGGGTATTTTACCGCAGCAGGCGGCGGATGCGGTGGCCGCCCTGTGCGGGGTCGGTCAGGTAACTGTCAAGGTGGTTTGGGAACCGGCCTGGACCCCGGAGCGGATGACGGAAGACGGCAAAGCGGTTCTGGAGCTGTTTTAGCGCCGGAGACGAATTTTGCCTGGCCAAGGGAGGCCCTCATTTGGAAATCGGCGTCATATAAAGATTGACCTCTTCATCCAACAAATACACTCTGTCGGTGAGCAGATCGATAAGCAAATGACCGAGATAATTCCACAAACTGACAGCACGGCCGAGAGGTTGTCGGATCGGTACATAGCCTTCTTTAGAAGCTTCAATGATATATTCCTCCGAAGAGACGCTGCCGCTGCGAAATATCCCGAGAGGCAGAACCGTCGGTGTCTGCCCCTCGCAGACTAGACGGCCGCGACGGTTAAAAACCCGGATATCCGCTTTTTCAACATTCGACTGAACCGGAATGTTTTGAACGTCGTCATGCATAATTGTTGTGCAGGACGAGAGCAGAATACAAATTACACCGCCGCAGATCAGAATTGATATTTTATTCATTTTCGAACTTTCCTTTTGTTTTTTAAGTTAAAACAAAACCCGCCGAAAAGTCAGGCGGGCGGATGTTCGAAAAACACTATTCTTCTGAAATGGCTCGGCTTATTGAGCACATAGCCGTATTTAGCCGACATCCGCCCCGAGGCAAGAAGTCGGCACATTTTTTCAAGTCGCATGCCACGACTAGAAGAATAAAGGGTTTTCGACGCCCTGAATATGACAATGCATATCCGTGTCACAAATTAGCGGTTAAAAGGAGAAATGTAAAGCAGATTTTAAGCACGGCGTTTTTTGTGCCCGACCGCACTCATTACACAGAAAGTATTTGCCAAATTTGTCTAACTTTGTTATCATAAGTTTCACTGAAATTTATTATGCCTATTATCTTAATCTGAAAATAAACACATAAATGAAAAGAATATGATGACATCGATTTTTTTGATATTGGCAGGTTTTGTTCTGTTGATATCCGGCGCCGACATTATTGTCAAAGGTTCGGTTGCCATGGCGAACAAGTTGAGGATTCCGCCATTGATCGTCGGTTTGACGGTTGTTGCTTTCGGAACCTCGGCGCCCGAATTTGTCGTCAGCATCACGTCGGCCCTGCAAGGCGCGGAAGGTTTGGTGCTGGGTAATGTCGTGGGATCGAACATCGCCAACATTCTGCTTATTTTGGGCGGAACGGCGGTTATTTTTCCGATTGCAGTCAAGCGTCGGGCGTTTTTTCGCGATTATGGCTTTTTGTTGACGGTAACGATCACTTTTATTGCCTTTGCTCTGACCGGTGTCTTTGTACGCTGGATGGGACTTGTCATGCTGTTGATGTTGGCAGCGTTTATCGTTTTCAACTATCGCAGTTCCAAAAGTGACCGCGAAGCACCGGGTGCAGAGAGCCAAAGCCCGTGGGCAGCCAAAAGCTGGTGGTTTGTTTCATCGGCGACTGTTTTGGGATTGGGCGGCATTGTTTACGGTGCCGATCTGCTGGTTGACGGGGCGGTTCGCATTGCACAGGCGTTCGGCGTTTCGGAAGAAATCATCGGGTTGACGATCATTGCTTTCGGCACCTCGCTGCCTGAGCTGGCAACCTCCGGAATGGCGGCGTTTCGCAAACAAAGCGATCTTGCGATAGGCAATGTCCTCGGTTCCAACATCTGGAATATCGTGTTTATCATGGGTGCAGCCGCAACCATTACCGACGTTGAGGTTCCGCAGCAGTTTGTCCGCTATGACATGTGGGTGATGCTCGCGGCTACCGTGGTGTTGCTGCCGTTGGTTTACCGCCGCAACAAAATAACCCGGACCGCCGGCGTTTTGTTTGTTGCCGTGTACATCGCTTATCTGGCGTCGCAGATTTTGATTTCGCGCGGAATTTGGTAAACAGGATGTATGTGTGAAAAAGAGCCGGTATAAAACCGGCTCTTTTTGTTTTGGTGATTTTGGGGCAGCGAACGGATAAAGAGAACTCATATTTTGCCGGCAATAAAGGCATCGATATATTTCTTTTCAATTTCCAGCAATTGCTCAACCGAGTCGAGTTCGACATATTCGCGGTCGCCGTGAGCGTTCTCGCCGTTGACGCTGTGCATGACGATCACCGAACGATCGGAAAACATCCGGGCGTCGGTGCCGCCGCACATTTGTGAAATTTTAAGCGGACGGCCGACGGTTTGGGCGGCAATTTCCCTGTAGGCGGCAATTTCCGGACAATCGGCGTTCATATACACGCCGCGGCTGCATAACAGAATTTCGTACTTGCAACCAAATTGCCGGGTGGTTTCCCGGAGTTTTTGTTCCAGCTGCGGCAGAGATATTTTTTCGGTAAGCCTGAAGTTGACCAGCGCTTCCGCTTGTGCCGGTACCATATTGTATGTTGTCGGCGAATTGAAGGCGGTAACCACCATCGTGTCCACCCAAATGCTTTCGGGACGGGTTTGTCCTTTTTCAAACCGGGTAAAGTTTTTTTCCAACTCGGCCAGACAGTCGGTCAGGCGGGTGACGGCGTTAATGCCGTCCCAGGGGCGGGAACTGTGGGCGTTTTCGCCGACGGCGCTTATTTTGACCGTCACCGGGTGCTTGGCTTTGTCGCACAGCGTGTCAAGGCTGCCGGCGTCGGTATCAAAGACGATTCGCGCTTCAATCGGCTGTTTTTTAACCAACGCCTTAATGCCGTTGCTGGAAGTTTCTTCATCGGTGGTGATCAGGACGCCGAAGCGGATGTTCTTGTCCATTGCATAAGCCAGTGCGGCCAGATTGACGGCAACCGACGATTTCATGTCGAGCGCGCCGCGTGCATACAGACGGCCGTTTTCCGTTCTGGGTACAAAAAGATTTTGAGTTGCCGGGACAACATCCAAATGTCCCACCGTCAGAATATCAAACTGCTCGCCCGGACAGTTGGCAAGCAACAGAACAGGATCGGCGCCTTCAAAGTTAAATTCGCGGATGAGCGCTCCCTGCGGTGCCAGCTCGTTTTTAACCAGATCGACAATCCGGCGGATCTGGGTACAGTCTCCCGAAATGCTGGGAATTTGGACCAGCCTGAGGATATTGTCAACGAGAGGCTTCATGGTTTCTTTGGTCAAATACGGTTACGAAAGTTTGTTTCATTTGCCGTCGCAATCGCAGGTGTTCCAACGCGTTGTCAATTCCGGTATGGGCGATGTGAACGTCGCTGATGCAAAAAACGGTGTGGCCGTCTTCTTTTTTCAGGATATGGTCAAAGTCTTTGGTTTGGGCAAAAGGGGCAAAGCCGAGTTTTTGGTAAAAGTTTTTGGCGTTGGTGTTGTTGGCATTGTATTCGATAATCAGATTTTGATAGCCCAGTTTTTTCAATTCGGGAACCGTTTGTTCAAACAGAAGGGTACCCAAACCGTGATGTTGCACTTGCGGATCGAGGTAAATCTGATTGACAATCAGAGTTTTGTCGTTTAATTCGACTTCGCGGTCAAAACGGATTTTGCGGCACCAGGCAAATTCAAAACCGTCAAGATAGCCTTTTTCCACTTCCTGAGCCTGCCGGTCTTCGGGGCGGGTATAATATTCGGGGATTGCCGAATAGCGGATAAAGCCGCGCGGCACGTCATTAACCTGCAGCACCGCCACCAGCGACTGTTGATCTTCGGCCATTTTCCACAGTTTTTTGATGAAATAGCCCCGGGTATAGAGAGCCATTTCCTGCTCGGACTTGTAGTCGGCGGACAGTTTGTTGTAAGAACGCTGATAGGCTTCGGCCAGAGGCAAAATCATGCTCAGGCGTTTTTCGAGGCTGCGGATTGATATTTTCATCGGAAACCTTTGGGTTGACGGGTTAAAATTTTGCAAAAATTATATATGATTCTATGGGTGAGTCAAATACTAATTAAAAAAAGATAGACCTTTAACCCGATTAATGATACAAAACGAAAGAGAAGAGGACAGATCATGGATATTAATGAATTAAGTGAAAATTTTGAACTGTTGGACGATTGGGAAGACAAGTACCGTTATCTGATCGATCTCGGCGAAAAGCTGCCGCCGCTGGAAGAAAAATACAAGACCGATGATTGGAAAGTCAGCGGCTGCCAGTCGCAAGTGTGGTTGGTCCCCGAATTTTCGGAAGCCGGCGGCGAACGGCAGCTTGCGTTTCGCGGCGACAGCGATGCCGCGATTGTGCGCGGGTTGATAGCGGTGGTGCTGACGATGTTCAATCGCCAAACCGCTGCCCGTATCCGCGACTTTGACGCTTTTGCGGCGCTTTCGCGGCTCGGTTTGCAGGAGCATCTTTCGCCCAGCCGCCGCAACGGACTGACCGCAATGATTGAAAAAATCCGGTTATATGCGGCTGAGCCGTAACCGTAACGATAGGGACTGCCGCATGAATATTCACGAGTATCAGGCCAAACAAATCTTGAACCGCAACGGTATCAAAATCCCAAAGGGAAAAATTGCCTATACCGCCGAAGAAGCGCGTCGAGCCGCCAAAGCGGTAACCGCCAAAGGCCCGTGGGTGCTCAAAGCGCAAATCCAGTCCGGCGCCCGCAATTCCGGTCGTTTTTTGGAACCCCGTGCCGGAACGCGCGGCGGCATCCGTCTGGTGCACAGTCTCAAAGATCTGTCGGTCGAAGCTGAAGCCATGCTCGGTTCGACGTTGGTTACCAAACAAACCGGTGCCAAAGGAAAACTGGTCAGTCGCGTTTATGTGGAAGCTTATAACAAAGTGGGGTTTACTTTTTACGCCGGCATGGCGATCGATCGTACGCTGCCGGCGGTGACGTTGTTGCTGGCCAACACCCGTGACGATGACATCAATACGATTGCCGAATCCGATCCCAACCGCATTTTTCGCCTGCCGCTGGATTTGGTAACCGGTCCCACCCATGCCCAAACCGGCCGCGCCGCCGGATTTTTAAAGTTGCAGCCGCGCAGTTATGACAGTTTTTATCTTTTTTTGCGCGGCATGTTTAAGGCATTTATGGCCAACGATGCCCTGATGATCGAAATCAACCCGGCAGGGGTGATGAAAAACGGCGATATCATGGCGTTGGATGCCAAAATCACCCTCGATGACAAAGCCTTGTTCCGCCATCCGGAAAATCAGCGCCTGAAAGACGATTATGAAACCGGTGCCCGGGAACTGAAAGCCTCAAAGTACGGTTTTACCTATCACGAATTTGATGGCAGCATCGGCTGTATCGTCAACGGCGAAGGACTGGCAATGGCGATCTCCGATCTGGTCAGAAGCCGCGGCAGCGGCGTTGCCTGTTGGCTTAATGTCAAAGGCGGCGTTGATCGCGATAAAATTGCCGCCGGTATCAAAATCATTGCCACCAACCCGCGGGTCGAAGGGATCGTTATCAATATTCTGGGCGGTTTTGTACGCTGTGATCTGATTGCCGACGGCATTATTGACGCGGCGGCGGAGGTCGGAATGAATATTCCGTTGGTGATTCGTTTTGAGGGAACCAACCGCGACGAGGCGGAAAATATTCTTAAACGTTCGGGGCTGCCGTTGGTTCTCGCCCACAATATGGAAGATGCGGTAGATCGGATTTTGCAAGCGGTACGGGAGAACGAGTGATGTCAATATTAGCCGGACGAAATACCAAAGTGCTGGTGCAGGGGATGACCGGAACCCAGGCATCGTTTCATACCAAACGGTCTCTGGATTACGGTACCGACATCGTTGCCGGGGTAACGCCCGGAAAGGGCGGAACCACCCATTTGGGACTGCCGGTCTTCAATACCGTCAAAGAAGCCAAAGCCGCCACCGGCGCCACCGCTTCGCTGATGTTTGTGCCGGCGCGGGCGGTAAAGGCCGCGATTGCCGAAGCGGCGGAAGCGGAACTGGAGCTGGTGGTTTGCATTTCTGACAATATTCCGATTCGCGATATGCTGGAAGTGCGCAATATTCTCAAAAACAGTTCCACCCGTTTGATCGGACCCAACACGCCGGGGCTGATTACGCCCGGTGAAGCCCGCCTGGGCATCTTTCCCGAAAATATTCATATTCCGGGGCAGATCGGCATTGTTTCGCGTTCTTCAACCCTAACTTACGAGGCGGTGTTGGAAACCCGCCGTGCCGGTCTGGGACAGTCAACCGTCGTCGGACTGGGAGACGATACGGTGATCGGGATTGATTTTGTGGATGTGTTGTCCCGTTTTATGGAAGATGACAATACGCGGGCGATTGTAATGATCGGACAGCTCGGCGGCACTTTTGAAGAACAGGGAGCCGAGTGGTACCGTTCCTGTGCGCGCAAAAAACCGGTAATCGGATTTGTGGCCGGCAATTCTCAGGCTTTCGGCGCTACGGTCGGCTATGCCGGTGACATTATCACCCGCGGCAAAATCACCGCCGAGGATAAAAAACAGGCGATGGTTTCCTCGGGAATGGTGGTGGTGGAGCAGATTAACCGGATTCATGAGGAACTGCAAAAACTGCGGCTGTAGACGATGTTTGCAAAATTTTTAAAGGTTGTTCTCGAAAGTGTTCTGCCGCGCCGTTGTCGTAAATGCGGACAGATACTGACCGCCGAGGGTGAGTTGTGCGAAAAATGCCTGCAGGAACTGAACTTCATTTATCCGCCGTATTGCCGCAAGTGCGGCCATCCTTTGAACGAAAGCGAAATGCGTGGAAAAATGCTTTGTGCCGCTTGTCTGAAAAAGCGGCGTTCTCCGTTTCGTCTCAGCCGTTCGGCGCTGTATTATGACGATGCTTCCAAGAATCTGATTCTGGCTTTCAAATTTATGGATAAAACCGAAAATGCCCGCTTGTTGGCGGCAATGATGAAAGTGGCCGGCGAAGACATTTTTGCGGCCGGAGTCGATCTCATTGTTCCGGTTCCGCTTCATTATACCCGGCTGGTCAAAAGACGCTACAATCAGTCGGCGTTGATGGCTTATGAACTGGGACGTTACACTTCCCTCCCGGTTGATTGTTTTTCTTTGGTTCGTCATAAAAAGACCCGGCCTCAGGTAGAGTTTTCGGGAGCCGAACGAGTAAAAAACGTTAAAAACGCCTTTTCGGTAGATGCACCGGAAAAAGTCAAAGGCAAACGGATTGTGCTGATTGACGATGTACTCACAACCGGTTCAACGCTTCGGGAATGTGCGTTTGCTTTGAAAAAAGCCGGCGCCCGCTCGGTTGACACTTTGACGGTGGCGCGGGTATGCTGAGGTAATTTTTAGGCAAAGAACAGTTGCTGTTTTTTGCTGTTTGGCCGTCTCGTCCATGCAAAAATACGTACGTTAAAATGCGGC
>CAJUKS010000017.1 GCA_910587405.1 uncultured Alphaproteobacteria bacterium
TACAGTTGAATTTCCGCCAGTCAATGACAACACCAGAGGAATTATCAACTATTTTGCCGCACCGGAGTTGTTAGAGGCCGACGGCTATCTGTCGTTTGTTGGTATGGAATACCCGGCTGACGGCAAAAACTACTCGGCAGTTTATGAAGTCCGAGATAACAAAATCTATCAGAGCTGGCAGGAAATCGTCCCCGAACCGGAAGATGAACCTGCGATTCCGGCCGAAGAACAGCGGCGGCAGGCCTATCTCGCTATAACTGACGGTATGGAAGCCGAACTCGCCTATAAGACGCGTAAAGGCTATCCGGCAGAGGAATTAAAAGCCATTGAAGAGAAAATCGACCGGCTGCGTGCGCAAATTAAAACCATGTATCCAGACGAGGCGGAAGTTCAATGAAAAGCGCCGCTTTGTATTTATTAATAGCCGGATTGCTCGGTTGCAGCTGGTTTTTTGCTTATCAATCAGGAAAAAAACAGGCCAATTTTGAACATGTCGTAAAGCAACAAGAGGTTATCAAAGATGAGAAAAATTGCGCGAATAATCTTCTGGCCAAGCCTAGCCTTAATGACGATGCCGTTGTTCGGCTGCTCGACGCCGGCCGTTTGTAAAGCGGATTGCATCGCCTGGCCGGTTGGAGGAAAGCCGGTTGCCGGTGTTTATCGCAAGCTGACCGCAGAAGACCGAGCCGTCATGAATGAATGGCTTAACAGACTTTATAAAGTCCGCCAACTCCCGACTTTTTGTCAGTAATTATTATTCAATAGCGGACGGGGCGCGCCAACGCCCCGCCTTGCGGATTGCTCTCCGCAAAGAGAAAGCCCGTCCGGGCGGTCTTCCTGCTCACTATACATCTAATTAAATGCAGGAAAGGAAATAGAACATTATGAGAACAAAATCAATACAAAATATTGTTAATTTTGAGGTTAAACCGATAAACCCGATTGCGCCTTATCTGGGCGGCAAGCGGTTGCTGGCCAAGACTATAATTCCTTTAATAGATAAAATCCCACACAATATATATTGTGAACCTTTCATTGGTATGGGCGGCATCTTTTTCAGACGGACAAAAAAGCCAAAATGCGAGGCTGTCAATGACATAAACAGCGAAATCGTCAACATGTTCCGTATGGTGGAGCGTTTCCCGGATTATCTGGCCGATATGTTGCGGTTTAAGATTTGCAGCCGCGCCGAGTTCAAACGTATGCTTGCCACCCCGCCGCTGCTCTTGACCGAGCTGGAGCGAGCCGTCAGATACTTGTATATTCAAAAAAATGCTTTCGGAGGCAAGACATTTAGCCAGGTTTTCGGAGTTGCACTTGAGCGAACGCGCTTTGATTCCGAGCGTATCATTCCGCAAATTCACATGCTGCACAAACGTTTGGCCGGTGTTTATGTTGAATGCTTGCCGTATCAGGAGTTTATAAAACGCTACGACCGGCCGGACACGCTGTTTTATCTCGATCCGCCGTACTGGGGCTGTGAAAGCTTTTACGGAAAAGACTTTTTCAGCCGGGCGGATTTTGGCGAACTGGCCAAGCTCTTAAAGGGCATAAAAGGCAAATTTATAATGAGTATTAACGACGTACCAGAAATCAGGGCAATATTCAAAGGCTTTCACCAGAAGGAAGTCAACACCCGCTACACCGCCGGCACCCAATCCGGCAAAAAAGCCGCAGAACTGCTGATCGGCAATATTGACTTAAGTCTTTTGTAATTCGGCAAATGCCGGGGTTTGGCAGGTTTTGACATATTCGGCTTTCAGCAGTTCGTCATCCTGCCATACTTCGGCCCAAATGCCGATTTGATAACACCCCGACCAGTATTCCGGTTTAACGGCCGACAAAGCTTTTTGATATTCGTTTTGCGCGGCCGTCGGCTTGTCATAGCAAAGCCAGAAGCGGCCGGACGTTCTGAACGCCGTCCCGTCCCAAACGGCCCGATAATAAACGCCGCGGGCGGATAAATCGGCTTCAAGCCGGATTGTGTAAACCGTTGTTATCATATAAACAGCATAACCGGTCATCTGGTGCGGTAAAAAGCCGGAAAAAGGTCTATATGTATTATAGCAAAGGCAATCCTTAAGATTTACCGTCCGTTAAACGAACGTTTAAAAACGGCTTAAAAAAGCCGTTAAACAAAGATTTTTTTTTAGATTTTATGTAAAACCAAATTGCAATTTTGGACACAAAAGCCGCAGAAAAGCTATGTAAAACCATCTTTCGCGCTACGTAAAACCATTTTGCGCGCTACACCGGAGGTTCAAATCCCTCATCCCGACAAAAAAACAACCCTACCAGAAAGCAGGGTTGTTTTTTATCTGGTCGGGACGAGAGGATTGTCCGCGACATTGCTGCGCAATGCTTGTTCCACAGGCGCTCATATGCTTCGCATACCGGCGTTCTTTCGCCCGCCTTTCGCTGGTAGTCGAACCTCCTTCCCGGAGGTTCAAATCCCTCATCCCGACAAAAAAACAACCCTGCTCGAAAGCAAGGTTGTTTTTTATCTGGTCGGGACGAGAGGATTCGAACCTCCGACATCTTGCACCCCATGCAAGCGCTCTACCAGGCTGAACTACGTCCCGAATGTTCTTTTACAATAATTTTTTTCAGTTGGTGCAAGATGTCGCCGACATCTTGTCTTGCGCCGTAAGTTTCGCCCTCAGGCTCAACAACGCCGCTTCGGTCACTTGTTTTGTAACAGCGGTCCAGCTTCGCTGCCGCTTGCCTCCCGCTTAACAAAACGGCGTCCGTCGTTAAAAAATGTTTCTCAGGAACATTTTTTGGCCTCCGGCCCCATGCAAGCGCTCTCTCGCAACCGACGTTCGGTCAGGCTGAACGACGTCCCGAATGTTTTTTACAATAATTTTTTTCAGTTGGTACAAGATGCCGCCGACATCTTGTCTTGCGCCGTAAGTTTCGCCCTTAGGCTCAACAACGCCGCTTCGGTCACTTGTTTTGTAACAGCGGTCCGGCTTCGCTGCCGCTTGCCTCCCGCTTAACAAAACTTATATAAAACGATCGCGGTTTAAATGCAAGAACTTTTTTGGGGACAATGAACATTGTTGATAGGGCGAACGGTTGCAATATTTGTTGCCCTCCGGCAACCGCAGCGACTGATCAAAAAAGTTTTTCCTTTTTTGCAGATAATAAATTATAAGTTGTATTGACAGTCGCATCCGGTTTGTTTAAAGAACAAAATAAGAACAAAGGAAAAAACATGATTCAGCATATGATCGCCTTAGTCGATTGCGACAGCTTTTTTGTCAGTTGCGAACAAGTAAAAAACCCAACATTGCGCGGCCGGCCGGTATGTGTGGTTACCGGCGAAAACGGCTGTGTGGTTTCTCGCTCCCGGGAGGCCAAAAAAGCCGGTGTGAAAATGGGAATGCCGCTGTTCATGGCCCGCCGCGAATTTCCTGATGTGATTTATCTTAACGGATGTCATGATCTTTATCGTCGTTTTTCGGCACAGGTTATGAATCATTTGCGGGCGTTGGTTGCCGAAGTGGAAGTGGTCTCGATTGACGAAGCTTACGCCGATTTAACCTCGCTTGATGCGGTGTATCATACCGATTATTTTTCTTTGGCCCGCCAAATACGCGAAAAAATTTTCCGAGCGGTCGGCATCCCGGTTTCAATTGGAATTGCCCCGTCCAAAAAGCTGGCCAAACTTGCCAGTGACAAAGCCAAAAATACCGGCGGCGTTTTTTCGATTACTTCCGAACAAATCAAAACGGTTTTGCAACAAACCGATATAAACGATATTTGCGGTATCGGCCGCAGTCATTCCAAGCTGATGGGGTATAACGGTATCGGTACCGCCTGGGATTATGTCAGTCAGCCGGATGCATGGATACGCCGGCGGATGGGGGTGAGCGGCCTTGATTTGAAATATGAACTGCTGGGGTATTATATCCACAAGCTGGAAACCCGGCCGGCGCCGCCGCAGTCGGTGCAGGATACGTCGGCGCTGCCTGTTTTTACTTCCGATCCCGAGATCATCCGATCGCAGCTTCGTTGTCATTTGCACCAAGCGTGTCGGCGAATGCGCCGGGATAACTGTTTTTGCACGGTGGCGGGGATCATGCTGCGTACCAAAGATTTTGCGGTGATTTCCGACCGAGTCAAGCTTTCGGCAGCCTCTAACGCCGAGTTGGATATTGCGGCGGCATTGATTCCTTTGTTAAAAAACATTTATCGCCCCGGGATTGTTTATCGCAGCAGCGGAGTGTGCCTTTCCGGGTTGGTCTGCCGCGAAAACGATCAACCGGAACTGTTTGACAGTCTGCAGTTCAAAAGCAGTCCGCTGTCGGAGGCATGGGACCTGTTAGAAAACAAATTCGGCCGCGATGTTTTGAAAAACGGGTGGTTTTAGCTTATTTAAAGACGTTCTTGAAATTAAGCGCAAACAAAATGACTTGTACAATGGTCAGCACCAATGCGGCAACGCTGCCGAAAATTTGAATCGCGGGACTGAAATCAGCGGGCAAAACAATGCTCAGACTGAGGAGAGCAGCACCGGCAAACGGCAGATATTTGAGCGGGCGGCCGATTTTAATGTATTTTGACAAGGCGGATTGTATAACTCCGAAAATGCTCAGCCAGACCGCCAGGTAAATGATGACGACCGGGGAAAGACCGTTGACTTGATACCACGGCACAAACGGCAGAAAAGAAGACAAAATTTCGGCGGCCGTGAACAGGATAATCAAAACCGACAAGTTGGCGGTGACATATAAAATTCGGTAGACCGGAAGACTGTCCAGCCAGAAAACGGCGATAATCAACAGCGAAAAGAGGATAATCAGCGGCATTGTTGTTCCAACTCCAAAAGGTGTTTTTTGATATGCAGGCCGCCGCCGAACCCGACCAGGCGGCCGTTGCTGCCGATCACGCGGTGGCAGGGGATGAAAATCGGCAACGGATTGCAGTGGTTGGCACCGCCGACGGCCCGGCAGGCGCGGGGATTGTCGGCCATTTCGGCCAGTTGTTTGTAACTCCGGGTCTCTCCGTAGGGAATCTGCTGCAGGCATTTCCATATTTTCAGTTGAAAATCGGTTCCGTGCGGTTGCAGCGGCAGTTCGAAAAAACGCCGTTCTCCGGCAAAATATTGTTCCAACTGCCGGGCGGCGCGATATAAAAGCGGGGTCGGCGTGTCGCTTTCGGCAGCGTCGAATTCAAGCCGGGTGAGGACATTGTCGTCACCGTAAACGGTCAGTTTGCCGATCGGCGAATCAAAACAGTAACAATTCCGCATTTATGACTCCGCAAGTTTTAATTTGTTTTTATTATTTGCCGCTTTTAAAACGATGTCAATTTATAAAAATAATGATTGCGTAATCGGGATGGAAATGCTACTAAAAATAATCATAAAAATATATTTTAGAGATCATCATGCCGAAAATTTCCCTGATTATTCCGTTATATAACGCCGTACGCCACCTGAGACCCTGTCTGGATTCGGTGACAAGACAAAGCTTTGCCGATTTTGAAGTCATACTGGTCAACGACGGTTCTGCCGACGGAACCGCGGAAATCGTCGAAGAATATTGCCGCCGATATCCTCATTTTCGTTTGATAAATCAGAAAAACGGCGGCGTGTCGGCAGCGCGCAACCGCGGAATGGCCGAAAGCAACGCGCCGTTCCTCGCCTTTCTCGATCAGGATGACCTTTTGCATCCGCAGGCTCTGGAGATTTTGTATCAAATGGCGGAGGTTACCGCGGCCGATGTGGCGGCGTTTCGGATCCGTTTGGTTCCGGATGATTTTGTCGGCGATCCGCAGCCGCAGAATTTTAACGTCGCCGAGGCGGCCGCCGCGGCGCATTTCAGCCGTTCTCCGATCACGGACTTTTTCCAAACGGTCAAAGGCGGTCCGATTTATATCTGGAACAAGTTGTATCGCCGCGCCGCTCTCGGTGACGTAGAATTTCCGCTCGGCGTGCAGCCGGCCGAAGACACGGTGTTTACTTTGAAAATGCTGCTGACGGTCAAAACGCTGGTATCCACCGACCTGCAACTGCTTTATTACCGCAATAATGACGCTTCGGTGACCAAACAGGGAATTACCGAAAAATATGTTCGTTCCCATGCTCTGGCCGCCGGAGAGATAAAACGTTTTATTGACGGTTTGTCTCTGCACGATCAAGGGTTGTGCCGCCGTTTCGACTTTTATCTTTCACGTTTCATTTTCAAGTCGCTGATATCTCAGCCGTTGCGTCTCATTTCCGGCCCTGACCGGCCGCGCCGGCTGGAAACTTCCCGCGAGCTTGCCGCGACGTTTTTGCAAAACGGTGCGCTCAAGCCGTCGTTGCTGGGCTGGAAAAAAGCGTTGCTCTGCCGGCTTTACTTCAAGCGCTGCTACCGTGCGGCAAAATTTTTGGCATAGGAGAAACGGATGAAACTGATTATTATCCGCCACGGACAAACCGATGCGAATGCACAACATCTGGTGCAGGGGGCAAGCCTCGATTTCCCGCTTAACCTTGCCGGCCGCCGTCAGGCGGAGGCTGCCGCTGAACGCCTTTTGCCGTTTGCTCTGCCGGTTATATATTGCTCGACAATGTTGCGGGCACGTCAAACGGCCGAAGTTATCGGCGGTCGTCTCGGTTGTCCGGTCGTTGAAACGCCCGGGCTGGAAGAAGTGCACTTCGGCGAGGCGGAAGGAATGCTTTCGGCGGAAGCGCGCCGCCGTTATAAGGACGTTTTTGATCGGATTGACTGTCAATGCGAACCCGACTGGCGGCAGGTACACGTCCCCGGCGGGGAAAGCATTAACCAAAGTACCGCCCGGGCGTTGCGGGCTTTGGAAAATATTGCCCGAACCTCCGCTTTTCCGCTTGCCGGAGTGGTGACGCACGGTTCCCTTATGTTTAATCTTTATTACCATTTTTTCGGACAAAGCCGTCGTTTTGACAATTGTGAATTTTTTGAAACCGAATTATAAGTTTCAGAAAAAAACGATGCCGATCAGCCCCCATATATAAAACGACGAGAAATAAAGGGTGGTGAAGGCAACCCAATATTCCAACTTTCCCTGCGGTTTGAAAGTCCGGTGGAGAAGCGGATTTTTGATCACGTAACAAATGATGAAGAGAGACCGGGCGTTGGGGTAGAAGAGGGCGGGATCTGCCTCCAGCCAAAATCCGAACAGCAGGCTGCCCGCCGGCGGAACTGTCAACACCAAAATCGTGAAAAGTAAAATGCTTTTAAGTCGTTTTTTCATTACCAGTGCCATTGTGACGGATAGACGTCGTTTGAAAGGATATAATCTTGCAAATTTTGTAAATTATCAAACAAAAAATGTATTTAAATATCCTTCAAATGCTCAAAGTTTATACGGTTGTCGGTTCACCGCCCGCAACGACCGGCGATCGAGGCTAATCACTGTACCAAAGGTGATGAGATTGTTTGCTCTGAATGATGACATTTAACCACGGAGAAGAAAGGGGAACGTCGTAAAAAATTGCTTTTGTGTGACTGGCGTTCACAGAGCCATTAAATCTATAACGACCGGAACAATTGGGAGATTTTTGTGTATTGATTCCGTTCAGGCAATTCCGGTTTGCAGGGGAATATCTATGTTGAAAACCCCCGGTCGGGCCAGGGGTATGGTTTGTTTTTGGAGTATGAGGGCAAGCACTTTGATAAGACCACGTCGGCGGTGCTCAGGCCTCCGGTTGTTGTTGCTGCTGATTTTGGGATTGTTTTTTATTAATCGGCAGCCGTTGTTTTTTTCTTTTTCCGTCGGCGCTTTTGGGAATTCTTATTTTCAGGACGCCGTCTTCATAATCGGCTTCGGTTTTGGCAAAGTCGAGATCCCACGGCAACGGAACCGTACGGCGAAACATGCCGTAACGGACTTCCGAAAAGTAGTGGTCGTCCTGATTATGTTCGATCTGGTTTTTCTTTTCGCCGCTGATGGTCAGATAACCGTCGGAAGATATTTCCACATTGAGATCTTTCTCGTCCATTCCCGGCACTTCGGCCGAAACGTTAACCGCATCCTTACCTTCCGAAAATTCGATTTTCGGTTCCAGTGACCGGTTTTCATTTTCGCCGTTGGTTTCGAACAAATTCCAGAAATGAGACAGAAAATTACGAAATTCTCCTGCCGAGCGGGACGGGGTATCGTACTCCTGAGTTTGTTTGCTTACAGCGTTTTTCATTGTCGATTCTCCCTAAAATTAAATTTCACAGAGAATAAGATAAGCGCCGTCGCCGTCTTTTTTAAGCTGTCCGAAAGACTATCCTTTAATAGTAACGGGCCCGGCCTTTATCCTGTTTTTGATATTTTTCGATATAGTCGGAAAGCTCGCCGAAAGTCAGAAAACCGTCACCGTCGGCATCGGCCGCTTCAAATTGCTGTTCGGGTGTTTGATAAAGTCCTTTTTTGCGGGCCCGACGCACGTTTCTTTCTTCGGTGCGGGTATAAGTGCGGGTTTTGGCGCCAAATTCCTCGGGGCTCAACTTACCGTCGCCGTCCTTGTCCAGACGGTTCATCTCGCTGACGGCAATTTTTTGGGCGTAGGATACCTGCGGAACGTCTTTCGGCGGATTGTATTTGGCTTCGGCAGCCGGAAACGGAAACATGAGCGCCGCCAGCAGCGCAGTTAAGCAGGACTTCAACATTTTTTTCTCCTCATTAAATACAATTTACAATCATCCCTTATCAATACAGAACAACGGGATAAAATTTTATTTGGGCGTTAAAAGGCATATTTCAATCCGCCGTTGAATATCCAGTTGTCGTCGGTGCCGAGGTCATAGGCCGCTTCGCCGTACAGACTGAAATTGCCGCTGCGGTATTCGCCGTTCAAACTGAACAACCCGTGATCTTTGTCTGTTTGGTAACTGTCCGTGGCGAATTCGCCGTCCATGTTGTTGATCCGGGCTTTTACCGCTTGATATTCATTGTTGAATTCATGGTACCAGCTGCCGCCGAAGCGGATTTGCAGCAGATTTTGGTCATTGAAGCTGATTTGTTTCTGCAAATACAGGCCCAGTCCGCTTTCAACCGACAGACTGTTGGTGTGACGGATATTCAATTCGCCGTCATCAATACCGCTTTGATATAAGCCGGTGAGATTGAGTTCGGCCGTCGGTTGCAGCGCAAAGCCGTAACCGAGTTCGGTTTCTCCGCGCAGTTCGTTGTTAACGCCGTAATAATAGTTTGTCAGGTCGCCTTTATAACGCTGTCCGCCGGCATAACGTTTATAATCGCCGCTGCCGTAAGCACCGTAAAGGTTGCCGAACCAACCGCAGCCGTTTCCGGCCAAACCGAACGGCAGCACCAGCCGGGCAATCGTTTCTTCTTTGCGGCTGTGGTTGTCAAACTTGCTGTCGGCGTGAATAAAATTCCACCCCAAACCGTAGCTGAAACGGTTGTCGGCGGTGTTTCGGAGCAAGCCGAACAACGAAACCGCCTTGTCGTCGCTGCCGCTCAGAAGGCGGTTGCCGTCAAAACGGCGGTTGTAGTAGTTTAGACCGGTGATAAAGCCGTCGTTTTCGGCCGCGTTGAACCAGGCGTTGTCAAGCTGACGACCGACGTCTTTCATCATTTCAATGTCGCGGGCGGCCAAAGCCGGGATGAAGTCACGGCCGGTGCGGCGATTGATTTCACCGGTTAAAGCCGTTTGCGAAGTTGCGGATTTTAAGGCGTCATAAAGGGCGGTATTGTTGTTTTTGCCGTAATTGTCACTTAAAAAATCGGCAATGGAGACATTATCTTCCACCTCATCAAACGTCTTCATGGTCAGCGTCGTCGTTTTGCCGTCGAAATCGGCGTCAAACAAATAAGATTCGGAAGTAACGTTTGTCAAACCGGCGGTATCGCCCTCGAAATTGTTGTGCAGGGTAAAACGGGTTTGGTTGCTTTGCTGAACCGTTTGCGCCGCTACCGTTGCTTCGCCGTCAATTTTTGCCGCCACAAAACGGCTGTCGGTATTGAACTTGACCTGTCGGTTAAGACTCAGTGTTCCGGCGCCGACCGTAATGGTGCCGTTGTTGGTGACATCACCGCTGAAAACCGTGTTTTTATCGGCTTCAGCCGCAACATATACGGTGCCGTTATTGACAATTTTGCCGTTGTTTTCGGTATAAGCGGCAAAAATGTCGGCGTCGCCGCTGCCTTTAATGTACAGTTTTCCGTTGTTGACAATGTTGGCATTGCCGCCGGCATAAAGGGCTGCCGTTTTGGTCTCGGCCGTTAACGGGTTGAGGTAAACGTTGCCGCGGTTGGTGACTTGTGCGGTGTCGATGGCATAAATGCCGTAGCTGCCGGTGCCGTTGACATTGATTTGACCGCTGTTGTCAACCACGGAGCTTCCCTCGGCATAAATACCGTAGCTTCCGTTGCCGTCCACGGTAAGAGCGCCGCTGTTGGTCAGGCGGCTGACGTTATCGACCCTGATCGCATAACTGTTGTTGCCTTTGACCGTGATATCGCCCAGATTGTCAACCGTTCCTTTAGCAAGCAGCAGGCCGTAGCTGCCGGTGTTGTTCATCACAACGGAACCGCTGTTGTAAGTGGCGGTGTTGTTGGACGAGCGCAGGCCCCAGCTGTTGTCGCCGCTGATTTCGATATCGCCTTCGTTATGGAAAGTCGAAGCGCCTTTGCCGTAAATCCCGTCGTTTTGGCTGCCGCTGGCCGTGATTTTGCCGTAGTTGGTAATCGATCCGCCGTCGGTGGCGGCTAATCCGTATCCGGTCGCCTGATTGATATTGACGGCGGCATGGTTTTCAATTGTTTTGGCAAGGATGCCGTAACTGGAGGAAGAATTCATGGTGATTACGCCGCGGTTGACCACTTTCCCTTTGTCGGCGCGAATGCCGTAGGCAGCGCCGGAAGAGGTGACAGAGACGGCGCCGTCGTTGCTGATGTCGGCAGCGCTACTTTCGGAGTAGATGCCGATATTGCCGTTGCCGAACAGCAGCAGATTGCCGCTGTTGACAATGTTGTTGGCAAAAATCCCGTAAGCGCCCGACATGCTTGTCAGAGTTGATCCGATTTGAATATTGCCCGAGTTGCGAACCTTGTTGCCGTAAATTCCGGTATTTTTGTGCGAAGAACTGTAAGCAGAACCTTTCGCCGTTATTGAAATCCGGTTTTGGTTATTGATTTCATTGTTGTTGGTGAGGGTGGTGCGAATGCCGTAACTGTCTTTGCTGCCGTCGGTTACAATATTGATAATGCCGCTGGTGCTCAAATTGCGGACAGTGCCGTTTTGAGTATAAATGGCGGTGCCGGCGTTGTAAAGGTTAATCACGCCGCTGTTTTCAATGCTGCCGTTTGCAGAAGCATACAGTCCGTAAATGTCGGTCAGCGAGCCCGACGAGTTGCCGAGCGACACGTCTCCCGAATTGATTATTTTTGCGTTATCGGTCCAAATTCCGTAAGAGGACGCCGTTCCTTCGGCCGCCTGGGCATAACCGCCGAGTTGTCCGATCATGATTGACGCCTGATTGTTAACCGTATTTGAAACCGTACCGTCGGCATAAATGCCGTAAGTAAAGGCTTTGCCGTCGGTATAGATATTCAAATTGCCGCCGCGGTTGTTGGTGATGTTGCTGTTGACGGCTTTTAAGGCTGCCCCGTGTCCGTACACCATGACAGCGCCCTGATTGCCGATGTTTCCGTTAACGGATTCCAACCCCGAAGCACCGTGAATTGCGGCGGCAGCGGTACCGATTTCCACACTGCCGAAATTGTTGATACCGCCATTTTGTGCAAACAATCCGCCGATTTTTTTACCGGTTGCGAAAACCGAAGAGCGATTAAGTTTGACAATCGCCCGGTTGGTCAGGGTGTGTCCGGCGCCGGCGGTGCCGTTCAGGCGAAGGCCGTAACTGTCGGCATTGCCGTTCAAAACCATGGTGATATTGCCGCCGGACCGGTTGTCGATGTTGCCGCTGTTGACGGCAATTCCGTTTCCGGCGCCGTAAATGCGGACTGTTCCCGCATTAGAAACGTTTCCGGTCTGAGCAAAAATTCCGTTGGCCCGGGTAAACATATTGCCGTTGTCGCCGATTTTGATATCGCCGAGGTTGGTAATGTGCGTCGTATTGCCGAAGATGCCGTAAGCCGGTATCGCGGCGGAAGCGGCGGTTGACGATATGTCGATTTGCGCCTGATTGTTGACCGTAGAGTTGTTCAATCCCTGAATGCCGTACACCGACCTGTTGTTTTCGGCATAGACGGCGATATTGCCGCCGGCCGCATTGGTCAGGGTTCCGTTGCTGACATAAATGCCGCTGCCGCCGCCATAGAGGCTGATGGTGCCGCTGTTGTTAACCGTGCCGCCGTTGCTGTAGATTCCGGTCGCGGTGTTGAACAGGGTCCCGGTACCGCCGATGCGGATATTGCCGGTGTTGGTTACCGTATTGGCGTTGCCGTTGATACCGATGCCGACTTTGGTGACGGTTGCCGCTTCCGAAGTCAGAGTGATGTCGGCCCGGTTGTCTAACTGATATCCGCTCTCTGTCAAGGTCAGTCCGTAAACCGGCGCCTGATCGTCGGCACTGATCAGCACGTTGCCGCCTTTGTCGTTGGTGAGATTGCCGTTTTCAACCATGATCCCCCAGCCGCTGCCGTTCAAATTGACGGAACCGCTGTTGATCAGGTTGCCGTCGGATGCCGTTATCCCGTAACCATAACCGTTCAGGGTTACGGATCCGCTGTTGGTGAGGTTGCCGTCTTCGGCAATCAGGCCGTAACCGTTGCCGTTAAGCGTTATGACGCCGCTGTTGACGAGGTCGGCACCGGTAGCATAGACGGCGCTGCCGTTACTGTTAACGGTAATTTCGCCGCGGTTGTCGACGGCCGCTTCTTCCGACAAAATGCCGAAAACGTCGGATGCATTTTCGTTAAATTGGCTGATGACGATTTTTCCCGAGTTGTCAATATCGACGTTCCAGCCGTAAATGCCGTAGTTGGAGGGCGGCGTCGGCGGTGTTTCTTCTTCGTCGCCGCCTTCTTCCTTTTCTTCCGGAACAAACGTCATCGTAATATCGGCGGCGTTTTTGATGCCGTATCCCTCATCAGTCGCAGCCTGAGCGTAAATGCCGTAGCTCTTTTTCTCGCCGGTTCCGGCAATCGTAATGCTGCCGGCGGTTTCGGTGTTGCCGTTTTGATTGAAAATGCCGTAGCCGGCGCCGTTTATTTGAATATTGCCGCTGCTGTGGACGTCGCCCCGAACTTCGGAAGAGATGCCGTAGCCGGTATCGGCCGCGGTTATAATGATGTTGCCCTTGTTGATAACAGAACTTTCTGCATTGGTGAAGTTGCTGCCGCTGTTGGCACCGCTGACGGCCATCATTCCGTATGCGCTTCCCTCGCCGGTTACTTCAATGTTTTTGCCGTTAACGATATTGCCGCCGCGTACCGCTTGCATTCCGGCGGCCATGCTTTCGCCGCCGTCGCCGCTGACGGTAATTGAAATAAGGCCGTTGTTGGTGGCGTCGGTGCGTGCGTCGGCATGAATGCCGACCACGCCGCCGGTACCGTCAGCCAGAGAGAGCGGATTGTCAACGGCGGCGCCTTCCTCATCGCTTTTTTGCAGGGCAAGTGACAACGTAACGGTACCGTTGTTGATCAAGGTTGCTTTGTCCAATTTTTCTGCCGACCGGTTGCTTTTTACAAACGCTTTGTCGAGCCAGCTGCTCATTCCCCACAAGCTTAAGGCGCCGCTGTCGTTGCTGCTGCCCGCAAGATTGATTTCGCCGTCGTTGGATGCCGTGTTGACAAAGTCGGCGTAATAGCCGGTCAACCGGGCCTGCATGCCGGTTACTTTGCCGAAAGCATTATCGGCTTTGGCGGAAATGGTGCCGCTGTTGGTAATTGAAGAGTTGGTGTCGGCATACATCCCCATAATCTGATCGCCGGTTGTTTTGCCGGAGAAC
The DNA here is from genome assembly GCA_910587405.1 of uncultured Alphaproteobacteria bacterium. Lineage (GTDB taxonomy): Bacteria > Pseudomonadota > Alphaproteobacteria > RF32 > CAG-239 > JAFUYI01. The sequence continues at coordinate 13,899 of CAJUKS010000017.1, forward strand.
TCCATTGAGATTTTACCGCGGTTGCCGGCCGAAGAATAATCGCCGGCGACCATGGCGACGGTACCGTTTTGGGCCTTGACTTCGATGGTGCCGAGGTTGGAAGCGGAACTGTAGAGCGAAGCGTCAAGGGCAACCGTATTATTGCCGAGATTGATCGTTTGGCCGTTGTCGTTGATGACGACCGATTTGTTGTAAGCCTTCATTCCGACCTGAATATATTTTGTATAGAGGTTGACATCGGCGTCAAAATTGATCAGATCGGCCAGCGCAATGGTATCGTAAGCAAAAGTGTCGGCATTGTAAACCCACATTTTGGCATCGTTGGAAACGTTCATGGCTTCGCGGTTGACTTGGGTGACGTCGTTATTTGCAGCCACCAGAACGGCAGAGTAGGTCTCGCCTTCAGGTTCGGAAGGCGAGGTGGTGCCGACAACGTAGCTCAAGCCTTTGTCGGTGTGAAAATTGGGATCTTCGGGTTTTTTCGACGGCTCGCTGCTCGCATTGCCGCCGCCGCTGCCTCCTCCGCCGCCACCGCCGCCGGCAAGCGCGGCAATTCCTCCCACGGCGGCAGCACCGCCGATCCACCACCACAAATTGCTGCGTTTGGCGGTATAAACCGGTTCATAAGGCCGGTGGTCAACCATAAATTTTTTATATTGTTTTTGACTGATATTGTTAACACACGGCGGATGCGGATGGGCACCGGCATTGCGCAAAGACTGATAGGCAATATGATCGTTGCGCCGGATGGCAACGCAAATTCCGGTATCGCCGTCACTGTTGACGGCATTGATGTTCATGCCGCGTAAAATGGCGTTGTTGAGGATACTCAGATTCCCTTTTGAAGCGTGGGCATACATTTCCTGAAAGCTGAGCGGAGAAAGATAGGCGTTGGCGGTTGAGACCGTGATCATCGAAAAAGAGGTTGTGGCCAGCAGCAGAGCTTTTGAAAAACTTATTTGCATAATAAAATAGTATCCTGTAGTTAATTTTATTTTACATTAACAAATAAAATTTTTTATGCAAGATGTGTTTTAACAGTTAGGAACCGCTTTTTTGCCGTTCCGTCGATTGTCCGCATTGCCGCCGCTGAAAAACGGCGGCTTTGCCGGTCAGTAAAAGTTTTGGCCCGGGATAAGTCCGGAAATGCCGGTATTGACCAGTTTTCCGTCTTCCAGGCGAACCTTGCGGTCCATTTGTGCCGCCAATTCCATGTTATGGGTAGCGATCAGTGCCGAGAGACCGGTTTCTTTGACGATGTTCAACAGTTCTGAAAATACGATGTCGGAAGTTTTCGGATCAAGGTTGCCGGTCGGTTCATCGGCGAGCAACAGTTTCGGCGTGTTGGCAAGGGCGCGGGCAATGGCAACACGCTGCTGTTCGCCCCCCGACATTTCGGCGGGACGGTGTTTGAGCCGGTTGGCCAGGTTAAGCCGTTCCAGCAGCCATTCGGCGCGTTCGCGGGCGGCTTTCGGTTTTCGTCCGGCGATCAGTTGCGGCAGCATCACGTTTTCGATGGCGTTAAAATCGGGCAGCAGGTTGTGGTATTGATAAACAAAGCCCAAAAAGTCACGACGGAGCAGGGTGCGCAAGCCGTCCCCGAGTTTGGAACAATTTTGATTGTTGAGAAAGATTTCGCCGGCGGTTGGCGGTTCCAACAAGCCGGAGATCTGCAGCAAGGTCGATTTGCCCGATCCTGACGGACCGATCAAGGCAACAATTTCACCGCTTTTAATTTCGAAATCGACGCCCTTTAATACGTCCAGTTTTTGGGTTCCTTGTTTGAAGCTTTTGCCGATTTGCTTCAATTGTAAAATTGTTTCGGTGTTATTCATAACGCAAAGCCTCCACTGGATCCATTTTTGCCGCCCGATACGCCGGATAAATTGTGGCCAGAAACGACAGCAGCAGCGCAATCCCCGCGATGGCCGCCACTTCGGTAAAATCGATTTTTGCCGGCAGTTTTGATAAAAAGTAGATTTCTGCCGAGAAAAGTTCTCTTCCCGACAAATCCTGCAACAGCTGGCGGATCGATTCGATGTTCTCGCAGAACAGAATCCCCAAAATCAGGCCGAGAGCCGTTCCCACCACGCCGATAAAAGCGCCGTCCATAAAGAAAATGCGCATGATCATGCCTTTGGTGGCGCCCATCGTACGCAAAACCGCCACGTCGCGTCCTTTGTCTTTGACCAGCATAATCAGGCCGGTAATGATGTTAAACGCCGCCACCAAAATAATCAGGGTAAGGATCAGAAACATCACGTTGCGTTCGACGTCAATGGCATTGAAAAAAGCGGCGTTGGATTGGCGCCAGTCGTATAGATAAGCCGTCGGATCGACGCTTTTGGAGATGGCGGCGCGGGTTTGCTCCAACTGTTTCTCGTCTTTGAGGGTGACGTCGATATTGCTGACGGCATCACCGATTCCGAAGAATTTTTGCGCGGCAGCCAGCGGCATGAAAACGAAGTTGGAGTCGTATTCAAACATACCGAGTTCAAAGGTGCCGATAATATGATAAGATTTCATCCGCGGCACGGTGCCGAAAGCCGTGATCTTGCCGTTGGGCGAGATGAGAGTGATTTCGTCTCCGGGGATCAGCCCCATTTTCATGGCCAGGCGATAACCGATGATGACGTTGTCGCCTTCGAATTCGTCCATGTTGACGCCGGCCATGCCGTTTTTGAGCGTCGTTTTGCGCAAAATGTCTTCTTTGCGCATACCGCGGACCATGGCGCCTTCGGCGGCGCGTCCCGAAGAGGCCAGCAACTGTTTTTCGATCATCGGGAAGGCGGTTTCGACGTTGTCAAATTTTTCGATATCACCTATGGCGCGGGCATAATTGTTAAACGGCTGTCCGGTGGTGGAAATGATGCCGATGTGGCCGTTGATGCCCAGAATGCGCGACAGCAACTCGGCCCGAAAGCCGTTCATTACCGACATCACGATAATCAGGGTGGCCACCCCGAGCGCAATTCCGGTAAAAGCAAAGCCGGTAATAACGGAAATAAAGCCTTCTTTGCGTTTGGCCCGGAGATAACGGCGGGCCAGCAGTCTTTCAAACTGGTTAAAGATCATGAACAGGTTCTCCTTATTATTTTCAAGGTTATATCGTCGGGACGTATAAAATGCAATACAAATTGCAGCGTTTGCCGATATTTGTCGAAAAAACTCTTGCAAAACGGCAATTTATGGTATATACCCAAATCGATTTTGAAAGATGCCCGGGCTAAAGGCATGCCTGTGTATCGTTTGTTAAACCCATCTAAGCTTTTAGAAAGGAAATAAAATGCCCAAAATGAAAACCAGAAGTTCGGTTAAAAAACGCTTCAGCGTAACCGGCACCGGCAAGTTGAAAAGAAACTTTGCCAAAAAGAGACACTGTCTCTTCTGCAAAACTCAGAAAATGAAAAGACAGGCCAGAGGAACCACTTTGGTTGCAGAGTGCGATGTTCAGATCGTCAAACAGTTTTTACCGTATTTGTAGGAGGATGTATAGATGTCTCGTGTTAAAAGAGGTGTAACGGCTCGGGCCCGCCACAAAAAGATTTTTGCTTTGGCAAAGGGCTACAGAGGTCGTTCGAAAAACGTATTCAGAGTAGCTGTTGAAAAGGTTGAAAAGGCCTTACAATATGCTTATCGCGACAGAAGAGCTAAAAAGAGAAATTTCCGCTCGCTGTGGATTCAAAGAATTGGCGCTGCTGCAAGACTTAATGAAATGACATATTCCCGATTTATGAACGGGCTCAACAAAGCAGGTATTGAGCTTGATCGTAAAGTACTGGCTGATATCGCATTAAAAGAGCCCGAGGCATTTGCCAAGTTAGTCGCTGAGGCTAAGGACGCTTTGAAATAATTTTTATAATGCGAAAAAATCAAAAAGAGTCTGCCTCGAGCAATCGGGACCGACTCTTTTTATTTATATACGGGGAAAATAATGGAAAATTTAGAAGAATTGCAGGAAAAACTGCAGGCGGAGATCGGTGCGGCTGCCGGATTGAAACAGCTTGACGAACTGCGGGTGTCGGTGCTGGGCAAAAAGGGCTGCATTACCGAAAAAATGAAATCTCTGGCCGCTTTGCCGACGGAAGAAAAAATTGCGGCCGGCAAAATGCTCAACCAGCTGAAATCAGCGGTGGAAAAAGCGTTGGATGACCGGCGCCGGCATCTGGAGACCGAAGAACTGAACCGCCGTCTGGCCGGAGAAAGCGTTGACGTTACCCTGCCGGTCCGTCCGGAAATTCAGGGTCGGCTTCACCCGGTGTCCAAAATCTATGAAGAAGTGGTTGCCATTTTCGGCGAAATGGGTTTTGAAGTGGCGGAGGGACCCGATATTGAAGACCAGTTCCACAATTTCAATGCCTTGAATATGCCTGCCGATCATCCGGCGCGGCAGATGCAGGACACTTTCTATATCCCCAACCCGGACAGCGCGGATTTTGACGACAGTTATGTGGTGCGCACCCATACTTCTCCGGTCCAAATTCGGACGATGGAAAACAAAAAACCGCCGATTCGCATTATTGCGCCCGGCCGTACTTACCGGAGTGACTACGACGCCACCCATACGCCGATGTTCCACCAGGTGGAGGGGCTGGTTATTGATAAAACCACCACGATGGCGCATTTAAAAGGTTGCCTGTATGATTTCGTACGTGCCTTTTTTGAAATTGACGACGTCAAAGTGCGTTACCGTCCGTCTTATTTTCCGTTTACCGAACCTTCGGCGGAAATGGATATCGGATGCCGCAAAAGCAAAGACGAACTGAAAATCGGCGAGGGTGACGACTGGCTTGAGATTCTCGGCTGCGGTATGGTTCACCCCAAGGTTTTGGCTGCGGGCGGCATTGATCCCGATCAATATCAAGGCTTTGCGTTCGGTGTCGGTATCGACCGTCTGGCAATGCTGAAATACGGTATCCCCGATTTGCGCACCTTCTTTGAGTCGGATTTGCGCTGGCTGAAACATTATGGATTTGTACCGCTTGACGAGTCTTCGATGACCGGCGGTTTGAGCAACAACGGAGGGTTGGCACGATGAAATTTACATTATCATGGTTAAAAGAACATTTGGATACCGACGCAACGGTTGAACAAATTGCCGAAAATCTGACCCGTATCGGTCTGGAAGTCGAAGAAGTTTTCAATCCGGCGGCCGGCCTGCAAGGTTTTGTCACCGCCCGGGTAGAAGAATGCGAAATGCATCCCGATTCCGATCACCTGCATCTTCTGAAAGTCAACACCGGCCGGGAGATGCTGCAGGTTGTCTGCGGTGCACCCAACGTCCGCAAAGGCACTGTCGGCATTTTTGCGCCGGTCGGGGTGGTTATCCCTTGTTATAACGAAAAACTGACGGTCGGCAAAATCCGCGGTGTTGAAAGTTTCGGCATGCTGTGTTCCGAAAAAGAACTGGGTATCGGGGAAGATCATAACGGCATTATTTCGCTGCCGGCGGAAACCCCGATCGGCGTTGCGGCGGCCGAAGTGCTGAATATTGATCCGGTAATTGAAATTTCGATTACGCCCAACCGGGCCGAATGCTTGGGTGTTCGAGGGGTAGCCCGTGATCTGTCCGCATCGGGATTAGGAACCCTCAAGCCGTTGAAAATTCAAAAAACGGCCGGCAGTTTTGCCAACCCGGTAAGCATCCGGGTTGAAGACAAGGTCGCTTGTCCGGTTTATACCGGCCGTTATATCCGCGGTGTCAACAACAAGGCGGAAACGCCCAAATGGATGAAAGACCGTTTGGCGGCAATCGGGCTGCACTCGATTTCGTCTTTGGTTGATATTACCAACTACATCAATTATGACCTGGCGCGTCCGCTGCATGTTTTTGATGCCGACAAACTGACCGGCGGTCTGGTTATTCGCGAAGCCCGCGAAGGCGAAAAGTTTGTGTCGCTGGAAGACAAGGAATATGCTTTGGACGACAAAAGCTTGGGTATTTGCGACGATGACGGCGTGCAATGTTTGGGCGGCATTATGGGGGGCGCGGCCAAAGGATGTTGCCCTGATACGGTGAATGTGCTGCTGGAAAGCGCCTATTTTACCCCCGGCGGAATTGCCCGTACCGGCCGTCACTTTCAAATTGAGTCCGATTCCCGCTATCGTTACGAACGCTGGGTCGATCCCAACTCCAACGTTACGGGGTCCGATTACGCAACCCAACTGATTTTGGAGATTTGCGGCGGCGAGGCTTCGGAGTTGACGGTTTGCGGCGAAGAAAATTATCGTGCGGCGCCGGTATATCTGCGTCCCGAACGGGTTAAAACCCTGGCCGGGATTGAAGTCGACCGGGCCGAAATCGTTCGTATTCTGACTGCGCTCGGTTTTGAAATCAGTGAAGAAAACGGTCGCTTGAAAGCTGTGTCCCCAACCTGGCGCGGCGATATTGAATGCGAAGCGGATCTGGTGGAAGAAGTGGTCCGTATGGCGGGGCTGGACAATATTCCGGCACTGTCGATGCCGTGTGACGAATTTCCCAAACAAACCCTGAACCCGGCGCAACGCCGTACCGTAACCGTTAAGCACGAATTGGCCTCGCGCGGCATGTTCGAAACCGTGACCTGGAGTTTTACCGATTCCAAACTGGCGGTTCATTTCCGCAAATCGGGATCGGCGGTCAAACTGGCTAACCCGATCGCTTCCGAGTTGGATGAAATGCGTCCTTCGGTTTTGCCTAATTTGTTGATCGGCACCCGCAATAATATTGCCCGCGGCGTCGGCAGCGTCAGCCTGTTTGAAGTCGGTCCGGAGTTCTGCGGTTGCAAGCCCGGAGAACAAAAACTGGCGGCAGCGGGCGTTCGTTGGGGAAATACTTCCAAAAAACATTGGTTGGGCAATGAGCGCACTTATGACGTTTTTGATGCCAAGGCGGATGCTTTGGCGGCAATTGCGGCGGCTAACGGTCCTTATGACAATGCGCAGGTAACAACCGATGCGCCGGTCTATTATCATCCCGGCCGCAGCGGTACCCTTCGTCTCGGCAAAAACGTGCTGGCTTATTTCGGCGAATTGCACCCTTCGGTGCTGAAAGCTTTTGACATCAAGGGCAGAGCGGTGGCGTTTGAGGTTTATCTCGACAATATTCCGCTGCCGCGCGGCAACGCCGGAAAATCGAAGAAGAAACTTGAACTTTCGGCGTTTCAGTCGGTGGACAAGGATCTGGCCTTTGTCGTCAATAAGGATGTACCGGCGGCCCATATCATCGCGGCGGCGCGCAATGCCGACAAAGAACATATTACCGATGTTCGCGTCTTTGACGTTTATGAAGGTGCCAACCTTCCCGAAGGTAAAAAGTCGATTGCGCTGGGGTTGACTTTCCAACCGAAAGAAAAAACCTTTACCGATGCCGAAATTGATGCCTTGATGAAAAAGGTCATTTTGGAAGTCGGTAAAAAGACCGATGCGGTTTTGCGCCAGTAAACATATGGCTTTTGCTAAAAAAACGCTCCGTAAACCGGGGCGTTTTTTTTATATTTAACTGCGTCAAAAA
>CAJUKS010000018.1 GCA_910587405.1 uncultured Alphaproteobacteria bacterium
TGGCAAAAGTCCACCAGTGGTTACGGTCATAACGGTAGTACAAACCGGCGAGATAACTGTCGATATCGATTTGCGATCCGACGGTCGAGTAGTGATGCTTGCCGTCGCCGCTCATGTCGTAATTACCTTTACGATAGGACAGGAACAGGCCCAGCTTGTTGTTGAGATCATGCTGCAGGTCGCCCCCGGCTTCAATGCCCCAGACGTCAGCATCAACATTGACCAACGCTTCGTTTTCCGAAGTCCGGTAAACCGCGTTCGCCCATAAGGTGTGATCGGCATCGGTACGAGTGATTTGTCCGCTGACATTGCCGACCATGCCTTTGGTCTGCTCCAACGCTGCTGCCGGCAGGCCCTGATAGGCGATCACTTCCGGCGCCACTTTGCGATAATCAACCGATGGGGTCGGTTTGACCGGAATATCCGGCAGTTCCGGGGTCGGCGGCGTCGGAACGTCAGGGACTTCGGGGACATCAGGTTGTCCCGGTTTAACCGGTTTGACATTCTCATCCGGATTAACGACTTCACCCATGGTCAAAGCCCATTGATTTTGCTTTTCGCCGCTTTGTGTATGGGCAATTTCATACATATAAGGGCTGCCGTAAACACGAAAGATAGAGAAAGAATCCGCATTACCGGCAGAGTCATTCTCCGATTGTGCAAACAAAACCGAACCTTTGCCGCGAATATCGGTCGGCGAAGAAGAATAAACCACCAGTTTAGTCTGTCCCTCAACATCACCGTTAATATCCAAAACGTCGGCAGTCATGTTGTCGGGATCAATGTCAATATGCAGATAGCTGTCATTTGACGCATAACCTTTTAACTTCACAGTTTCCGTATAACCGTTGGCAATATCAAAAGCAGCGTTATTCAACGACAAAGAGGTGACGGCATCCGTTCCTTTTCCGGGCCTGAAAGCGCCTTTGCCGTCCCAGTTCAGTGCATTTTGATCCTGATGCTGATAAGCGTCAAAACGCAAAGTGGTTCCGCTCACGTTTACCTTACCTGCATGAATAATATCATTGTTCACGGCAACATATTGTTCACTTAAACCAAATTCGTCAAATGCGGCATCGCCTTTCAACACCATATCATAAGCTTTTGAATAATTTTGTTGCATGGAAACCGAAAAGCTGTCCAATCCCAAATTAAATTCTGAAGTGTCAATCGTGTCATTGATCGTAACGCTGCCGCCGCCGGTCGTATCAAATTCGATCGCATTATAATCATTGTTGAAATCAACCCCTATGATCATCTGCAACAAGCCGGTAAGTGTATCCGGCAATTGTACAACCGAAATGGCATTATATATTTTGCCGCGACTGTCAACGCTGTAATTGCCCGAGAAAAGAATATCCTTGTTCTGAGCCTGAATTTTAAAAGGAGCAAGGGCGTTGCTTTTCCCGTCATCCGAAACGGCATAACCCGGCAATGCAGCCATCGCGCCGCCGGTAGCAACGCCGTCGGTTGCCTGTACATAATTGCCGACAAAGCTTCCGTTAACCGTCAGACTGTAAGAAGAAGCTCCGGAACCGAACATCAGTCCCAGAACACCGAGATCGGCAATTGCACCGCCGGCAGCCACTGTTTTGGCTTCAACATAGTTATGCACAAAACTGCTGTTAAGCCGGTTTATCGGACTGATATTAAAAATGGCACCGCCGCCGCCGACCGTGTTGGATTTTGCATAGTTTCCGCTAAAATCGCCCTGAATACGGTCAATCGGTGAAATATTGATAATCGCGCCGCCCGCAATGCCCGGCATGCCTGTTTCCACCCCGTTGTCAATTGCGCCGTTATTATAAAAATTGCCGTTAATCGTACCGATTGACGAGTTAGGAGTATTTAATATAGCCCCGGCCAAGGGAGCCGTATTGCCGATAAAATTACCGGTAATATTGCCAAAATAAGCCTGATCGACACCGATAGCCCCGGCCATGGAACCGCTCTGGTTATTGATAAAATCTCCGGTAAGATCGTATATTGTACCATGATCATTCCAGATTGCACCGCCGCGTCCGGTCGCCGAATTGCCGATAAAATCGCCTTTCAGACTGAATATGTCGGAGACGGCATAGATGGCACCGCCTTCTTGGGCATTATTATTAATAAACGAAGCTTGAATATTTCCGGCGTTGCCGTAAATGGCACCGCCGCGCCCATCAGCTGAATTATTGATAAAAACACCGTTGATTTGATTAAACAAATCCCCTTCGGCAAAAGCATAACCCACTTTATAAACAGCACCGCCGTTGCCGCTTACCTGATTGCCGACAAACATTCCGTCAATCTTATCAATACGCGCTGTGCCGTGAAAAGATAAATTATCAATCGCACCACCGTCGTAACCGGTATTATTGAAGAAATTGCCGCTGATACTGCCGATAATGGCTGTGTTATCTGCAGAGTTACCGTCCAGACCTTGGTTATCAGCCCGATTTACAATAGCGCTTTCCGTATTTTCAATAAAATTACCGCTGATACTGTCAATGACCGCTTCGGCGCGAAAACCAAAATTATAAACAGCACTGCCTTGATTGCGAATAAAATTACCGCTGATGTTTTTGATTTTTCCTTTGTTGAAAATAGCGCCGCCTTGGGGAAAAACAGTCAATTTTTCGCCGCTTTTATTAATTATTACGCTGTTGTCAATAAAATCAGAATTAATCTGACTAATCGTTCCGCTGTTATAAACGGCACCGCCTTGCAACATATAATGCCTATAAGTATCTTGCGTATTGGCAACATCTGCGGAAACTCGGTTATTGCTGAAAACCCGGTTATCAAGAGTATCATAATCGCCGTCATTATAAAAAGCCGCACCGCCGGCTTTAATCGTTATAGAGGAGATTGTCCCTGCCGGATTTGTTACTTCCGTGTGCTGCGTTTTATCGGCAACTGTTTCAAAGGAATCCGGCTGTTGATACGAAAACTGATAATAGCGAATATCATCATCAGATAACCTAAACGCTACAACGTTTTCTTTATCCTTATCGGCCGCGCTGACTTTCTTCCAGCTGATACGATCAAATTTTTGAGGTTCAACGGAATTGAAATTAAGTTTATAATACTGGGTAACAACTTCCCCTTTTTGATCGCCTTCCCTGATTGCAAAATCATAATCGTCAGCATTTGCTTTTTGATATGAAAAGACACTTGTTGGAGTGGACGCCGTGTCAAAACCATATTTTTTGCCGTCCAATTCAAACAGCCCATTCTCATTTTCTTTTAAGGTTCCGGCCAAAGCAACCAATAAATCTGCATATTCCCCATTCGGAACAAAATAGTAGATTTTGTCCCCCACCGTCACAACAGCGGCGCCTTCCGGAGGCAACTCGTTATTTATCAATTTGGTTAATTTGTACGTCTCATTGAGGGTTGGTAAAACAATTCCGGCTTCCGATTTCAAATTATCCAAAGTCGGGGTTAGAGAGGCGGCAATTGCAGGCGCACTCAAAAAAGTGGTCACCGTTAACGCAATTGCCGGAGATGTATGTTTAGTCATTTCTATACAATCCTTATCTAAATGCATTTAAACGATCGTTTTTTTGCTATGGCCGAACGCCGATACCGGATTTTAAATAAAATTGTTATTTTGTAATGATTTATGTTTGCTTTTTTATTAATCGTAAACTAGACTTAAGGCGTATCAAAAAAACGATCCTTTTTTTGATACGCTACAACCTCTCCCTTTTTCCTGTAAAAATGCAACCAAAACAAAATGTCGTTGTCTTATAATGCCTTCAGCCTGATTGTGGGCCGCAGGGCACAAAAAATCCCCGTTTTATAAACGGGGATTTTTCAATCATTCGACTGCTTTCGGTTAGAAGCCCATGCCGCCCGGCATTCCGGCCGCACCGCCGGCACCGCCGCAATTGCAGTGGCCTTCTTTTTGCGGCGCTTCGGTAACCATCGATTCGGTGGTGATCAACAAACCGGCAACCGAGGCAGCATCCTGCAAAGCCGTACGGACAACTTTGGTCGGATCGACAATACCGGCTTTGATCATGTCGGTATATTCGCCGCTCTGCGCATTGTAACCATAGTTGGTATCCGTGCTTTCCATCAGCTTTCCGGCAACAACCGCACCGTCAACACCGGCATTTTCGGCAATCTGACGAATCGGTGCCTGAATCGCCTTGCGAATAATGTCAATACCGACTTTCTGATCCTGGTTGGCCGGAGTCAGGGCATCCAGCGCCTTATACGAATACAGCAAAGCAACGCCGCCGCCGGCAACCACGCCTTCTTTAACCGCTGCGCGGGTTGCGTGCAAAGCATCGTCAATGCGGTCTTTCTTTTCCTTAACTTCCACTTCCGACGCACCGCCGACCTTGATAACCGCGACACCGCCGGAAATTTTGGCCAGACGTTCCTGCAGTTTTTCACGATCGTAATCGGAAGAGGTTTCTTCAATCTGCTTGCGAATCTGTTCGGCGCGGGCGGCAATCAAATCTTTTTTGCCGTCGCCGTCAATAATGGTGGTATCGTCTTTGGTAACTTCCACTTTCTTGCAGCTTCCCAAATCGGCCAGAGTAATATTTTCCAGCTTCATGCCCAAATCTTCGGAAACGACCTGTCCGCCGGTCAAAATGGCAATGTCTTCCAACATCGCTTTACGGCGATCGCCGAAACCGGGCGCCTTAACCGCACAAACTTTGAGGCCGCCGCGAATACGGTTAACCACCAAAGTCGCCAAAGCCTCGCCTTCAATATCCTCGGCAATGATCAACAACGGACGCGAAGATTGAACGATCGATTCCAATACCGGGATCAGCGGTTGCAGGTTGCTCAATTTCTTGTCATAGAGCAAAATATACGGGTTATCAAATTCGCAGTTCATTTTTTCGGGGTTGGTAACAAAATAAGGAGACAGATAACCGCGGTCAAACTGCATTCCTTCCACCACTTCAAGTTCGGTTTCCAGGCCTTTGGCATCTTCTACCGTAATCACGCCTTCGTTGCCGACTTTTTCCATTGCCCGGGCCAGATACTCGCCGATGGTACGGTCGCCGTTGGCGGAAATGGTGCCGACCTGAGCAATTTCTTCAGACGTTGTAATTGCCTGAGAACGCGATTTTACATCTTCGACCACAGCATCAACCGCCAGATCGATACCGCGTTTGAGATCCATCGGATTCATGCCGGCGGCAACTGCTTTGCAACCTTCATTGATGATCGCTTCGGCGAGAACCGTTGCGGTGGTGGTGCCGTCACCGGCCTTGTCGGCGGTTTTCTGAGCCACTTCTTTTACCAGTTGCGCGCCCATGTTTTCAAACTTGTCGGCCAATTCGATTTCTTTGGCAACCGAAACGCCGTCTTTGGTGATTTTCGGTGCGCCGTAAGATTTGTCAAGAATAACGTTCCGTCCTTTGGGACCGAGGGTTACTTTTACCGTTTTCGCGAGAACTTCGACGCCTTTGAGCATTTTGGAGCGTGCGTCGCTGCCGAACTTAATATCTTTTACTGCCATCGTTTTATTCCTTATTCCTCAATTATGCCTAAAATTTCCGATTCTTTAATAATCAAACGGTCTTCGCCGTTCAATTTAACTTCGGTTCCCGACCACTTCGCAAACAACACCCGGTCACCGGCCTTAACCGACATCGGAATCAGTTTGCCGTCTTCGCTGCGGCCGCCGTTGCCGACAGCTTCGACAATGCCTTCCGACGGCTTTTCCTTGGCCGTATCCGGAATAATAATACCGCCCGAGGTTTTGCTGACCTCGTCAACGCGCTTAACCAGTACTCGATCATACAATGGTACAAAATTCATAGCCTTTAACTCCTTTTATATACAAAATTTCTATACTTTAATTAGGGATTAGATTTTTCAAAGTCAAGCAAACGCGCCTATTTTTTTAAAATAAAAATGCCGGGAAGCGATTCCCCGGCACTTTCTTTCGATTTTTGCCGTTTTTTCAAAGGTTGGAAGTAATTTTGAATTCTTTGTGCACCATCACCGAAATGACACTCAGCAAGAAGCTGACCACCATCAGAAAAGCAATCATCACAAACGAAAGGAAAAAGATCCACGCATAGGGATAAACGCTCATCACCGGGCGGGCAATGCCGCTGATCCAGCCGTCAAGGGTAAAGGTCTGAATCAGAGCAAACATCGCCGACGCCAAATCGGCAAACTCGACAAACACGTCGCCAAACAAACAAACCGCCATAATCGCAAACACGTACATAAACACGCCCAATACCACGCTCATCGCGGCAAAGTTGGGCAGAATCATCAAAAAGATGTTGATGATGTTTTTCATTTGTTTAAAACGATTGATATAACGCAACAGCCGGAACAGACGGAAAGTCCGCAACACAATCAGATAACTGGCAAACGGCAGCGACGAAATCGTAATTACCAGCAAATCAAAAACGTTCCATCCCGATTTGAAAAAGCGCGGCCCGTAAGCATACATTTTGATCAGCATTTCGACAATGAAAATTGCCATGCACAAGCGGTCAAGCAAGAACAGAATCATCGCAAACGACGGATCGCTGAACCCGACCGTCAACAGTCCCAGCACCACCGAGTCCATACAGATTAAAAACATGATCAGATAGTCAAAATTTTTATCTTCCACTACCTTTTTGGCTTTGCGCCGTTCTTCGGTAATATTCATCACCATTTCAGCCCCCTCGTTTTTCAGTTAAAAAAACAACAAAATAATAATTGCCGATACCGCCAGCGCCGGTCCGAAAGCGCCGGCCCTTTCCCGCCGCAGCGCCGCATAAATTCCGAAAACCGCACAGGACAGCAAAATCGTATATATCACGTTTTCGACTCCCAGCCAGGCGCCGATTGCCGACAGCAGTTTAATATCGCCGAAGCCGAAAGCTTCGCTGCTGCGCCACAACATCAGCAACGTGGCCGTCACCGGCAGAACATAACCGGCCAGGGCCGCCAACGCACTCTCCTGCGGCGACAGGGCCGTTCCGGCAAATGCCGCAAACATAAATCCGCAAATCAGTAACGGAATCGTCAAGACATCCGGCAAAATCAAGGTCTTAAAATCGACTTCCGCCAACAACAGCAACACCCAGACAAAACCCAGATACCATCCGATACCGGTTTCGCCAAAGCGGTAAACCGCCGCCGCGCTCAGTGCCGCCGTAATGACTGCACAAAACACCGACCGGACCAGATAACGTTTCTTAAGTTGCTTATAGCGGGTACTGAATTTTACCTTGCGCGTGGTTTTGACCGGCTTGATCAGATTATACAGGGCATAGGTGGGCGCAGACGGCATACTCTTCGCGAACCGTCTCGCCATATAAGGAATTAACAATCCCACCACAAATCCCGTCAATGCATAAATCATAAATTTTCGCCGTCAATCAAAAAGTTACTGTCAGGATTGTAGCTCACTAATCGCTAATAAAAGATTAAGATGCCATAATTTGATAAAATTCCGCCAGATTGCAGGGAGCCAGATAAGGATTGCATATTTTTTCCTCGCCCAACGCGATCGGCGCTACCGGCAACCCGGCCGACAGCCTTTCGCGCGCCCGGGCGGCGTAACGGTCTTCCGCCGGGCCGAACAGTTCCTGCAATCCGTACGGCGTGTATTCGTGACCGGGATAAAACATTACATCATCCGGCAGTCTTTTGATTTTTTGCAGACTGCCGTACATTTGCTCGACCGTTCCTTCAAACAAACCGCCGATCGAAAGGTTGAACAGGACGTCGCCGGTAAACAGCGCCTTGTCTTTTTCAAAATACCACAAAATATGACCGATTGTATGGCCGTCGGCGCGGATAATTTCGGCTTCCGATTCGCCCAGCTTAAAAACGTCGCCGTCTTCCACTCCGATATCGGCGCCGGGAATCCGATGCAAATCGGCCGCCCCGACCACAATTTTGGCGCCGTATTTCTCTTTCAGTTCCAAATTGCCTTCCACATGATCAAAGTGATGATGGGTATTGAAAATATAAGCGGGACGTATGTTTTGTCGCTCGCATTCGGCGATAACCGGCGCGGCTTCCGAAGGATCCAACACCGCCGAAATTCCCGTAGCTTTGTCGGTTAAGAGATAGGCATAATTATCCATTGTGCCGGCACGGCATAAAATCGGGGTAATTTTCAGCATTACTTTTTCTTCCAAAACATATCGACACTGCCGAGTTCGGCCTCGTCAAGGTTAACCAGATCGTAAAACGTTATAATATAACTAATCAGACCGGCATAATTTTCCAAGGGTGATCCGCGCACCATATTATAAACCATCGCATTGCCGCGCAGCGCTTTTTTATGGTTGCGGCGTTGGCGGCGCAAATTGCGAAAATGCTCAAAATTGACATCACTGTTAAACTTGAGCGCATAAGCGTCAATTGCCGCTTCCAGAGAAGGATAAACTTTTATCCGATAACTGTCGTCGGGTTCATTAAGCGGCTTGATGCCGTCATCGGTAAACCACACTTTTTCCTTGTACAGCGCATTACCGAGTCCGACTTCGCGGGCGGTTCCCCAGTTGCTTTCGGCAGCCGCGGCGCCGATCAGCAGCGACGGCGGCACGGCGTCAATACGCTCGAACAGTTCGTTAAGCACAATTTTATAACGGTCGGTTCCCTTCATGCGCGTAAAAACATCGTATTTTTGCGCCAAACGTTCCAACTCGTCTTGATCCTCGGGCAAAAACTTTTCATTTTGCAAAAAACGCTTTTGTATCATCATCAGCTGATAACGTTCCAAAATGATCCGTTCGTTGACCAGCATTGTCAACGGCGCCAAAATTTGAATAAACAAACGGTTACGCAGATTTTTGTCCGCCACCCGGTTAAAGTCGGAGGGAAGGGCATTCAAAAACAAAGGCGGATATTTCCAGTCGGGCATATAGATGTAATCCCGATAACTGTAATCGTCAAACATCCGTTGCAACACCGCCGTGCTGGGATTGCTGACATACAACCCTTCCGCTTTCAATTCCATCTCCAGCGGTTTTGCCTGCAGCGGCAACTGCAGCGGCAACGGCAGCAGCCAACTCAAAAGAAACACCAGCCATGCAACGGTTTTTATTTTCATTCAGTTCTCATACTTTTCAACTGCAACCACTTCGCGAATGTAGGTCTTTAACAGTCTTTCCACGCCGTCTTTCAACGTTCGCTGCGAATAGGGACAACCGACGCACTTTCCCTGTAACTCAACGTAAACGATTCCGTTTTCAAAACCTCGAAAAGCAATGTCGCCGCCGTCTTTGCGGATCGCCGGACGAATCCGTGCATTCAACAATCCGACAATATTGCGAATCAAATCGTCGGCTTCTGTCGTTGTCGGTTCAATCACCGGGGCTTCCCCTTTGGTCAGGCAATCCATGATTTCCGCCAGCACTTGCGGTTTCAGATCCTCCCATGCGGCCGCCGTTTCTTTGGTTACTGACAAACAATCGGGCGTAATCATTATTGAAGCGACGCCGCCCAGATCAAAAATATTTTCGGCGAGGGCGGACCGCCGCAGCGATTTGGCGTCGCTGAATTCCGCGCTCCCGTTAACCGGAAATCCCGATTCGGCAAAAAAATGCATAATATTGTTATCCGCGGCCAGTTGTGTTTCAATCCGCATTGACTGTTACTCCTTTTGTTGCATCACCGATTTTATCGAGCAGGCTTGCTGCCCGCAACATATAATAGCCCAACGAAACCAAATGGTTGGCGGCAAATCCGGAATCGAGTTCGCCGTTGCGAACCACAGCCGGTGACAACTCCACGCCGTTTTCCAGCGCCCGCATCACCCGAGTCCAGTTTTCATACTGCCCGCTGTCCAGCAAAACCTGTTTAAAATCGCGTCCCCAGGCTTTCATAATCATCAGATAAGCATATGCCTTACCCTGATTAAAATAAAACAAATCGTCGGCGCCGGTATCAACCCAGTCGGAACTGTGTTCGGCCACCTGAACTTCCAACCGGCCGACCGAACGTTGCAGATCTTTTTGCACGGCCGTCACAAAACGGCGCAGGTTGGCCGCACTTTTTTCCCAGCGGCATTCGCTGCCGGGCAACAACCGGTTAAAATCACGCAGTTGTTTGCGGGCTTTGCGATACTGGCTTGCCGAAGAAGGCGCTATTTTCAACTTGTTGTCGGCGGCAAACAGCCAAACGTTACCGGGATATTTCAACAGTTCGGCCGCTGCCGTCACCGCATTTTTAGCCCGGCCGTCATCGCCGCATTCGGTTTCTTTGGCAATCACCGAAGCGGTTTTTGACAATGCGCTGACGATACCGTTCTGATAAGCGGGCATGTTATCCAGAAAATAAGAGGGGAAAAACAACGGCAGATTCGCGCTCCAAATATGGTCGTTAACTTCGCGGTTAATTAAAAAAGCCATCGTTTCTACCGTTGCCGACTGATCTTCGGAAACAACCGCCGCTTCATAAGCGGTGTTTTTATCAATTTCTTCCATCAGGGATCCGCCGAGCGGATAATACAGCGCCAAAAGCAACACGATAACGCCGGCAAAAGCCTTCGGCCACGAAACCGCCAAATGCGAAACGCCGCGCCACACGTTCTGCAACGCTTTTTTCAGATATTGAAAGATATTGACCGTCCGGGTTTTAAGCATTTTTTTCTTTTCTCCTCATCAGGCCGGCGAGCACGGCCGCCACATCCATGACTTTCATTATTTTAGTCATAATACAAAAAGTTACAACTCCAAAAATGCAGAGAATGCCGAAAAGAAGCAACTTCAGCCACAAAACAAGCCGCAGCCAACCGCCGAAAATATAGTCCAAGGCCGCGCTGCCGCCCCATAAAACCATTCCCATCACTGCCGAACACAAGACCACTTTCAAAATTATTCTGACCAGCGCCGGCGAAAAACGCCAGAAACCGCGTTTTTTCAACCCGTGAACATATTGATAAAAAGAAATGAAAGCCGCAAGCGTGGTCGCCGTCGCAATTCCCACATGGCCGAACGGCTTCATCAGCAGCAGCGAAAAGCTGAGGTTGGCCAACAATACCACCACGCTGTACTTGACCGGGGTTTTGGTATCGCAACGGGCAAAGAAATTGGGCGTCATGGCCTTGACCATCACATACACCGGCAGCCCGATCGCATATGCGACCACCGCCTGCGCCGTCATAGCCGTCTGCAAAGCGCCGAATTTGCCGTGTTGAAACAAAATATTGATAATCGGTTCGGCCAAGATAATCAGAGCAACCGCGGCGGGAATTGACAAAATCGCCCCGTATTCAATCGCCTTGTCCTGAGTCTGCCGTGCCTGTCCGTCATCACCGGCTTTGAGCTGCCGCGACAAAACCGGCAGCACCGCCACCCCGATCGCCGCGCCTACGACTCCCAACGGAAGCTGCTGCAAACGGTTGGCGTAATACAGCCACGAAATGGCGCCGGTACCGACCATCGACACCAGAATCGTGTCCACCATCATATTGATCTGATAAACGCCGGCACCGAGGATCCCCGGCGCAATCCGTTTGAACAAAACGCGGATTTCTTCCGATCGCAGCAATGTCAGAATATGGTATTGCGGAACGATTTTAACGCCTTCGCGGCGCAAAAACAAATTAAGCCACATGATTTCAAAAACGCCCGCCAGCGTCACGCCGCAGGCAATGCGGTAAACCGGAGTATTCATCACCGGCATAAACACCCATATCGAAGCAATCATGGTCAAATTGAGGATCACCGGCGCGGCGGCCGGCGCGGCAAATTTTCCGAATGAGTTGAGGATTCCCGACTGAAAAGAAACAATCGACACCAACAGCAAAAAAGGAAAAGTGATCCGTGACAAAAACGCCGCCAGCTCTATTTTGCCGGCATCGTCGGCAAACCCCGGCGCCAACACCGTAACCACATAAGGCATCAGCAATTCCATCGTCACCACAAAAATGCCGAGACAAAAAACCAGCACAGAAATCGCGCCGACGGCAAATTTTATCGCTTTTTCACGTCCGTCTCCCACCAGTTTATGAGAAAAAATCGGAACAAACGCGCTGGTAAACGCGCCTTCTGCAAACAAACTGCGAAACAGGTTCGGCAGCTTAAATGCGACAAAAAAAGCGTCGGAAATCATTCCGGCACCAAGATAATTTGCCAAAATTATATCGCGGAAAAAACCGGTGATCCGGCTGATCAGAGTCCAGCCGCCGAAAGTGGCGATCGATTTCAGTAAAGACATTGCTTGTCAAACCTGTTTTTATTATATATAGTGCGTTTAATGGCAGCATTATAGGACATTAATTGCAATAAATCCAATTTGTTTTTCGTTTGTTTACATTTTTTTGTTGACAAAATAGTTAATTATTGAGATAATAGACAAAACGAAGGGAAAAACATTATTATATAAGGAGATACCCCTATGCAAAAATTATTGACCGCCGAGGCGGCACGCAATGTTTTCAAAAACAGATCTTCCCGTGATTTCTTAAAACACGGGGGAGCTTCGTATATCAGCGCAGCCGGGCTTGAACAAGTCAGCCCTCAGCATTTTGCCGTTGCCAGCCTGATGGTCGCCAAAGGCGCCAAAAACTGGTCCGGCGAAATGACTCACTGCCCCGAAGGCGAAAAAATGATGAAAAGCGCCAACAAAGAATTGCTTGAAGGAAAATCGATTGCCGGCGCAGAGATGACAAAGGTCGAACCGGATCAGGCCGCAAAAATGGTTGCTAAAGCCGAACAGCAAATTGAAAATAATCAGCAGGCGTTAAAGCTTTCTCAACACGAATACCACACCTACTGATCATCTCCTTATAAAACCGACAACTCCGGAAATTCCCGTTCCGGAGTTGTTTTTTTATGATTTGAAAGTCACACGACCTCTGTGAACCTGCAGGTGCAAACGCCCGAACTCAGTCGTCGGACTTGCGAAACTTTGAGCCGGACGCCCCTTCGAGACGACTAAGCTTCCCGGACAAAAAAACAACGTTCATTGCAAACGGCCGCCAAAGCCGTTACGCCCGCCGACAACGGCAACGATACATAAAAACAACCGCAGTCTTTGCCGCAGTGACACCGATTTTAAACCGTCCTTTTTCTCTTTTGATCCATTTTTACCGATCAACCCGAATATCATCGCATTCCGCTTGTTTCCAAAACGACGCCAGCTTCCCGGACAAATGGGTCGAACTGTCCCTGCTTGTTTGCAACTTCCGAATTACAAAAACACTCCCGAAAACTCCGGGAGTGCTTTTGTTAAAAATCAGACCGAGCCGTCGGCAAAATTCCGAGATGAATTTCCGGCATTGCAGCCGACGGCAAACGATCTATTTGCGGTCTTTGGCCTTCATGGCTTCGGGCGCCTTTTGAACCGTGTTTTCAATCAACGGCGCAACCGACTTCTGCCGCCAGGCCTTTTGCGGTTTGGGCTGAACTTGCGGGAAAGCTTTGCCGCAGATCTCCAACCCCAGACTCTTCATTGCCGTTTCAATCGGCAGGAACAGGTCCGGTCCGTCGGCAACCGTACGCGAAGTATGAGCCATACCGGTAATACGGCCTTTCTCGTCAATCAGCACACCGCCGATAGTCGCACTCTGAACAAAAGTGTCAATCACGATTTGCGAGGTTCCGTCGGCGTCGTAACGGTAGCCGCTGACCTTGCCGCCGGTTTCCAGGTATCCTTCACCTTCTCCGGCTTCAAAATTAAGCAGGCCGAGAGTCATGAAGTTATCCTTATTAACCGCCGGGAGTTGCAAATTGAGTGACAATGGGGTATATTCGGTCGGCTTGTCCAAAACCAACAGAGCGGTATTTTTCTTCGGATTGATTCGGAAAGCGCGGCCTTTCAGCTTTTTGCCGTTGATCGTTTCAAGAGCATAAGCGTTGTTGCTGCGATCTACCAAATCGGCGGAAGTCATGACAAACTGTTCAGAAACCAGCAATCCCGCACCTTTTTTGCCTTTGGCGTTGGTTACCGAAACCACCGCCGTTCTGACCTTATAAACGTTTTCGGGTCCCATGTTGTCATAATCGGGTTGTTCCATAATGCAAAGACGGTCTTTTTCGAACATTGCCGACATATCGTCCGCCTGCGGTTCAACCGCTTCCACTTCATACAGAACCGTACCGTCGGCAACGGCACCCGAATTTTCAACGACGACGGCACCGTTATTCATTTCAACAACTTCGCCGTATTCGTTAACCCCGAAACCGGAGGCGGCAACGCCCGAAGTTTCGATAATCTGACCGTCAACCATTTCGATGGCCGTCACATTGCCGGCTTCGTTGACACCGAAACCGGAAGAAGCCGCACCGGAAGTTTCGATAATCTCGGTTTCGACCACTTCGGTTTGCGGAACGCCGATCCAACCTTCGTTCATGCCGTAACCGCCGGAAACGCTGCCGGAATCTTCCAAAATTTTAATTTCTCTGCTGAACTGGCATTTGACCGGATCCATTTCCCGCTGCAAATCAATCAAAGCGGTACGTTGTCTTTGCAGTTCTTCCGGCGAAACCCGTTGCGCCAGCTGATCTTCAAACCCCGACAGATTGCGCAGATTGTCAACCGCATCGGCAAAGGCGCGTTGGATCAGAACCATTTCGCCGTTATATTCACCGTCTTCGACTTCGCCGTAGCCGACGCTCTTTCCTTTCCACAACACGTTGGTTTTGGTCAGATCCATCAGGCGCCAGGTTACCGTCATTTCGGAAGAACCGATTCTCTTGTCGGCTTTTTTGGCTTCGTCCCAATTGTATTCGTCGCAAAGATTCATATAGTAGTCGGTAATTTCCGCCGTCAGAACATATTCCGGCAGCGAGCTGTCTTCTCTCAGACACAAATCATTCGGCGTTTTGACGATGTTGTAGCAATCGGAAACCATATCATCGAAAATTTCGACAAAGTTCATGTCTTTTTCCAAAATGCGTCCTTCGTTCAGGACGGCGTTTTTACTGTCGCGGCGGCAACCGAAAATGCGAAAACGGTATTTGCCGAGCTTGCGCGAATAATTGCCGGTGCTCATGCCGTTTTTAATGCGAAAATCGACCCATTCCAGTTCTAACGGCGCAAAATCACCGCACTGATGGTGAACGGCATTGTACAAACTGTCGTCAAAAACAACATAATTCTGAATATATTTCGGGTTCGGCTTTACCGGACGGCAGGCCGGGCCGTTACAGGGAGCGCCGCCGAAAATGCTGCCGTTCTTATCACAGGTTTTGCAAGGACCGCCGCCGAAAATACTGCCGTTGCGGTTACAAGTAACGCAGGGACCGCCGCCGAAAATGCTGCCGTCACGGTCTTCTTTGGCTTTGCCGTATTCGTCAACCGAGTCGTCAAACAGTTTTTGCCGGGCCGACATGCGATATTCTTCCGGGCGCGGGCTCAACGTATAGGCCACCGGGCGCATTTCCTCCAAATTGCCGTCGGGGACAGCCGCCTGAATACATCCGCCGGGTTTGCGGGTTACGACCGTCTTTACCTGGGGACAGGCGCAGTCTTCAGCGCTTCCCATCTGAGCGGGACAAGCGCAGTCGTCAACCGGCGCGGCCTGTTGCGGACAATCGTAGCTGCCCGAAGCCGGACACTGAGCGGCGGACGGGAAAGCCCATACTGTCAATGCAGCGGCACAAAGAGCAATTTTCAAGGTCATTAATTTCTGCATTATTTTTTATCTCCTAGATTTTATAGTCAGGCATTTTCCATCGCAAAGACAGAGCCTCGGCGATGTGTATTTTAAGCAATTTTATTTCATTTTGCAAGTCTGCAATTGTTCTTGCTAACCGCAAAGTACGATGATAGGCGCGCGCCGACAGCCGCACTTTGTCCGCATAGTTCAATAACAACGTTTTGGCATCATTGTCCAACGCCGCCGCCTGTTCAAGAAGTTCGCCTTTTAACTGCGCGTTGGTCAACAGTTGCGGGCATCCGAAAGCAACGAAACGCTTTTTCTGAATTTCGCGTGCCGCCAGCACCCGTTTGCGGATTTCCGCCGAGCTTTCGCCGGGCGCGGTCGCGGACAGATCCCACGGGCTGACGGCAGGAACTTCAATTTGGATATCAATGCGGTCCAACAAGGGCCCGGATATTTTGGAACGATATTCTTCGGCACATTTCGGCGCCCGGCTGCATTCGGCACCGGAAATCCCGAGATTGCCGCAACGACACGGATTCATTGCCGCCACCAACTGAAAACGGGCCGGAAACATCGTATGGGAATTCACCCGCGAAATCGAAACGCTGCCGTTTTCCAGCGGTTGGCGCAGCGCCTCCAGAGTCGGACGGGCAAACTCCGGCAGTTCGTCAAGAAACAGCACGCCGTTATGCGCCAGAGAAATCTCGCCCGGACGCGCTTTGCGGCCGCCGCCGACCAGAGCCGGAGTCGAAGCGCTGTGATGCGGATCGCGAAACGGACGTTCAAAACTGATGCGGCCGTCTTTAAGCTCGCCCGCAATTGAATGAATCATACTGGTCTCAATTGCCTCTTCGGTCGTCATCGGCGGCAAAATCGACGGCAATCGCGCTGCCAGCATCGATTTTCCCGAACCCGGCGGTCCGACCATAATCAGATTATGAGCGCCCGCCGCCGCAATTTCCATTGCCCTTTTTGCCGATTCCTGTCCTTTGACGTCTTTCATATCCGGCAAAGCCACCGCATTGTCACGCCGTTTGGCTTGCGGCGTTTCAAGCTGTTCGTTTCCCTGAAAATGATTGATCAACTGCAACAAAGTCTGCGGTGCCACGATATCGGACAAACCCGCCCATACCGCCTCGCTGCCCTGGCTGGCCGGGCAGATAATGCCGCAGCCGCGTTTTTTGGCGGCAACCGCCGCCGGCAGCACGCCGTTGACGTTAACCAAAGTTCCGTCAAGGCCGAGTTCGCCCAACACCATATACGGCGCCGTTTTGGCCGGCGCAATCACCCCCATGCCTTCCAACAGGCCGACCGCAAGCGGCAAGTCGAAATGAGAACCTTCCTTAACCAGATCGGCCGGCGACAAATTGACGGTAATCCGCTGCGCCGGCAGCTTCAGTCCCAAGGCGGTAAAGGCGGCGCGGATGCGCTCGCGACTTTCGGCCACCGCTTTGTCCGGCAGCCCGACAATCGTAAATGCGGGCATTCCCGACGATATCTGAACCTGAAGTTCGACGTCCAGAATTTCCAACCCGTTAAAGGCGACTGTATTAACCCGGGATAACATTCATTACCACCTCGGCGCTTTTTCGTTTTCTCTCCAGCGCCGGGTCGGATAAGTATCGGTGGTCAGAAAATCGTACTTTGCCGGACGGTAGGGAAGATCCTGAACCCGGACGAAACACTCCGCTTCCATGGCGCGGGCACATTCTTCGGCCGTCACGTCAACGGTATCGCGGCAGCAAGCGAGTTCCCCGGTGGTTTGATTCTGAAGCAGAATTACCGGTTCCAGATTTTGCGGCGTCGTTCCGAGCTGAATCACTTTGCCGGCATCTTCTTCCGAGGTTGATGAACAACAGGCCGCCAGCGTCAACAGCGACGCTGCCCCCAATGCGATTAATTTTGCCTTCATATTTTCATCCTTATCTAAAGACGTTTTTCCCTATAATAGGGCATTTATATTTATTTGCAATAAATTTTGTTAGGACGGCAACAGCGTCTCCGTGTCGCCGAAAGCCACCCTCGCAACAGTTTTCAAACCGATTTTCACACCGTTGCCGTTTTTGAAGCAATGCTGCAAAAAAAGCTTGCCAAAATAAACTTTTAGAGTATATTAGCAACCGTCCCTTGCCGGAACCTTTTTGTTTCGGCTATACATAAACCGTTTTTCCGCCACGGAAAAACATTGTTGAGAATCCATAAGGAGATATATTTTATGCAAAAATACGAAAGCGTGCTGATTGCACGTCAGGATCTCGGCGCTTCGCAGGTTAATAACATTGTTTCGGACTTGTCCGAAGTTATTAAGAAAGAAGGCGGCGAGGTTGTAAGAGTCGACAACTGGGGTCTGAAAACCCTGGCTTATCGCATCAAGAAAAACCGCAAAGGTCACTATGTTATCATGAACATTTCCGCCCCGGCTGCAGCAATTGCCGAGTATGAAAGAATCATGCGCTTTAACGAAGACATCATTCGTTATATGACCATTCGCGTTGACGAATTTTCGGAAGGCGTTGCCTCCGAAGAAAAAGAAATTGAAGAAGCGGAGTAATTGATGATGAATAAACAAGTATTCTTTAAGAAAAAGAAATCCTGCCCGTTTTCCGGCGAAGACGGCATGAAAATCGATTACAAGGATGTTAAGCTCCTTTCCCGTTACATTTCGGAAAAAGGCAAAATCATCCCGAGCCGTATCACTTCGGTCTCTGCCAAAAAACAAAGAGAACTGGCCCGCGCCATCAAACGCGCCCGCTATGTCGCTCTGCTTCCGTTTGTCGCCAACTAAGGAGAAATGAGATGGAAGTTATTCTTTTGGAACATGTAAACAAATTGGGTAAAATGGGCGACAAAGTAAACGTTAAAAACGGTTATGCCCGCAACTACCTGCTGCCGACCAAAAAAGCCCTTCGCGCAACTGCCGAAAACCTGGCTTTTTACGAAAAACAAAAAGCTGAACTGGAAGCTCACAACAAAACTTTGTTCGAAAACGCTTCCAAACAGTCTGAAGAACTGCAGGGCTTCAAAGTCGTGCTGATCCGTCAGGCTGCCGAAACCGGTCAGCTCTATGGTTCGGTTACCATCCGCGATATCGCTTCGGCCATGAAAGAAGCCGGCGTTAACGTTGAACGCCGCTACATCTATCTGGAACGTCCGATCAAGGATCTGGGTGTTTATCAGGTTAAACTCAACCTGCACCCGGAAGTCAGCCAGACCATTCTGGTTAACGTTGCCCGTACCGACGACGAAGCTCAGAAACAGGAAAACGCTTTTAACAAAGAATAGTTTTGCTGTTGCAGATAACTCAAACCCCGGATTCGTTTCCGGGGTTTTTGTTTTGGCAGAAAATAGGATTTATATTGACTTGCCGTTAAAAAAACAATAAATTAAGCGTATAGATAAATTATTTTTTTAACACCTTAAATCTATAATTATGAAAACCGTAAAAGCATCAAACACTGCAAAAATAACTGAAATGTATTCTGTCGAAATTACGCGTTATTTTCTTTCTTGGGAACCCAATTTTGGGAAGTCAGTTAAAGAAGCGGTAAAAACTGTTTCATCCTATGATGAACTTTTAAAGTTGTTCAAAGATACCAAAGACACGCACTTTGCCGCAAAGGCCGACGTCCGCATCATCAACAACGCCGCCGAAGAAAAAACGAACGACGGACCGCCTTTCAAAACTGTTCTTTTGGGACCGTGTATACGCGTCGGAAACCTTATAGACAAAGAAAACCATTTGAAAGGATTTTGTCTTTATACAATGGACGATACGGTTCGCGGCAGGGGGGCGATTATTAAAGCTATCAAGACCGACGACAATTTTGACCGATACGAACCGTTCTATAACAGAATTACGCCTTGTATTCGCAACGGAGAAACAGTATTAGAAAGTGTTGTTACCGGAAAGGTCGTACCGATCCCGCCGACATCAAGAAGTGTTCTTATAGACATTTACAGCCGTACAATGATAGCCTTGGACATTTGGGAGGGTAACCTGCTGGAGTTTAAAGAGAGGGAGGCTTTATCAAAACGTCGGTATTGGTAAGTAATTTCGCGAAGCCCTTCCTTATATAGGAGGGGCTTTTCATTACTATAATCCGTTGATATTGTTGTTCCTGTTTACTTTTTGTTGTTTTGGCTTTCCCCGGCGGCAAGTTTTTTGCGCCCTTTTCTATGAAAAAACCGTCTCGAAACCGACTTTTTGACAGAATAATTTGTTAGAATCAATGCGTTAATGGATATTAACAAAAAAGACAAAAAATATACAAATTTTTTGTTGGCTTTTTATTCGCAAAGGAATATAAATGTTTTCAGAAAACAATTATTCTCTCCATTAAATACCCAGTGATCCAAATCAAATTAAAAACAACGCTTATGAAAATCAGAAGTCCCACTTTTGCTTAAATGTAAAAAAAACATGTGAGCCCTAAAGTTTTAACACGCAAAAACACGAAGATATGCGAATTAGAAGCCCTACCTTCTGTGCCTAAAACAACAAGCCACAGAAAATTTAAGCGAAGACAATGAAACAATCCAAACCTCGTTATCCGGTCGGACCAGATCCCCCGAAATCGAGAAAAAAAGTTTTTTAAGAGCGTATGAAACAACCGGTAAAAATCCGCTGTCCTACTCATCGAGTATGAAACAGTTTTTTAGTTTGACACCCACTCTTAATTGAGTCTCTTACAAACCCCCTCTTCCTTGGAAGACGGGGTTTTTTCGTGTTTTATCGTTTCAAAATTTTTACAAATTTATCTTCCGTAACAGCAGAACGTTATGTTATGACTTCATTTTTACAGGAAAAAGGGAGAGGCTATAGCGTATCAAAAAAAGGTTCTTTTTTTTGATACAGGCAAATGGTACAGCAAAGAAGAATTAAATTCAAGAAGATTTTAAGATTATCAATAGGTTAGCAAGAAACGTGAAGAAGAAGCGAAACGTATCAAAAAA
>CAJUKS010000019.1 GCA_910587405.1 uncultured Alphaproteobacteria bacterium
CAGCTTAGTACTGCCCGCATATCCTCTAGCTTCCTATTTACTACTTTCTTATAACCGCCGGAGTTTCCGGCAACGAACCGTTTTGAAGTTCGTGCTGACGTTCAGTGCGTCAGCGAGGTGGTTTATATGACACCCGTTTCCAAATGTCAACACCTTTTTTTCATTTTTTTGGTGAAAAAGACGAACTTTTCAATAACCGTTTGAATACTCTGTATTTATAACACAAACTTTTTTGCCGGTCAATAGATACTTCATCTATAATTTATACTTTCGTCCAGTTGGAATCCTTATATTAATGTATATTTTACTTGCCAAACAATTTTCGGTTTGTAATATATAGAGTGTTATTTAATTATTGCAGGAGGCTAAAATATCTAAAGAAAATACGAATGCGCCAGTACGAGAAGACGACGGACCGCGCGTTAATCAGGAAATCAGGGTCGGAGAAGTCCGTTTAATTGACGAGAACGGCGAAAACAAGGGGATCGTTTCGATTCGTGAAGCTTTGGCACTCGCCGGAGAAGCCGAACTCGATTTAATCGAAATTTCACCGCAGGCAGTTCCGCCGGTTTGCAAAATCTTTGATTACGGCAAATATAAATACGAATTGCAGAAAAAGAAAAACGAAGCCAAGAAGAACCAAAAAGTGGTGAACATTAAAGAACTTAAGCTTCGCCCGATGATCGACACCCACGATTATGAAGTTAAAATCAAACAAGCCAAGAAGTTTCTGTCTCAAGGCGACAAAGTCAAATTTACCATGCGATTCAAGGGCCGCGAGATGAGCGCCAACGATATGGGCAAAGCCGTACTGACCAGAATCGTCGAGGATTTGGAAGGAATCTGCAAAGTCGAATCGGAACCGAAACTGGAAGGACGCCAGATGATGATGGTGGTTTCTCCGGTCTAAAAACGAATCGGCAAACAAAAAAAAGGCAGCTTCATGAAAGAAACTGCTTTTTTTTGTTAAAGGGAAAAATTACTTCCTTTTTTCCATTTTTTCGAGAACGTACACTGCCGAATCGGAATTGCCGCTGACACTGATGATCATCCACCTTTGGCGGCTCAGTTCCTCGAGAAGTCGCGCAAAATCATTTTCATCCCGCTTCGGTTCAGGCGCCATCACCGGCTGCGGTTCGGGAAGACGCAACGGACCGATATAATCCGACGGTTGCGCACACCACCAACGATGAGGTTCGGCCTTAGGTTCGACCTTGCGGACAAAACTTTGCCGTTTGCCGTCACGGATTACATACGAAAGGCAGCCGTCACAGGTACCGATCACAATGATTTTACGTTCTTTCTTCGCCTCTTCGGCCTCAAGTTGCTTTTTGGCGCGGTTAATGTAATAACTGTCGGGAATGCTGATTTGCGCAAAAGCGGAAAGACTCCCCAGCAGCAAACAAAGCGCCAACAAAAGTTTTTTCATAGCTTAGAATAGTTTAGTTAATAATGGAAGAATAACTTAAGATAACTTTTTCGGCCGCGTTTGTCAAGAAAACCTGTCGGTATGGGAAAAGCTTGAGACAGATTTCGCCGTTTCTTTAAAACGACAAAGACAGAATCGGCAAAGATTCTGTCTTTGAGACAACAGAGACCGCTTTTAACCGTTTTGTACTTTGCGAACAAACAGACGCTTGATCAACGAAGAATTGTCTTTAAGCCCTTTTTCTTCCTGTACCGATTCTGCCTGCAAATTGACGCCTTCCGCCGACGCGACATCATCCGTTTTTTCTTCTTTGCGATAATGAGCGCGCATCGCCGCTATCCGCGCCTGACGGTCTTCTCCGATTGCCTTTCGGTACTCAGGAGAGTTTTCAGCCGCGGTTTTAAGGACTTCACGCCTTTTCAATTCAGCTTCTCTTTGCGAAGCGACCTCAGGATTCAATTCCTGATAATTTGCTTCGATCATGGTACGGCGTCTTTTGATCTCATCCTCTTCGGTGATATCCAAACGCCACCTGTAATCATGACGAATCTCCGCCCAGCGTTCATCATTACTCTTAGGCGATACACCGAAGAACGTATCTTCTAAATCTTTTTCAACAAAAGCGTCTTGTATGGTTTCCGCGCAACGTTGATTTGTTTCGTTCTCATTTGAGCCCGAAAATCCGGTATGTTCCCACTCATCATATTCATCACCTGCCGACGGGTGAGGATCATCGTCAAAATCCGTATTTTTTCCTTCCGACTCCGAAAACCCAGTATGTTCCCATTGATCCAGACTTTCATGTAACGTCTTCTGCTTTTTCATGTTTTTTCCTTTGGTTATTAAATTTGTTAATTTTATCACATCAACCATATTTGGTCAACAAGTTAACCTGTCTCAGCACACCAACGGTGTGAAAACGTCTTTTTATGCTGGAAAAATCTGTCGGGCTATTTATATTAGGCTATAACATATTAAGAGGACACCGATGAAAAACGTATCAGATCTGACCCGGGAAGAAGCCGCCGCCGAACTGCAACGGATTGCCGCGGAAATGGCCAGGGCCGACATTGCTTATTATCAAAACGACGCGCCTTATCTGAGCGACGCCGAATACGACGCCCTAAAATTGCGAAATGCCAACATTGAGCGGCTGTTTCCGGACCTGATACGTCCCGACAGTCCGTCAAAACGAATCGGCGCGCCGCTGCAAAGCGCTTTTGGTAAAGTTGCCCATCGTTTTCCGATGCTTTCGTTAGCCGATGTCTTTTCGATTGAAGAAGTGGAAGACTTTATTGCCGGCGTTCGCCGTTTTTTGAACATTGACGGCGACATTGCCTTTATGTGCGAACCGAAAATCGACGGCCTTTCCTTTACCGCGCGTTATGAAAACGGGTTATTTATACAGGGTGCCACCCGCGGAGACGGTCAGGAAGGCGAAGACATCACCGAAAACCTGAGAACAATCGGCCAATTGCCGCTGCAGCTGGAAGACGCACCGCAAATTTTGGAGGTGCGCGGCGAAGTTTACATGGCAAAAGCTGATTTTTTTGCCTTGAATCAAAAAAACGAATCGGAAGGGAAAAAAATCTTTGCCAACCCGCGCAATGCTGCCGCCGGATCTTTACGGCAACTTGACCCCGAAATTACCCGACGGCGCAAACTCAGTTTGTTTGCCTATACCTGGGGAGAAGTTTCCGAACGCGTTTGGGAGTCGCAGGCCGGTTTCTTTCATCATTTGGAAAAATGGGGCTTTCCGGTCAATCCAAACAACCGTCTGTGCCGAAACGTTACCGAAATCGAATCCTTTTTTGCCAACCTGATGGAGATTCGCGCTTCGCTTCCTTATGACATTGACGGCGTGGTCTACAAGGTTAATGACATCGCCTTGCAGGAACGACTCGGTTTCCTTACCCGAACCCCTCGATGGGCGGTCGCTCATAAATTTCCGGCAGAACAGGCGTTTACCCGCATTCGCAACATTCGGATTCAGGTCGGGCGCACCGGCGCCCTCACGCCGGTGGCGGATCTCGAACCGGTTAACGTCGGCGGCGTCATGGTTTCTCACGCAACTTTACACAACGAAGACGAAATCAAGCGTAAAGACATCCGCATCGGCGACACGGTCATTATCCAGCGTGCCGGCGACGTTATCCCTCAGGTGGTCGGCGTTTTGACCGACAAACGACCGCCGGAGTCGCAACAATTTATTTTTCCGCACATTTGTCCGCAATGCGGTGCCCATGCCATCCGTGAAGAAGACGAAGCGGTGCGGCGTTGTACCGGCGGCCTGACCTGCCCGGCGCAGGCGATTGAGAGACTGCGGCATTTTGTATCGCGCGACGCCTTTGACATTGAAGGCCTCGGCGGTAAAATCATCGAAGACTTTTATAAGGAAAAAATTATTCTCAGTCCGGTCGATATCTTCACCTTGGAAGAACGCAACCAAAGCAACGGCGAAGACCTGTTTGAGCGCAACCGTGGGCTGGAATTGGAAAAACGGGAAGGCTGGGGCAAGAAATCGGTCGAAAACCTGCTTGCCGCCGTCAACAAACGACGCATCATCTCCCTGCCCCGATTCATTTACGCTTTGGGAATCCGCCAGGTCGGGAGCGCCACTTCAAGACTGATTGCCCAAAATTTTGAGAGTTGGCAACATTTTGAAGAGCAAATGGTTGCCGGAGAAACCGAAAAACTGCTGGCGATTGACGGCATCGGCGAATCGATGGCACATGATATCGTCGAATTTTTTAAAGAAGAACACAATCTTCAAACCATTCGCGATCTGCGCCGGCAGATTCAAATCGAAGATTTTCGCGATCAGGTTAATTATAATTCGCCGTTGGCCGGAAAAACGGTGGTCTTTACCGGAACACTCGAAAAACTGACCCGCTCCGAGGCAAAAGCCAAAGCTCTGGCCATGGGTGCCAAGATATCGGGATCGGTGTCCAAAAACACAGATTATGTTGTGATCGGCGCCGACCCGGGTTCTAAAGCCAAAACCGCGGCAGATCTCGGCATTACGCTTCTTTCCGAAGATGAATTTCTGTCCCTGCTGGCATAAAATCAGAGAATGAACATCGTTTTGGCATGATGCCGCAGCCAGCGGTCGGTTCCCTTACGGACAGTCCGCCGTATTCGCTCGGGCATGATGCCCGGTACCTGCCGGGCTATTTCTTCTTCGGACAAATTTTCAATATAGTCGGCAAACGCAAATACCAACTCTGTGTAATAGGGATAAGTTCCCCCATAAACAAATTTTTCTTCGGCATATTTCCAAAACATCCGATCCAGTTTTTCTTTTATCATTTTGCCCTCTTAGTACATTATATGTAATATATAGTACTTAAAATGTACAAAAAGCAATACATCAAACAAAAAAATTTGCCGGTCCTAAAAAGCGGCACTTTCAATTGACAAACTTTAATTGACTTTTGGCGGGCTTATCTTACAATGTAACCACATTGCAACATAAGGAGAGGCAAAAAATGATTTACAAATTATGTCTGGCGGCCGCACTGACCCTGATCTCGTTCAACCTTTCGGCAGCCCCGGCCGAAGCCGAAGAAGAAAGCGACTATAACAAATGTTTGCAGGCATCCAAGGAATTTACCGACGATGAAACCGCCATTTGCATGTCCGGTGAGGTAAAACGTTTGGATAAGGCCATTGCCAACCTGTACCAAAATACTTTTCTGAAAGTGGAACGGATCAAGAAATGGAATAACGGCAACGGCATGTTCCGCGGCAATATCAAGGATATGCAGGATCAGTTTAACAGCTATCGCAGCCGTTTCTGTTCTTTCTATGCCACCACCATGGAAATATACAGCGGCTCGCAAATGTATTTGCGCAACGAATGTATGATGAAACTGACAACCGAGTATTACCAGCGGCTGTCACAAATGGCAATCGATTTTGACGCCGACCTGGACTAATTTCCGGCCAGACTTTTATATAAACGGCTTCCGTCCGCACCGGCCAGTAAAAAATACCAGCCGTCGTAACGGAAGCTGTTTTCTTTGGCATAACTGGCCGCTTCGGCGGTGGGCATAATCGTCGTTTTCAGCTGTACCGTCATCCAATATTGATCGCGATGTTTATAGACGCCGCAAATCAGCTTAAGACCGTCGGCCGTCACCACCGCAAAACTCCGGTAATCGTAAGCGATATCATCGCTTTGAGGCAAAGCATGCCGCGCCGCCTGATAACGCAGCGCCGTTAAATCGGCTTGATCACCCGTAAATCCTACCACCTGCTCAATTTGATGATTTTGCAGCGGCAACAGCGGTTGCAGATAATAAGCGGACAGATCCGAAGGCAGCAACAGATTTTCACTGACCAGATATTCTTTGCCTTCCAAACGGACGACACTTTGAACCGGATCCGGCGCCGGTGCGGTTTCAAAATCGAAAGACACAGAATCCCGCCCCCTGAGATGTACTTTATTTTCAGGCCGGACCGCAACATTTGAGGAGGACAGTATCACGGCGCGACCAAGTTTTTGCAAAAAGTCCTCTACCAGGCGGTTGCAGGCATAATAATCGTCAACAAACCAGCTGCCTTCCTGCTTTTTCAATTTTACCCGGCGGCCGTCGACCGTCACCGTCAGACGGGCGACATCTTCCGCGCCGGCAAACAGCAAATCGCCGGGACTGTAGGGCAACGGCGCAAAATACGGCATTGTTTTCACCACTGCAACAAGAGCCAGCCCAACGGCGGCCAACGCCCCGGATATCCATATTACGGCTTTTTTCATTTTTTCTTCTCCGAGAGACGGCACCGTTTCCAACGCCGGATCGCATAAACCATTGCCGCAAGAAGGGCAATCAAAACTGCCGGAAACACAATTAAATTTAACCAGACAAAACGATAAAGCCCCCTGTCCGCATCAGTTGCGGTTAAACGGGTCAACTGCTGCAGTTTCAGGGCATTTTGCCGCTGCTCGCGTTCGGCTTGTTCCATTTCTTTGCGATAACTGACATTTTCGGAATCGCCGCCTCTTTTTCGCAATTTTTCCAACCGTGCCCCCGCATCGGCTTCCGCCGTTTCCAACTGTTCCCGTTGTTCGGCAAAGCGGCGGTAACTTTCGGCATACAAAGTTTCGGCAATGTTAGCCGGCATACGCGGTTTCGTTTCCTCAACAAAACTCTTTTCGCCGGCAAGACGGTCGATCAGCCTCAGCAGAAAATCGGCATTTCCGGCATAAGACAAGGTTCCGTAAACCGGATTGTCCGGTTGAAAATCCGCCACCCACGCCGCATCATCGACAAAATCGCTGTCCGCCACCACGGCAACCGCCGCGGCCGGATCGGAAAACGGTATGTAGGGTGCGGCTTTGTCGGCCGAAGAAGTTGCCGCCAGCGGATTAGAAAGATAATGGGAACGGAACTGCCCCTGAACCAAAAGCGCCAACATACGTGCCCGATTGTCCTGGCGATAAGCCAAAATAACCTGAGATTTTGGGGTATAACGCACTTCCGACACCGCAATTTCTCCGCCCTGCCGTCCGGTAGAAGCCAAGACCTCATATTTCAAATCGGCATTTTCGGTTGTTTCCAAACTGCCCGGCGTGCGAAAATGCAAATTGTTGCCGTTACTCTCCCCGGTAAAAAACCACAACGGATAGACGCGGCCGCGCCCGTAAGCGTCTTTCACTTTTTCGCCGCGCATCAAATCGCCGACAATGCTTTCCGAGCGGTAAACGATCCCCCACTGCCGCAAAAAGCTTTCCATCTGCCGGTCCGGGTGCGGCGGGTATCCCAAATGAGCATGCCGAATTTCCGAATAAGGATCGACAAAAAAGACAACTTTACCGCCCCGCATCACATACTGGTCCACCGCATACCCGAAAACGGGCGGCATCTGTCCCGGGTTGACAATCAGCAAAACGTCGACACGACCGGGAATATAACTGCTGGCGGCAGATATTTCCGTTACCTGATAATACTCTTCCAGCAAAGCCTGCAGCGCCGGTATCCGGTCGCCGTTCAGCAACGGCATTTGCGGAGAAACCCAACCGACAACCGCCTTATTGCCTTCAAACCCGCTCAGAATCCGGTTAATATCCTTCTCCAGAATATTCCGCCTTTCCGGACGCAGTGCCGGGATAACGGCGTTTTTCCCGGCAGAATCTCTTATTTGCAAACCGAAATAATAGTCCTTGTCACTGCCGTTCAACGGCAGAATTCCGTCTTGCAGCGCCTGTTTTTCCATTTCTGAGGAAGTTTTAACCCGGCGGATTTCCAAACGAACTTTCTCCGGTGCCGACAACTGGTAGCGGCTGAGCAATGCCGCGGTTTCGGCAGCATAAATTCCGAGATTCCAGTCATAAGCGGACAAATCGTCGGAAACATAAAAACGCAGCGTCACCGGTTGTTTGAGCGAACCGAGAACGGCTTGCGACCTTGCGGACAACGTATAACGATTGTCCGCAGTGGCATCAATCGGCCTGCCGCCGCCCAACCAGGCCGCCAGAAGATTAAACAGGACAAACAATACCGACAGCAGTGTTCCGGCAATCAAAAAGCCGCCCAAACGTTTCATCTTTCCCTCCTTTTTTCCGCGGCCGCCATCCCGTTAAAAATCAGCAGCATACCGGTCAGAGACATAAAATACAACACGCCGTCGATACCGAAACAGCCGTTCAGAAAAGACTGATAACGAGAGGAAAAATTGAGGGCATCGGCCAGATAAAACGGCGGGTTCGGCAAATGCGACGACAAAGCGGAAACCAACGGCGAAAAATTAAGCCCCACCAGCGCCCATCCCAACAACACACTGATCAGATAAGACGCCGCCGGCAGCGGAACCGCAGCGGAAACAGTGCATCCGAGCGCCGTTAACGCGGCTGCCGCCAGAAACGTCCCCAGATAAGCCGCCGCAATATTCAACCCGTCCACCGGAACAATCGCCGCCGTCGAAAACGCCAACGGCAAAGAAAAAGACAACATCAATGCTGCCAAAGTGAAAGCGGCGGCAAATTTGGCGGTTACCAGCGCCGCGTCAGAAACCGGAAACGTCAGCAAAACTTCCAAGGTACCGTTTTTGGCTTCCTCCGACCACACCCGCATTGTCACTGCCGGAATCACCACTGCCAGTATCTGGGGCTGAAAAGCGAAATAAGAACGCATCGCCGGATTGTCCGCCACAAAATACAAACCGAAAAAGAAGGCCGCCAGCAACGAAAGCACCAAATAAACAAACATGATAAAATATGCCGAGCGGTTATAAAAAAAACCACTCAATTCTTTTTTATACAGAACCGTCCACATCTTCAGCCTCCCTTCCCTTCATCCGCCGTTTCCCGGGTCAGGCGATAAAATGCCGACGGCAAAGTTCCGTCGTCCGAACAACGGCGCAGATCCTCCACCGAGCCGTCACAGCGGATTTGACCGCCGGCCAATACCAAAACCCGCGTCGCCAGGGCTTCGGCTTCTTCCAGCAGGTGCGTCGAGATGATGATCAGGTTTTTGGCCGCATAATCACGCAAAAACTGCCGAACGGCAATTTTCTGGTTAGGGTCCAGACCTTCGGTCGGTTCATCAAGGATCAGCGCCCGCGGACGATGCAAAACGGCCGCCGCCAAGCCGGTGCGACGTTTATAGCCTTTGGACAGGGTATGGATTTTCTGATCCAGCACCGGCACGATTTCCAACCCGGCCGCCGTCTCTTCAAGCGCACAACGGAAATCTTCTTTTTTCATCCGATAGATACCGGCCACAAAACGCAGATATTCATAAACCGTCATTTCCGAATACAACGGAACGTTTTCCGGCATATAGCCGACTTGTTTCAAGATCTGCTGACGACCGGCGGCAAAATCGATACCGTCAAATTGTACTGTCCCGGCGTCAAGAGGCAGATAACCGCACAAAATCCGCATCAAAGTCGTTTTACCGGCGCCGTTCGGCCCCAGCAGCGCAATCAGCTCTCCCGGACGGGCGCTGAAACTGATATCCTTTAACACCGGCCGGTCGCCGAAACTTTTTTCCAAATTACATACTTCGATCATCTCATCTGCCGAAAAACCGTTATTTCGTTGATTGCTCATTATCTGACCATATATTAACCGATTTCTTTTAAATTTACACCCATTTATTGATTATCCTCAATGTCATTTCCACAAGCGAACCTTTTTTTGCAAAATCTTTGATGACAAAAAGGCAAAACTGGATTAGTTTATGGGGTAATTGAAAGGAGCAGCAGAAAAGTGAGTAATGATTATTCCCGCGAAGAAGAAAACGCTTTAAAAACCGGATTATATGTGATTTTGGCGCTGGCAATCCTGTCATTGTTTTATGTTTCCGGCCGCAAAGCGGTAGAACACAGCGAAGCCGGAAGCTATTATCCCGTCTACGCCCGCTTCGGCAGAACCGACGGACTGCAGATCGGCAATGCGGTGCGGCTGGCGGGCATAACCGTCGGGCGCGTTACCGATGCAAAACTGGACAGCCATTATAACGCCATCCTTACGCTGGAAATGAAAGAAGGAATAAAAATTCCCGATGACAGCAGTGCTTCTATCGTCAGTGACGGTATCCTCAGCACCAAATACATTGAAATCGAACCCGGAGGTTCCGAAGATTTTCTGCCGCCGAAGGGCGAATTCAACTATACTCAGGACGCCATGGTGCTGGAAGAACTGATTGAAAGAATCATAAGTATGGGCAAAGCCAAAAACCAATCCAACAAAGGAGAAACAGAATGAAAAAACGGCCGGTTGAAACAATGATGGGAATTGTCGTCCTGCTGGTAGCGGCATTTTTCCTTTTTTTCGCCTATCAGGTTTCCGACCTTCAGGTTGTCAAAGGATATGAGCTCAATGCCAAATTCTTAAAAGTGGGCGGACTGACCACCGGCGCCGACGTTATGATCAACGGCATCAAAGTCGGTACCGTCATCGGACAAAAGCTGGACGGCGAAAACTACGACGCCGAAGTCAAACTCAGCATCGCCCCCGACATCAAACTGCCTAAAGACAGCTCGGCAACCATTGCCAGCAACGGATTGATGGGAAACAAATTTATTAAGATTGAACCCGGTGTTTCGAAAGAATTGCTGCATGACGGCGACGAAATTACCAACACAAAAGACTTTAAGACTTTGGAAGACTTGGTCGGAGAAGTCATTTTTATGGTGACAGGCAATGACAAATAAGACGACACTTTTACTGCCGGCGCTGCTGGGTGCCGGAATCGGCATCCATACCGCCGGAGCTGCCGAGATTCCGACCAATACCGCTCAAATGCAGGCAATGGATAAAATCACCGGACGCGTCAGCGTCATCAACGTACCGGTCAACGCCGAAATGCGTTTCGGCAGTTTTTCGATTGTGGTACGCGACTGCAAAACCCGTTCTCCCGAAGAAACGCCCGAAAATTTTGCCTTTGTCGACGTTGCCGACACAATCGGCGAAAATCAGCAGGTGAATATTTTTAAGGGTTGGATGCTGTCGTCTTCGCCGGCTCTTAATGCCGTCGAACACCCGGTTTATGACGTTTGGCTGCTGAAATGCATCGACACCGACATTGCCGACGTGCCGTTGATGAGTGCCGATGAACTGGCTGCCCGCGACCGACTGCCGATGCAGCGTCCCGAAACCCGCGAAGTTCCCGCTCCTCAGGAAGAAAACGGTTTTGAGGAAGTTAATCTGAGCGGCGAACCGATTGATCTGCTGCCGGCAGCCGTACGCGAAGCCGGCGAAGAAAACGCCGCCCAGGAACAAATCATCAAACTTGAGGCCGAAAAAGACGTTATCGCCGAAGAAAACGCACCCCAGTCGCTGCTTAACATTCCGGAACAACCGGCCGCACCCGGCGACGAAGAAATCAAAGAGATCAAAGCGCAAATTGAGATCAGGGAAAATGCGGCGGAAGGCGGCGAATCCGAGATTAAAAGCGATGCCCGGGTACTGAGCCTGCCTCAACCGGCAACTGCAGAACAACCGGCAGAAGAAACTGTCGCCGAAACAGTTTCTTCGCCGACCGCCCCCGAACCGCAGCCGCTTGCCCAACGGCCCGAGAATACCGCTGCAGACATGCCGGCGGCAGAGGCAGACATGCCGGCGGCAGAGGATGTTGCCGACCCCAAAGCGCCGATAAGCGAAGAACCTGCCGAAAACAATCCGGCAGACAACGGAATAGATCCCGATATCCTTTCCGAACTTGAAAAAGAACTGAGCGGCACCGCCTTGGACCGCTGACACCTAAACGATTGCCGGAGGTAGCAAATGGCAGAAGAAATTGACGTCAGTTTCGTCATGACCGTATACAACAAAGAATATTACCTGCCGTCGGTCCTGACGGCTCTTTTGGCGCAGAGCGGATTAAAAAATCCCGAATATATTTTTGTCGACGACGTTTCGAGTGACAATTCGGTGGAAATTATTCGCCGTATGACTGCCGGGCTGCCTAACGTCACCATCGTTACCAACCCGTATAACCGCGGGATCAGTGCCCGAATCAACCAGGGGATTGCACTGGCAAAGGGAAAATGGACCCGGATGCTTGACTCCGACGACATCTTCCCGCTGGATTCGACGGCAACCATGATCCGTCTGGCCGAACAAAACACAGCGGATATGGTCTACGGCTGTTTTACCAAAACCGGAAAAGAACCCCGCGATCTCGAAAACTGCCTGCTGGAAGAATTCGATTACCACTACTATCCCAACGCTCTCGACGCGGTGTTAAGCGGGCGTTTCACCCGCATGGGACAACTGATTAAAACCGATGTTTTACAAAAAGCCGGCGGTGCCGATGAACGCGCCTTCATTCAGGACGAATCTATTCCTTTACGCGCGGCCATTTATGCTCAGGGCATTATCAAAATGACGGCCAACGTTGTTCTGGTTCCCAAAGAACTCGGCAATTTTTCCGGCAACAAACTCCAACTTGATCATGACCGTTTCATGGCCTATTACTGGACATTGAAAGACCATCCGGAACTTCCGGCCGACGCCTTGCAAAAAATGTATCTGCGCGCCGTTTCCGCTTATTGGAAATTTACCAAAAAAACGAAACAGTTTCCGTTTTTCAGCGCGGCATTTTTTCATTATTTGGGTTGCAAACTGTTTCATTTGCCGCCTGATGACAATTGGCTGCAGCAAATGTATCGCGAATTTGCCGCCCGGACGGATATGCGCAGGATTAAGCCATAATTATCAACATCCCCTGACACCCCCGATTTTCGGGGGTGTTCTTTTTGTTCTGTCTGACCGGCAGCAAAAAAGAGCCGTGAACACGGCTCTTTTTCTGTTTGTGTTTGGTTCGGTTTACCAGCTGTAACTTAAACCCAAACCGAAGGTCGAGGCCTTGTAGTCGTCGCCGAAGGTGTGGTTGGCCCAGCCATAGGCCGACAACTGTTCGGTAAAGCCGTAACGGCCGCCAATTTCAACCCGGCCCAGCGTCTGGTCATCCAAAGTGTTGACTTTGTCCAAACCGGTGATCCGAACCTCGTCACCGTCGGTAATGGTGCGGACAACACTCGGTTTGACATAAACGTTGGCGTAGCCTTCGTCCGTTACAAACGCTTTCGTCAGTTTGACGCCGGCTTCCAACTCCAGCTGACGCAAGGTGTTGTACTTTGCAACCTTGCCGGCACTGTCGGTGGCGTCGTCGTAATCAACCTGAGTATAGAAGGCGCCGACACTCGGGGTCAGGTACAGGGTTTTGTTGATCGCATAGTCATAACCCAACTCAACGCTGCCGCCGAACTCGGTACCGTCGGTATCCGACTTGATGCCGTCTTTGGTCTTCAGATCAACTCTCTGAATGCCGCCGTATACGGTGGCAAAAGTCCACCAGTTGTTACGGTCATAACGGTAGTACAAACCGGCGAGATAGCTGTCGATATCGATTTCCGATCCGACGGTCGAGTAATAGTATTTACCCTTACCGTTCATATCATAGTTGCCTTTGCGATAAGATACGAACAATCCCAGCTTGTTGTTGAGATCATGCTGCAGGTCCCCGCCGGCTTCAATGCCCCAGACGTCGGCATCAACATTGACCAACGCTTCGTTTTCCGAAGTTTGGTAAACCGCGTTCGCCCACAGGGTATTGAACGCCTGACCGTTCCAGTAGCTGTCATAGAAGCCGCAGCCCGGGCAGTAGAAACGACGTCCCTGAACCTGGCGGCTGATGTTGCCGATCATGCCTTTGGTCTGCTCTAACGCCGCTACCGGCAGTCCCTGATAAGCGATCACTTCCGGCGCTACTTTGCGATAATCAACCGACGGGGTCGGTTTGACCGGAATATCCGGCAGTTCCGGGGTCGGCGGCGTCGGAACATCGGGGACATCGGGTTCTTCCGTTTTTCCATTAGACTGATCGTTCATGGTCAATCCCCATTGGTTGCTGTTCTCAGCCCGTTGCGTATAGTTGACGTCAAACAGATACGGGCTCTTGTAAACGCGCGAAACCACAAACGAACCTTCGTTTCCGGTGGTGTCGTTTTCCGATCTTGCAAACAAAATCTCGCCTTTGCCGCGGATATCAGCATCCGACGAAGCATGAACGATCAGCTTGGTCACCCCTTCGACGTTACCTGCAATATGCAGTTCGTCGGCTTTCATGTTATCGGTATCAACGTCGATATGCATAAAGCTGTCAGTCGCCGAATAACCTTTCAGCTTGACGGTTTCCAAATAGCCGTTGGCAAGATCGAACACCGCGTTGTTCAACGACAAAACGGTCACCGCATCGGCATCGCGGTTGGCGGTGCCGTCTTCTTTCAACGCCCCGACAAAAGCCCCTTTACCGTCCCAGTTCTTGGCGGTTTGATCTTCGTGCTGATAAGTGCCGAACTTGAGCGTGGTACCTTCAACCGTCACCGTTCCCGCATTGACGACATCGTTGTTGATCGCAACATATTGCGTCGTGGTGCCGGTTTCGGCGTCAAGGGTGTCGTCACCTTTGAAAACATAATTACCGCCTTCCATATTGTCGTTGATTGCCCACGCGCCGTTGTCAGCGGTGTTAAAGGTAATCGTTGAAGTGTCGGTTGCATACAAGGCGTTATAAATTTTGCCGCGTTTGTCTTGGGTATAGTTTCCGGAAAAGAACGCAACGCCGTCGGTTGCCGTCATATTCAGATCCTTGCTTGAATAGACAGCTCCGCCCTGCGACTTTTCACCGCCTGACACAGAATTGCCGATAAAAGATGAATTCATGATGTTCTTTATCGTACCGCCGTTATAAACGGCGCCGCCGGAAGAAGAGGAAGCAGAAGAGGTTTGAACGGAATTGTTAATGAAATCTCCGCTGATTTCTCCGATGGTTCCGCTGTTCATCACAACCCCGCCATAAGCGCCCAAAGATGTTATTTGAGCAGAATTATTAATAAAGCTGCCGCTGATATTTCCTATGGTTCCGCGGTTATAAACTGCACCGCCTTGAGCGCTTCTAACCCCTTTAACATAATTGTTAACAAAATCGCCGCTGATATTTCCGAGAGTTCCGTAGTTATAAACAGCGCCGCCGAAAGAAGAACCATACGAAGAAGACGCTTCAGCCGAATTGTTTATAAAGTCGCCGACAATATCCCCTATCTTCGAATCCGCGGGATTATAAACAGCGCCGCCTTCGGCATTGTAGGATGCCTTCCGAACCGCGTTGTCAATGAAGTCACCGCTGATATTGCCGATCACCGATTTCTTGTTATTATAAACAGCGCCGC
>CAJUKS010000020.1 GCA_910587405.1 uncultured Alphaproteobacteria bacterium
GTTGGGCCAACCACACCTTCGGCGACGACTACAAAGCCTCGACTTTCGGTTTGGGTCTCAGTTACAACTGGTAGTTTGGGCTAAACATAAACAAAGAACGCCTCCGAGTTATGCCGGAGGCGTTTTTTGAGTTTTGAAACACCTGATCGTTAACGATTTAGACGACATTTTGTTTAAAATCGATTTTAAGCCGCTTTTTTTGCCCGTAGAAACGTTTTTATTGTTTTTAAACTGGGCATAAGTTGCATAATTTTCTGTTTTAACCGGCAAAGTTTGGTATTATTCTGTCAGTAAAAAATAAATCAGATAAGGTATAAAAATGACTGATGAAATCAACGAAGAAACGATTGTCGACAATGTTGTCGGCAGCCGTTCTGACATTACGCCGGTAGACGTTTCGGAAGAAATGCGCCGGTCGTATCTCGACTATGCGATGAGCGTTATTGTTTCCCGTGCGTTGCCGGATGTTCGCGACGGCTTAAAACCGGTACACCGCCGGATTATTTATTCGATGTATGAAAACGGTTATGATTATAACCGTCCGTTCCGCAAATCGGCCCGTATCGTCGGTGACGTTTTGGGTAAATATCACCCCCACGGCGACTCTTCGGTATATGAGGCAATGGTGCGGATGGCCCAGCCGTTTTCGATGCGGGTGCCGATGATTGACGGGCAGGGCAACTTCGGTTCGATGGACGGCGACAGCGCCGCCGCAATGCGTTATACCGAAGCCCGGCTGGCTAAAGTGGCGCATGCCCTGATCGAAGATATTGACAAAGACACGGTCGATTTTATGCCCAACTATGACGAAAGCTTGCAGGAACCTTCTGTTTTGCCGGCGCGTTATCCCAACCTGCTGGTCAACGGTACCAACGGTATTGCCGTCGGTATGGCCACCAACATTCCGCCGCATAATCTGGGTGAAATTGTTTCGGCCTGCTGTGCCTATATTGACAATCCCGATATCACCATTGAAGAGCTGATCAATTATGTTCCAGGCCCCGATTTTCCGACCGGCGGTCTGATCCTCGGATACGGCGGCGCCCGTTCGGCTTATTTTACCGGCCGCGGTTCG
This sequence comes from uncultured Alphaproteobacteria bacterium, assembly GCA_910587405.1. Classification (GTDB taxonomy): domain Bacteria; phylum Pseudomonadota; class Alphaproteobacteria; order RF32; family CAG-239; genus JAFUYI01. The sequence goes on from CAJUKS010000020.1 coordinate 1,076, forward strand.
GTTATGATGCGTGCCAAATGTACGATCGAAGAAATCAGAAAAGACAGGGAAGCGATCGTTGTTCACGAAATTCCCTATCAGGTTAACAAAGCGGCGCTGGTGCAAAAGATTGCCGAACTGGTGAAGGAAAAACGGGTTGAGGGAATTTCCGACATTCGCGATGAGTCCGATCGTCAGGGCGTGCGCGTAGTGGTGGAAATCAAGCGCGATTTTCAGGCCGATGTGATTCTTAACCAGCTTTATAAATATACGCCGCTGCAAACCAGCTTCGGCATGAACATGCTGGCGATTAATTCGGGGCGCCCGATGATGATGAATTTGAAGGAAATCATTGCCGCGTTTATCGAATTTCGCGAAGAAGTGATCCGCCGCCGGACCATTTATGAACTGAACAAGGCCCGTGACCGCGCCCATACGTTGGTTGGTTTGGCCATTGCGGTCGAAAACCTCGATCCGGTGATTGAACTGATCCGCAGCGCGCCGAATCCGCAGGAGGCTAAAGACGCTTTGCTTTCCAAGGCATGGCCCGCCGGTGACGTTGAACCGCTGGTTATTTTGATTGATGAACCGGACCGCAAGGTGGAAAACGGTTATTATCATCTTTCCGAAGCGCAGGCTAAAGCGATTTTGGATCTCAAACTGCAAAGATTAACCGGTTTGGAGCGCGACAAGATTCATCAGGAATTGATGAATTTGGGCGACGAGATCAAAGAATGCCTGTCGATTTTGAGCAGCCGCGAAAAACTTTACGGCATTATGCGTGACGAACTGGTGGAAATTAAAGACGAATATGCCACCCCGCGCCGTACCAAAATTGAGGATATCGAATATGACCAGGATGTCGAGTCTCTGATTCAGCGTGAAGAAATGGTGGTGACGGTTACCGATGCCGGTTATATCAAACGGGTGCCGCTCAATGCTTACAAGGCGCAGAAACGAGGCGGCAAAGGAAAATCGGGCATGGCAACCAAAGAAGAAGATTTTGTGTCGCGTTTGTTCGTCGCCAGTACCCATACGCCGGTTCTGTTCTTCTCCAGCAAAGGGTTGGTTTATAAAATGAAAGTTTATAAGCTGCCGTTGGGGTCGCCGACTTCTAAAGGCAAACCGTTTGTCAACCTGTTGCCGCTTGATGAAGGCGAAAATATTACCACTGTCCTCAAGCTGCCGGAAAACGAAGCCGAATGCAAAGATTTGTCAATCATGTTTGCAACCGCCAGCGGGATGGTTCGTCGCAATTCGCTGATGGATTTTGTCAACGTGCAGTCAAACGGCAAAATTGCAATGAAGCTTGACGAAGGCGACAAGTTGATGAATGTTCGCATTTGCCACGAAAACAATGACGTTATGCTGGCAACCCGCAGCGGTAAATGCATCCGCTTCCCGGTTACCGAAGTGCGCGTGTTTGTCGGCCGCAATTCGGTCGGCGTCCGCGGGATTAAGCTGGCTGACGGCGACGAGGTGATCTCGATGTCGATCCTCAATCACAGTGATGCCGGCGCGGAAGAACGTGACGAATATGCAAAAGTCGTTTCTGCCGTCAAGAGAATGGAAGCGGAAGCCGGCGAGGGCGTTTGCATTTCGCCTGCAGATACCGGATTGCTTGAAAAGCTCTCGATTGAACAGTTTGCAAATATGCGTCGGAACGAACAGTTTATTCTGACCGTTACTTCCACCGGATACGGCAAACGTTCTTCTTCTTACGAATACCGGGTAACCGGCCGCGGCGGCAGCGGTATTGCCAACATGGAAATGTCTGCCCGCAACAAAGAAGTGGTCAGTTCGTTCCCGATTGAAGACGATAACCAGATCATGATGGTCACCGACGGCGGCAAGCTGATCCGTATGCCGGTGGAAGATATCCGTATTGCCGGTCGTAAAACTCAGGGGGTCATCCTGTTCCGTACCGCTGAAAACGAACGGGTGGTTTCCGTTACCTGGCTGGATGCCGACGCCGAAGACGAAGAAGAGTTGGAAGAAGAAACCGGCTCTGAGGTGCTGGGCGAAAGCGTTGCCGATACGGAGGACAGTTTGTCCGATCAGGTTAATGAACCCGAAACCGAAAGTGACGACGCGTAAGCATCTGACTTGAAACAGAGCAAAAACCGGGGTTAAAGCGCCCCGGTTTTTTACAATTTGTATGATCGGTTTTATAAAAAAGCGTTTTTTGGGGTTGCAATTAATTTTTGAGTGTGTTATAGCACTTGACATAAAATAATTATTTGTCGAATTAGTATATATAATAAGACAAAAGTTAAGCGTTCTTTGAAATGCAGATCTTGAAATATACGGCTAACCAACAATTTGCGGCATGCGGATTTTTTTCGGATTCTTCGTTTAGCGGGAACCGTCTTTAATCGATGCGAGTACCATGTTCCGAAAACGGAAAAGGGGTCTAAGTCGCCGTTGCAAGTAAAGATCGAACTAAAACCTTTTGGTTTTAAGCAGATAATTTTATTATCTGCTTTTTCTCGAAAAATCATTGAACCTATATAAAAAACGCGCTCCTCTGTTCTGTGCCAAAAAATTAGAGGGATTATCGCGGGCTCTGCTGTTGTGAAACAGCAGAGTTTTTTGTCGCCTGACCAGCCGGTAAAATGTTATCGGACACTATAATTATTATAAAAATCTTTCTTATGGAAAAAAAATTGATTTTGAAACAGCAGGAGATTTTGCGGGAAGATCTGTTTGAAGGGATAATATCTTTTCAACAGTTCGAACAGGCCGACCTCGCCTTGCGAAAAAAGCTTGAGCGTTGTTCCGCTGACAACGGTGAAAAAGAGTGACTGTTGTCTCGTTTTCTTTTCTCTGCCGCCGGCAACAAAAGCTGTCGATGTTTTTGTGAAAAGCCCCTCCGTGACGGAGAGGCTTTTTTTACCTAAAAAATTCGGGTTGGATACGCGGTTTCACATCAGACCGTTCATCGATGCCATCAATGAAAAACCCCGCGTTTGACGCAGGGTTCCTTTTTATATCCGTCAATTGTTGGGAGTCTTTAAACAAACGTCACCGAACAAGTATTTTCCGTTCAGACGATGTTTGCCAAACTGAGAGCCTCCTTTCCGGCGGAGAAAGAAAAGTCCTAATAATCGTCGCGTTCCACCCTGGTCATTTTTTTGCGGTTATATTTGGTTTTGGGCGTCGGCGTATTGTGACTGGTAAACGGTTTGCCGTTATGGTCCTCCATTTCTTCCTCACGGCTGCCGCGGTGGTAAGCAGTCAGTTTTTCGCGCAGTTCCTGCATTTCCTTTTTAGATTTTTTCATGTTTTTTCTCCTAAAAACGAATTTGACTTCCGTCGTTTTTCAGAACAGCAAAAATCAAATCTCCGCTGCCGTTTTTAACGGCATGTTGTTGTTGATAAAACGTTTCAATTCTTTTTCATCGTCCCAGGCGATTTTAATTTCCAGCACTTTAAAGTGATGTTGCATGGCCGAAGGGATTTTAACAAAATCTTTGGCGGTGGTGATCAGTTCGGCATCGGTCAGCCAGGCGCGATCAATCAAATCCTGCAATTCGGTTTCGGAATAATTGTGATGGTCCGGAAAGTCTATGGTTTCAGCCGGTTCAATACCGTTTTCGCGCAGGGAAGCGTAAAATTTTTCCGGTCGGCCGATGCCGGCAAAAGCAATAACCCTGCTTCCGGAAAGGGGAGGTAATTCAGCCGTCATACGGGCATAAAAAATCGGCAGCCCCTGCAATTTCGCGGACAAATGATGGCGATCGTTGCCGATAATAACAGCGGCCGACGCCCGTTTGAGGCCGTTGTCTAATTCTTCCCGCAACGGTCCGGCCGGAACCGGATAACCGTTTCCGATACCGAATTCCCCGTCAAAAACAACCAGACTGATATCTTTATAAAGTCCCGGATTTTGAAAGCCGTCATCCATAATGATAACGTCGGCGCCTTCGGCAACGGCGCGCACGGCAGCCCGATAGCGGTCGGGATTGATGCTTACCGGTGCCTGTCTGGCCAACAACAACGGTTCGTCTCCCACTTGCCGTGCCGTATGTTTTTCGCGGTCGACAATAACACCGCTCAGGTTTCCTCCGTATCCGCGCGAGACAAAGGCCGGATTGTAACCGCATTGTCTGAGCAGTGTTACCATGGCGGCCGCGACCGGAGTCTTTCCGGTTCCGCCGGCGGTCAGATTGCCGATGCATATAACCGGCACGTTAGCTTTTTGCGGCTGTTTCAAACGCAAACGCAGGGCGGTAGCGGCAGAATACATTTTTCCGACCGGCAGCAACAGCCGGGCGGTCAGACTTTGCTTGTTCCAATAGGAAGGGGTTTTCATGAGCGAATATATCCTTTGACTTTGTCCATAATGCCGTCAAGAACTTTTGCCTCTGAGGTCGCCCAGTTGTAAGCCAGCGATCGTTTGGCTTCCATCAGCTCTTTATGGCTGAGCAATTGTCTGACGGTTTCCGTCAGTTCCAATACGTCGTTTACCTGAATGACCGCATCGGCTTTTTTGGCACGGTTCATGGCGTCGGTAAAGTTATGCATATGCGGACCGACGACAACGGCATCGCGACAGCGCGAAGGTTCCATAAAGTTCTGGCCGCCGTGCGGGATGAGAGAACCGCCGATAAAGACCAACGGGCAAATTCCGTACCAAAGTCCCATTTCGCCGATGGTGTTGGCAATGTACACGTCCGTATCGGCCTCAATCGGTTCGTCATTTGAACGCAGGGAGACTTTTAAGCCCAGTTCTTTTTGCAGCCGTTGCTGAATTTCGGGGCCGCGATGAGGGTGTCGCGGAGCGATGATCAGCAGCAGGTCGGGAAAGTCTTTTTTGAGTTCGTTGTGAAAACGGGCAATTTTGAATTCCTCGTCGTCATGGGTGGAACTGGCCAACCATAAAGTGCGACCGTTGATCTGCTTAAGCAGTACGGCTTTTTTTTCTTCATCGACCGGCAGCGGCGTTCCGGCATATTTGAGATTGCCGAGACAGGTGGCTTCTTTGGCGCCGAGAACTTTGAGGCGATAGGCATCTTCGTCCGATTGTCCGAGGCAGGTGGTAAAACAGTCAAGCAGTTCTTTGCAGACGAAGTCAAATTGCTGCCAGCGTTTGAAAGATTTGTTGGAAATCCGCCCGTTGACCAACAGCAGCGGAATGTTTTTGCGTTTGATGCCGGACAGCATTGCCGGCCACAAGTCCGACTCAAACCACAACACCAAATCGGGATGCCAGTGTTTGATAAAACGGGTGGTAAATACCGGATTGTCAATCGGGATATATTGATGAAAGGCGCGTTCGGGCAACCGTTTCCCCATCAGTTCGGCCGAAGTTGTCGTTCCGGTGGTCACCATGACATGAGCTTGAGGATAAGTTTCCAGCAAACGGTTGATCAGCGGCAGCATTGAAAGAGATTCGCCGACCGAAGCGCCGTGAAACCAAAACAGCATTCCTTCCGGACGTTGTAAAACCGGGCGGCCGATTCTTTCGTTAAAACGTTTGAGGTCTTCTTTGCCGCGTTCTTTGCGTTTTTTGATGTAACGGCTGATAACCAGGGGATATAAAACACGAATAAGGGTATTGTAAATTTTGATAAACATTAGTTCTTCTCTGATTTGTCGGGATAGCGTTTCGATTTTGCACTGACGCCGGGTTCGATTTTAGGCAGTCCGAACCGTCGGTCAGCTTTGAAAGTTAAATTGTTCATATCGTTTTCGATTTCCTGACGATATTTTTCCAAATCTTCGTCAGAAGCATCGGCCGGTATGTAGTATGGTTTGGTAATATGTAAAATTCCGCGGCAGAACGGCGGCGGCAGCAGCATCGCATCCCAGCTTTTTGCAATCAGCGAATGTTCGATACTGTAAGTGGCGCCGAAAATGGGTTTGCCCGATTTGCGCGCAAAGTAGAGCGGGCTGATGCTCATTTTCATCCGCGGTCCGCGCGGACCGTCCGGTATAATGGCGACGGCGGTGTCGTTTTGCAGCGAATGCAGCAGGGCCAGAGCGGCAGACTGGGCGCCGTTGGTCGAGGATCCGCCGATGGTGCCGAAACCGTACTTTTCCAGAAAGCCGGCAATAATTCTTCCGTCTTTGTGCAAAGATACCAGAGCCTTAAGCGGCCGTTGCCGGTTCCAAAAATGCGGAATCATCATCGCGCGGCCGTGCCAGATGACCAGAATGATCGCTTTGTCCTGATGCCAGACCTGATACAGCTGGTTCATGCCAAAGACGTCCCAGCGGGTTGTCTTGCCGACCCAACGGGAGTAATAATACATAATGATGCTGAGCAGGCTGATAAAGCGCGGATGTTTGGTAATGTCTTTGAAAAAATTTTTTAATTTTTTCAACAAATTTTTCATTTCATTCCCCTTGCCGACCGTACCGAAACGGGTTGTTTGCCCAAACCGGCCGGTCATATAAAAGTCTGTATGCATTTTGCGCTGATTTGCCGCCGTAGGCGCGGCTGAATAATCAGGCAATTTCATTTGTATTTCTGATATAACATATTTTTAACAAAAACTAAAGAATTTAAATACTTATTAAGAACAAAAAATCCGCCCCGAAATTTTCGGGGCGGACATAAAATAGGATTGTTGTTTAGAACTGTTCCTGCAGTTCAAAGAAATAAGCCTTCGGGTGATCGCATACCGGGCATTTTTCGGGTGCCGTCGGGCTTTCGATGCGATGTCCGCAGTTGGCGCATTCCCAGATAACTTTGGTCGGTCGATTGAAAATCTTGCCTTCGACCAGCGAAGTGAGGAGGGCGTTGTATCTTTCTTCGTGACCTTTTTCGATTTTGCCGACCATATCGAACAGGGCGGCAATTTTGGTAAAGCCTTCTTCTCTGGCTTCTTTGGCCATACGGTCATACATGTCGGTCCATTCGTAGTTTTCACCGGCAGCAGCATCCTTCAGGTTGTCGAGTGTCGAAGGAACTTCGCCGTTGTGCAACAGTTTAAACCAGATTTTGGCGTGTTCTTTTTCGTTGTTGGCGGTCTGTTCAAACTTGTCGGCAATGATGTTGTAGCCTTCTTTTTTAGCCTTAGAGGCATAATAAGTATATTTGTTGCGTGCCTGAGATTCTCCGGCAAAGGCATCCATCAGGTTTTTTTCGGTTTTTGAACCTTTAAGTTCCATAGTTTAAGCTCCTTAATTTAAGTTGTTGGTTGAATTTTGACATTCTTTGCATATTCCGCGAAACGAAATATCATAAGTTTCGACCGTCAGCCCGGTTTGCCGTTTAACGTCGGCAGCCAGATCGGGCGCAATGTCGTAGGGTATGTCGCAGACCTTATGGCATTCTGTGCAGATAAAATGGTAATGATCGTGCGTCTGATGATCAAAATGGGCAGTTCCGTCAAGCCCTTCGATTTTTTTGACGATTCCGTTTTCTGCCAGCAGATTGAGATTGCGGTAGACTGTGGCCAGGCTGACGGTCGGTTCTTCTTTGCGAATCAACTCGCAAAGTTGTTCTGCCGTCGGGTGGATGCAGTTTTCGCGTAAAGTTTTCAAAATCAGCTCGCGCTGTCTGGAATATTTCATTTATCGTCCTTATAAATGATAATGATTATTATTATTGTTGATAACCTTAAAAAAACAGGTTGTCAACTTAAAATTACATGATTATTTTATATCCAACTAAAACAATATATGTAAGGATGCAAAAATGCAAGCGAAAGAAATTAAAAACAACATCTACTGGGTGGGCGTCAAAGATTGGAATCTGAGAGAATTCCACGGGTATGCCACCCCGCACGGTTCCACCTACAACTCCTATCTGATTATGGATGAAAAAATTACTCTGGTCGACGGCGTTAAGAACTATATGTCCGAAGAAATGATTGCGCGGGTTCGCAGCGTGGTTGATTTCTCAAAAATCAGCTATGTCGTTGTCAATCATGTGGAGATGGACCATTCCGGAAATATTCCCGAAATCATGAAACTGGCGCCGCAGGCGGTTATTATTACCGACAATGCCGGAAAAATGGCGCTGGAAGCCCATTTTGACACCGCCGGTTGGAATTATAAATTGGTAACGACCGGCGAAACGGTATCGCTCGGCAGCCGCAGTCTGACTTTTATGACGACGCCGATGCTGCACTGGCCCGATTCGATGATGACTTATGTTCGCGAAGAGAAATTGCTGTTGTCAAACGACGGTTTCGGACAACATCTGGCCTCGGACGGATTGTTTGCTTCCGAACAACCGTTGGATATTGTACTCAATGAAGCCAAAAGCTATTATGCCAACATTCTGTTTCCGTTCGGCGCTCAGGCCGAAAAGGCTCTGAATACGGCCGGCAGTCTTGGACTGGATATTGAAATGATTGCTCCTTCTCACGGCTGCATTTGGTCGGGAAAGGAAGAAGTTGACACGATTCTCGGCCTGTATGCCAAATGGGCTTCGGGCCGCAATGAAGGCAAAGCGGTGGTCGTTTACGATTCCATGTGGGGCGCAACCGCCAAAATGGCCGAAACGGTAATGGCCGAATTTCAGGATGCCGGGATTCCGGTGACCAAACATTGTCTGGCCGTTGACGATATTTCGGCGGTGATGGTCGATTTTCTGGATGCGGCTTATGTCTGCATCGGCAATCCGACCCTGAACAATCAACTTTTTCCGCGTGTGGCCGCTTTTGTCACTTATATGAAAGGACTGGCACCGCGCGGAAAAAAAGCGCTGGTTTTCGGTTCTTACGGATGGAAACCCGGCGTGGTCAAACAGATTCAGCAGGTCTACGACGAATTGGGATGGCAGACGGTGGCGCCTTTTGAAGAAAAATATACGCCCAAAGCCGAAGTGTTGGAACAGCTGAAGCAACGCGTTCGCGAACTGATCAGTCTGTAGAAATTGCAGATACAAAAAAGAAACCGCCTTTGGGGCGGTTTCTTTTTTTTGAGTTGAAATTCAGTTTAGTCCAGATCTTCATCATCCTCACAGGGACGGAACTTCCGGCTGAATTTTTCCTGCAGCTGAGCAAACAGGGGCTGTCTTTCTTTTTCCTCGCTGTTTTCCGAAGCGGTGAAAGTCTGTCGCCACAAATTGAATTTGTGATGCTTGAACAACAGCTTTCGTTGTTTGTCCCGAAGCAGATACTTCCATTCTCCGGCAGCGGCGGCATGAGTGTAGAAGTCGTTCATGTCGTGAAATCTGACCTGAGTGTCGGCTTTCTCTTTTTCCTCCTGATACCACAGTTCCCAGTCGATCAGATCATAACGTCCGAAATGGGCAAGGGTTTCCCAAAGTCGGTCCTGAACGAAAAACGTCGTACAGTCGTTTTTGATCAGAGTGCCGTATTCCTTATGGTGATACAGCAGCTTGCGGCCTTCCGGGCAACGGCACAGTTCTTTGAGGGTTTCTTTCTCGGTCCAGTTGGTCAGTTGAGTACGGAACCGATACAGAAGTTCAAATTGTTTGTGCTGGTAAAGCAGTTTTTCGCCGCCGACGATTTTGGTGAGCCATTCAAACTTTTTCAGCTCGATGATTCGTTCGGTCAGGTTGTAGCGCTTCAGAATGCTGACGGCGGAAGGACTTTGGTATTGACCGCTGTTGATAATGAGATCTGCCTGTCCGTATTGGGCCAGAATTTCCCAGTTGTAGCGGCGTACCAGCTCGTCCCAGTATCCGTTTTCGGCCAGTTGCTGAGGTGTCAGCAGTTTGGCTGTACGGCACCAGCAGCTGTTGCAGTTCTCGTCCACCATCCGGAGATTGTTCTCCATGATGTAAACCGCGGCGTTTTTGGGGCCGAGGAATACGTTAAGAAAGTTCAGCAGGTGCTTGTAATCTCCGAAAAATTCGAAGCCGTTGTCGAGAAAGCGACGGATGAAGTTTTCCTTTCCGCACCATTTTAAGGTTTCCAGAACCCGGATGCTGACTTTGTAACCGCTGTTGACCATCGGCAGCAGGCGGTCGTATTGCTTGTGGGCGATCACGGTCAGCATGATGGCTTCCTGGTTTGCGGCATCAAGCATTCCGGTGATGTAGTTCGGCGTGGTTTCCTGATAAGAAACGGGAGTGTTTTTGTTCATACTAATAAGATTTTATGTAGTTATAAAAATTATTTTCACAAAATCATGTTATCTGATCTTGACAAAAATATCAAGTCCTTTTGTCATTTTTTGCTGAATTTAATTTGCGGCGTAAATGTCCCGGCTCATATCGTGGCGGCAATTGATATCGGCGATGACGGAAACGGTTGGTCCCGCATATTTCTCAATAACCTCAAGGAGCGGTTGGTACGGCAGTTCATCCGGGTAGCAAATGCCGATTTGCGGATGACGAATCATGTAAGAAACGGCTGCAACGGCCGGAACGGCCACTTGTAAAATGGTGGGGGTTTGTCCGGGAAAATATTTGTTTATGTGCTCAAGCGTTAGGCAATTGCCGACCCAGCGCGGTTTGAAGCGGTCTCCCATGATCAATACGCCCACATACTCGGTGCCGGCCGTGATTCCTTTTTCGATCAGCTGATAGTCTTCCTGATCCGTATAGCCTCTGTTTGCCTGATTTTGCAAAGCGTTCATGGCAGCATCGCTGGCACGGTAAACAAAATAGACCGTCGGACGATAGCGCAGCGTTCCGTCCGCTTTGTAAACCGACAGACAATCGGAAATCGAAAAAATTTCTTCATGGCCGATAATCATTCCGGTATATTTTCCGGCCGGGGTCCAACCGTCGGCCAAACATTCGGTGCCGCGCCGGTTCAGTTCCTGCCAGCCGTCTCGACGGTCGGCTTTGACCGCCAGCGGGTGAAGGTCGGGCTCAAACGTACCGGAACGCACTTCTGCCAATGCGGTGCTTTCGTTAAAAAAGGTCGGCGGATTCCAAGTACTGTAAAAAGCGCCCGGACGCAATGTTTGCGGGTCAAATTCCTGAATATCGCAATCGCTGGAGTGGATTGTTTTAACACCGATAAGTTCGGCCAGTTCGCCCCACCGTCCGTCTTTCAGCAAATCGGCGGCACGGCGGCGGTCAAAAGAACATTCTGCTCCGCAGTCTGCTTCGGCAACGATGTCAGCCAACCCTTTTTTGACAAAGTGGGAAACGGAACCGGGGTTGGCGCCGTGATGAATTATACAGGTAGCGCCGTCGCGGCGTCCGTTTTGAAAAAAACGTTCGTTTTCCTGATAATGGTCGTATATGTTTTTCCACTCTTTGTCCGGCCATTCGTTATCGCCGGTGTTGAGGTACATGACGCCGTTCTGACGGCACCATTTAAGCGTTTCCAGACAGTCGGTTTCGGAACTGAAATCGAGCAGCATGTCGCCGGCTTTGAGATGCGGAGAAAAAAGGCTTTCCTGTCCGCCCGGGCGAAGTTCGGCCCGAAGATAGCGGTAAGGCAGTTCAAAAGGCTGCGGCAGACGGTCGATAATCAAAAGCCGGGCAGGGTCAAAACTGACTTCTTTTTCCAACACGGTCAAAGCGCTGCGGCCGACAGCTCCGAAGCCGAATAAAACGATTTTTCTGTCAAAACGGGGCATTGCAAATTCCTTTACCGGGGTTGAAACAGTTCAAGGCACTCTAAATGTCCTTTATAATATATAATTTTATCACGAATTATTTAAGTTGTAAACCCTGCAGGCAATGACAAAATTTATCTTTTTTGACGGTGAAATCCGTAATCTTCGGCGACAAAGCGTCCCAGAGCGGCAATTTTTTCTTTGACCGCCTTCAGACTTTCGTCCGGCGTATATCCGGTGGTCGATTTTCCGGGATACAGTTCGTAATGTTTACGATATTGGGTGAGGGTGACGTTGGGCATGATCACGTTGGCGCCGGCTTTCAGGGCCATCGCCTGTCCGTTTTCGGCCAGCGTTTCCATGGCGGTGGTGGCGGGGATGTTGATGTCGGGCAGCAACAGCCGTGTCAGCGCCATCACTTTTAAGGCCATCGTCAGCGTACCGCCGGAAGCGGTTTTGAGCGGTGTGTCCGGGTGGGGGATGAAAGGACCGATGCCGATCATGTCGGCATTGACTTGTTTAAAAAACAAAATGTCGTCGGCATACGTTTCTGTTTTTTGTCCCGGCAGTCCGACCAGAACGCCGGTGCCGATTTCAAGGCCGGCGCGTCCGAGATTGCGGATACAGTCGGCGCGTTGTTCCCAGTCCATCCCGGGATCGTGGTCGAGATAAAGTTGTTTGTCGGTGGTTTCGATCCGTAATAAAAAACGGTCGGCGCCGGCTTCGCGGTAGGCGCGGTATTCTTCAAAGCTTTTTTCGCCGATGCTGAGCGTCAGCGCTACCCCCAGGCTTTTGATGCGGCGGATGACGTTGCAGAGCTTTTCGACGGTGAAATGCAAATCTTCGCCCGATTGCAAAACCACGGTTCGCAGCTTCATGTTAACGGCGGCATGTTCGGCCAATTTAAAAATGGTGTCTTCGTCAATCCGATAACGTTCAATGTTGAAATTGTCCCGGCGCAACCCGCAGTAACGGCAGTTGTTGCGGCAAAAGTTGGAAAATTCGATCAACCCGCGCAAGTGAATGCCGTCTCCGACGTACTGCCGTCTCACTTCGTCCGCCGTTTCAAAAAGCTGTCGGTTGATTTCGTCGTTGCGAAGCAGCGCAATCAGTTCTTCGCGGTTAAGACTGTGCTGTTCGGCAGCTTTGTGGATCAGGCGGTACATCTTGTTTTCCCCGAAAAGTGGATAATGTTTATTTTGTAGCTAAAATTCTCCGCATAATCAATAAAAAATATTTGCAAGTTGAGAGATTATATTATAAGCAGAAAGTAATTGTTTTAATGATAAGGAAAATCAAAATGATGTTAGGATTGTTTTTGCTGCTGACGGCGATGTGGACGCTTCCGGCCTATGCCAACCCGGCCTGCGCGGTTTGTACGGTGGCGGTTGCCGCTTCGCTTGAAGTCGCCCGTTATTTCGGTGTTGACGACAGCGTTGTCGGCGTTTGGGCCGGCGCGCTGCTGGCATTGCTCGGTTATTGGATGATTGTTTGGTTTGACAAGAAAAACTGGCATTTTGCCGGCCGTGATTTTTGGTTGATTGTCCTCAGTGTGGCGATGATCGGTTTTATGTATGTCGGCCGGATGGAATACCGTCCGGAACCGTTGTTGGGTTTCCTTTATCTGGATCCGTTTTTGTTCAGTGTGATTGCCGGGGCGGCGGTGTTGATTCTGTCAAATCGTTTTTATCAGTGGATGAAAGCCAAAAACGGCGGTCATGCTCATTTTCCGTTTGAAAAAGTGGCGGTTCCGGTTTTGGCGCTGACGGCGCTCAGCGTTTATTTTTATTATAACCCGTTGTGCAGCAAAGCCGGCGAATTGTATTCTTTCTAGGAGTTGTTATCGTGAGCAGAGAAAAGAAAATCAAAGAATATGTAGAGAAGCTTGATTCTGGAAAGAAGGTCAATCCGAAGGACTTGT
>CAJUKS010000021.1 GCA_910587405.1 uncultured Alphaproteobacteria bacterium
GCCAACAATAAGCTGAAAGCTTTGGTGTTATTAATCATATATAACTGTCTCCTGTGTTGAATTTTAACGATCATTTTTTTGATACATCATAAGTTTAATTAATGATTATGAAAAAATCAAACATAAATCATTACAAAATAACAATTTTATTTAAAATCTGATATCGGCGTTCGGCCATAGCAAAAAAATGATCCTTTTTTTGATACATTCTCTGCATTTTTTCGCTTTTTATATTTCAATTTGACGCTCGACAATTCGTTTGCCATACCGGTTCTGCTGTTTTCAAGATTAGATGTTTTCTCCGTATTCCCTGTCTCCGAATCAAAAAGCCGCCGGTTTTCACCGACGGCTTTTTATTTTCAGTTGATCAAAGCTTATTCAGCCGGTTGCTGTTCAACAGCCGGTGTTTCGCTTGCGGCACTTTCAACCTGTTCGGCCGCAGCTTCACGCAAAGCCAGAATCTCTTTGTCGTTCTGAGCGGCAACCCGTTTCAGATTGCGCAAAACGGTACCGGTACCGGCCGGAATCAAACGACCGACGATAACGTTTTCCTTCAAACCGCTCAAATGATCGATTTTGCCTTCAACAGCAGCTTCGGTCAGAACACGGGTGGTTTCCTGGAAGGAAGCCGCCGAAATGAACGACTTGGTCTGCAGCGAAGCTTTGGTAATACCGAGCAAAATCGGATCGGCTTCGGCCGGAACACCGCCTTCGGCAATCGTCTTGGCGTTTTCGGCTTCAAAGACGTCACGGTCAACCTGTTCGCCGGTAAGGAAAGTGGTATCGTTCGGAACCCGAACTTCAACCTTGCGCAGCATTTGCGAAACGATCACTTCAATATGCTTGTCGTTAATCTTAACGCCCTGCAGACGGTAAACGTCCTGAACTTCCTTAACCAGATATTCGGCCAGTTTCTCAACGCCCAGTACCCGCAAAATGTCATGCGGTGCCGGCGTACCTTCAACCAGCATATCGCCCTTCTTGACCACGTCGCCTTCCTGAACAACCAGATGGCGTCCCTTCGGGATCAGATATTCAATCGCTTCACCCTTCATCGGTACCACCGTAATCCGTTGCTTAGCCTTATAGTCTTTGCCGAATTCGACAATACCGTCAACATCGGAGATAATCGCCTGATCCTTCGGATGGCGGGCTTCAAACAACTCGGCTACCCGCGGCAGACCGCCGGTAATATCCTTGGTCTTGGAGCTTTCGCGCGGAATTCTTGCCACAACGTCACCGACTTTAACCTCGGCACCGTTTTCAACCGTCAGAATCGCACCTACCGACAGATAGTAGCGAACATCTTTGCCATTATCAAACAAGACCGGATTGCCGTCTTTGTCCTTGAGGATAATGCCCGGTTTCAGGCTGGCGGAATTTGCTCCCGAATGCCAATCAATAACAACGTTGTCAACCACACCGGTGGTTTCGTCGACACGTTCTTCCAGTGAGATGTTGTTGATCAGGTCAACCCACTCAACTTTACCGGCTTTTTCGGTAATGACCGGAATCGTGAACGGATCCCATTCGGCAACTTTCTGGCCTTTTTTAACCTTGGCGCCTTCGGCAACCAAAATCTTGGTGCCGTACGGAACCTTATGACGCGATTTTTCACGTTCGTTGCCGTCAACAATCACGATCTCGCAGTTACGCGACAAGACGATGATATGACCTTCGGAGTTGGTAACCGTATGGTTGTTTTCCAGTTTCAGCACCCCGGCAAACGGAACTTCAACCGTAGACTGTTCGGCAGATTTGGATGCCGCACCGCCGATGTGGAAGGTTCTCATCGTCAGCTGGGTACCCGGTTCACCGATCGACTGCGCGGCAATAACACCGACCGCTTCGCCGATATTAACCGGCGTACCGCGAGCCAGGTCGCGTCCGTAGCAGGCGGCGCAAACGCCGTTTTCGCATTCGCAGGTCAGAACAGAACGGATCCGAACCTGTTCGACACCGGCTTTTTCCACGATTTCAACATCGTCTTCGGTAATCAGCTTGCCTTTTTTCAACAACACTTCGCCGGTTTCCGGATGAATAACGTCTTCCTGAATGGTACGACCGAGAATGCGTTCGCCGATCGAGACGATCACATTACCGCCGTCAACCACCGGACGGACGATGATACCGCGTTCGGTACCGCAATCCTGTTCGGTAACCACAACGTCTTGGGCCACATCGACCAAACGACGGGTCAGATAACCGGAGTTCGCGGTTTTCAACGCCGTATCGGCCAAACCTTTACGGGCACCGTGGGTCGAGTTAAAGTACTCAAGCACCGTCAGGCCTTCTTTAAAGTTGGAGATAATCGGCTGTTCGATAATTTCACCGCTCGGCTTGGCCATCAAACCGCGCATACCGGCAACCTGACGCATTTGTGCGGCGGAACCGCGGGCGCCCGAGTGAGCCATCATGTAAACCGAGTTGATGTAGCCGTTTTCGGTTTTGGAAATGTTTTTCATCATTTCGTCAGCCACTTTGTCGGTACAAGCGGCCCAGATATCGATCACCTTATTGTATTTTTCACCTTTGGTAATCAAACCGTTCTGGTACTGCTGCTCAAATTCTTTCACCTGTTTTTCGGTTTCGGAAACCAGTTCCTGTTTGGCATCGGGAACGATCAGGTCGTCCTTACCAAACGAAATACCGGCCTTGCAGGCATTCTGGAAGCCGAGCGACATCAGGCGGTCAACAAACATAACCGTTTCTTTCTGGCCGCAATGACGGTAGATAATATCGATAATTTCGCCGATTTCTTTCTTTTTAACCAGGCGGTTAACCAGCGAGAACGGCACGTCTTTGTGCTGCGGCAGAATTTCGGCCACCATCAGGCGTCCCGGCGTCGTATCGACAATGCCGTAACGGCTTTCGCCGTTGTCATCGATATAAGTGATACGGCATTTGATCTTGCTGTGCAGATCCACCGTTTTGGCATCCAGCGCCAACAACACTTCATTATAATCGGCAAAAATCGAACCTTCGCCCTTCAAGCCTTCGGCATCATAAGTCAGATAGTAAATACCCAAAACCATATCCTGAGTCGGCACGATAATCGGCTTACCGGACGCCGGCGACAGAATATTGTTGGTCGACATCATCAAAACGCGCGCTTCCAACTGAGCTTCCACCGACAACGGTACGTGTACCGCCATTTGGTCACCGTCGAAGTCGGCGTTAAATGCCGTACAAACCAACGGATGCAGGTGAATCGCCTTACCTTCGACCAACACCGGTTCAAAAGCCTGAATACCCAAACGGTGCAGCGTCGGTGCACGGTTCAGCAGCACCGGATGCTCGCGGATGACTTCTTCCAGGATATCCCAAACTTCCGGACGTTCCTTTTCGACCATACGCTTGGCCGCCTTAATAGTGGTGGCGTGTCCGTACAGTTCCAGTTTGGCATAAACAAACGGCTTAAACAATTCCAACGCCATTTTCTTCGGCAAACCGCATTGTTGCAGACGCAGTTCCGGACCGACCGTAATAACCGAACGGCCGGAATAGTCAACACGCTTACCGAGCAGGTTCTGACGGAAACGTCCCTGTTTACCTTTCAGCATATCCGACAACGATTTCAGCGGACGCTTGTTGGTGCCGGTAATCGCCCGTGAGCGACGTCCGTTGTCAAACAAGGCGTCTACCGATTCCTGCAGCATCCGTTTTTCGTTACGGATGATAATATCCGGCGCATGCAGTTCCAGCAGGCGTTTCAAACGGTTGTTGCGGTTGATGACGCGGCGGTAAAGGTCGTTTAAGTCCGAAGTGGCAAAACGGCCGCCGTCAAGCGGAACCAACGGACGCAATTCCGGCGGAATAACCGGCAGCACATCCAAAATCATCCATTCCGGCTTGGTGTTCGAATTCAAAAAGGCTTCGATGATTTTCAAACGCTTAACCAATTTTTTGCGCTTAGCTTCGGAAGCATTGTCTTTCAGTTCGGCACGGATAATCTTTCTTTCTTCTTCCAAATCGATCGAAGCGAGAATTTCCTTAATCGCTTCGGCACCGATGCCGGCGCGGAAAGAATCTTCGCCGTATTCGTCAATGGCTTCCTGATATTGCTCTTCCGACAGCATTTCATACATGCCGAGCGGGGTCAGCCCCGGTTCGATCACGATGTAGCTTTCAAAGTACAAAACGCGTTCCAGCGCTTTGACACCGATGTCGGTCAGCATCGAAATGCGCGACGGCAGCGACTTCAGGAACCAAATGTGAGCAACCGGCGCCGCCAGTTCGATATGGCCCATTCTTTCGCGGCGGACGCTTGCCAAAGTGACTTCGACACCGCACTTTTCGCAGACGATGCCGCGATATTTCATTCTTTTATACTTACCGCACAAACATTCATAGTCTTTAACCGGTCCGAAAATGCGTGCGCAGAACAGGCCGTCTCTTTCCGGTTTGAAAGTACGATAGTTAATGGTCTCGGGCTTTTTGACTTCGCCGTAAGACCAAGAACGGATTTGTTCAGGAGAGGCAATCGAGATTTTGATTTCGTCAAAAGAATCTCCGTTTGCCGGCTGCTGACCAAAAAATTTCATAATTTCATTCATATTTTTTATCTCCAATTCTAAACGGCTTCGTTCTGCAACTCGATGTTCAGGCACAACGATTTGATTTCTTTAACCAAAACGTTAAAGGATTCCGGTACGCCGGCTTCAAATCCTTCTTCGCCGCGGACAATCGCTTCATAAACTTTGGTTCTTCCGCTGACATCGTCGGATTTAACCGTCAGCATTTCCTGCAGGGTATAGGCAGCGCCGTAAGCCTGCAAAGCCCAAACTTCCATTTCGCCGAAACGTTGTCCGCCGAACTGCGCCTTACCGCCGAGCGGCTGCTGGGTAACCAGAGAGTACGGTCCGACCGAACGGGCGTGCATTTTCTCGTCAACAATATGGTGCAGCTTGATCATGTAAATGATACCTACGGTAACCTTACGGTCAAACTTCTCACCGGTGCGGCCGTCATAGAGGTCAATCTGACCCGAAGTCGGCAGGCCGGCCATATCAAGCATACGGTTGATGTCGTTTTCGTGAGCACCGTCAAATACCGGCGTCGCCATCGGAATACCGTTCTTAACGTGCGAAATCATTTCGACCTTTTCTGCCGTTGACAGATCGGCAATTTCACGGTTGAACTGTTTCTCGCCGTAAATTTCTTTCAGCTTGCCGTTCAGTTCTTCCAGCGTTTTTTCGCCGCGTTTATACTGTTCGCACATCTCGTTGAGCTGTTTGCCGAGTTCTTTGGCCGCCCAACCGAGGTGGGTTTCGAGAATTTGTCCGACATTCATACGCGAAGGCACGCCGAGCGGGTTCAACACGATGTCGACCGGGGTACCGTCTTCGGTATAAGGCATGTCTTCCAGCGGCAATACGCGCGAAACCGTACCTTTGTTACCGTGACGGCCGGCCATCTTATCGCCGGTTTGCATTTTACGCTTGGTGGCAATGAAAACTTTGACCGTTTTCAAAACGCCCGGCAGCAGATCGTCGCCGCGCTGAACTTTTTCCACTTTGTCGTCAAAATGCTTCTGAACTCCGGCAACCCGTGCGTCAAAAGCAGCGATAAACTCTTCGATTCTGGCCATTGCTTCTTCGTCTTTGACCACAATCTTACGCCACTGCGAAGACGGAACGTCCGCAAAAGATTCTTCGCTCAGAACCGACTTTTTGGCAATGCCTTTCGGCGCGTCAACCACTGTCTGTCCGATCAGCATTTCTTTTAAGCGGGCGTCGAACACCTTGCGGATAATCGCAATTTCGTCGTCGCGGTCTTTGGCCAGCTGGGAAATTTCCTGCTGCTCGATCGCCAGAGCGCGTTCGTCTTTTTCAACGCCGCGGCGCGAAAAGACATGAACGTCAACCACAATGCCTTCAATGCCCGGTTGAACGCGCAACGAAGTATCGCGAACATCGGAAGCTTTTTCGCCGAAAATGGCGCGCAACAGTTTTTCTTCCGGCGTTACCGGCGATTCGCCCTTCGGAGTCACCTTACCGACCAAAATATCGCCGGCCTTAACTTCGGCACCGATATAAACGATACCGGCTTCGTCAAGGTTACGCAGCGCTTCTTCACCGACGTTCGGAATATCACGGGTAATTTCTTCCTGTCCGAGCTTGGTGTCGCGGGCCATTACTTCAAATTCTTCAATATGCAGCGAGGTCAGAACATCATCGCGCGAAACCCGCTCGGAGAGCAAAATCGCATCTTCGTAGTTCAAACCGTTCCACGGCATAAAGGCTACCAGCATATTTTTGCCGAGTGCGAGTTCGCCCATATCGGTACACGGACCGTCGGCCATGATGTCACCGGCTTTGACCACGTCACCGACTTTGACCAGCGGCACCTGGTTAATGCAGGTATTCTGGTTGGAACGGCGGAATTTCGACAATTTGTAAATTTCGACACCGACGCCGCCGGCTTTTTTGTCATCCGAACGAACCACGATCCGGTTGGCGTCAACCGCATCAACCACGCCGTCATATTTGCAGACCACCGTCGCGCCGGAATCTTTGGCCACCGTGGCTTCCATACCGGTACCGACCAGCGGCGCTTCCGAGCGCAGCAAAGGCACGCCCTGACGCTGCATGTTCGATCCCATCAACGCACGGTTGGCGTCATCGTTTTCCAAGAACGGAATCAGCGCGGTCGCAACCGACACCAACTGCTTCGGCGAAACGTCGATGAAGTTGATTTCTTCCGGCGTATGGAATTCAAATTCACCGGCTTTGCGGCAGGCAATCGTATCTTTAACAAAAGTGCCGTCTTCACGAACTTCGGCGTTGGCTTCGGCGATGATATATTTGCCTTCCTGATCGGCAGACAGATAAACCACTTCGCTGGTTACTTTTCCGTCAACAATCTTGCGGTACGGACATTCGATAAAGCCGTATTTGTTAATCCGCGCATAAGTTGACAACGAGTTGATCAAACCGATGTTCGGACCTTCCGGCGTTTCAATCGGGCAGATACGGCCGTAGTGGGTCGGATGCACGTCGCGCACTTCAAAACCGGCACGGTCACGAGACAAACCGCCGGGGCCCAAGGCCGACAGACGGCGTTTGTGGGTGATCTCCGACAACGGGTTATTCTGATCCATAAACTGAGACAACTGCGAAGAACCGAAGAACTCGCGGATAACCGAAGCAATCGGCTTGGCATTGACCAAATCCTGCGGCTTCACATTATTCAAAACTTCCGAACTCATTCTTTCGCGAATGGCTCTTTCCATTCTGAGCAAGCCCATGCGGTATTGATTTTCCATCAATTCGCCGACCGAACGAACGCGGCGGTTGCCCAAGTGGTCAATATCGTCAACTTCGCCGTGGCCGTCACGCAATTCAACCAATCTCTTAACAATGCGCAAAATGTCGTCTTTGCGCAGGGTGCGGTAAGTATCGGGCGCTTCTTCAAACGGAATATCCAAAGCGGTGTTCATCTTGACGCGGCCGACCGAAGACAGGTCATAACGTTCGTTGTCAAAGAACAAAGCCTTAAAGAGGGCATCGGCGGTTTCGTATGTCGGCGGTTCGCCCGGGCGCATAACACGATAGATATCCAACAGTGCTTCTTCGCGGCTGTGGTTCTTGTCCACTTCCAGCGTATTGCGAATATACGGGCCGACATTGACGTTATCAATGTACAAAACCTTAATTTCGTTAACTTTGGCGTCTTTAATTTTATCCAGCAGTTCCTGATTAACTTCGGCACCGGCATCGGCAATCACTTCGCCGGTCTTTTTGTCGGCAATTGCCGAAGCCAAAAACTTGCCGATCAGCTGGTCTTCGGCAACCCGGTAAAACTCCAGGCCTTCATCTACCAGTTTTTGAGCGGCACGGGCCGGAATTTTCTTGCCGGCTTCCCAGGCAACTTTTCCGGTCTCGGCATTAATCAGATCAAAGGTAAATTTCACGCCGCGAAAACGTTCCGGAATAAATTTGCTTTTCCAACCTTTCTTGTCGGCAACATAAGTGTCAACATCATAAAAATAACCGAGGATTTCTTCTTTATCCATTCCTTTAATTTCGGAACGGTCGATTTTTTTGCCTTCCTGAGCCAACTGTTTGAGCTTTTCTTCGGTTTCCTTGGAATACAGGGAATACAAAATCGAAGTGACCGGCAACTTGCGGCGACGGTCAATACGGGCATAGAGCAGATCTTTGGCATCAAATTCGAAATCGAGCCACGAACCGCGGTACGGAATAACGCGGGCGGCAAACAGATATTTGCCCGAAGCCACGGTTTTGCCTTTGTCGTTGTCAAAGAAAACGCCCGGCGAACGGTGCATCTGCGAAACGACGACACGTTCGGTACCGTTGACGATAAAGGTGCCTTTGTCGGTCATCAGCGGAATATCGCCCATATAAACGTCTTGTTCCTTGATGTCATGGATCGACTTGGCACCGGTGGCTTCGTCAACATCCCAAACCACCAGGCGCAGGGTCGCTTTGACCGGCGCGGCATAAGTCATGTCGCGTTTGATGCATTCGTCAACATCATACTTCGGTTCTTCCAGTTCGTATTTAACGAACTCGAGTTCGCCGGTACCGGAAAAATCTTTAATAGGGAAAATAGATTTGAAAACTTCTTCCAAACCGAACTCGCAATTTTTGTTTTCGATGAAATCGCGGTAAGATCCGGTTTGCACTTCAATTAAACTCGGCATTTCCGACACGGAGTCGATTCGGCCGAAGTTCTTTCTTACACGTCTTTTGCTCGTATAAGATTCTTTCATTTTGCGTGATTCCTCATGGTTAAATTCTGCGACAATACTATCGGCAACGCCGAAACCCGACCGCAGAAGGTTGAATACTTTTAAAAGCGAAAAACCTCACCAAACCCTCGGGAAACGGCCCCTCTTGATGAGTGTCAATAAAATAATTGCATGCAATTGTCACGATTCGTGACGAAATTCAAGCGGATAATAGACTCTCTTTCCGATTCTTACAAGCAAAAAATACACATTCGCCGATCTTTTTACGCAACGGCGGAATTTTGATGCAATCGCTTGACGTACCAGGCGGCAAAAACCTGCAAGCTTCCGCGAACCGTACCGTACAATTCCTTCACTTCTTCCGCGTTCAATTCGCACATTGTTTTTCCCAGCCGCGGCACATACAAAATCTTCCACAGTTCCGACCATGCGTACGGCGAATCAATGTCAACCAGCTTGTCGCCGACTTCCATTTCCAAATTGCCCTCGCGCTCAAACTGATACAGCTGCCCTTCTTCGTCAATATAGCTGGCACAACTGATAAAACGGGCACGGCGATTGCTTTCGCCGCTCAGCAGGTTCAAAATTCCCTTGGCGCCGATTGTCGCCAACGCATATTTGGTATAAACACCCGGAAACCCGTTGAGAGCTTCCGCGACAAAACCGCCGTCTTCAACCAGCACCGGTTCCCGCAGACGTTCAAAAGCCTGACGCGCCTTAAAGGCCGAAACTTCGTTGACGGTGTCATACTGAGGCTCCAGCAAATCCAGTCCCCGTGTCTTCACCTCCACATCATATCCGTCCAGCGCGCCTTGCAGTGAACGGATTTTGCTCCGGTTGGTGGTTATAAAATTGAGGACCGCCATTTTTCATTTTCCTTCAGGCTTTGTTCGTTCGGATACACCGTCGGTTGGTACACGAACATATGTGTTATTATAAATGATCTTCGTCGGTAATGGCTGCCAACATTTGTTCTATTGCCGCGCTTGCACCGTCATCATTCAGCATCACCGTCTGTTGCTCGCCGCTCCGGAGATTTTTCAGCAGCATTTGCCCCTGCTTGCTCTCAATTTCTCCGATATAGGCGGCAATTTTGGCATTGCGCTTGTTCGCCCGGGTCAGAAACTTGCCCAGATTGGCCGGTTTGAAGTCAAAATCGGCCGAGAAACGGCAGGCACGCAGACGTGAGAAAACACCCAGCAATTCCCCGCAGACTTCTTCGGAATAACCGCCCAGCAATATATCCACCTCCGGCACCGTCGTTTCATCGGGGTATTTTTCCTTATGCAACTCCTCAACCACAACGTCGCCAAAGCCGAGACCGACTGCAAAATTCGAACGTCCGGTCAGCTTTTCGAACAAATTGTCATAGCGGCCGCCGCCGAAAATAGCCCGATATTTGCCCTGAGTGTCAAACGCCTCAAACACGATCCCGGTATAATAAGCCAGCCCGCGAACAATCGCCGGATCAATCACAACATTGTTTTCAATGCCGAGCGCTTTGCAATAAGCGGCAAATTCCTCCAACGCTTTCAGGCCGGTACTGGCTTCCAGTCCCAGTCGGCGGAGATCTTCCAAACTTTTGGCTGCCATGAAATTGTTGATTTTGGCGGTCTGCTCTTCGGTAACGCCGATTTCTGCCAACATTTCGGCAAAAGCTTCCGGCGAGATCTTGTCTTTTTTATCCATCACGCCCATCACGCCTTTAGCCAACTCGCCGACAATATCAATTTTTTCCAAATAATCCGAAACCAGCTGTCGGCTGTTAACCCGCACTTTATAATCATCGGCACCGAAACCCAGGCCTTCCATGGCATCAACGGCGGTCTTGATCAGATAAGCCTCGGCAACCACGTTCTTTTCGCCGACAATGTCAATATTCCATTGAAAGTGTTCTCTTTTGCGTCCGAGCGAGGCTCTTTCGTAGCGAAAGCACTGACCGATAGAATAGACCTTGCCCTGAGTCGGAAAAGCGTCGGGACGGGAAGAAACGATTCGAACCATAGAGGGCGTAATTTCCGGACGCAGGGCAATTTTCCGCCCCGACTTGTCTTCAAAATTATAAATCTGTTCCGAAATTTCTTCGCCGCTCTTTCTTTCCAACAGGGAAAGCGGTTCGACAATCGGGGTTTCATAACGTACAAAACCGCTTTTTTCAGCGGCGTTTTCCCATACCCGCATCAGCTTTTTTCTGAAAATCCAGTCTTGCGGCACAAAATCCCGCATACCGCGCAACGGATTTTTATCAATGCTTTCCTTACTCATGATCAAGTCACTCCATATATAAATACAATTGACAAAAAAGTTACGGTAACTTTAGCGGCTTGTCAAGCGCTTTTACGCCCGCGCCGCTACCGTTTCACGCTCCTGAAAATCCGCCAAACTCCGACCGCCTGCCGGTTTTACGGAGAACGAAGGGCCGTATGTTGACAAAACGGCCCGTCTATGTTATTGAGAATATGTTTTATAATACAATTAGCTTAATTATTAAAATCGACAGCCTATGAAAAAATTTTTACAGGACGCCGGTGATGTTTGCCTGTTTTTTCTGAAAACGATATGTGTTATTCTGCCGTGGCCGCTTTTTTTCTGCCTTATCATCTTTGTGGCAAATATCACCGAAGAAACATCCGATTGGCGTACCGTAACCGTTATCGAACGAACCGAGATTCAGATCTCTGTTCCCTTCAACGGCACTGAAACCGAAGTTCGTCTGAAATTCTCGGACGGCAGCGAATGGACCGGCTCTTTCAGCCGAAGTCGTTCTCATGAGCACTTTTTGCTGCATAAGCAAAAAAATTCTCAGGTAACTTACCGTTACAACAGTTCGTACTTCAGCGGCCGCGAATGGCGATAAACAAATCGCCGACAGAAAATTCGCATCCGTATCCGTTTACAAAAATCCCCCTTCTCGCGAGAAAAGGGGGATTTTGTTTTATTTACCAGCTGTAACTTAAACCCAAACCGAAGGTCGACGCTTTGTAGTCGTCGCCGAAGGTGTGGTTGGCCCAGCCATAGGTCGACAACTGCTCGGTGAAGCCATAGCGTCCCCCGAGTTCAACCCGGCCCAACGTCTGGTCATCCAAAGTGTTGACCTCTCTCAGACCGCTGACTTGGACTTCGTCACCATCGTTGAGGGTTTGCACAACACTCGGTTTGACATAAACGTTGGCGTAGCCTTCGTCCATTACAAACGCCTTTGTCAGTTTAACGCCGACTTCAAGTTCCAACTGACGCAAGGTGTTGTACTTCGCAATCTTGCCGGCACTGTCGGTGGCGTCGTCA
>CAJUKS010000022.1 GCA_910587405.1 uncultured Alphaproteobacteria bacterium
AATTGCCGATGAAATCTCCGGCGATATCGCCGATTGTACCATTATTATAAATCGCGCCACCGGCTGCCCATTCTCCTTCCGCATGGTTTTGAATAAAATCACCGGTAATATTACCTACTGTTCCGCCAGCATAAACAGCGCCTCCATACGCCACACTCTGTGTTAATTCAATGTAATTACTTATGAAGTTTCCTTTTACATTACCAGGTTCTCCAGCAGTGTAAAAAGCAAAATTTCCTATGAAATTACCCGTAATATCGCCGATCGTTCCTGTGTTATAAATAGCACCGCCATAAATTTTACTAAGTTCTCCCTTAGCATAATTTCCGATAAAATCTCCGGTTATATTCCCTATAGTCCCACCATTATAGATAGCTCCGCCTTTGGTAGAATCGCCAGAAGCATAATTGCCGATGAAATCTCCAGTAATATTACCGATTGTACCAACGTTGAGAAATGCGCCGCCGTTCGCTATCTGATAGGAAGAAGTATAATTTGCAATAAAATCTCCGGTGATATTACCAATCTTATTTCTGTTATAAATAGCACCGCCGTTAGCAAGATCAAAACCGCTGGAAGCATGATTGCCAATAAAATTTCCGGCAATATTCTCTATAGTATTACCGTTAAAAATTGCACCACCCTGATTACTATCATCTTCAGTTTGAAGATAATTGTTAACAAAATCACCTGTGATATTACCAATTATTCCTAAATTATTAATTACACCAGCTTGCCATTCGGCACAATTATTGATAAAGTTACCGGTAATCTTTTCAATAACTGCGCTGCCAGTATTATAAATTGCTCCAGCATAATTCGGCGCACTATTAATATTAACAAAATCAGCATCAACGTCGCCGCTCAAAGCCTCTTGACGGGTATTGTAAACCGTTCGCCCTTCCGGTTGGGTATAAGTATACTTAAAATACTTTGTCTGATCGTTCGGCAGTTGAACCGCAACTACGTCGGCGGCGTCTTTTTGATCTTCACTCACCGCGGTCCAGCTGATGTTTTTGGAAGTCGCAAAAGCCTCCGGTTTCAGATCAATTTTATAATACTGAGTCGTCAACTTGCCCTCAGCATCCGCTTCTGACATCGTGAAATTATAATCATCCTCTGAGCCTTCGCTGTATGAAAACGCACTGTCCGGTATCGACGCGACATCAAAGCCGTATTTGACGCCATCCAACTCAAACAAGCCGTCAGAACTTTCCTTTAACATTCCTGCCGAAGTTCCCGCGAGAGTGGTCAGCAAACCGGCATTGTCACCGCTCGGCATAAAGTAATAATCTTTACCACCGATTTCTACTTTCACCGCGCCTGTCGGCAAATCGCCGCTCAGTTCGCTCAGGTTATAAGTTTGGTTGACAGAAGGAAGAACAGATCCGGCTTCCGATTTTAAAGCATCCAAAGTCGGCGTTAAAGAAGATGCAACTGCGGGCGTACACAAAAAGGTCGTCGCCGTTAACGCAATTGCCAAAGAAGTATGTTTAGTCATTTCTATACAATCCTTATCTAAATGCATTTAAACGATCATTTTTTTGCTATAGAATAAATATGGATATACGATTTTTGAAAATGAGGATAAAATTGTGTATTATAAAGGGCTTAGACTTGATTTTTTAAAATAAGGTTATTATAACCTTTGTTGTATCAAAAAAATGATCCTTTTTTTGCTACAGTTGCAATTTATTTCAACTATCAGAAAATACTTGACTTTATTTTTTCAAAAGGTTTAATAAACCTGTTGAAATAAAAGGATCCTTTTCTGATATCCTCCCTCTGTGGCAGCAACTTACTTGTCAAATTAACCTGCAAAAATATCGTTTGCCGAAAAACAATCTTTTGCTCTTCAATAGATATCCCCCAGTAAACTGGGGGTTCTAATCAGCTACAAACCTACGGTTTGACCACGCTCGTTGGCGTGGAGCGGTGTCTAACGACATCTTTACATTCAGCCCCGAGTAAACTCGGGGTTTTCTGTAAGGCATGTAATAAAAAAATCCCCGAAAATTGCTTTTCAGGGGATTTGACTCTTCATAAAATAATAATGCGCAAGATCAGTCTTCGTCGTCACGTGATATCAATTCTTCCAACGCTTCAATATCCTGATCGTCAATTTCTTCGGCCTCAACCCGGTAAGATTCGTCAAACCAGTTACCGAGATCAATATCGGCACAGCGCTTTGAACAAAACGGCCGGTATTTTCCCAACGGCACCACCTTACCGCAAATCGGACAGCGGCAGGTTTTCAAAACTTCACCCATTTTAAGCTCCTTTTTCAACCCGTCCGGTTCCGTTGCAGGTGTGGCACGGATCACTCATCAGATCCTGCAGCGTGGGACGGCGGCGCACCCGGATAATTTCGACCAACCCGGCCCGGCTCAACCCGGCGACATGGCTTTTGATGCTGTCTTTTGCCAGTTCCTGTTCCAAAATTTCCAACAACGGCTTAATATATTTATATTCCGAATGGCCGGCAAAGTCGATCACGATTTTGCCCGACAAATTGCGCAAACGAATCTGCCGCGCAATTTCATAAGCAGCCTCTTCATTAATACGATTCAACGAACCGCCGCCGCTGTCACGTCCGCTGTCCACATCAATGGCGGTACAGGCACGGGTCTCTTCAATGCTGATTCTTCCGCCGCCTCTGAGAGAAACTTCTTTCTCCAACGCCGATGCAATAACGTCCTCAATACCATATTCTTCAAACGGATTATTGCTCAGCTCAACGTCAAAGGTGTCCCCATATTGTTGACGAACTTCTGCTTCAACGTTCCGACTGTTGGTTACCAGTTTATGCAAACCGTGCAAATGGCGCGCCAGATGTTCAAACAAAGTATCGGGCTTGGCAAACAACAAACTCGGTGCGGTTACCGTACGCGCCTTCATCCGAATATGTTCATAAGTATCGCGCAGTTTCTCCATCTCTGAAGCAATGGCGGCAAAATCGACTTCGGTTGACGCCGTCCGCAATACCCATCCTTCCTGTCCGGTCATATGTTCTTTGACTTTTTCCATATATTCGGCCATTTTGTGCTTATCTTCAATCTTTGAAGACGCTTCGACACGCAGACGATAGGGACAATAAACGACATAATTGCCCACCAGTTGAACCGCGCGTACCAGTCTTGCGTTTTTCTCCGCTCTTTTCTCTTGAGACACCTGCACGACAATGCTCTGCCCCTCGGTCAGCTTCATTTCCGCAACGCCTGTTTCTTCGGCATTCAGAAAACCTTCGCGCCCGTCGCCGATATTAACGAAAAAACCTTCCTTATCTCCGGCCAACATCACTTTTTTGCTGATTTTTCCCAAATAAATATTACCGCTGATCGCCTGATTTTCAGTAATAATTTCCAACTCAGCGACCTGACCGCCTTCAATCAGGGCAATCCCCGAAACCGAAGAATTTTTATCATAAACAATTGTTTCTACACTCATTTTATCCCCGCTCCGTTCAATAAGTTTTGAGTTTCATACAACGGCAGTCCGACAATTCCCGAATACGAACCGACAATTTTGCGGACAAACCCGGCAAAGCACCCCTCAATTTTGTAACCGCAGCAGCCTACCCATTCCCGGGTTGCGACATAATCCGCGATTTCCTTTTCCGACAATCTTTTGGTCACCACCCGGGAATCAACCAGCCGTAGGGCCTCGCGTCCGTTTTTGTCAATCAGGCAAACGGCGCTGATGGCATGGCTGGCCCGCCCCGAAATCAGACGCATGGTTTGTTTTTGTTCTTCATCGCTGGCCGCCTTGTGCAAAACCCGTCTTCCGACAACGGCAATGGTGTCGCAGGCCAAAACGTTTTCGCCCGGATGCATCGCCGCCACCCGGCGCGCTTTTTCCAACGCCATCCGTTTGACATAACGCGAAGGCGTTTCAAACGGCTGCCGGCTTTCATCAATATCTGCCGGACAAACGATTTTGGGACAAAAGTTGATTTGTTGCAAAAGCGCCAAACGGTGCGGCGAGGACGAAGCCAGTATAAAGTCTTTTGTTTCCATTATTTTATTTCAGTCTTCGCTGTAAGTTTTTTCCATTCTTTCGTGACGTTCCTGAGCCTCGATCGAAAGCGTGGCGACCGGGCGGGCTTCCAAACGTTCCACCCCGATCGGTTCGCCGGTTTCTTCACAATAACCATAAGTTCCGTCTTCTATTCTTTTCAGGGCATCATTGATTTTGCTGATCAGCTTACGAGCACGGTCTTTGGTACGCAAATCCAGCGCTTTGTCGGTTTCCATCGAAGCGCGGTCCAACTCGTCCGGCTGATTAAGACCGCCCTGGCGCAATTCTTCAAGGGTGTCCTGAGACTGTGCCAGCAGCGATTTTTTCCACTCCATCAATTTGCGGCGAAAATATTCAACCTGAAATTCATTCATATATTCTTCGTCATTCGAAGGCCTGTAATCAGGGGGAAGAATTACTGACGTTTCAACCATGTGTCTCTCCATCTAGTTATATTGTTACAATCGGTTTCATATAGCCCACTATATATAAATTTCAATGCTTTTCTTCAAGTAAAAAATCACCTTGCGCCCAGTTTTCGGCCGCCGCGGCGGTGTTTTACTGAAACTGCCACGTAATCACATTCTCCCGGTCGTGTTTACAGGCTTTCTGCGCGTTGGCAAAATCCATCGGCAAGGCCGATTCGTTGTTCCCCTGCCAGGTAAAGTATTTACTGTTAACCTTAATATGCATCAAATGCGAATTATAGCCGGTCATCCAGTCCACCATCGCCAGTTCCAGACACGGGGTATAAGGCAGCCCTTTAAAAGTAATCGTGTAGGCGCTGTTTTGCTGCACCGCTTTCAGTTCGACATCGCCGTGATAGGCATGATACAAATTTTCGCCGTCCGCCATGTCGCCGGGAACAATTTTCTCCTTCACCATTTGCTTGACTTTCAGATCCTTAAAGTTCTGGGACGACGCAAAACGGAAATCGATATTTTTTTGCAATTCGACAATCTGCTGAGTCACGCGGCTCATCCGATATTTGTCGAGCATATTGTTAATCAGCGAAATAATCGAAATCGCCAGCATTGAAATCACGGCAATAAAACCGATCGACTCAATCAACGTATATCCGGCTTCGGCTTTCAACCTGTTCATAACACAACTCCTTTGCGGAATGTTTCCATTTTTTACTTTACTTTCCGAAATCGTAGTTTAATTATATTAAAAAGTGATAAAGAAAGGAACAAAAATGCAAAAAATAACCACAGTTATGCTGCTTACGGCCGCTTTCGGGCTCAGTGCAGGAAATGCGGCTGCCGTCGAAAACGACTACAAACCCTATCTCGGCGTCAATTATGCCTATGACACCGTCAAAGCGGACGACTATCACTCTTACCACAATTCCGGCTCTCTTACTTTGGGTTCCGTTTACAATCCGTATTTCGGTACCGAACTGTTTTACCAGTATTCCGACAAACACAAATTTCATACAACCGACAACCTTAAGGATTCCGCTTTTCAGGCCTATGGTCTGGATATGCTGGCCTACCTGCCGCTGGGCTGCGACGGTGCGTTTGCGCCCACCGCAACAATGGGAATCGGCGAATACACTTTCAAACACAACTACCGCTTTTCGCGCGACCGTCGGGATCACGGATGGGGCTATCGCTTCGGCGGCGGCCTGACTTACAACATTGATCAAAACTGGTCGGCGCGTCTTTTGGCCCGTTACATTAAAACAGACCAACTGGACAACCTCGATCATATCACCGAATATTCGCTGGGCGTCCGATATACTTTCAGATAAACAGGTTCCGACTTTTGCAAAGCACCGCTGTCCGCACGGCGGTGTTTTTTTATATCGTCAGCAATATCATTTTCCCCTGTCACTCTTATATTTTAGGCAAAAAAAATCCCTCAAAGGACGAGGGGTTGGGGGAAAATCCTTTGAGGGCAGTCTCGGTGGAAAGTGTACTTAATAATTGGTTATTCTTCAACATATCCTTCTTCGGTTACCGTTTCTTCAACCACGGTGTCATTACCGGAGTTCCCGGACATGTTATTATTCCGAACGTCGGCTTTGCGAGCCGCGGCGGAAGTTGCCGCAGCGGCGGGAACAGCTGCCGGCGAAACCGAAGTTCTGGCATCGGCCGGAGTTTTGTCGGTTGTCGGTACAACAACGTCATACTCTTCTTCAACAACCAATATTCCGTCTCCGTTCGTTTGGGCATCCTGCGCATTTTTATTCTGCGCCACGGCATTGCCGATATAATATCCGACCGTAGCCAACAACGTAAACATTATCAAAGCGGACAGCTTTTTCATGATTTTCATCCTTTTACTATTGTTACATGTCACTATCAGATATTGTGTCTCCGTCACTTCCATTCAATAGATATTGAGATTATAATCGTTTTTTCATCTTCAGGCACCGCCGGAAGATAACCTCAGAATACTTGTCCCCACCCTAAAAAAATGTTCACGGCAGACGAAAAATTCTTACACATATCATAAAAATGCCGCATTTTCATGCGGCATAATCAAAAAACGACCACGGTGTTTTACTGAATTTGTTGCAGGGTGATCGTGACCCGCCGGTTTTGGGCACGGCCGGCTTCAGTGGCGTTTGAAGCCACCGGATACTGAGAACCGTAACCGTATACGCTGATTCTGGCCGGAGAGACATTCCGCAAAATCAGATAATCGGCAACCGCCTGAGCACGTCTCAGCGACAATTGATTGTTATAATCGGCTTTACCGACATTATCGGTATATCCGGCAACAATAACGTTGGTTTTGTTATACTCTTTCAATACTTTCGCAACCGAATCAAGCGTATGGTTAAATCCGGTTTTAAATACCGCCGAATCAAAGTCAAAAGTAATATTGCTCGGCATAACCAGCTGAATCTGCCCGTTTTCCAACACCGCAACCTGAACGCCGGTTCCAACCAGTTCCTGACGCAGTTTTCTTGCCTGCAAATCCATATATCCTCCGGCAGCAGCGCCGCTGACCGCACCGATTCCGGCACCGATCAAAGCGCCTTTTTCACCGCCGACCAGCGCGCCGACTCCGGCACCGACGGCGGTTCCGATACCGGTTCCCCAAGCGGTTTTCGAAACTTTGCTTTGTCCGGTATACGGATCCGTGGCACAACCGCCGAGCAGACTGACGGCTAACAATAAGCTCAATACAGATTTTCGCATCTTTATTCTCCTGTTTGCAAAATTAATTATCGTCAGAATAAATGCTTTTTTGCAAATTGCAAGAAAGAACCTTTCTCAAACATCAAAAAAGGGCGTCTTCTACAACTTTTGAGCGATAAAAAATCAGATTCAATTATTTTATCACACAAAAATCCCCGGCTGCACCGGGGATTTTCAAAGGCTTCGACACCAAAAAGCTATTTTTCAAGCTCTTCCAGCACCATCTTCTTCAAAGTGACGTTATCAGCCTTGCCGGTTGCAAAAACAGGGAGTTTCTCCATATACAGGATCACCCGCGGCAGATACAATTCCGACATTGAATTTGCTTTAATATAAGCGTGCAGCCCTTCCTGCGTAACGTTCTTGTTGTTGGTTGCCAGAACGATCTGCTCGCCTTTGCTTTCATGCGGGGTCGCCACCACGCCGTACTGAAATTCGCCGTCGGCCTCATAAGCCTTGCAGACCATTTCATTGACGGCATTAAGCGAAACCATCTCGCCGCCGATTTTGGCAAAACGTTTGATTCGGTCACGAATATAAACAAAGCCGATTTCATCAATTTCGACCACGTCTCCGGTGTGATACCAACCGTCCTTAAGCGGTACCAGCACGCCCGGATTGTCAGGCATAATATATCCCATCATAATGTTTGGCCCGCGCACCACCAGCTCGCCGCCTTTTTCAATTCCCGGTACCGGTTCGATTTTGTACTCAATGGCAGGCAACAGTTTGCCGATCGAACCAAACCGGTTGAAGATACGGTTGTTGGCGCTCACCACCGGCGAACACTCGGTTGACCCGTACGCTTCCAACACCCGGATTCCCAAACGTTCCATCCAAATATTGCGGGTGTCCGGCTTAACCGCCTCGGCGCCCCCGAACATAAAGCGAATGTTGTGAAAATCGAACGGATGGGCAATTCTTCCGTAACCGCGGAAAAACGTATCGGTACCAAACATGATCGAGGCGCCGATCTCATACACGATTTCCGCAACCACGCGATAATGCAGCGGCGACGGATACAAGAACAGCTTAGCCCCTTCAAACAACGGAAACAACGTGCCGACCACCAGCCCGAAACTGTGAAACATCGGCAGCGCGTTAAAAACGGTATCGGTAACGTTGATCGTCTCAATCGCCGACATCTGTTTAATATTCGAAATAATGTTGGCATGGCTCAAAACCACGGCTTTCGGCGCTCCCTCGGAACCTGAGGTAAAGAGGATCACCGCCTTGCGATTGCCGCCTTTTTTGATCGGTACCCGTTTGATTTTATAGCGCAGATAAGCGTTGATTTTGTCCCACAAACCGATTTCCTTGGCCATTTTCTCCAGATAAAAAACCTTCACGCCGGCTTCTTCGATCATCTTCACCGCATCTTCCATCTTGGCGGTTTTGACAAACATCAACGACGTAATCACAATCCGCACCTGAGCGGTTTTGCACATCGAAATCATATTTTGCGCACCGACCGAGAAGTTCAGCATAACCGGAATTCTTCCGTAAGCGGACAATCCGAAAAAGCTGCACAAAGCCGCCACCGAGTTGGGCAGCAACATACCGACATGTTCTTCCGGTTCGGTGCGGCGTTTAAAATATTTGCCGATCACAAAAGATTTTATGATGATATCACGATACGACTGCAGCTTGCGTTGAACGTCTTCAACAAACTTCGGCCGCCGGAACAACCCTTTTTTGGCATGAACTTTGGCGGTTTTCATCAACTGGGCAAACAATGAGATATTGGGGTTGTAACGAACTTCAAAGCTCATCTCGCGCAGAATCATATAGACTTCGTTGCTGATGTGGTCGCGTTGACGGCGCAGTTCGTCTTTTAAGCGAAAACTGCGCGGCTTGCCGACAATCACCCGTACTTTGGGCAACGGCCGATGCGGCAGCTTGCCTTTCGTCTTTGAAAAATAGCCGTACTGCGGTCCTTCAATCCATACCGGAATCAGCGGCGCCTTCGATTTGTCGGCAACCAGCCCCGGCGCTTCATAAATTTTCATCAGTCCGCCGCTTTCGGTCACACGCCCTTCCGCAAAAATAACGCACAGGCGCCCGCTGTCGACTTTAGCGATCAGTTCTTTAATGTCTCCCGGTTCAATCGGGTTAAAAGGCATAACATCGGCTGTACGCATCAAAAAGCGGATCAGCCGGCTGCGATACAAATGTCCGTTTAACGCAAACACCGGATTGCCGGGCAGAAAAGCGAACAACAAAATCGGATCCAGATAAGAAACATGATTTGAAACGTATACCCCTTTTTTCGGCGTCTTTTTCTCGTCAAATTCTATCGAGCATTTCACTTTAAACAAGTTGAAAACGGATCTCAAACAAAATCTTACAAAATTTCGCAAAGCGATAGTCTCCACAGTTTTATCAATAACCATAATTTACTCTTACTGCCTGAATTTTGTAAAGAATAAAAACGCTTTTACTTAACCAATTATTAAGTTTTTCGTCTAATTCATTGAAAATAATAATTTTTTAATAAAATACACAGGGGATAAAATTAAGTGCTTGATTTTTGACTACATTTTGTTTACACATTTCAGGCGTAACATTTTATTTCGTTTTGTTGCAAACGGAAAAACCGCCCGTTGAACATAATAAATAATATCATAAATCTCATACCGCGGTTCCGCCATTGCAAAATGTTGCAAGGTTTAAACTACAATAAGATTTTTTTAAAATGAAAAGACTAATGACTTTGACCGCTCTCGGAGTGGTTCTTGCCTGTTCAAATGCCAACGCATCTGGATTTTTCTTAAAAGAACAATCGGCTTCCGCCCAAGGAAACGCTTTTGCCGGTGCCACCGCAGGGGCCGAGGATATATCCTATTCGTTCTACAACCCGGCCGTTTTGGCCAAACACAAAGGCACCAACGTCTACGCCGGCGGCACATGGATTTCGCCGCGTTCGACCGCCAAAAACGCCATTAACGAATTTGGCGAAACCAGCGGCTATGTCGACAATATCGTCCATGCCGCCATGTCTCCGCATTTTTACCTTTCTCACCAGTTCAATGACAAGGTAACCGGCGGCATTTCGCTCAATGTTCCCTACGGTATGATTACCAAATACGACAGCAACTGGGCCGGCCGCATGCACGGAACGCTGTCAAAGGTAACCGCCGCCACCGTCACCCCGATGGTCGCCTATCGGGCAAGCGACAAATTATCGCTCGGCGCCGGTATGCAAATTCAGTATATCAAAGCCATTTTGCGCAACGGCGTCCGTCAGGCAACCCCGCTCGGCGCCATTGAAGACAATGCCAACCTCAACGGTGACACGCTTGACGTCGGCTATCAGCTGGGTGCCCTGTATGAATTCACCCCGGCAACCCGTGTCGGCGTCGGCTATCGCAGCCAAATCAGACACAAGCTCAAAGGCGAAGTCAACTTCGACGGCGCAATGGGTGCCGGCGGCCTGCTGTCTCAGCTCGGCGCACTCGGTCCTTCCGGGCTTGACCAGGATATTTCGGCGCGTCTGACCACTCCGGCCAGTTTCTCGATCGGCGCTTATCACGACGTTAACGACCGTTGGGCCGTTATGGCGGAATACAGCCGCGTTTTCTGGTCCAGCTTCAAAAACCTGAACATTGTCGGCGCAAATAAACCCAACCTCAGCTTTACCGAAGAAAACTGGAAAGATACCGACTTTTATGCTCTCGGTACCAGCTACAAACTTGACGATCAGTGGAAACTGCGTCTCGGTGTTGCGCTTGACAAGAGCGCCGTCGGCGACGAATATCGCACGCCGCGTATCCCCGATGCAAACCGCATCTGGTATTCGGCCGGCTTGCAGTATCAATATAACGAACAGCTGACTTTCAACGTCGGTTATACTTATATTCATGCTGACAAGAGCAAAGTCAACCTGCGCGGAGACCATATCGGCGACGCTTCCCGCGGCGCCCTTAAGGCCGACTACTCCAACCGCGTCAACATTTTTGCCTTTTCGCTCAATTACAGCTTCTAAGGCAAACATATAAGTTTCGTTTATTTGAAACTTTCCTGCAAAAAAGCACTGTTTCTTATGAAACAGTGCTTTTTTAAGAATCGAGGAATTCCTCGGGCGGTTATTCGACAAATACGAACCAGCC
>CAJUKS010000023.1:0-1639 GCA_910587405.1 uncultured Alphaproteobacteria bacterium
AAATCAGGCGTTATTCGGGCGCATTGATTTACAGGTCGATATTTCGCGTGATATAGCGCAGGCAGACAGGCTGTACGACCACGCAAAACGTATTCTCGGCATTACGGACAGTTTTCAAGGGCAGTACGATTCGAGCGCACAGAGTGGCGTTGCAAAGCAAATACAGGTCAATCAGGCGGCGGGGCGTTTGGATAGTAAACGTCAGATGAAAAACGCCGCGTATGCGGAGATAGACCAAATTATTTTTCAGTATTACTTGGCGTATGCCGACGAGCCGCGTCCTGCAACATATAAAGACGCGCAAGGGCGTATGCAAAACGTGTATTTCAACCGTTACGATTTTATCAGACGCGACGAGGCGGGCGAATGGTATTACGATGACGAGTATCTGTTTGCGGCGGACGCGGCGATTGATATAGAGAAATCGCGTGAAATGCTGTGGGAGCAGAATCGGCAGAATTTCCGAGAGGGCGCATACGGCGACGTTACATTGCCGCAAACACAACTCATCTTTTGGCAGAATATGGAGCGTGCGCATTATCCGTGGGCGCGTGAGAACGTCGAGCGTATCAAAGAGGAAATCGCACGACAGGCAGAAATACAACAAATGCAACAGCAGATACAGGGCTTGTCCGAGGAGGTAAACGGTCGGAAAGGCTACGAGGAATATTTGTTATCCAAAATGCAAGAAAATTTGAGCGGAGGCACCGAAAATGGCAAACAGTAAAGTAAACAACAAAGCAAACACTTACGCGGCAAATATGAATTTATCGAGCGGGAGTAAAAAAGCCCCGAAATTGCCGCAGGCGTTACAGAACGTAATACCCGATACAAGTTATTCGGGCAATATGAGCAAATTGCCGACGTCGCCATTTGTTCAGTCGTCGGTCAAATCGCCTATCGACGCTCTTAAAACGCCGTCATATTTGAATAGCGGTGCCGTTATCGGAATGGGCGGCGGTTCCGTTGGCAGAGTAACAAATGAGGGCGTCATAGTGGGCGGCGGTGCGATAAATACCACATTTCAACCTCCCACGGGTGGGAAAACGCTTGTATCGGGCGATTTATCTTATGGGAAAAACATACTGAAAAATCAACTCAGTAGCGGCGTGCAGGCTCCCGTAAGAACGCCCGCCGCCCCGACAAATACGCCAACGGCACAACAGCCCGCGCAGGCGGAGCAGTCTACAAGCAAAATTGATTCCTATGAGGAATTTTTGGAAAAGCAGAAAGATACCTACAAGGAAACGCTTGATAAAACGAATCAACTCTTAGAGGAGCAAAAGCAGGCGGCATTGCAAAACGCGGAAACGGCGCGTCAACGCAGTATTGCCGATTCGCGTTCGAGTTATGAGCAGAATAAGGCGACTTATGGGGCAAACGCAGAGGCACTTGCGGCAATGGGGTTGTCGGGCAGCGGATATAGTGATTATGTCAACTCGCAGGCTTATGCACAGCAGAGAGCCGATACTCAAAATGCAAATGCGGTCGCGGAGGTTGCGAGAATGACGGCGGAATCTGAGGCGAATCAAGGTAAGATTTCGGCAGAAACGTCGTATGCGGAGAGTATCTCGCAAACGGACGCTGCGCTTGCAAAATACAAACAAGAGCAAGCGGATAAAAAAGATTCGTATTATGC
>CAJUKS010000023.1:1739-6474 GCA_910587405.1 uncultured Alphaproteobacteria bacterium
CGTATTATGCGGAATTGCTTAATTATGCGAATAGCGGCGCATACACGGCGGAGCAACTCAAACAACTCGGTAGCGATTACGGACTTAATGCGGCGCAGATTCAGAGCCTTACGGACGCGGCGACAATCTACAAGAACAATAAGCAAGCGGAGAGATATAATCAACTCCTTAATTCGTCCGATACAAGCGGGTTCGACGCGATTAAATCGGCGCGTGATAACGGCGAGATTACCTCGGAACAGTACAACAAACTTGTTACGAGTTATCAGTCTTACTATTACGACCTGTATTCGCAGTCGGTCGATTCCGATTTCACTATGGTAAATACGAACGATATTGACAGCGCGTATAGTAAGGGCTATATCACGAAATCGCAGTATGACAAACTCAAAGACAAGTATAATAAAGGACTTGTAAACGCGATAACCTCGGCGTCCGTATTCTATGCGAATGGCAGTCAGTTGGACGAAAAGACCGCACAGGCTGCTATGGACGAATTAAACGGTACAGGTTGGCTTACTGATGAAAACAAGAAAAAACTGCAGAGCCTATATGACGACGCATACAAAGACGACGGCGGCTGTTTTGCGAAAGGCACCCTGATAACCGTTGCTGACGGAACCCAGATACCCGTAGAGAACCTGAAAGAGGGCGACAATATTATCGTGTTCAATCATACCACGGGAGATATTGACGTTGCGCCTATTTCGTATATTTTCCACGACGGGCATAAGGAATACGAGGTGCTTACGCTGCGTTTTGGCGACGTAACGAGCGTAGACGTTTTGTTTGAACACGGCTTTTTCGATACAGATAGCAAGAGATACGTTCTCATCAATGCTGAAAACGCGAAAGAGTATATCGGACACCGCTTTTATCACGCTACCTGTTTGAATGGTGCATACGAAAAGAAAATCGTTACACTTACCGATTATAGCGTACATAGAGAGGAAACGGAATGCTACAGTGTGCTTACCGCCGCGCATATCAATCATATCGCAAACGGTATGCTTGCCGTTACCGATGACATAAAAGGAATTTACAACATTTTTGATTTGGACGACGATTACAAGTACGACGCGGCGAAAATGGCGGCGGACATTGAACAATACGGACTGTTTTCATACGACGAATGGAGCGATTACGCAACGGCAGAACAGTTCGCGGCGTTCAATGGAGCATATTTGAAAGTTGCAATCGGTAAAGGGCTTGTAACCGTCAACGAGATAATGGGGTATATCGAAAAGTTCTTACAGGCTTAAAGGAGCGAACCTATGGCGACACTATCGCAATTAAAACAGCAATACACATATAAAACGGGCGTATCGTCATTATTGACGGAAAATCAACGGCAAACAATAACGACACATTTGCAAGAGGAGGAGGAAGCGCGCAGGAATCAGGGCGGCTTTTTCGGCGGCATAGGCTATGCTTTTGAGAAACTCGGCTTAGGCTTTTTGAGCAGTATTGAGGGTATATGGGACTATACCGCAGGTGGCTTGGCAAAGTTATTCGGTGCCGATGAATGGGCGGAACAGCAATTTGCTAACGATTGGGTCAACTATAATCACGCCGACGAATGGTTCAACCCGTCAGAGGGTTGGCAGTTTGTGGGCGACGTTGCGGGCGGTATAGGTACGAGTTTGCCCGCTATTGCGACCGTGGTCGCCGCAGGAGCGATTGCGGTTGCGTCGGGCGGTACTTTATCGCCCGTTGCCGCCGCGCTCATTTCAGGTGCCGTTGCGGGGCTTGGCGCGGCAGGTAACGCGACAAAACAAGCATACAGAGAAACAGGCGAACTTGGCGGCAAGGAATTTGGCTACGGCGCATTGGTCGGCATAACAGAGGGTGCCGTCGAGGGGCTTTCCGCAGGTATCGGCGCAGGTACGGGACAAATCGTAAAAGGTATTTCAAAGTCGTTCGGTAAAGAGGTCGCGGAAACTGTAACGCGTCAAACGATAGGCAAGGCAATGATTAAAGGCTTTATCGGAGAGGCGTTTGAGGAGGGGCTATCTGAAATACTTGACCCTGTATGGGCGCGTCTTACATACGACCCGAACGCAAAGAACGCGACGCTGCAAGAGGTTGGTTATGCTGCGCTTGTCGGTGGTCTTAGCGGCGCGATAATGGGCGGCGTTGACGTGTCTATTCGTAACGTACATTCTATGTCGCGGGGCAATACTATTGTCAAAGAGGGAAAGAGCAGCAATGTCATATCAATGGCAGAGCAACTCTCTACTTATGAGGGCGAGAATCACACAGGGTACGAGCAGTTTGAAATGGTAAACAGCACCTTAAAAGAACTGCAGACAAGTATGCAAAAGACGAACGGAGAAATCAGAACCGCAAAACAGAGAATGTTACTCGGCGTACTCGAACAGGCGAACACGACCGCCGCCTTTACTCCGTTTATTGCTCGTAGTGCAGAGAATATCGTAAACAATGCCGACGTCATCGCGGAAAAACTGACGGCATACGGCATAAAAGACGCACAGGGGAACCCCGTTACGTTTACCGCAGAGCAGATTCGCAGCGGCGTTGATACGAAAAACACGTCAACATTCGTAAACGCGCTAAAAACAAACTCCGTTTTGCGTGCATTGGCGGTTGCTGACGCGACAGGTCGGCTCTCTATGGACACGGCAAAATTCAAGGACGCTACGCTCAGAGGACAACAGTTGAGTACGCAGGCTGACCTCAATCAGTTTATTGAGAACGCGACGGACGTTGAGCGTCAAGCGGTAGGCGAGAGGCTTAGTATATCCGATTGGAATACTCTTACCAACGAGCAATTTCAACAAAAAATCGTTGAGTTTTCGCAGAATGGCGGAGTAGAGGCATACCAACAGGAACAGGCGACCGTTCGTGAGTTGCAAAACATTGACCCTGCGACGGCAAAAAAAATGCCCGCAAGATTGAATCTGAAAAAGGACGGAACCGTTCGATATACGGACGGAGCCGTGAATATTGCTGTTACCAAAAACGGCGATACATACCGCATTTATGACTATGACAGCGGGAAATATTCTAAGCCACTTACGCAGGCAGAGGCAAATAAGACGATACGCGAAATAAAAAAGGCGCAAGCCGCCGCCCCTGCAGGTACTCCCACAACGGTCGAAAATCAACAGGCGACGGACACACAAGGAACCCAACAGCAGACTGCGCCGCAAAACGGTACAGAGCAGCAGGGAGCCGTGCGAAAGATAGCAGAGCAGTTAAATTCCGAAAGACAACAAACGCAGGAGATAGACACATACGCCCGCAAGAATGTTCCCGATTATGCGAAATTGAACGAGCCGAATAAGAGCATTATACGCAGCGTCATCAGGCAAGGTCGAGCGGCGGGCATAGCAGACGCGGACGTTCTCTCTTACGCCCGCGTAGCGGCGCATATGGGCATAAACGTCGTATTCGATAAAAGCCTCTGTGCCGTTGCCGTAAACAGTCAGACGGGCGAAAAGATTTACTCTGACGGCTATTACGACCCTGAAACAAATAAATTTGTCGTCAACCCCGAAACTACGCGTACCCACGAGGCGTTGTTATTGCACGAACTGACGCACGCTATTTACAGAACCGCTGACGGCAGGCTGATTTTGGAGCGCGGCGTTAAGAATATGAGTCAGGCGGAAAAAGACGCCATAATAAAGCGGTATTCCGACGTAGGACACGGCGGCGCGATTGAACTTATGGACGAAATAAACGCTCACTATGCAGAGGGCGTTTTGACGAATAAGAATACCATTGAAAAACTTGTCGCGGAAAAGCCGAAACTCAAAGACAGAATACTGTCGTTTTTCAAAAAATCGTCCACGGCGTATGAGGGAGATACAAAACTGTCGAAAAGCGCGAAATCGCTGTACAATCGCTATAAAAAACTGTTTGATAGTTTTTCAGAACGCAACAGACAGTACAATGCTGCGGAATATCGGCATACCGCACCGAACGCAGAAACTCGTTACGCGTTGCAGGAGGCGTTACAGCAACTCGGAGAATACGACGAAACGCGAAAACGCCATATTGAAAACCGTGAGGGAGATACTATATCGCGCAACTACGGCGATATAGTGGAGTTTATCAAGACGGCAAAACGCTTGCCGCCCGTAAAGCGGTTGCATATCGGCATAATAAGCGACGCTACGGCAAAATTGGTAAAGACGAAAACCGACGTCGATATTAAGAACTATGATTTTGTATTGGCAAGCAACTTTATTTCCCATATTTTCGATTCTCACGGAACGCAGAGAACGGAAACGCCGCGCAATCAAAAGGCTGTTACCTATGCAAACATAGAGAATATCATTGAAACCGTCATCGCGCCCGATGACGTTACTTTGGCAAGCGAT
This sequence comes from uncultured Alphaproteobacteria bacterium, assembly GCA_910587405.1. GTDB lineage: Bacteria > Pseudomonadota > Alphaproteobacteria > RF32 > CAG-239 > JAFUYI01. The sequence goes on from CAJUKS010000023.1 coordinate 6,089, forward strand.
GAAAACGGTACGGCGTTAAAATTCATAAAAGATTTGGACGGCAAAAACGTCGCGCTCACGATTACGTCAACTAAAAAAAGCACCCTTACGCTTAAGAGTGCTTGGATAATTGAAAATAGTGAGGGTCGTACACCGTCAGCAAATGCAACTGCCTCTGCAAGAACGTCCGAAACGAGCGGCAGAAACCTCACTACTGATAGTATATCCGAAAACGGCAAAAAAGTCAACAGAAACGGCAAAAAAGACGGAAAAAGATATGCTCTGCAAATCGGTAATGAAACGGCTCAGGTTGACATAGAGGAAACGAAAAATCTTGTAGCATTACATAATTTATCTGAGGAGAAATTGCTAAAAGTGCTACAACTCGGCGGGTTCCCTATGCCGTC
>CAJUKS010000024.1 GCA_910587405.1 uncultured Alphaproteobacteria bacterium
TTTTACAAATTTATTGCAACTGACTGACTAACTTTGTTACTTCTTCTTGCTATTCTATACTTGTCAAACGACAAAAATAAAAAATTCAAGGAGAAACAAAATGAAAAAAGTAGGCAAAATTTTGGCAAGTGCGCTTTGCGTTGCCACGTTGGTATGCGGAACACTCGGTGCAATGACGGGTTGCGGTAGTAAAAAGGAAAGCATTACCGTTTCGGGTTCGTCTTCCGTTACACCCATAATGGAAAAACTTGCGGCGGAATACGAAAAGACGCACGACGTAAGAATTACGGTAAATATGTCTTCGTCCGGCGCGGGCATAAGCGATACGCAAAACGGCTTAAACGATTTCGGTATGTCTTCGCGTGAATTGAAATCGAGCGAAACGGGTGTGAAAGGCTATACGCTTTGTATGGACGGAATCGCCCTTATCGTCAACAAAGACTGTTCTGTTACGGACGTGAGCAAAACCGACGTGAAAGCACTCTATGAAAGCGGTACTGCAATTCCCGACACTACGATAACGGCGGCAATCGGCAGGGATGCGTCAAGCGGAACCCGAACGGCGTTCGACGAGCTTTTGAAAATCGAAAACGGTTACGCTACGAGCGTTGCCACGCTTGCCGAAACGGGTAACGTAATCGAAGCGATACAAGGCTCGACAAACAGCATAGGCTACATATCTTACGGCAGTCTGAAAAGTACGGTTAAAGCGGTAAGTTTAGACGGTGTTGCTTGCACGGTGGAAAACATTATGAATAACACTTATGCTCTGCAACGTCCGTTCGTTATCGTACTCAAAGAAAACGGAACGCTGTCGGCGGCGGCACAAGGCTTTTACGACTATATTATGAGTGCGGAAGCTCAAACGGTTATAACGGGCGCGGGTTATATTTCGGTAAAGTAATATGACTACGCTAACAAAGATAAAAACGGCAAAGTTTTTTTCAAAGGAAAATATCGCAAAGGCAATATTTATAGCCCTTGCGGCATTTTCCATTCTTGCCGTGTTTACGATTATCGGTTATTTGCTTTATGCAAGCATACCCGCTTTTCGTGATATAGGTTTTTTCAAGTTTATTTTCGGCTCTGAATGGTCGGCAAAATCGGAAACTTTCGGGATATGGCGAATGATTGTCGGCACGTTCTTTCTTACCGTATGCGCCGTACTGCTCGGCGGTACGCTTGCTGTATTTACGGCGATTTGGCTTGTATTTTATTGCCCTAAACGACTGAAAAAGATATATACGCAGATAGTAAATTTGCTTGCGGGTATTCCGTCTATCGTGTACGGTCTGTTCGGGTATAAATTTTTAATGCCGCTACTCGTCGATATATTCCACCCGAATAATGCGGGTTTCGGACTTTTGGCGTGTACGCTTATTCTCTCGGTTATGATATTACCGACAATAACTTCCATAACCAAAAACAGTTTGGAAGCAGTACCCATGCACTACTACGAAGGCGCGCTTGCGCTCGGCTGTTCAAAAAATCAAGCGGTATGGAAAGTTTTGCTGCCCGCCGCAAAGAGCGGAATTATATCGGCAATCATACTCGGCATAGGTCGGGCAATCGGCGAAACAATGGCTGTTCAGATGATAGTGGGTAACGGTTCGGGTTATCCGTTCGGTGCGTTCGTGCCGTTTACCACGCTCACAAGCAATATCGTACAGAATTGGGGTTATGCAACGCCGTCCGAACAGTCTGCGCTTATTGCCGACGGGTTCGTATTGCTTATCTTTATACTCATACTTAATCTTTGCCTTATGGCTGTAAAAAAGGACAGCAAGGGCGGCAATAAATTCTTCTCTCGTAGATTGAGAGAAAGCGATCAGAAAGATACGTTAAAAAGCTATCGTCGCACGGGTAGCGCTTGCGATGCGCTATGGATAGTTTCTTGGGTTATTTCTTTGCTGGTTGCGTTCGTTCTCGCATTTATCGTAATATTCGTTTTCGTAAAAGGCTTTCCGCATTTGAGTATTGATTTTATGTTCGGGGAAAGCGGTAACGCACACACGACGCTTGCGCCCGCTTTTGTATCAACTACAATGCTTATAGGTCTTGCGCTGTTGCTTGCTTTGCCGCTCGGTGTAGGCGCGGCAATCTTTTTGAACGAGTATGCAAAGAAAGGAAGCATTTTCGTTAAAGTGATACGCCTGTTCGTCGATACGCTTGCCGGTATTCCGTCGATAATATTCGGGCTGTTCGGTATGGTATTCTTTGTAATCGGTATGAATATGGGCTATTCTCTATGGGCGGGCGGTATTACTTTGGCTCTTATCATTTTGCCTACGATTATACGCAGCACCGAACAAAGTTTATCGGAAGTGCCCGATAGTATGCGTGAAGCAAGTTACGCTCTCGGCGCGGGAAAACTGCGGACGATTTTCGTCGTCGTACTGCCGCAGGCAATTACGGGAATTATAACGTCGATTATTCTTTCAATCGGAAGAATTGTAAACGAAAGCGCGGCTCTCATATTTACGGTGGGCTCGGCATCTACTTTTATTCCGCAAGGTTACGGTGATAGCGCGGCAAGTTTCGCCGTTCTCGTATGGAAGTTTATGAGTAACGGCTTGCAGGTCAACGAAGCCTACGCTACGGCAAGCATATTGCTTATATTCGTCATCATACTTAACTTACTCGTTTCACTTGTGGAATGGTTATTTAATCGGAGAAAAAAGATATGAAAAAACACATTATAGAGCAATTTGATTTGAGCGGCGATATTGCCGTTTCGGTCAAGGAAATGAATTTATACTACGGCTCGTTTCACGCGTTAAAAAGCATTTATATGGATTTTCCGAAAAATAGGCTTACCGCTTTAATCGGTCCGAGCGGTTGCGGCAAATCCACGCTCATAAAATCGCTTAATCGAATGAACGATTTAATCGAAGGCTGTAAAATCACGGGCGAAATCAAGGTCGGCGATACGGATATTTATTCCCGCAAGACCGATTTATCCCGTCTTCGCAAAAACGTGGGTATGGTATTCCAACGCCCCAACCCGCTTGCTATGAGTGTTTACGATAATATCGCATACGGTCCGCGCACGTTCGGAATACGCTCCAAAAGTGAATTGGACGGGATAGTCGAAAGCTCGCTCAAAGGCGCGGCTATGTGGGACGAAGTAAAAGACAGATTAAATAAATCCGCTCTCGGTCTTTCGGGCGGTCAACAGCAAAGGCTCTGTATTGCCCGTGCGCTGTCCGTTGAACCGCAAATTCTTTTAATGGACGAGCCGACGAGTGCGCTCGATCCCATTTCTACCGGAAAAATAGAAGAACTTTGTCTTGAACTCAAAAAGAATATGACTATTATTATGGTAACGCACAATATGCAGCAGGCGTTCAGAATAGCCGACTATACGGCGTACTTCCTTTTGGGCGAAATGATTGAAATGGACGAAACGAAAAAGTTGTTTGCTCATCCGCAGAACAAAAAAACAGACGATTATATCAACGGCAGATTTGGTTGATATTACAATTTTATTACAAGCGGCATATTCTCAACACTTTATTTATC
>CAJUKS010000025.1 GCA_910587405.1 uncultured Alphaproteobacteria bacterium
CCCAAACCGAAAGTCGAGGCTTTGTAGTCGTCGCCGAAGGTGTGGTTGGCCCAACCATAGGTCGACAACTGTTCGGTAAAGCCATAGCGGCCGCCGATTTCAACCCGTCCCAGCGTCTGGTCTTCCAGCGTGTTGACTTTGCCCAAACCGGTAATCCGAACTTCGTCACCGTCGGTAAGGGTGCGGACAACACTCGGTTTGACGTAAACGTTGGCGTAGCCTTCGTCCGTTACAAACGCCTTTGTCAGTTTAACCCCGGCTTCCAACTCCAACTGACGCAAGGTGTTGTACTTCGCGATCTTGCCGGCGCTGTCGGTGGCGTCGTCATAGTCTACCTGAGTATAGAAAGCGCCCACGCTCGGGGTCAAATAAACCGTTTTGTTGATCGCATAGTCATAACCCAACTCAACGCTGCCGCCGAACTCGGTACCGTCGGTATCCGACTTGATGCCGTCTTTGGTCTTCAGATCAACTCTCTGAATGCCGCCGTATACGGTGGCAAAGCTCCACCAGTTGTTACGGTCATAACGGTAATACAAACCGGCCAGATACGAATCAATGTCAATCTCAGATCCAACGGTCGAGTAATGATGCTTGCCGTCGCCGTTCATGTCGTAATTACCCTTGCGGTAAGACAGGAACAGACCCAGCTTGTTGTTGAGATCGTGCTGCAGGTCGCCGCCGGCTTCAATGCCCCAGACCTCAGCGTCGATATCGGTCGGTGTCTTGATGCGAAGCGTGTTGTAAACCGCGTTTGCCCACAGATTGTGGAAGGCTTCGCCGTTCCAGTAGTAATCATAGAAACCGCAACCCGGGCAGTAGAAACGGTTTGAAGAAACCTTCTGCATGATGTTGTAGATCATGTTGGAAGTCTGAGCCAACGCGGCCGCCGGCAGAGATTCGGCGCCGATCACTTCCGGTGCTACCGGACGGTCGCTGCCCGGCAACGGCTGCGGTTTAACCGGCGGAACATCCGGCAGTTCCGGGGTCGGAACATCCGGCACATCGGGAACGTCGGGCTTTTCCGGTTCTTTTGGTTCTTCATTCGGCTGATCGTTCATCTCAAAGTACCATTTGTTGCTGTTGTCGGCAATTTGATCGTATTTGACATCGAACAGATACGGGCTCTTGTAAACGCGCGAAACCACAAACGAACCTTCGTTACCGGTGGTGTCATTCTCCGATTGCGCAAACAGGATCTGTCCGCGGTTACGGATATCGGCATCGGACGAAGCGTAAACAATCATTTTGGTGACGCCTTCGACATCACCCGCAATATGCAGTTCGTCGGCTTTCATGTTCTCCACGTCAACATCAATGTGCAGAAAACTGTCGGTGGCCGAATAGCTTTTCAGTTTGACAGTTTCCAGGTAACCGTTGGCGATGTCAAACACGCCGTTATTTAACGACAAATTAGTCACTGCGGCAGCATCGCGGTTGGCGGTGCCATTCGTTTTTAATGAGGCGACAAACGCGCCTTTGCCGTCCCAGTTCTTGGCAGTTTGGTCCTCATGCTGATAAGCATCAAAACGCAAGGTCGTACCTTCAACCTTAACATTGGCGGCATTGACGATATCGTTGTTCATTGCCACATACTGGGTGGTGGTACCAGCGGAAGCATCAATGGCATCGTTTCCTTTGAAGGTATAGTTACCGCCTTCCATATTGTCGTTGATCACCCAGGCGCCGCCGCCGGCAGTGTCAAAAGTGACTGTTGAAGAAGCGGTGGCATACAAAGCATTATAAATTTTACCAACATCCTGATATTTCAGATAATTATCAGAAAAGAAATGTGTTTTTACACCGGAAACAAAAGCCATATCACCATTCGTGTATACAGCCCCGCCTCGTGATTTGTCTCCAGAACTGATATAGTTACCCAAGAAATTACCGGTAATGGCCTTGATAACCGATTTGCTGTTATAAATTGCACCGCCATAAGCTGAACCTGCATTTTCAGCATAATTACCGATAAAATCTCCGGTGATGATACCGATTTCCGCTTTATTGCTGTTATAAACAGCACCACCGGAAGAAGAAAAATACGTATCATCTCCGGAAATATGATTGGCAATAAAATCTCCGCTAATATCGCCGATTTTAGAATGATAATTGTAAATCGCACCGCCGGAAGAACTCAAAACACCCTTAGCATAATTGCCGATGAAATTGCCCGAAATTTTTCCGATAAGCGGATATTCGGAAGGATCGACATTAACAATAGCACCACCCCAGCTTACGCTGTTGGTTGTGCTGATGGTGTTGGCAATGAAATCACCGCTGAGACTGTTGATTGCACCGATGTTGTAAATTGCTCCGGCGTTGACTTGAGTACCGACCGTTTGTGTCGTGTTGGCAATAAAATCGCCTTTTATATTGCCGATTGTTCCTTTGTTATAGACTGTTCCGCCGTCGGTCGTGCCAAATTTTGAAGAAGACGGTTGCGGAAGAACACCGTAATTGGCAATAAAACTTCCCGTTATATTTTCTATTGTTCCTTTATTGTAAATGGTATTCCCTTCAATGAATCTTCCATTGATATGATTGGCAACGAAGTTACCGTTAATATCGTTTATCATCGCAGTGTTATAGATTACACCGCCCATAACCGCATCACTGTTATTTTGAGCATAATTGGCAACAAAATCGCCGTTAATTTTCTCTATTGTGCCGGCGTTGTTGATTGATCCGCCTTCGGCAAAATGATTGTATGCATTATATATATACGAAATACCGATAAAATCGGCGGTAACTGAACCTTGCTGAGCTAAATCCGTTTGCCGTTCCGTGTAGACACGGCCGGAATTTTCATCATAGTTATACTGAAAGCTGTTTTCCTTTCCGTTTAAAATCTTGAAAGTAACTGATTGTGGTGTGCCTTTTTCACCGGCGGTCCAGCGTAAGTTTGCCGAGGTCGCAAGTTTTTCTGGAGAAATTGCAACTTTGTAATATTCGGTTGTTAAATGACCGGCAGCATCAGTTTTATATGATGTAAAATTGTAATCGTCCACGGTTCCTTGGCCATAGGCAAATACACTGTCAGTTCCCAAAGTCGGGGTTAGAGAGGCGGCAATCGCAGGCGCACTCAAAAAAGTGGTCACCGTTAACGCAATTGCCAGAGATATATGTTTAGTCATTTCTATACAATCCTTATCTAAATGCATTTAAACGATCGTTTTTTTGATATGGCCGAACGCCGACATCGGATTTTAAATAAAATTGTTATTTTGTAATGATTTATGTTTGCTTTTTTAATAATCGTAAACTAAACTTAAGACGTATCAAAAAAACGATCCTTTTTTTGACGCAGTTAAATATAAAAAAAACGCCCCGGTTTACGGAGCGTTTTTTTA
>CAJUKS010000026.1 GCA_910587405.1 uncultured Alphaproteobacteria bacterium
TTTTTTAAGAATCGAGGAATTCCTCGGGCGGTTATTCGACAAATACGAACCAGCCGTTGTAAATTCCCTCTACCGTCAGCGCGCCGATCTTTACCTCGACCGTCAGCGTCAGGAAGTAGTGCTGTTTGTTGCCGTCGCTTTCGATAAAGTCCCAGTTGGCTTCCTTAACCTTTACCTCCTGGCCTTCATACGAAACGCCCGCCATGTCTTCCTGAATCACGATGTTGTCAAACAGGGCACCATAACGAACCAACGGTATCCGAAGATCAAACTGGTTGTAATGCAGAACGCAGTTCTCACTGATCCGTTCCAACGTTACATACTCGCCGCCTTCCTCAAATGAACGACCCGTCTCTTCGATCTCCGTGCTTTCAAGCTTCAGATCCGAAAGCGAACCGCGAACCGTGATTTCCTCTCCGGTTGTTCTTTCGCTGATCGAAGGAAGTTCCGCCGTATACGTCTTCTCTTCTTCCGATCCCGTCGACATCACTGATTTAACTTTGATCGATGACAGGAAGCCGTTTCCGTTCGACAACGCTTCAACCGACTTGTCCATTACCTCGCTCCGCAGAATATACGGGCTGCTGGCCGGACCGATCGTGCGTCTCAGCGTCACTTCCGCCTTTACTTCATACGTCTCGCCTCCGAAATCTACCGAGATCGAATGACGATAGATCCGACGCGCGTACGCTATCCCTTCATCGACGTAAGAGTCCGCTTTTTCAAGCTTCCCTCCGTTGTCCTGCAGGTTGCTGAAGTAGTAGTACGGCATCACCTGGCGCGTTACGTGATCGTCATAAACCGGAACTTCATAGTTCAGACGATACGAGAACGAGAATTCCGCGAAATTCAGCGTGTAAACCAGTACCGAGTCCGTGACCGTCACGAAGCCTTCCGTGTACTGGTCCGCCACTTCACGGCTGATCGTCGTTTCATAATCGCCGATCGCCCAGTGGTTGATCTGACATACCGCCGTCTGATGGTTCAGCTCGCCGTTGAGAGTAACCGAAACTTTGTTGTCGAAGTTGGCGCGGGTGATCCCCTTGACCATGATCCACGACTCGTAGCTCAGTTTGGTGCCTTCCGTTCCCGACTCCGCCGTTACCTTCGAGGAAACGCCGGTGTCGTAAACTTCACTTTCGATAACTTCCGGGAGTTCGTAATCGTCTTTCTCGCAGGAAGTCAGTACCGACATACCGCAAACCACGACAGCTGCTGCCATGAATTGCATAAACTTGTTTGTTTTCATATAAAAAAGGGTTTTAGAGTTTAACAATTTTTTGTTTGAAAACTGCACTTCTTGAGCTTGGAGGGCGAATTGACTTCTCGTCTCTTTCTCTCGTCATTTAATTAGTTCAATAGTTGCAGATAATAATTTGGTATAAACTTGGCCGTTTATCGTCCGGAAGACTTGAAGATATATCAATATCTTTTACAATTGCGTTTCTGACTTATGTTATGTTCTTATAATGCCTATCGACTGATTGCAGAAACTGTTTATTGTTTAGACAAAAAATTTTATTTTGTCAACACTTTATTATCGATAATCACAAAAATAATTCAAAAAGTTTCCGGGGAAGCGGCAAAATATACCCCAAATACATTTTGCCTTTCTTCCCCGGCCCTTGAGAGAGGGCCCCGCCCATAAAGGGGATTGTGTCATCTGTCGGGTAAACAGATACCGGGCGGGGTTAATGACTCCGGTTAACTACAGGTCAACAGCGAGAACGGGTCGCGACCGCAGTCATAACTGACGGAACAGTTTGGATTAATATAAGTTCCTCGTCTTCCGCAGTCACCTGCTTTTCGATCACTGACTTTGGTTTTGCTGTAAAACATTTGTGAAGTGCTGGTACTGTTTACTGTAACCGCGCAGGATACATAGTAATTGGCATCAGCATCCCAACGTTTACAAGCACAACTCATGAATTTGTGTCTGTTGACTACATATTCAATACTTGCCGGCATTGAACACTGGCTCTTATAGCTGTTAGTACCAAACACGAGTCGCGGATAGTTGCCGGATCCGTAACCATTAGCAACAATGTTGCTGCCCGGAGTCAGACCGATAGAATATCTGGTGGCATTCTGGTATATATTCCATCTGAGGTTGCCGTTCAAGCGAATCGACATATTACGGGCACGCTTGCTGCTGTAGTAACCGATGTAGGCAGATGTGTATACTTCGGCCGGAACTGACGAGGCCGGTCCATAAAAGTTTACATATGTTCCCCAGTTGTCCGCTTGCGGGAAGGTATTATCGCCGTTTCTGTAACTGTCGGTTGTCGGATAGAGATACAAAGCCGTCCCTTTGAACTGCTGTCCTTCGCCCAAGGTGAACGAAGCAATCATGCTGTTCTTATAAGAAGCCGGGACTTCCAGATACAAGGTACCGAAATTGTAGCTGTAGTTATTCGATGTCAGCCGGTTTTTGAAAGTCGCGCTGCTCATTTTGAATACAGCATCTTCGCCGTTCGGTTTGCTTCTGTCTCCATACAAATAAACCATATATTTGAATACGGCACCCGACCCGCTTACTTTGGTATTCGTCAGGTTCAACACCCGGTTAACGTTGG
>CAJUKS010000027.1 GCA_910587405.1 uncultured Alphaproteobacteria bacterium
TGGGACGGCAGGAAAGCGCCGACGATGAACAAAGTCCGCGACTACTGGCTGGTGCTGCGTACTGAAAACAAAGGCGCAAGCTGGAAAGCCTCACTTGGGAGCGATTTCAATGGTTATTAGGACATCTTTTTGGCCTTTGGGAGGACAGTCCGAAACGGACCCTTACGACCCGGGAAAAGTCTTTTTTGAGGTAAACGAGCCGACTTCCCCGTTTATTTGGGAAAATGATATTGAAGCCGGTACTTATCGTTTGCGCCTGGGCGGCCCGGGCGGCAATAACTGGTCATATATCGGCACCAACCGCGGCGGCAGCGGCGCCGGTATCGATTCCGAATTTGAACTGCTGTCAGCCGCGCATTTAAGAATTACTGTCGGCTCTAAAGGAACCGACAGCCGGCTGGAAATCCGCAACCCGGCCAATCCGGCCGAATACCTGCCGATTGTCGTTTGCGGCAAAGGAAGCGACGCGGGTGCTACATGGGGCGGCGGTGCCGGCGGCGTCTTAACCGTCAACGCCCGCCCGGATTTAATCATATGGAGTGCCTCTCCTTACGTTTGGTCAAACGGAATTAACGGTGCCGGCAGCGGTTCGAGCGATACGGCTTCGGTATTTACCGGGCAGAACTACAGCCGCGGCAACCACCACGGCACCGGAAAACTGGAGTATCTCCGCCTCAAGCTTGATGCTGCCGCTCTCGCCGAATTAGACAAAAATCGGGGGGGGTAAGCCGTTGGCTGAGATTTAAAAAGCTTTTAAAAGGCTTAGGGCACAAAGTTTTTTATTATTTTAGACAAATTATTATCAGGAGGTTGCCATGAGTATCAAAGCAGCTTTCTGGCCAATGTCGGGCAAAAACGCCGTTGACCCATATAATCCGGGAACTGTTTTAGTAAATGAAACCAGAGGAGCCAATAGCTATTCCGGCATTCTTCCGGCGGGAGTTTATAAACTTCTTTTAACCGGCGGTGGCGGAAACGGTACAGATTTCTGGGTTGGTGCCGGATTTATGAATGCCGGAGGAGGTTCTGGCGCGACCTGGGAAGGTGAATTTTATAACCCTACGGAGCAAACGATTACCCTTTATGCCGGAGCAGGCGCACAGGACAGTTACATGGATTTAGGCGGCATACGCATGATAACGGCTGGGCAAGGCGGTAGTCATTCTGGAAACAGTGCCGGCGTTGCCGGTGTCATCTGGGTCAACGGAAGTTTACAAACCGTTTCTGCTTCTAATGTTCGTAACGGCAATCCGGGTAAACGTACGGGCAGTTATGCCGGTGGGGATTCTGTCAGTTCCAAAGGCTGGGGTCGTGGTGGCAGCCACTTGGGAGGTGAAGCCGGTGGCATGTTTTTTCAATATATACGGCTTGAATAAAAGGAGATAACACATTGATTTTACTTAAAATTATCGGGGGGGGTAGAGCCTGCCGAGCCTTAGAAAACCAAGGCTTACAGAAAAAAAATAAGGTTTTTGTTTATTATTATGGAGGAGGCCAAAATGACAATTAGAGGTGCTTTTTGGCCAATGGGAGGCAAACGGGAGATTTGTCCCTACACCGCCAATCAAAAGCTTTTAGATATTCGTCCCAGCTCAACTTCTGCCGTTTCCGGCAGCATTGAAATTTTGGCCGACGGCCGGTTCAAACTCGAATTAGAAGCCGCCGGAGGCGCCGGTTCAGGCTGGCAGGATGAGAATGTATGGGCGGGCGGTGGATCGGCCGCGGCAATTGTAGTCGAGGTTATTCTAACTGCTGGCAAATATAATTACAGCGTACCGGGAAAGACTAAAGCGTCCGGTTTCTGGACGTCCGGCGGCTCGGGCGGTACGGCTTATTTCAAAAGCAGCAACGCTTCAGCAGTCAACTTTACAGTCACCGGCGGCAAAAGTACCTACGGGTCAACGAACAATGCCGGCGGAACCGTCAGCAGCTTTACCGGTACAGTCAAAAAGACGGTGTTAAAGAAAAACGGCAACGCCGCCAGCGGCTGGACAAACGCGCCCGGGGCTGAAAATGCCGGCGGCGCGTCGGTCTATGTTGTTGACAACGTCAAATTCGGTGCCGGAGGCAGTACGACAAAAGCCGGTAATCAGGGCTTTTTGAGGTTAACATTTATAAGTGAGGAGTAGAAATGCAGCATACACACGCAAAATTCATCGATAAAAATACAGTTGAATTTCCGCCAGTCAATGACAACACCAGAGGAATTATCAACTATTTT
>CAJUKS010000028.1 GCA_910587405.1 uncultured Alphaproteobacteria bacterium
TAATGTTTTATGAGAGCGGCTTAGAACTCACGCAATCTAATAACGATAGGCACGCAGGGTGGTTGTCGATAAAAGAACTTTTGAAAATCAGAACTACGGCGGACGGACAAAAGATTACGCGGCTTAAAATATTCCGTACCTGCCCAAATCTGATACGCACCTTACAGCAGATTTTGATAGACGAAAAGGACGTTGAGGACTGCGCAAAGGAGCCGCACGAACTCACGCACGCGCCCGACGCATTGAGATATTTCGCTATCTATTGGACGCGTCCGCCCGAAACAAATGCAAAGAAAAAGAAAGTTAAATACCGCGCCGATTTACTTGAGGACTATTTCAATGCAAGCGATGAGGAGCGGCAAGCAATAATCAAAAAGTATGGAGAACCCGAACTATGAAAATCGCAAACGACGGTCAAACGAAATTATCTTTTTTTCAAGACTTGTACCGCGAGGCGCGGGCGGCGGCTGAAACGCTGACCGATAAACTCGACAAACACCTTGAGCAGTATAAGGGCAGCATAAAAATAGACGGCGACGGAGCGGCAGACGCAACGGTTGTACGCAACATAACGTATGAACTGATAGAGAGTCAGGTTACAAGTTATTTGCCGAACCCGTCCGTTACGGCTAAGCAATGGAGCGAACAAAACGAGCGCAATGCAAAGAGCATTGAAACGCTTTTGCGCAACAAGCGTAATGAGTTGCCGTTTGAGAAACTCAACGATATGGACGAACGCTATAACCCGATATACGGCGGCTCCGTTTGGCTTATCGAATGGGATAACTCGATAACGACGCATAACACCGTGGGCGACGTGAAAATCAGTTGCCTTAGCCCGAAACGGTTTACGGGGCAGCCGAACATTTACGACGTCAAGGATATGGACTACTGTTTTATTCAGTTTGAAACGACGAAAGATGATATAGTCCGTAAATACGACGTATCGTTAGAGGTCGCAGAGGAAACGGAAACAGAGGACAATTCGGACGAAAAGACCGCGACGCTCTATGTGTGCTATTACAAGAACGACGACGACAAGGTTTGTCAGTATGTTTGGTCGGGCGATACGGAACTGCTCGACCTTGAGGACTATTATGCCCGCAAGCGTTATGTGTGTACGAAATGCGGCAAGCGAAAAGAACTCTGCGAATGTGAAAAGCCGAAATTCGTATTGCAGAATGAGGAATACGAAGAACTCGACAGAGATATAACGCTCTCTGACGGTTCGATACTCCCTGCGATGAGCGAGGTCATAAAAGACGGGCAGGTTGTTATGGAAAAAGAGCAACGGCAAGCCGTGAACGAGGACGGTTCCGTTGCCCTTGACGATACGAACGGCGTTTTATTGCCCGTAATGACGGAGGTTGACGTTCCTAAAATGGAGAAAACGCGCCTCCCGTTCTATACGCCGAATATCCTGCCGATTGTCATACGCAAAAACACGTCGGAGGAGGATAATTTGCTCGGTCAATCGGACTGCGAATTTGTCCGACCGCAGCAACAGGCGATAAACAAACTCGAAAGCCGCATAATGGAGAAACTTATGGGCGGCGGCGTGTTCCCGATTGTGCCTGAGGGCGTGAACGTGGAAATCGACAACAGCATTTTCAAAAAGGTTTTTCGGGCAAATCAGGCAAATCAGGCGTTATTCGGGCGCATTGATTTACAGGTCGATATTTCGCGTGATATA
>CAJUKS010000029.1 GCA_910587405.1 uncultured Alphaproteobacteria bacterium
AACGTACAATATTTTCAATCACCTAACCTAACAATTTTAATAAAGGGGAATGATTATGAAAATATCGGGTAAAAATTGGGCGGTGTGCATGCTGTTGGCGTGCGGCTGCTTTTGGAGTGCCGGCAACGTATCGGCCAAGGTCTGTTTCGTCGGCGATCCTGATTGTGCCGGCGGTGCCGACTTCGGCGAGTATGTTGATCCGGCGGCAGACGGCGACCTCTGTAAACAAGAAGGCTATATCCTCAAAGCAGACTGTGATGCGAACCCGGCCAAACATGTGACCGGTTTTTGTCCGTATAACAGCGACTATGTTATGTGCTGCGGCAAGGAATATACTTACGACGCCTGCGTCTATCCGCATATGCCGGCCGGCAAATGCGGCAAAAAGTACAGATGCGTGTGTGATCCGGCAAAGTATCCGTATACCGAAAGCCAGTGCCACAGCAGCTTTAAGTTCAGCAACCCGGGCGGCACGGCTTGTACCCAAATTGATCCGGGTCCGACCGATACCGTGAAAACCCTTTATTATTCGGCCTGCTTGTGCGAACGCGGCTTGTATCCGTATTCGAAACAGGATTGTCAGGAAACCGCCAACGCGGACGTTAACGGCGATCCGTGTGTAGACAGTCAGGGTAATTCGTATTGGGATTCGTGCAAGTGCAGTAACCCGCCGTATGTATGGGAATCGATCGATTGCGAATTCGGCGGTAAAGGTAAGGCCTGTGTTCAGGGCGGCGTTTACTTCTTCAAAGAATGCTGCTCGTGCGCGGCGTTCCCGGCTGAAGGCGAACGGGGCGGTCGTCCGAATGACGTTCATGCGACCAAGTGGACAACTTGTGACTGCCCGCGGAAGGGTCGTTTCAAAATCACGCAATGCGCGCAGGGCTGGCAGCCGAATCGTGACGGCTCGGCTTGCGAACGGATTTCGTGCGAAAACGCGGTCAAACTGTTCTTCAGCAAGAATAGAGATAAATATCCTTCGTATGCGGTATTTACCGGTGACAAGCTGGTTAATCATGCAGTGTTGACCGAGGCGGAAAAAGCGCGGCTGCCGGAAGCGCAGCAGACTTATGCCGTCGGTGCCGAGATTGAAAGTAACACCGCTGTTTACGGCGTGTTGGCGAAAAACGTTTCGGTAACCTCAAAATATTGTTCGGCGGTTAACAAGCCGGTTACGGTGCGAAAATGTACCAAAGCCGCTTGCACAGCTTGTTCGCGTAACAAGAGCGACCATGTTATGGCATTGGCTTGTACCAGCACCGATAAAGGATGTGAGAAGACGAGTGGCCTGATTGGCCGCAAAAAACGCTATTGCACCAACTGGGACTATACTTACAGTAATGTCACCGAATATCAGGATATCGGCGGTTATGAAATGGGTTGCACCAAAGCGGCGACCATATATTCGGGCGCTTATATGGGGACTCTCGGCTCGACCGCCGATCATAAGATGTTGCAGGAAGCCTGCGGTTCTTATGAGCCGGAAAAAACCGTAGTGCCGACGCTCAGTTTCTCGGGCAGTACCTTCCCCAACAGCAACTCGCGTACAACCAGTATCAACGTGTATGGTGCGGAATTGCGGTTCTCGGGAACCACCAACGTTAACCGGGTGTTGAACCTGACGAATACCAAAGTAAGCGGGTCGGGTGC
>CAJUKS010000030.1 GCA_910587405.1 uncultured Alphaproteobacteria bacterium
CATAAGGAGCAAACAATGTCAAGAATAGGATTAACCAAAGACATAATTTTGCAATCGGCTATGGAAATAGTTGATAAGATAGGCGCAGAAAATTTAACTCTAAAAGTATTGGCAGATAAATTGGGAGTACGTTCACCCTCTCTATATAACCATTTTAACAGTTTATCTGATTTGCATACTGCGCTTATGCTTTACGGTTGGAAACAACTTGAATATAGAGTAATGCAAGCAGCAATCGGCAAATCAAAAGACGACGCTATTAAATCTATGTGTGCCGCATATTTGAATTTTACATTGGAACATTTAGGGCTGTTCAACATTATGCAATCTTATAACCAGCATATATCGCAAGAAACAATAGCGGCTACAAGCGGCTTAATAGAAACTATACGGCAAGTGTTATCCGCCTATAATTTAAGTGAAAAATACGAAGTTCATACTATACGAGTATTCCGCAGTTTTTTACAAGGTTATGTTTATTTAGTTCAGCACGATAGTTTTGGTAATTCTGTGTCTATAAGAGACAGTTTTAATGTCGGTGTTGGCATACTTCTTAAAGGACTTAAAGAAAATGAAAATATTAAACTTGGGAAATAGAGTTGTAAATCAATATTTGGTCGAATTAAACGACGGATTTTTGTTAATCGACACGGGCTATTCAAACGGATATAAACGTTTTATTAAAAATCTATCTAAACACCGTATTCAAAAGGAACAAATAAAATATGTATTTATTACACACGCCCACGACGACCATATAGGCTTTTTAGCCGAACTGTTAAATAATTTTCCGCACATAACTTTAATAACTAATTTGTTAAGTAAAAATAGGTTTTCAGAGGGGCACAATCGCTTTGTAGGCGGGTGTACTACTCTGCGGGCATACTTGTTTTGTAAATTTATGCGCTTAATGGGGAAAGGCGAACACACCTTTCCGATTGTGAATTTACAAAGTCATAAAACTATTGATTGTGAAAATATTGATAATTTACGCACTTACGGAATAAACGCCGAAATAGTTTTTTTACAAGGTCATACGGACGACCAAATGGGTTTATTGTTTGACGACGGAACTTTATTTTGCGGCGATGCGGCGATGAACGGTTTTCCGAGCAAACATAAAATCATTATTTTTGTTGAAAATCTTGACGATTATAAACACACTTGGGACAAGTTAATCGACAATGAAAAGATAAAAGCAATCTACCCCGCGCACGGTAAACCTTTTGATATTGCTCTCTTGAAAAAGAACAGGCGCTATCTCGAAAGAATAAAGTTGCGAATACTTAAACGATAAACGACAAGGAGCAAAAATGAAAAATATCGCTATACAAAACTATTCACTTCTGGAATTTAGTATTGTAGGGTTAGAAAACGGCGGCAAATTCCCTATTGAATATACGGGGCGCGGAAAAGATATTTCGCCTGAAATTATAATACATAATTTATCGCCAAAAGCAAAAACAATAGCCATAACATTAGAGGACACCACACATATAATTAAAGACTTTACACATTGGTGCATTTGGAATATTGCGGCT
>CAJUKS010000031.1 GCA_910587405.1 uncultured Alphaproteobacteria bacterium
AGATTATCAATAGGTTAGCAAGAAACGTGAAGAAGAAGCGAAACGTATCAAAAAAATGAACGTTTAAATGCATTTTGATAAGGATTGTGTAAATGACTAAACATACTTCTTGGGCAATTGCATTAACGGCGACGACTTTTTTGAGCGCGCCGGCAATTGCCGCCTCTCTAACCCCGACTTTGGAAGAAAACAGCGTATTTTCCTATTCCGAAGGCTCGGAAAACGACTATAACTTCACATTGCAAGAACCTGATGCTGACGGTAAGTTGACAACTAAGTATTACAAAATCGATCTGAAACCGGAAGCTTTTTCGACATCAAAGAACGTCAGCTGGACCGCGGTCGGTGAAGACCAAAAAGACGCGACTGACGTGGTTTCGGTTCAACTGCCGAACAATCAGACCAAGTATTTTAAGTATACTTATACCCAACCGGAAGGGCGAACGGTTTACAATACCCGTCAAGATGCTCTGAGCGGTGACGTTGATGCTGACTTTGTGGGCAGCCGGTACGAAAGCTCTGCGTCTCCCATTCTTTACGGGGGAGCCGTTTCCAACAGCGGAAACATCGACAGCCTCAGCGGCAATTTTATAAAAAACAGTATAAATAATACTTATAAATATGGCGGGGCTTACGGAGCGGCGATTGATAACCAAGGGACGATCGGAAAAATCAGCGGCGATTTTATCGGCAATTATTTGACTAATCCCACGGCTGCTTATGGCAGTGCGATTTCCAACCGCAATAAAATAGGCGAAATCAGCGGTAATTTCATCGGCAACTATTATGATCATGCCGATGCAACAGCTTGGGGAACCGTGATTTGGAATGATGGAACCATTGAGCGGATGAGCGCGAATTTCATCGGCAATTATGCCGAAGTTTCCAACGCTTACAGCATCGTTTACAACAGAGGCACCATCGGCAGCGTGAGCGGCAATTTTATCGGCAACCGTCTGGAGACCACGGGAATGGCAAGAGGCGGCGCCGTTTTTAGCTATTATGATGCTGTCATAACCGACATGAATGCAAACTTCATCGGCAATTCTGTTAAAGGCGAACTTGCTAACGGCGGTGCAATTTACAGCAGTATGAACAGCAGAATTGACCAAGTTACGGGAGACCTTATCGCTAATTACGCCGAAGGCACCACCGCAGAAGAATATGCTTTGGGCGGCGCAGTTCATGCCAACGCGGATATGACTTTTGCTTCCGGGGCAGAAACTCATTTTATTTCGGACAATTATACTCACGACGGCGCCCGCGGTAAAATTTATAATGCCTTTTTCATGGAAAGATTTCAGCGGCCGGCTGAAATTAATCTGACTCTGGACACCACCGGTGGCGGTACTTGGGTCATTAATGACGCTATTGAAGGCGGTCATTATGACTCGCGCTTTGGCATGAATTACGATTATCGATACAAGCTGCTGCTTAGCGGAGACGGCAGCGGAACAATTTGGATCAATAATGATATTGTCAATGCCGAAAAAGTCACCGTGGATAATACCACTTTGCGTTTCGGCGCTTATCAGCACGA
>CAJUKS010000032.1 GCA_910587405.1 uncultured Alphaproteobacteria bacterium
AGGACTGCGCCAAAAATCTCGGCATACCCTATGATACGCTGAATGGTTGGGTAACGGCTCATAAAAACAAGGGTGAAAACGCATTCCGTGGGTCGGGCAATTATTCATCGGACGAAGCAAAGGAAATAGCCCGCCTGAAGCGGGAGCTTCGTGATACGCAGGACGCGCTTGAAGTGCTAAAAAAAGCAATCGGCATTCTGGGAAAGTAACCGAGTCCGTTTACGAATCGGTCTCGGAAATGGCAGAAGCGTCCGAACGCCGCGTTTCTGTCAGCGGAATGCTGAAAAAATTAGGCGTATCGGTTTCCGGCTATAAGGCTTGGAAACGCCGTCAGCCCTCAAAGACCGAACTTCGACGTAATCGCGTCAAGGAGGATATTGTGGATATTTACAACGTATCTCATCAGAATTACGGTGCGCCGAAAATTACTGCCGAGCTTCGTAAAAACGGTGAAACTATAGCGGAAAGGACAGTTGGAAAATACATGAAGGAAATAGGTATTAAGGCGCAATGGGTAAAGCCGTATACCAAAACTACCGTTGATCCCGATTTCAGCAGTACTCTTAAAAACATTCTGAACGAGCAGTTCGACCCGGAAAAGCCTAACGCCGTTTGGTGCAGCGACATTACATATATTTGGACGGAGCAGGGCTTTGTCTATCTCACAAGCATTATGGACCTTTATTCAAGAAAAATTATTGAGTGGACGCTGTCCGAGACCCTTGAGGCTGTCCATGTGGCTGAAACCGTGCGCAGAGCTATGAAAAAGCGTAAAATTACCGCACCGCTTGTCCTGCACAGCGACAGAGGTTCTCAGTATGTTTCAGACGCTTATCGGCAAGCGGCAGCGGCGCTGCAGCTAAGCTATTCAAAGAAAGGCTATCCATATGACAATGCCTGTATCGAATCCTTTCATTCGCTTATCAAGCGCGAGTGGCTGAACAGATTCAGGATAAAGGACTTTCAGCATGCTTACAAGCTGGTCTTTGAATATATCGACGCTTTTTACAACACGATCCGTATTCACAGTCACTGCGATTTCCTTTCGCCTGTCGACTTTGAAAATTTGTACAATAATTCGGCTTCTTCTTTGCTCGCTCTTGTCGGTTAATACGATTTGGTCTGTTTA